>JAETOL010000031.1 GCA_021771755.1 Lachnospiraceae bacterium | reverse complement strand
TGCAAGAAGAAAACAAAGGAAGTATAGTATAAAAAGGTATTGAATTGAACTGATATATCTGAAACACATCCGGCAGTTTCTGCCACTATAATTCCTACAGTAAATTTACGCCGCCGTTTTTTGGCTTTAAGCTTGTTTTTTATCCAGGAGAAAGTTATAATAAAGACATTCAGAGGTCATTACTCTGTTTTTATATTCTGTTTCTGCAGCTGTTCTGCTGTAGATATCCCATATATGCAATAAAATAAAGTGATTTATGGTAAAGCGTTTTATCGGGGAGACGTTTTTCAGAAAGGAGAAGAATGTTTGCAGCCGTATTGTCAGCTGTGATCCTGGGAATGGAGGTTCATCCGGTTCAGGTAGAGGCAGATGTCAGCGACGGGCTCCCTTCCTTTACTATGGTAGGATTTCCTTCGGCGCAGGTAAAAGAAGCCCAGGATCGTGTAAGGACAGCCTTAAAAAATAATAAAATCTCACTGCCTCCAAAGAGGATCACAGTAAATTTTGCTCCTGCAGATATCAAAAAGCAGGGGGCGGGATTTGACATTCCAGTGGCGGCAGCAGTGCTTGCTGCTGCGGGGATTTTTGAACCGGAAAGATTAAAAGGCGTAATGATGGCAGGAGAACTAAGTTTAAATGGAGAAATCCATGCGATTCCAGGAATCCTTCCTATTGTGATACGTGCCAGAGAAGAAAAATGCCGTTTTTGCATCGTTCCGGCAGGAAATATGAAGGAAGCCGGACTGGTGCCGGATATGAAGGTAATAGGAGTCCGAAACCTTCAGGAACTGATCTGTTTTTTGAAAGATCCGGACAGTTATAAAGAAATACCGCTGTTGCAGACCATAGAAGGTGAGGAAAAAGATCTTACAGATTTTCGTGACATCCGTGGGCAGGAATCCTTAAGAAGGGCAGTGGAGATCGCGGTCAGCGGGTTCCACAATATCTTGATGATCGGGCCTCCAGGAGCTGGTAAAACTATGGTGGCCAGGAGGATACCAGGCATTATGCCGCCGCTGACTTTTGAGGAAAGTCTGGAACTTACAAAAATCTACAGTATTGCAGGACTTCTGTCATCGTCTGATCCTCTGGTGCGCAGACGACCTTTCCGCAGTCCTCACCATACCAGCTCTGCTCAGGCAATGGCAGGAGGAGGGCGGAATCCCAGGCCGGGGGAGATCACGCTTGCACACAGAGGGGTTCTCTTTTTGGATGAGATGCCTGAATTTTCCAGAAGAAGCCTGGAAATTCTGAGACAGCCATTGGAAGATCGGGTGATCCGGATATCAAGAGTCAGCGGAACATATATCTTTCCAGCAGATTTTATTCTTTGTGCTGCTATGAATCCATGTCCCTGTGGTTACTATCCGGATATGAATAAATGCAGGTGTACATCTGGACAGGTGACGGGCTATTTGAATAAACTGAGTCAGCCGCTTCTTGATCGCCTGGATCTTTGTGCAGATGCAGAGCAGGTGAGCTTTTCCAGTCTGAATGGAAAAGAAGGAGAATGTTCGGCTGTGATAAGGGAACGTGTAGAGAAGGTCCACAGGATTCAACAGGAACGCTATAAAAAAGAAAAAATCCACTTTAACGGAGAGCTTCAGGGAAAGAAAATAGAGAGTTACTGCAGAACAGACACACAGGCAAAGCTTTTGCTGGAGAAAGCATTTGATCAAATGGGTTTCAGTGCAAGAGCTTATCACAGGATACTGAAGGTGGCTCGAACAATCGCAGATATGGACGGTTCCGAACTGATCAGACGACAGCACGTAGGAGAAGCTTTGTCCTACAGGGCTTTTGAAAAGAAATATTGGCTATGATCCACAAAAAGATCATAAACAGAAGAAAGGAAGGGTATCTTATATGGAAAGAACACGGTCAGAAGAGAGCAGATGTATAGAAAAAAGTTCCCGGGAATATCCGGTGAAGCTAAAACCCTATAAGGGCATGCCGGAGAAACTATATATAAAAGGAAACCTTCCACAGCCGGACCGGCCTTCTGCATCTATTGTAGGTGCAAGATCCTGCAGTACCTACGGAAGGATCCAGGCTTTTCGATACGCCAGAACGCTTGCGCAGGCAGGCGTTCAGATCATAAGCGGAATGGCGGCAGGAATTGATTCAGAAGGGCACAAAGGTGCAATGGAAGGCGGGATGCCTACATGGGCAGTTCTTGGCAGTGGACCAGATATTTGTTATCCGGCAGGAAATAAAGGGCTTTACAGCAGGATCCTCAGAGAAAAAGGCGGGATCATCAGTGAATATCCGCCGGGAACCCTTCCGCGAAGCTATTATTTTCCTGCACGAAACAGAATCATAGCCGGCCTTTCTGATTTGATCCTGGTAGTAGAAGCCAAAGAAAAAAGCGGTTCTCTGATTACTGCGCAGTGTGGTTTGGAACAGGGAAAGCTGGTTTTTGCTTTGCCGGGACCGGTAAATGAAGAACTGAGCCGAGGATGTCATCAATTGATTTATGATGGAGCAGGCATCGCCTATACCCCGGAAGTACTTTTACAGGAGCTGGGAATTAATTATGAAAATACAATAAAATCAGAAGGAAAAAGGAACTTAGGTCTTGCAAGTGATATGAATATGGTGTATAGTTGTCTCGATTTACGACCAAAATCCAGGGATATTTTGGCACAGGAAACCGGCTTTTCACCAGAAAAGACAGGAAGTATCCTGATGGAACTGAGCCTTCTGGGTCTGGTCAGAGAAATCAGCAGACATTACTATATAAAAATTCAGACTTAATTTCATGATAAATAGGAGAGGTAGCATGGCGAAATATCTGGTGATCGTAGAGTCACCTGCGAAAGTAAAGACAATTAAGAAATTCTTGGGGAGTAATTATGATGTTCAGGCATCGAATGGACATGTAAGAGATTTTCCAAAAAGTCAGTTTGGGATTGATGTAGAAAACGATTTTGAACCTAAATATATTACGATCCGTGGAAAAGGCGAACTTCTGGCAGGTCTTCGTAAAGCTGCAAAGAAAGCAGATAAGATCTTTCTTGCAACTGACCCTGACCGTGAGGGGGAGGCGATTTCCTGGCATTTGATGCAGGCGCTGAAGGAAGATACAAAGAAAATGCGGAGAATTACTTTCAACGAGATCACCAAAACTGCAGTGAAAAATTCAATCAAGCAACCAAGAGAACTGGATATGAATCTGGTAGATGCTCAGCAGGCAAGAAGAATGCTGGACCGTATGGTAGGTTACAGTATCAGCCCTCTTCTCTGGGCAAAGGTGAAGAGAGGATTAAGTGCGGGACGCGTGCAGTCAGTCGCTTTACGTATTATCTGTGATCGTGAGGAGGAGATCAATTCTTTCATTCCGGAGGAATACTGGAGTCTTGATGGGGAATTTAAGATCCAGGGAGAGAAGAAACATCTTCAGGCGAAATTCTATGGAACAGATAAAAAGCTTCCTATCCATAACAAAGCTGAGGTTGATGAAATCCTTAAAAAACTGGAAAACGCAGAATATGAGATCAATGAAGTGAAAAAAGGAGAGCGAATTAAAAATGCGCCCCTTCCTTTTACGACCAGTACCCTTCAGCAGGAAGCAGCCAAGACCTTGAATTTTTCCACACAGAAAACAATGCGTCTGGCGCAGCAGCTTTATGAAGGTGTAGATATCAAGGGAAATGGAACGGTCGGTGTGATCACATATCTTCGTACAGATTCTACTCGTATTTCCCAGGAGGCAGACGAAGCGGCAAGAGCTTACATTGGAGAGCAGTTTGGAGATTCCTATGTGGCAGCAGGGGAAAAAACAGTGAAAAAAGAGCAGAAGATCCAGGATGCTCATGAAGCAATCCGTCCTACAGATATTTCACGTACTCCGGCAATGCTGAAAGAATCATTATCAAGAGATCAGTTCCGTCTGTATCAGCTTATCTGGAAAAGATTTACAGCCAGCAGAATGGCTGCCGCTCGTTATGAGACGACTTCTGTCAAAATCGGCGCGGGAGAGTATGTGTTTACCGTAGCTGCTTCCAAAGTGGTTTTTGACGGCTTTATGTCCGTTTATGTTCAGGATGAAGACAATAAAAAAGGAAATGTTTTAAGTCAGAGTCTGGAAAAAGGCATGAAGCTAGAACTTTTGGAACTGAAGCCGGAACAGCATTTTACACAGCCGCCTGCTCATTATACAGAGGCTTCTCTTGTAAAAGCACTGGAAGAACAGGGAATTGGAAGACCAAGTACCTATGCGCCGACGATTACTACGATCATCAGCCGCCGCTATGTTTCAAAAGAACAGAAAAATCTCTATATGACAGAGCTTGGTGAGGTCGTAAATAATATTATGAAACAGGCTTTTCCAAGTATTGTAGATGTTCACTTTACCGCTATGATGGAAGGTCTGCTTGACTGTGTGGAGGCAGGAACCGTTCAGTGGAAAACGGTTGTGAGAAACTTTTATCCGGATCTGAAAAAAGATGTGGATGCAGCAGAAAAAGAACTGGAAAAAGTAGATATCCAGGATGAAGTAACAGATGTTGTCTGTGACCTCTGCGGACGGAATATGGTGATCAAATATGGCCCTCATGGAAGATTTCTTGCCTGTCCGGGATTTCCGGACTGCAGGAACACGAAGCCTTATTATGAAAAGATTGGTGTTGCCTGTCCGAAATGCGGTAAAGATGTTGTTCTGAAAAAGACACAAAAAGGACGTAAGTATTATGGCTGTGAGGACAATCCGGAATGTGATTTTATGTCCTGGCAGAAGCCTTCTGACAAAAAGTGCCCTGTATGCGGAAGCTACATGGTAGAAAAAGGAAACAAGATCGTATGCAGTCAGGAAACCTGCGGTTATGTGGAACAGAAGCCACAGAAAGAAAATTAAGAAGTTTCACAATATTTTGCAATTAAAAATATTTTCAGAATAGGCAGGCAAAATCGAAAAAACATAAAAATGTCTTGTAATTTTGAAAAAAAACGTGTAATATAAAAACAGCAGGAAAAATGAGCAGAAAATACGAGAGAAGAAAGAAAAGGAGGCCAGTATGAGCGTTCAGTTGTTAGACAGAACTAGGAAAATCAATAAACTTTTGCACAACAGCAGCTCCAGCAAAGTGGTATTCAATGATATTTGTCAGGTATTGATGGAGACACTGAGTTCCAATATACTGGTGCTGAGCAAAAAAGGAAAAGTGTTAGGCGTCAGTTTATGTCCGGGTGTAGAAGAAATTACGGAGCTGATCGAGGACAAGGTTGGCGGTCATGTGGACACTTTGCTGAATGAGAGATTTTTAGGCGTATTATCAACAAAGGAAAACGTGAACCTTCAGACTCTTGGTTTTGAGCATGTGGACAGCAGATGTCAGGGAATCATCAATCCTATTGACATTGCAGGAGAACGTCTGGGAACTGTATTTATGTACCGCAATGATAAGCCTTATGATATTGAGGATATCATTGTAAGTGAATATGGAACTACCGTTGTGGGTCTGGAAATGATGCGTGCCGTACACGAAGAGAATGCAGAAGAAGACAGAAAACAGCAGGTGGTCAAATCAGCGTT
This sequence comes from Lachnospiraceae bacterium, assembly GCA_021771755.1. Taxonomy (GTDB): domain Bacteria; phylum Bacillota; class Clostridia; order Lachnospirales; family Lachnospiraceae; genus Blautia_A. The sequence continues at coordinate 34,559 of JAETOL010000031.1, read as the reverse complement.
TAACACCTTATCTTTCTCAGAACTGGAAGCGATCATCCATATTTTTGACGAGCTGGATGGAGAAGAAGGTATCCTCGTAGCAAGCAAGATCGCGGATCGTGTTGGCATCACCAGATCTGTTATCGTAAATGCACTTCGTAAATTTGAAAGTGCAGGAGTGATCGAATCCCGTTCTTCCGGAATGAAAGGAACTTATATTAAAGTTCTGAATGAAGTGATCTTTGATGAACTGGAAGAGATCAAAGCACAGAGAAACAAAAAAGCATAAGATATAAATGAAACAGGAGCGGATGACCGCTTCTGTTTTTTTGTTAGGAAAGCAGTAGATTCGTCCGCTTTTTTATTCTCCACAGACGATGCAGAGAACAGCCAAACAGAAATTTGATATATAAAAAATAAGAAGATAAGAAAACAAGAGAAAATAAAAGAAAATAAAAGATATAAAAAGAATATATTTTAATTTACAACCGTAAAAAGAGTTGCAGAAAACACCACAATTCAATAATATAAGGACAGTGATTAGCACTCGAGCGAAATGAGTGCTAGCAACGAGACAGGACTGATATTTAAAGGAGGAAATAGATCATGAAATTAGTTCCATTAGGTGACAGAGTTGTATTAAAACAGTTAGAAGCAGAAGAGACAACCAAATCCGGTATCGTACTTCCGGGACAGGCACAGGAAAAACCACAGCAGGCTGAGGTAATTGCAGTAGGACCTGGCGGAATGGTAGACGGCAAAGAAGTAAAAATGGAAGTTGCAGCAGGCGATCAGGTTATCTATTCCAAATATGCAGGAACAGAAGTAAAACTTGACGGCGAAGAGTATATCATTGTAAAACAGAACGATATTTTAGCTGTAGTTAAATAAAACAGAGATTTCCTGACAGCATGGTAAATGATAAAATAATTTAGGAGGAATTTTCATCATGGCAAAAGAAATTAAATTTGGCGCAGAAGCAAGAGCTGCATTAGAGAGCGGCGTAAATCAGCTTGCAAATACAGTAAGAGTAACACTCGGACCGAAAGGAAGAAACGTAGTACTTGATAAATCCTTTGGTGCTCCGCTTATCACAAATGACGGTGTTACTATCGCAAAAGAGATCGAGCTTGAGGATGGCTTTGAAAACATGGGAGCACAGCTTATCAAAGAAGTTGCTTCCAAGACAAACGATGTAGCAGGTGACGGTACTACAACAGCAACTGTTCTTGCACAGGCTATGGTTCATGAAGGAATGAAAAACCTGGCAGCAGGCGCGAACCCGATCATTCTTCGTAAGGGAATGAAAAAGGCAACAGATACAGCAGTAGCTGCAATCAAAGAAATGAGCCAGACCATCAGCGGCAAAAAACAGATTGCCAACGTAGCTGCAATCTCTGCAAGTGATGAGGAAGTTGGACAGCTGGTAGCAGACGCTATGGAAAAAGTTTCCAAAGACGGTGTTATCACAGTGGAAGAGTCCAAGACCATGCATACAGAGCTTGACCTTGTAGAAGGTATGCAGTTTGACCGTGGATATATCTCCGCTTACATGTCTACAGATATGGAAAAAATGGAAGCAAATCTGGAAGATCCATACATCCTGATCACAGACAAAAAGATCAGCAACATCCAGGAAGTACTTCCGCTTCTGGAGCAGATCGTTCAGGCAGGCGCAAAACTTCTTATCATCGCTGAGGATGTAGAAGGTGAAGCACTGACTACTCTTATCGTAAACAAATTAAGAGGAACTTTCCAGGTTGCTGCTGTGAAGGCTCCGGGATATGGTGACAGAAGAAAAGAAATGCTTCAGGATATCGCAATCCTTACAGGCGGTCAGGTAATTTCTGACGAGCTGGGACTTGATCTGAAAGAAGCTACCATGGATCAGCTTGGTCGTGCAAAATCTGTTAAGGTTGCAAAAGAAAATACCGTTATCGTTGACGGATGCGGTGACAAACAGGCAATCGCAGACCGTGTTGCTCAGATCCGTAAACAGATCGGTGAGACAACATCTGAGTTTGACAAAGAAAAGTTACAGGAAAGACTTGCAAAAATGGCAGGCGGCGTAGCTGTTATCCGTGTAGGTGCAGCAACAGAGACAGAAATGAAAGAAGCAAAACTTCGTCTGGAAGATGCTCTTGCAGCTACAAGAGCAGCTGTAGAAGAAGGTATCATTGCAGGCGGCGGATCTGCTTATATCCATGCTTCCAAGAAGGTTGCAGAGCTTGCAGCTGGTCTGGAAGGTGATGAGAAGACAGGTGCAAACATTATCCTGAAAGCTCTGGAAGCTCCGTTATTCCACATTGCTGCAAACGCAGGACTGGAAGGCGCTGTGATCATCAATAAGGTAAGAGAATCTGAGGCTGGCGTGGGATTTGACGCTCTTAACGAGGAATATGTAAACATGGTAGAGTCCGGAATTCTGGATCCTGCAAAGGTTACAAGAAGCGCTCTTCAGAACGCTACAAGTGTTGCATCCACCTTACTTACAACAGAGTCTGTTGTAGCCAACATTAAGGAAGAGACTCCTGCAATGCCGGCAGGAAATCCGGGAATGGGCATGATGTAATTAATATTTTATAAAAAAGGAATCGGCGTCATAGACGTTGATTCCTTTTTGTGTTAGAATAACCTTATTATCAAAAAACACGAGCGAAGTCTCGTAAGGAGTGTGAATTATGAGTGAACTGTACTCGGAATTCCTTGTAAAAAAGGAATCCACATTTAAGGATGCCATGATCAAATACGGGCTCATTGCTCTTACAGTAGTGGCTGTTGCAGCAGGACTTTTTGTCAGCCCTCTTATCTTTCTGGTGGCAATCGGTTTTGGCATCGCCTGTTATTTCATCATTCCGAAAACAGATCTGGAGTATGAATATCTGTTTGTGAATGGAGAACTGGACATTGATATGATCATGTCAAAATCCAAAAGAAAAAGAGTGAAATCTCTGAATATTACAGAGGCAGATCTGGTTGCCCCTCTTAATTCCCATCGTATGGACTATTATAATGGAAATCAGAAGATGAAGATTCTGGATTATTCTTCAGGAAATCCGGAGCATAAGAGATTTGCTGTAATCATCCGTGATGCGGGAGCTGCCTGTAAAGTGATCATTGAACCGGATGACACTATGGCAAATGCTATAAAAAATTCAGCACCCAGCAAAGTTTTTTTGGATTGACACCTTATTTGTTTTTTGCTACACTATGAAACAAACTTTAAAACATACATACAACGTACAAGGGAGGAAAAAATACAATGGGTACAATTATCGGTGAAGGCATTACATTTGACGATGTGCTGTTAGTTCCTGCGTATTCAAAGGTGATTCCGAACCAGGTAGATGTAACAACCTGGCTGACTAAAAAAGTGAAGCTGAACATTCCGCTTATGAGTGCGGGAATGGATACGGTTACCGAACATCGTATGGCGATCGCCATGGCAAGACAGGGCGGTATCGGTATTATTCATAAAAATATGTCTATCGAAGCACAGGCAGATGAAGTAGATAAGGTAAAACGTTCTGAGAATGGTGTTATCACAGACCCGTTTTATTTATCAGCAGAGCATACTCTGAAAGATGCCAATGATCTGATGGCAAAATTCCGTATTTCCGGTGTGCCGATCACAGAAGGAAGGAAACTGGTAGGTATTATTACGAACCGGGATCTGAAATTTGAGACAGATTTTTCAAAAAAGATCGGAGAATGTATGACCTCTGAGGGTCTGATCACTGCAAAAGAGGGCATCACTCTGGAAGAAGCTAAGAAGATCCTTGCAAAATCACGTAAAGAAAAATTACCCATTGTAGACGATGATTTTAATTTAAAAGGACTGATCACCATCAAGGATATTGAGAAACAGATCAAATATCCGATGGCGGCCAAGGATGAGCAGGGACGTCTTCTCTGCGGTGCGGCAGTTGGTATCACATCCAATGTCCTTGCCCGTGTAGACGCTCTGGTAAAAGCCAGCGTAGATGTGATCGTAGTGGATTCTGCGCATGGACATTCCGAGAATATCCTGAAGGCTGTACGCGAGATGAAAGAAGCGTATCCGGATCTTCAGGTTATTGCAGGAAACGTTGCGACAGGTGCTGCGACCAAGGCTCTGATCGAAGCCGGTGTAGATGCGGTAAAGGTTGGTATCGGACCTGGATCCATCTGTACAACCCGTGTGGTAGCAGGTATCGGTGTGCCGCAGATCACTGCAGTGATGGACTGCTATGAGGTGGCAAACCGTTATGGAATCCCGATCATTGCTGACGGCGGTATCAAATACTCCGGCGATGTCACAAAAGCAATCGCAGCTGGCGCCAATGTGTGCATGATGGGAAGTATGTTTGCCGGATGTGATGAGAGCCCGGGAACTTTCGAACTGTATCAGGGACGTAAATATAAGGTATACCGTGGAATGGGCTCTATTGCAGCTATGGAAAACGGAAGTAAGGATCGTTATTTCCAGGAAAATGCCAAAAAGCTTGTTCCGGAAGGTGTAGAAGGCCGTGTGGCATATAAGGGTCACGTAGAAGATACCGTTTACCAGCTGATCGGCGGACTTCGTGCAGGTATGGGATATTGTGGTGCAGATAACATTGAAACGCTGAAGACTACCGGCAAATTCGTTAAGATTTCTGCTGCATCCTTAAAAGAGTCTCATCCGCATGATATCCATATCACAAAAGAGGCTCCAAACTACAGCGTAGATGAATAAAAAGAGTTTTTCCTCTTGAAAAATAAAAAGAAGTATTATATATTAATAATAACGACTGTATGACTGGCGGAAAGCAGGATTTACCTGTGGGGAGTGCAGTAAGTGTTTAGCCGACCGCCTGGGCAGCCTGAGATACAGACTACCCAGGCGGTCTGTTTGCGTTTCAGAGCTAGGATGTTTATTACAAAAAGAGAATTTCTACCAAGAAAAAGGAGATCAGACGATGGAAATGATATCACTGGAAAATGAACTGAAAAACAATTCTTATCCGGGAAGAGGAATTATCCTGGGCCGCACCGCTGATGGAACAAAAGCAGTAGCAGCTTACTTTATCATGGGAAGAAGCGAGAACAGCAGAAATCGCGTATTTGTAACAGAAGGAGAGGGAATCCGCACACAGGCGTTTGACCCATCCAAGCTGACTGACCCAAGCCTGATCATTTATGCTCCGGTTCGTGTCCTTGGAAATAAAACAATTGTGACAAACGGTGACCAGACAGATACCATTTACGAAGGCATGGATAAACAGATGACCTTTGAACAGTCATTAAGATGCCGCGAATTTGAGCCGGACGGACCCAACTATACACCTCGTATTTCCGGTGTCATGCACATTGAAAATGGAAATTACAGCTATGCAATGTCTATTCTGAAAAGCAATAACGGAAATCCGGATGCATGTCTCCGTTATACCTATGCTTATGAAAAAGCAGCAGCAGGAGAAGGACGCTTTATCCATACTTATAAATGTGACGGAAATCCGCTTCCGAGCTTTGAAGGAGAGCCTAAGCTGGTAAGTATTCCGGATGATATGAAGGAGTTTACAGACCTTCTGTGGAACAGCCTGAACGAAGAAAATAAGGTTTCCCTTTTTGTACGCTACATTGATATTGCTACCGGAGAATATGAAACTGCAATTGTAAATAAAAACAAATAAGGAGGATGCAGGCAATGAACGAATTACAGTTAAAATACGGATGTAACCCAAATCAGAAGCCGTCCAGGATCTTTATGAATGACGGAAGTGAGCTTCCGATTAAAGTGCTTTCCGGCAGACCGGGATATATCAATTTTCTGGATGCATTTAACGGATGGCAGCTGGTAAGAGACCTGAAAAAAGCAACCGGACTTGCAGCCGCTACTTCTTTTAAACATGTTTCTCCTGCAGGTGCTTCTGTAGGGCTTCCTCTCAGCGAAACACTTGCAAAGATCTACTGGGTAGATGATATGAACTGGAAAGAGTTTTCTCCGATTGCATGTGCGTATGCAAGAGCAAGAGGCGCTGACCGTATGTCTTCTTTTGGAGATTTTATCTCCCTTTCAGATGTATGTGATAAGGACACCGCTCTTCTGATCAAGAGAGAGGTTTCTGATGGTGTGATCGCGCCTGGCTATACAGAGGAGGCTCTGGAAATCCTGAAAGCCAAAAAGAAAGGCAATTATAATGTGATCCAGATCGATCCGGATTTTGTTCCGGCTCCGTTAGAGCATAAGGAAGTATTTGGTGTGACCTTCGAGCAGGGAAGACAGGAGCTTGAGATCAATGACGAACTGATCTCGAACATGGTAACAGAAAATAAAGCGCTTTCTGAGGAAGCGAAACGAGATATGAAGATTGCTCTGATCGTCCTGAAATATACACAGTCTAACTCTGTATGCTTTGTAAAGGACGGACAGGCCATTGGTGTAGGCGCCGGACAGCAGTCCCGTGTACACTGTACCAGACTGGCCGGACAGAAGGCTGACAACTGGTTTCTCCGTCAGAGTCCGCAGGTTCTGAATCTTCCATTTAAAGAGGGAATCAGCCGTGCAGAGAGAGACAATGCTATTGACGTATACATTGGCGAGGAATACATGGATGTCCTTGCAGACGGTGCATGGGAACGGATTTTTACAGAGAAGCCGGAGGTGTTTACAAGAGAGGCAAAACGTGCATGGCTGGATCAGCTTACCGAGGTAACTCTGGGATCGGATGCGTTCTTCCCGTTCAGTGATAATATTGAAAGAGCCCATAAGAGTGGTGTGAAATATATTGCACAGCCGGGCGGATCTGTTAGAGATGAGGATGTGATCGCAACCTGTAATAAGTATGGAATGGCAATGGCATTTACGGGAATCAGACTGTTCCATCATTAAAAAAATATACAAAATCAATAAAAAAGTGAATATGAGTGAAAATAATTGGTAATAGTGCATAAATAACAGCAAAAAAATTGTGGACTTCATCAATAGACCAAAAATATTTTTATGCTAAAATATTTTTTAGCTGAATATAGCACTGCTAATTATGTATATGCTGGGGATTGGCCCAGTGTTTCTACCAACTACCGTAAAGAGTTGACTACATAATCTTGTGTGGTCACTCTTTTTTTATTGTCTGAAAATTCTCATTTGAATCAAAAAGATTTAAAGGAAAGAGCAGCCTCCCTGAAAAAGCCGCGGCCGGGCTTTGTAATTGATCTGTCTGTGAACAGCAGAAGGATTCAAAAACACAAGGCAGCAGAAATTTTTTGAGAGAGAGGACTATGTAGTAATGGAAAAAAAGGATGGATTTTTTGAACGTTTTTTTGGAATTTCAAAAAATGGCCCTACGATGCGGATTGAGATACTGGCAGGTGTAACAACTTTTATCACGATTGCATATATTCTGATTTTAAATCCGCAGATTCTTGCAGACCCATATATGATCATGGGCGACGCAGCAATGGCAGAGAAAATCTCAAATGGTGTATTTATCGGAACATGTATCGGTGCTTTTATCGGAACGATTCTTTGTGCGCTGTATGCGAAGGTTCCTTTTGCCCAGGCACCCGGAATGGGACTGAATGCATTTTTTGCATACACGGTTGTACTGGGAATGGGCTATACTTATAACGAAGCCCTTGTTATTGTATTTATTTCCGGTATTTTCTTTATTGTTATAACAGCGGTAGGGCTGAGAGAAGCGATTATCCGGTCTATACCGGATGCGGTAAAGATGGCGATTACCCCGGGAATAGGCTTGTTTATCACCATCATCGGACTGAAAAATGCCGGACTTGTAGTAGGAAATCAGGCAACCCTGGTCAGCATGGTGGATTTTTCCCAGTGGAGAAGTGAAGACGGAAACGTAACCTTGATCTGTGGAGCTCTGGTTGCTCTGGTGGGACTGATTGTAATCGGTGTACTTCATTCCCGTAATGTAAAAGGTTCTATTTTATATGGTATCGCAGCGGCTACGATCGTAGGAATTCCTCTGGGAGTAACCAAGCTGTCTGCATTTGATATGAATATTGGTGCGAAATTCCATGATTTTGCAGAAGTATCTTTTTTGAAAATGGACTTTGGCGGAATGTTTTCCGGAAAAAATCCTGTAGATACGATTCTGACAGTCGTTATGCTGGTAATCAGCTTTTCACTTGTAAATATGTTTGACTCTATCGGAACTTTGATGGGCGCTGCGAAACAGTCCGGAATGACCAGTCTGGTCACAGCAGTTCTGTTTCTGGCATCTATTATCTTTGCTCCGATCGTAGGTATCGTACCGGGAGCGGCAACTGCACCGGCGCTGATTTTTGTGGGAATCCTGATGCTCAGCAATATCAAGGACATTGATTTCAGCGATATGACAATCGCCCTTCCTGCATTCTGTACAGTGGTATTTATGCCATTTACTTATTCTATCGCAAACGGTGTGGCTGTTGGACTGATCATGTATTGTCTGATTAAGCTTTTTACTGCAAAAGCATCAGACGTAAAGGTTCTGACCTGGATCATTTCCATCGTGTTTATTTTCAGATATGCATTTATGACACTGGGATGATAACAGATTCCGTAATGAAAATTTTTGCCATGATACATATATAAAAAAAAACCAGAACAAAAACTGTTCTGGTCTTAAGAGCGATAGACGGGGCTCGAACCCGCGGTCTCGACCTTGGCAAGGTCGCGCGTTACCAACTACGCCACTATCGCATGTTCTGTTGTTTTCTCTGAGGTGTTTCCCTCATCGACAAAACATATGATAGCATATAGAATTGTAGTTGTCAAATGTTTTTTTGAAATTTTTTAAAAAATTTATGAGTTTATGTATTTTTATCAGAGTCTGCTAAATAACAAAGGTATATCGAAGGTATCTTGTCCATTCTTTTCCGGCTTCTGTATAGTGAAACGGAAATCCGTGATTGCCGGGAGCATCAGGATAATCCTGAAATTCAAAGGCGGCAGCACAGTCGGGGCAGGAAATCTGATTTCCGGCAAGACGGAGCCCGCTTTCGATAAAACCTCCCGAATATACAACTACGCAGGGAGCATCCGAAGAAACAAAAAGCTTTTGGGCGTTGTCAGGGCTGGCAAAGACCAGTTGAGGAAGCTCGTTGTTTTTATTTAAAAGAAAGGCGTGATTATATCCACGGCTGACTGTAAGCTGGGGATGATCCGGAAAAGCCTTCATTTGCCGGGTCAGAGAAACAGGCTTACGAAAATCAAAAGGACTGTTTTCTACAGGAGCAATACCTTCAGGGATAAATTCATCATCATTATATATATAGGAATCTGCATGGATCTGAAGCAGATGGTCATAAACACTTTCTTCAAAATTCCCGGATAAATTAAAATAAGAATGATTGCTTATATTAAAATAAGATGTTTTATCAGAGACCGCACGATATCTGACTGTAAGCTCATGGGCTCCATTTAACAGGTAAGAAACAGAAAAAGTCCGATTCCCCGGAAAACCGTCACATCCGTCCGGAAGAGTACATTGAAAAAGCACTTCGGCACTGGTATCCTTTTCCCGGATGGAAACAAGAGTCCAGTTTATAAAGGAAACACTATGAATACCGCTATGCAGGCAATGCCTGTTCTTTTCATTTCTGGTAAGGGAATAGTTTTTTTCAGGTAAAGAAAGCAATCCTCCGGAGATTCTTCCGGCACAGGGAGCAAGAGTAGCGCCTGCATACAGAGGGTTTCCGGTATAGTCGGAGTCAGAGGCAAATGAAAAAGCAATATTTTTAAATTTATCTGCGGAATCTGTATATCCGACAGAACGGATAGAAGCGCCGATGGAATTAAGCGTTACCTGAAAAGAATCTTTACAGGTGAGAGATAAGAGAGTATATTGTGCAGACCGGTGCAAAAAAATAATGTTCATGATAAATACTCCTTGTTTTTTCACTAAATATAACGTAATTTCGATTCAAAATCAAGGAGGAATGTGCAAAATGCTTAAGAATAGAAAACAAAAATTCCGAATTATGTAATAAATATTGGCGGTATTTCCGAAACACATAAGAAGACAGTCTGGTATTTGTGTATAATAACAAGTATGGAAGAAATAACTTGCGAGAAATCCGTAAATACGTATAAAATAGCAAGAATTTGAAACTCCATAGCAATTTAAGCTAATGAAAAAGAAAAAGAGGAAGGTTATAATCAATATCAGAGAAAAGCAAGGGAGGAAAGAGATATGAGCAGTGTATTGGAATTTAAAGGTATCTCCAAGTATTTCCCGGGTGTAAAGGCATTGGACAATATCTGCTTTAAAGCATATGGCGGTGAGGTCCTGGCATTTTTAGGTGAGAACGGAGCCGGAAAATCCACACTTTTGAAGGTGCTGAACGGTGATTATCAGCCTACAAAGGGAGAATACCTGCTGGACGGAGTCCAGAAACATTTCCATTCTCCTCATGAGGCAATTCAGGAAGGAATCAGCGTGATCTATCAGGAAAGACAGATCCTTCTGGAACTGAGTGTGGCAGAAAACATTTATCTGGGACGTATGCCGTCAAACAGGTTTGGTGTAATTGATACAGGCAAGGCGAATAAGATGGCTGCGGAGATCATCCGGGATTTTGGACTTCCGATCCAGCCGACCACCAAGGTAAAGGATCTGAGCATTGCCTACCAGCAGATGGTGGAGATCATGAAAGCATACAGCAGGGAAAACCTGAAAGTAATCTGCTTTGACGAGCCTACGGCAAGTCTCAGTGACGCGGAGATCGACTGTCTGTTTGAAGTGATCCAGAAGCTGAAAGAACAGGGAAAGATCATTATTTATGTATCCCATCGTATGAAGGAAATCCAGCAGATTGCAGACAAGGTGGCGATCTTTAAGGACGGACATTACATAGATACGGTAGTGACAAAAGAAGTGCCGGAGCAGCAGCTGATCAAAATGATGGTTGGCCGTGATCTGGGAGACATTTTTAATAACCTGGATCGCGAAAAGGAAATCGGAGATGTTCTTCTTGATGTCAGAAATGTTTCCTCTGATTATGTAAAAGAAGTGTCCTTTACTCTTCATAAAGGAGAGGTTCTGGGATTCTCCGGTCTGGTAGGTGCAGGCCGTACAGAAGTGATGCGGGCAATTATTGGCGCAGATAAGAGGAAGACAGGAGAGATATTCCTGGAGGGCAAAAAAATCGAAAACCGTTCTCCGAAGGAAGCCATGGACAATGGTATCGTCCTGGTTCCGGAGGACCGGAAAATGCAGGGAATTCTGAGCAATTTAAGTGTCAGCGGAAATATCAACATTGCACTGATGGATCAGAACGCCAACCGGTTAGGGATCATAGATCCTGAAAAGGAAAAGGAAGCGGTAGAAAAAGGAATCCGTGATTTTAAGGTCAAGACACCGTCTCCGGACAAAAAAATCGTAGAGCTTTCCGGCGGTAATCAGCAGAAGTGTATTGTTGCCCGGGGAATTGCCACCAATCCCAAGGTTCTGATACTGGATGAGCCTACCAAGGGTATTGACGTAGGCGCCAAGTCAGAATTCTATAATATGATCTGTGAATTTGCAAAACAGGGGCTGGGAGTCATTCTGATCTCCTCCGAGCTTCCGGAGGTCATCGGTCTTTCAGACAGGATCATTGTTATGAAATCCTTAAGGATTTCCGGTGAGGTAATGAGAGAAGAGGCGACAGAAGACCGGCTGCTGCAGCTTGGAATGATAGGGGAGGATACACATGAGTAACCAGAAAAATAAAAAAGAACATAAACTGTTAAATCTGATCGGCGGAGATAAACTGATCCTGCTGGGAGCAATTGTAGTGGTATTTGCATTATTTACCTGTCTGAACAGGAATTTCCTTACCTGGCAGAACATGGTGAATCTTCTTGTGGCAGCATCCCTGGTAGGAATCGTTGCCGTAGGTCATACATATCTGATCATTGCAGGACAGAACGACTTGTCCCCAGGCTCTCTGGCAGCCTTCAGCGGTACCCTGGCAGCCCTTCTTCTTTCCTTTGGGATGCCGGCGGGAGTTTCTATTGTGATCACTTTACTTGCAGGCGTTACAGTAGGACTTTTTAATGCCTGGATGGTAAATAAGATCAAACTGGAAGCCTTTATCGCTACATTGGTAACCCAGTCCGTGATCAGAGGTCTTGCCTATATCATCTGTGATGGAAAACCCATTGCCATCAGTAACAAAACCTTTATTGCTCTTGGAAAAGCAAGATTCCTGGGACTTCCTCTCACTGTATGGCTGATGATCCTGGCATTTGTGATCTTTGGATTTATTCTTGCAAGAACAAAATTCGGAAGAAGCGTATATGCCATTGGCGGCAGCTCAGAGGCAGCGCGTCTTGCCGGACTGAACCCACAGAGAATCATTACACTGTGCTTTATCCTGATCGGTGTTCTGACCTCCTTAGGCGGCATCATTTTTGCAGCCCGTATGAATTCCGGACAGCCGGCAGCCAATATCAACCTGGAGTTTGATGCCATTACTGCAGTTATTCTTGGCGGCGTTTCCTTTGCAGGCGGTGTGGGAAGTATGTTCGGTACGGTACTCGGAGTAATTCTGATCCAGGCTTTCAATACTGGTCTTATTATGGTAAACGTGCCTACTTTCTGGCAGTATGTGGCAAGAGGAGCCCTTCTTCTGTTCGCTCTTACATCCGACTATATCCGTAAGCAGAGAAGAGAAAAAGAACTTCTGGAAGCAAGCATGAGAAATGTGAAATAAAAAATGGAACTCTTTCACACGAACTGTGTGATGGAAATAAAAATGAAAAAACGCAAGGAGGAACAAACATGAAACGAAAAATGGTGAGCGTGGCATTATGTGCAGCAATGACAGCAGGTGTTCTGGCAGGAGGTGCAGTGACTGTAAGCGCTGAGGATAAACTGGTGGTTTATGGTATCTATAAAGCCGGCGATCAGACATGGTTTATCGACGAGGGTGCAGCAGCTCAGAAGGCAGTCGAAGAAGCAGGCGGAGAATTTGTATATGTAGACGCAAAGATGAATCCGGAAGAATATCTGAAAGCGATTGACAATGCCATTGCAAACAAGGCTTCCGGTATCGTAACCTGTATCCCGGATCAGACAATGTCTCAGGCAGCGATTGACAAAGCAGAAGAAGCTGGAATCCCGATCGTAGCAGCAGATGATGCTCTTCAGGATGCAGAAGGAAATAAGCTTGCTCCATGGGTAGGAATCGACGCTTATAACATTGGCGCTGCAAACGGCGAATGGCTGGCAAACTATGCAAATGAAAATGAACTTGTAGGAAAAGAGGATGTAGGACTTCTTCTTATGACTATGGATACGGTTTCCAGCTGTGTTCCCCGTGCAGAGGGCGAACTTGATAAATTTACAGAGCTGTGCCCGGATTTCCCGGAAGCAAACGTATTTAAAGCAGACTATGACGGAACAACCGATAAAGGAAATACCGCTGCAGCAGCAGTTATCACAGCAAATCCACAGATCAAGACATGGCTGGTAACAGGCGCCAACGAAGAAGGATGTATTGGTGCGGCACGTGCGCTGGAGAGTGCAGGACTTGATGCAGACGCATGTGTAGTAGGCCTTGGCGCTTATATGGCAAAAGATGAGTGGAACAACAAAGGTGCAGACGGTACCTGTGTGAAAGCATCTGCATACTTCTCCGCAGATCAGGTTGGAGCAGGCTCTGTAGAAGTTCTTCTTGATATGATCGAAGGCAATGAGCCGGAGATGGAAACCGCAGTTGACGCAGTTGTTGTAACACCGGAAAACTACAAAGAAGAAATGGGAAGCTACGCGGAATAAAGAGACAGACCGCAGGGCAGATCATAAGAAATAAAGAAGGCTGTGCCGGGGGAATCTCCGGCACAGTTTTCTTTTTGACAAAACTGTGTTCCGAAATGTACAAATAATAAACCGATAAATACCGTTAAGAAAAAGTAATATTGTATTTCCAGTGCTAAAATCAATGTATAACAAGGAAAAGAAATATACTGAAAAAGAATTAGGCTAATAAAAAACAATTCCGAATTATGTTAAAATAGAAAAAAGAGAATAACATATCCGGAGGAGCATATGAACAGGATAAAAGAAAGTATTTTATCAATGGTTGTCAGTGATTCATTTGAGATCCGTACCAGGAATGCAGGGGTATTCCGGTTTCCGGCCGCCTATCGGTACGAAGCCCATGCACACTGTGAAATTGAGATCAATTATATAAACAGCGGATCCTGCATCATGGGAGTGGAAGGTGTTTTTGTTCCACTGAAGCGAGGTGACTGCATCATTGTATATGCAGGAGTAAAGCATTTGTTTATTGTGGAGGATAAAGAAAACTGCAGAATCACACAGCTGGAATTTGAGGTGGTTAATCTTCCTGAAAAAGCAAAGGAAATGTGCTTTTTTCGTATGGACAATCCCTATATCCGGCTTCGAGGGTGTGAGGATGTATGCGAATATATGGAAAGCCTTTGCAGAATCCGGCGGTATGAAAAAGATAATGCAAACAGAGAAATGCTGGTGCAGCTGGGATATTTTCAGCTTTTTATTGAACTTTCCGAAAAAATCGGCTGTGCTGACAGGGGATCTCAGAAAAAGGGGAAAATAGAGAAAATTGATAAAATCATTCAGTACATCAACGAGAACTGGAGAAACGATATCTGTATTGAAGAGATCGCTGAAAGATTTGAAATCAGTTCCCGTTACATCCGCAAATGTTTTCAGAAGGAAACAGGAATGAGCTGCCAGCAATACATCTGTACCCTGCGGCTTGGAAAGGCAAAGGAACTTTTGTGGTTTACATCCAAATCGGTTACAGAGATTGCCATGGATACAGGATTTGGCAGTTCACAGTATTTTTGCAGAGTATTTCAGAAGCATGAACATATGGCTCCTATGGAATACAGAAATTTATGGAAAAAACAGGAACCGAAAGGGCTTTCCAGGACAAAGCTCTGAACCTGAAAAAAAGAATCAGATCAAGGAGGAAAAGAAATGACAAACCGGGAGAATCTTCTGTCGCTGCTGCGCAGACAGGGCTATGAACATGTACCTGTAGAATTTGTACTCTGTCCACATTTACAGGAGCTGTGTAAAGAGAAGCTGGGAGCAGAGGATTATGAGGAATACTTTGGATTTCCATGGCGCAGAGTGGACGACCTGAAGCTTGCAGACCAGGATGTGGAGAAATTCAGGAAATTTTATGAAAGACCGCTGGCGGAAGGAGCGGATATTGATCTCTGGGGAGTAGGACATGAAAAATCACCCAACAGCATGCATATGACTTATATGCGCCATCCGATGGAAGATATGGAAACTCTGGAAGAAGTTATGGAATATCCCTTCCCGGATTTTGCACATGCAGACGGATCTCATCAGCCAGAGCAGGTGAAAAAAATCAAAGAGCAGGATCTTGTGGCTTTGGGCGATATGCAGATGACAATCTGGGAATGTGCCTGGTACATGAGAAGTATGGAAGAATTGTTCTGTGATATGGGTGACGAAAATGAGATCGCGGAATTCCTTTTTGATAAGGTAACAGAGCTGTCACTGATACGTGCAAAAGCCTACGCGAATGCAGGCGTGGACGTTCTGTTTCTGGGCGATGACATCGGAATGCAGCATACCATCATGATGAGCGAAGAACTGTACTGCCGGTGGATCAAGCCAAGACTGAAAAAAATCATTGATGAAGTAAAACGGATTAATCCGGAGATCATTATTTTTTATCATTCCTGCGGATTTATAGAGCCTATGATTCCTCATCTTATCGAAGCAGGTGTAGATGTGCTGAATCCGATTCAGAGTGAGTGTATGGATTTTGGGGAAATTTATCAGAAATACGGAGATAAAATCTCTTTCCACGGAACCATCGGAACACAGACAGTAATGCCGAAAGGCACACCGGAAGAAGTGAAAGAAGCTGTGTGGAAAAACCTGGATATCGCAGGGGAAAAAGGCGGGCTTTTTGTAGCGCCTACACATATGCTGGAACCGGAAGTGCCTCTTGAAAACATACTGGCCTATGTAGAAGCATGCCGGACATATCGAAGATCTTAAACAGTAATAGATAAAGGAGGAGCATCATGTCAATTTTAGAAGAAATATCCGAGTTTTTACAGAAAGGGAAAAGAAAAAACGTAAAGGCTCTGATCGAACAGGCACTGGAAGAGGGAATAGATCCCAAAATGATCCTGAAGGAAGGCCTGATGTCAGGAATGAGCATCATTGGCGGAAAATTTAAAAGAGAGGAAGTTTTTGTACCGGATGTCATGATGGCGGCCCGGGCTATGAATGTGGGTCTGAGTATTCTGGAACCAAAGCTGGTGGAAGCGGGAAATGAGCCGATTGGACGAGTGGTGATCGGTACTGTGCAGGGAGATCTTCACGATATCGGAAAGAACCTTACTGCCATGCTTTTAAAGGGAGCCGGTTTTGAAATTTATGATATGGGAGTTGACGTCAGCGCAGAGGCATTTCTGGAAAAAGCGGAAGAAGTCAATGCGGATATTATCGGACTGTCCGCTCTTTTATCCACAACGATGTTACAGATGAAAGAGGTCATTGATCTTCTGAAAGAAAAGAATCTTCGTGACAAGTATATTGTTATGATCGGAGGCGCGCCGATCACCAACGAATTTGCAGAAGAGATCGGTGCGGATTATTATACACCGGATGCAGCGTCAGCAGCAGAGGCGGCAAAAAAAGCAGTAGAGAGTAAATAATAGAGAAAATCCAGGTAATGGGGGCAATTATTATGAAGAGAAATATGAAGCAATGGGCTTATGACTATATTCATGCACCAGAAAAGAAGGCCATGCCGATACTTTCTTTCCCGGGTGTTCAGATCATTGGCCATACAGTAGACCAGCTGGTAAGAAGCGGAGAACTGCAGGCGCAATGTATGCAGGCTGTCTCGGAACGCTTTGACACAGGTGCGGCATTCAGCCTTATGGATCTGTCTGTGGAGGCAGAGGCTTTTGGCGCGCCGGTATGCTACAGCGAAGACGATGTACCTACGGTTCATGGGATCCTGATCCATGATGAAGAGGAAGCGGAAGCACTGAAGATTCCTGAAGTAGGGGCAGGAAGGACCGGAGAATGTGTGGAGGGAATCCGCAAAGCATGTGAACGAATCAGGAATAAACCAGTTCTTGCCGGAATCATCGGACCCTATTCTCTTGCGGGAAGACTTCTGGATATGTCAGAAATTATGCTTCTCTGTTTTGACGAACCGGAAATGGTAGAAATGATACTGGAAAAAGCAACTGCCTTTTTGATCCAGTATGCAAAGGCATTTAAAGAAGCGGGAGCCAATGGAATCTGTATGGCGGAACCGGCGGCGGGACTTCTGTCTCCCACACTGATGGATGAATTTTCTACTCCTTATGTACAGAAGGTAAGGGAAGCAGTGGAAGATGAAAACTTTATTTTTATGTATCACAATTGTGGAAATATTTCTCCTCTTCTGGATCGTATCCGGGCATTGGATATGCAGGCATACAGTATTGGAAATGCGGTTGATGTGGAAAAAGTTCTGAAAGTGATTCCGGAAGACCGTATAGTGATCGGCAACATCGATCCTGCAGGAACGATTCGCAGCGGCACGCCGGAAAAAATCAGGAAAGAGACGCTGGAGCTTTTAAATCGATGCGGAAAGTATCCGAACTTTGTGATCTCCAGCGGATGCGATATTCCTCCGGCTGCACCTCTTGAAAATATTCAGGCATTCTTTGACGCCGTAAAGGAATATTATACCAGATAAGAAAAAACCGATGGCTGAGACTCTTTTATAGTCTTTGCCGTCGGTTTTTTATGCTTAAAGAGAAGAATCTGAAAAAATGCTGGAACGGAACTGGCTGGGAGTCATATGCTCCCATTTTTTAAAGGTAGAGCAGAAACTGCTTTCACTGCTGAAACCGGAGGAAAAAGCGATATCCTTTATGGGGAGGTCCGGTGTGCGCAAAAGATATTTGGCGGAATTGATCCGTGTTGCAATGAGATACTGATATGGAGTATAGCCGGTTTCAGCGGAAAAGATCCGGGTAAAATGAAACAGGCTCATATTGGAATTAGCAGCCAGTGCCTCCATGGTCAGATGTTCGCTGAAATGCTTGCTGATGTAGATCAGAGAATTTTCAATTACCTCAGAATGGGAAAAGGTGGTTTTTGCCTGAGAACGGGAATTCAGGAGCGCATTGAGAATCTGGGTAATGCGGTCAGATACCATATACTCTTTAATGGGCATTGCTTTTTTGAAAAGGTCAACAAGTTTTTCCATATTGTGGATAACCGGAGACGGATTGGAGGGGGAAAAAACAATTCCCTGAACAGAGATCAGTTCATAGTAGGAACGGGCAAGAGGACCGTCAAAATGAAGCCAGAGGACATCCGAATCTTCATCAAAACGATATCCATGAGGCTGATAGCAGTCCAGAAGGATAAAATTTCCGGAAGAGACCCGAAGTTCTTCATTCTGATACTGGATCAGGCAGGAACCTTTGATCAGATACATAAGAAGAAAACTGTCGTAGCTGTTCCTCCAGAGAGAGTATCCGGCCTCGTATTCAAAATATCCAAGGGCTATGGGATAAAGATAAAGCCTGGAAGCCGTAGCGCTGGGCTGATAGAGATAATAGTGAGAGTGTTCTTTTACTTTCGCTTCTTTTGAACGCATGGTGATCACCTTTCTGCTTTTTATAAGATTATAGAGCAATTTTTTGAAACTTTTAAGCAAGTTAAATGAATGATTCACAGGAAAGAGACTGGTATAATTATAATATCAAAAACATAAAGTCAAAGCAATAAAAATGTATGGGAGGTAACTATGAACGAGGTAAAGGTTTGGGAAGAAGAGTTGATTCTTCCAACATATGAAATAGGAGAAGCAGAAAAAAATCCTATTTTTTCTGAAAAACGTGTTTATCAGGGAAGTTCGGGAAGAGTTTATCCGTATCCTGTTACAGAAAAGATCCGGGACGAAAAGATTGACAAAGCATGGAAGGCTGTGATCCTGGAGAATCAGTATATTCGTGTTACAATCCTGCCCCAGCTTGGAGGAAGGATTTTAAGAGCCTATGATAAAACAAATGATTATGATTTTGTATACTACAATCATGTGATCAAACCGGCTCTGGTGGGACTCACCGGACCCTGGATCTCCGGCGGTATTGAGTTCAACTGGCCGCAGCATCACAGACCGACTACATATCTCCCTGTAGATTATGCAGTTTCTGACCATGAGGACGGAAGCAAAACTGTTATGGTCAATGATGTGGATCAGATGTACGGAACAAAGGGAATTGCATCCTTTACGCTTTATCCGGACAAGGCATATATTGAAATCCGCGGACAGCTTTACAACCGGACTCCGATGCCTCAGACTTTCCTCTGGTGGGCAAATCCGGCAGTTCCGGTAAATGACAACACACAGTCTGTATTTCCGCCGGATGTCCATGCTGTGATGGATCATGGCAAGAGAGACGTATCGAAATTCCCGATTGCCACCGGAGTTTATTATAAACATGACTACAGTGAAGGCGTAGATATTTCCAGATATAAAAATATCCCGGTGCCGACTTCCTACATGGCGGAAAAGTCAGAGTTTGATTTTGTGGGAGGCTATGACTACGGGAAAGAAGCAGGTATTCTTCATGTGGCGGATCATCATATCTCTCCGGGCAAAAAACAGTGGACCTGGGGCTGCGGTGATTTTGGAAAAGCATGGGACCGCAATCTTACAGATGAGGACGGTCCGTACATAGAACTGATGACTGGCGTTTATACAGATAACCAGCCTGACTTTACCTGGCTGAAGCCTTTTGAGGAAAAAACCTTTAAGCAGTATTTTATGCCTTACAAAAAGGTTGGCTATGTAAAGAACGCCTCCATCGACGCTATGGTAAACATGGAAATTGAGGATGGAAAAGTATCTGTCTGTGTATATACCACAGGAGAAGAAAAAGACGTAAGTGTCTATCTGGAAAAATCAGGAGAGAAGGTTTTCTGCGATACAACAGATATTTCACCGGTAAAAATTTATGAAAAAGAAATTCCGGTTTCCGCAGAAAAGAAGACAGATCTGACAGTTCGTGTTGTGAATGCACAGGGAAAAGAACTTGTCAGCTTTACACCTCTGGAAGAAAAAATCCCGGAACTTCCAAAACCGGCAGAAGCAGCAAAGGATCCGGAAGAAATCCTTACCTGCGAAGAATTATATCTGACAGGACAGCATATTGAACAGTATCGTCATGCTACCTATCTTCCGGATCCATATTATCTGGAAGGTCTGAAAAGAGATGAGGGAGATATCCGTCTGAATACTGCTTATGGAATGCTTCTTTTCAGAAGGGGACAGCTGAAAGAAAGCGAAAAATATTTCCGCAGGGCATTAAAGAGAATGACCTGGAAAAACCCGAATCCATATAACAGTGAAGCGTATTATGATCTGGGTCTGACTCTCTTTTATCAGGAACGATATGACGAGGCATACGATGCATTCTTTAAAGCAACCTGGACAAACGAGCAGCAGGAAATGTCCTTCTATTTCCTGGCGGCGATCGCATCCATAAAAAAAGAATACAGACTTGCTCTCGAGCTGATTGAAAAAGGACTGGTGAAAAACAGTCATAACATTAAGGCAAGAGGGCTGAAAGCGGCTATCCTCAGAAAACTGGGAGAAACAGAAAAAGCAGAGAAATGGATTGCAGAAAGCCTGCAGATCGACTGCTTTGACTATGTGTCTTCTTACGAAGAAATTCTTCTGGCAGATCCTGATGAGAAGGAAAACAAAAAAGAATATCTGAAAGCGCAAATGAGAAACTTCCATCAGAACTTTATCCAGGCAGCCATCGATTATATGGAAGGCGGATTTTATCAGGAAGCGCTGGAAATACTGAATATCTGTGACGCACAGTGGCCGATGCTTTACTACTATCGCGGCGCTGCCCTTAAAAAGATGGGAGATATCGAGGCTGCAGAAGAGATGTTCTGTCTTGCAGACAAAGCAGACCCCTATTGCTGCTTCCCGAATCGACTGGAGGATATCCATGTACTGCAAATGGCGGCAGAAGTAACTCCGCAGTGTCCGAAAGCTTATTACTATCTCGGAAATATCTGGTATGACAAGCGTCAGTATCAGGAAGCACAGGAAAACTGGGAAAAGGCTGCCGGGCTGGATCCGGAATACCCGACCACTCTTCGTAATCTTGCTCTTGTATATTACAATAAAGTCAATGATCCCAGCCGCGCCCGCCTTGTTCTGGAAAAAGCGTTTGCACTGGATCCTTCCGATGCAAGAGTATTCCTGGAGCTTGATCAGCTGTATAAGAAATTAAAAATGTCTGCAGAGGACAGACTTGCTTTTTATGAGAAACATAAGGAAACCTTCGTAAAGAGAGACGATCTGTTTATTGAATATATCACTCTCAAAAACTTTACAGGTGAATACGAAACCGCCTATGAGCTTCTGATGGGAAGAAAATTCCATCCATGGGAAGGCGGGGAAGGAAAGGCAACGACCCAGTATACCACTGCACTGGTAGGAATGGCAAAAAAAGCCCTTGCAGAAGAAAAGTATGAAACTTCAGAAGAACTTCTGGAAAAGGCACTGGTTTATCCGGAAAATCTTGGAGAAGGAAAACTGGAGGGAACCAAGGACAACCATATCAACTACTATCTCGCGCTGGTAAAAGAAGCTCTTGGAAAGAAAGAATGTGCAGAACAGCTTCTGGAGCAGGCTGTAGTGGGCACAGACGAGCCTGCAGGAATGATGTTTTATTATGATCAGCCGGCAGATATGATCATGTATCAGGGATTTGCGCTGGAGAAGCTTCATAAGAGTACTCCGTCCAAATCCAGATTCCAGAAACTGATCAGCTATGGAGAAGCACATATTTACGATGAAGCAAAAATGGATTATTTTGCAGTTTCCTATCCGGATCTCCAGATTTTTGAAGAAGATCTTACCCAAAAGAACAAGGCGCACTGCTATTATCTGATGGGTCTTGGAAATCTGGGACTGAAAAATATGGAAAAAGCAGCTTACTATTTTGGGGAAACTTTAAAATTAGATCCTCATCACCTGAATGCAAGGATTTATTTAAGAGATGCGAAAGAAAGACTTTTATAAGCCTGTACAGCAGGAAAGGGAAAACCCATGGCGGTTTTCCCTTTTCTGATGTACAAAGAGTTTATGGATGATAATATCTTAATACATGTTCCGGATATTTCTGATCTCCATAGTCCCAGGGCCCGGCAGTGGCATACAGCGGATTATCTTCTGACCGTGGTGTATTTCCGCTTGCCATCTGCGCGAAAGCTTCCGAAGATGCTTCCGACCAGGTGGAAATCCCGTTCTTTTCCAGATAAGAGAAATACGCGTCTGCACCAAAATTGTAGCCCTGAAGGGCAAGGCGGATCCTTGGCATATCTGTTGGACCGGTGACGCCTGCTTTGTCCATGGCATATTTTAATTCCTGTATTCCACATGCAATGGAATAGTCTGTATCCTGTATTCCATTGGGAACCTGCGGATATTTTTTGTTATAGGCGCCTTCAGAGGACTGAAGGACATCCGGACCCCGGCCGGAGCTTTCCTGCATCATAAGGGCAAGAATCAGATCTGTGTATTCGGACATCTCATACTGGGCAGAAACGCTTTCTACATGGGAACGATAAGATTCACAGGCAGAATTAATGGAAAACTGTTCCGGATGCTTCTGGCGGATAAAAAAGCTTACAATAAAAATTCCGGTCAGAAAAAAAGCGCCCAATACGACAAGGAGAAGCTTCTGACGCCGCACCTGCTTCTGGCGGAGACGTTTCCGGCGGAGAGCCAGTCTTTCCTTCCCGGAAAGGTTGTCTGGTTGTATTTTTGAGGGGATTGTCTTTTGTGTATTCATAAATCCATTGTACAGGGAAAGGTGTTTTTTGAAAAGGGAAGAATGATAAAAAAATCTAAAAAAACAGTGAACTGTCTGCAGAAAATTGAAAAAGTGTTTTTCATATGTTATGATTTTATGGAAATGTGACGATCAGCATGAAAGAGGTGCATTTATATGAAAAAAATTTTCTGTCCCATATGTTTGGCTGCGACTCTTGTGCTGCAGGGGATTCCGGTGTACGCAGGAGTGACAGATTATCAGACGGTAACAGAGACAGATGGAAAAACCGTACAGATTTTTTCTACAGATGATGGAAGCGGCAATACAGTAAAGGTAGCTGCCTGCAGTGATCGTTTATATGTAACGGCAAAGACTGCGGTGATACGTGCAACCCCCGGCGAAAACGGAGCGGAGCTGGCTCAGGCAGGTCTGGGAGAAGAAGTTGTGAGAAGTGCAGTCTGTGACAACAACTGGAGCAAAATCTCTTTGGAACGAGACGGCAATAAAGTGAATGGCTACATACAGAACCAGATGCTCAGCGACGATATCCAGATCCAACCCATAGAGGACCAGGCAGAAGTCAGGACTGACTGCAGTATTCTGGATTATCCGGGGCGTAAGGACGGTGAAGTGGTAGGAGAGGTTCTGGAACTGGATGAGGTGAAGCGTACCGGAACTGTCAATGAGGTATGGAGCCGTATCGTCTATCAGGATGAAAGCGGAGAAGAACAGACCGGGTACATTCCTACCAGTGTACTGGATCTTCCGGAATCCGTACAGACGGCAGACGCCAGTATTGATAAAGAACTGAATGCAGGCACGCTTCATAAAAGCAGCGGAGAGGGCGTTTTTGCAGAAGCGATAGAGGCGGGGACTACTGTAAATGAGGAAAATGGTGTTCTTGTGGGAACTCCGGTTGCGGCTTCCTCTGATGCAAATCTCAAACCGCTGGGAAAATTCCGGATCACCCACTACTGTCCGTGCAGTATCTGCTGCGGCCCCTGGGCAAACGGTATCACATCTACCGGTGTGACTGCAACGACCAATCATACCATTGCAGTGGATCCGTCCCAGATTCCCTATGGCAGCCAGGTGGTGATCAACGGTCAGGTTTATGTGGCAGAAGACTGCGGAGGCGCCATTAAGACCAACTGCATTGATATTTATGTGGCAACGCATGAAGAGGGAGAGTCCAAGGGCGTTTATTACACGGATGTTTATCTGATCCAGTAAAAAAAGAACCGTCAGCAGGGAACAGGCTGTATGTTTACAGCGGCTGGCGGTCCTTTTTTTGTTATTTTTTATGCATTTTTCAAAGCTTTTTCAAGATCTGCCAGGATATCGTCAATGTGCTCGATTCCTACAGAAAGACGGATCATTCCCGGAGAAACGCCTGCTTCTCTCAGCTGTTCGTCATTCATCTGGCGGTGTGTATGGCTTGCCGGATGAAGAACCATAGTTTTGGATGCAGCCACATGCGTGCAGATATTAGCCATTTCCAGGCTGTCCATGAAACGTACAGCTGCCTCGCGTCCACCCTCTAGTTCAAAGGAAATAACGCCGCAGGAGCCGTTAGGAAGATATTTTTCTGCAAGTGCATGATATTTATCTCCCGGAAGTCCCGGGAAGATCACTCTGGAAACTTTTTCGTGGGAAGCAAGGAATTCTGCTGTTTTCTGTGCGTTGAAACAGTGACGCTCCATACGCAGAGGAAGGGTTTCCAGTCCGATATTCAGCAGGAAGCAGTTAAATTGCCGCTGTCAATGATGGCGCCGCCTACCTGCAGACCGTGTCCGTCCATATATTTGGTTGTGGAATGGGTGACAATGTCAGCGCCCCACTCAAATGGGCGGCAGTTGACAGGAGTGGCAAAGGTGTTGTCTACGATCAGCGGTACTCCGTGTTTATGGGCAACCTTTGCATATTTTTCGATATCCAGAACAACCAGTGCCGGATTGGCGATGGTCTCTGCAAAAAGTGCCTTGGTATTGGGGCGGAAAGCAGCTGCAATTTCTTCAGCAGAAGAATCGGTATCCACAAAAGTACATTCGATTCCAAGCTTTTTAAAGGTGACTGCAAGAAGATTGAAGGTTCCGCCATAGATTGTGGAAGCCGCAACGATATGATCTCCGGCTTCACAGATGTTAAAGACAGCGTAGAAATTGGCAGCCTGTCCGGAAGAGGTAAGAAGTGCGGCAACACCGCCTTCAAGCTCTGCAATCTTGGCAGCTACGGCATCGTTGGTGGGATTCTGAAGACGGGTATAAAAATATCCTTCCGCTTTCAGATCAAAAAGCTGTCCCATTTCATCGGTGGTATCGTATTTAAACGTGGTGCTCTGATAGATAGGGAGCGCGCACGGTTCTCCTTTGGCAGGAGTATAGCCTGCGTGGAGGCATTTGGTTTCCAGTCTGTAATCGCTCATGATTTTGTCCTTTCTGTATGCTGGATTCTGTTCAGGAGCAGTGATGTACTGCTGTGAACAGGTGAAGAATCAATATGGACATATCATAGCACAAAAAAAGAGTTCTTACAATTATCTCAGCATAAAAAAACAGAAGAAAGAAAACTTAATATGAGTCATTGTAAAATGGTGACAAATCAGGTACAGTAATAACAGGAGAAACGAAAACAATGGAAACAGGGAGACTGTCAGGTGAGCAGGATGAAGAAAAAAGACAGGAAGTCAGAAGAAAAATGGAAAAGGATGATCGGCATCGGAGCTGTTTCTGTGATATGATGCTTGTGATTTTTATTGCATTTACCATTAATTTTAATAAGATATATGGCTTGCTGCTGGAAAAAGACATGGAGCAGGTAAGATCCACCTCCGGTTTTGTTACCAAACTGATCAGTACGGAGATTGAAAACCTGCAGGCAGCATTAGATTCCAGTCAGCGTTTATTTCTCCAGACGGATGATGTTCAGGATGAAAAGTCTGTGGGCTATCTGAATGATATCCAAAAGAAATTTGGGTTTGAAAAAGTGGGAATATCCGATCTGGAAGGAAACAGTCTGGACAATACGGGAAAAAGAGAAAAACTGAATGATGACAAAATGTTCAGAGAAATCCGGAACAAACAGAAATATATTTCAAATGTGATGAATGTTTCTGATATCATGCTTTT
This sequence comes from Lachnospiraceae bacterium, assembly GCA_021771755.1. Taxonomy (GTDB): domain Bacteria; phylum Bacillota; class Clostridia; order Lachnospirales; family Lachnospiraceae; genus Blautia_A. The sequence goes on along the minus strand of JAETOL010000031.1, from coordinate 8,639 downwards.
AGCTGTTCCGTTTTACCGGGACAATAGAGTGGAAGGCGTGATCTGGGGACATGCTTCGATCTCCAGAATTATGGTAGTAAAGCATACAAATGATATTCCTTTTGAAATCAATTTTTCAGATAATACATTGACGATATACAGAAATACAGGCGCAGAAGAAATCCTGGTCCGGGAAATTGATTATTATATGCCGGAAAACATGCTTGCCCGTGGACGGATTACTTCCGGAGAATATCCGACATACAAAGAGATATTTGATCATCTGACCACAGGGCAGAAAATGGAACCGGTCGTTTTTAAATTTAAAATAAATGAGAAGTGGGATTACCATAAGATCCACATCAAAACAGTCAGTCAGGAAAGAGTGATCGGTTTTCTGGAAGATTATAATGAGCAGATGGTACAGGAACAGAGGATGGAGGAAATCCGCGTAAAAAGTCAGACAGATTCTCTTACCGGACTGTATAACAGAGAATACTTTGTAAGGGAGTGCGTCAGATGCATAAAAGATGGGAAGCATCCAGACGATGGAAAAGTATCGGCATTGTTTCTGCTGGATCTGGATTATTTTAAGCTGGCAAATGATACGCTTGGACATATGACAGGGGATCAGATATTGAAAGAGTGTGGACGAAAGCTCAGAGCTGTGATCCGGGAGACAGACCTGGCCGGAAGACTGGGCGGAGATGAATTTGTATTGTTTATCAAAAATGTAAAGGATGTGTCTTCCGTTCATATTTGTGCTGAAAAAATCAACCGCGTCCTCAGATGCACCTATGGCACAGGAACGAGAAACGTTGCCATAAGTGCATCTATGGGAGTTGCGGTATGGACAGAGGAATCCTCTTTTGAGGAACTGTATCAGCTGGCAGATAAAGCCCTCTATATGGCAAAGGATAAAGGAAGGGACCAGTATCAGATTCTTTCCCAAAAAACTGCTGATCTGAATCAGAAAGAATAAATTTCCGAATATTTTTTATTAAAGTAATCCAGAAGCGGTCTGGCAGAAATTTCTTTGCCGCAGAGGCGCTGGATGACCTCACGGGAAGTATAAAGACTGCCGTTCTGATGGATATTGGTGTTCAGCCATTTGGTGATCTTCATGATCTCGCCTTTTGACATGATCTCCTCAATACTTTCAAGTTCCTTTTCCATTGCCTCCAGAAACATACCGTCATAGACAGACCCAAGAAGATAGGAGGGGAAATAGCCAAAGGAACCGTCAGACCAGTGGGTGTCCTGAAGAACACCTTCTGCATCAGTGGCAGGACGGATGCCGAGCAGTTCTTCCATCTTGTCATTCCACAGTGCAGGAAGTTCTTCTGTTGTCACCTCATCGTTAAAAATGGCGCGTTCAATTTCATAACGCAAAATAATATGAAGACAATAGGTGACTTCGTCTGCATCAATACGGATCATACTTGGCTCCACATGGTTAATGGCTTTTAAGAAGGTATCAAAAGGTACTTCCTGGAAATGAGGAAGAAGCTCGCCAAGCTTTGTATAAATGGGAGACCAGAAACCCGGGTTTCTTCCAAGGATATTTTCGTAAAATCTGGACTGACTTTCATGAAGTCCCATCATATTTACCTGCATAACAGAGGTGTGCGCATAGGAAGGATCGATATTCTGATCAAAAATGGCATGTCCTCCTTCATGAATGGCACTGAAGATGGCTGCCAGAGGATCTTCTTCTCTGAAATGATTGGTGATACGGATATCTCCGGAACCAATTTCGGAGGTAAATGGATGCTCACTTTCTGCTGTGGTACCTTTTGTAAAGTCAAAACCCATATAGGAAAGCAGCATATCCTGCAGTTTTTTCTGACCGGAAATCGGATAGATACCTTTCAGGGCAGAAAGATCCGGCTGTTCTGCTTCACGGATTTTTTTCAGAAGAGGGCGGAGTCCTTCTTTTAATTCCTCAAATACACGGTCAATTGTCTGGCTGTCCATGCCTTCTTCAAACATGTCCAGAAGAACTTCATAGGGTTTCTGATCCGGCTCCATATAACGGACATACTGCTTGGTCATCTGGATGATCTTATCCAGATAAGGAGCATAAACAGAAAAATCACTTGCCTTTTTTGCTGTTTCCCAGGCTCTCTGGGAGCGGGCCTTCAGAGTTACATACTCTGTATAAAAGTCCTCCGGGACACGGCAGAAGCGTTCATAATCCCGAAGCTCCCGTCTGACTGTGACCTTTATGGCAGGTTCCAGTGTATTATAATTTTCCGGGGCAGAAAGTTCTTTTAAAAGGCTGCCGTATTCTTCTGAAGTGGAAAGGCGGAAGGCTTCCGTAGAGAAAAATCCGATGGCCTCTGCTTTGGAGTCCACTCCTTTTTCCGGAGTCATAGTGGCCAGATCCCAGTAGAGAAGGTTTTCTATGGTCTGGTACTGTTCAATCTTTTTCATGTGATCTTTTAATCTTGCGACTGAGTTGTTCATTTTAGATTCTCCTGTTTCTGTATATATTTTTGTAACAGAGTGTGAGTTTATGGTATCATAAAACAGAAAAAGAAAAAAGGTATATATTTATGGCATATGTCAAAAAAGTTATTGACATATGCCATATTTGTTTTATAATAAGATTAAATGACATATGTCAGAAAAAGGAGGTGTGGAGATGCCAAGACCTACAAAATGCAGGAAGGTATGCAGACTTCCGGGAACCCTATCCTTTGTTCCCGGGGAATCCGGTGAAGATGCCGGAGGTGTGATCCTGACGGTGGATGAATATGAAACCATCCGTCTGATAGACAGAGAGGGATTTTCCCAGGAAGAATGTGGAGAGTATATGCAGGTGGCACGAACTACGGTCCAGCAGATCTACACATGTGCCAGAAAAAAAATCGCCACAGCAATAGTAGACGGACTTCCCATACGGATCCAGGGCGGCAATTATCAGATCTGTGAAGGCGGAAGAAACTATTTCAGATGCGGCGGATGCAAAAAAAGGTATTTCGAAAATAAGGAACAAGGAGGAAAAAACAATGAGAGTGATTTTACCGGTAGATGAAGAGAAAGATGTGATCTGCGTGACATTTGGAAGAGCACCTTATTTCGCGGTTCATGATACCGAAACCGGAACAACGGAAATAAAGAACAATCCTGCATCCCAGGTTCAGGGAGGAGCCGGACTTAAGGCTGCCCAGTTTGTCCTGGACTGCCAGGCAGAGGCGCTGATCACACCACGCTGCGGTACAAACTCTGCAGAAGTTCTTCAGGCTGCAGATGTCAAAATCTACAAATCAGAAGGAATGGGAGTCAGCCAGAATATTGAGGCTTTTAAAGAAGGAAAATTATCTGTCTTGACTCATTTCCATGGAGGTTATCAGGGAATAAGATGAAAATTGCAGTTTTAAGCGGAAAAGGCGGAGCCGGAAAAACACTGACAGCAGTGAATCTTGCTGCGGCTGCCGGACAGGCAGTTTATATTGACTGTGATGTGGAGGAACCAAACGGCCGTCTGTTTCTGAAACCACAGGATGTGAGCGCAACAGAAGTGACCACTGCCCTTCCGGAGTTTGACCCGGAGAAGTGCACCGGCTGCCGTACCTGTGTGGATTTCTGCCGGTTTCATGCTCTGGTCTATATCAAAGACAAGCCTAAGGTGTTTGCGGAAGTCTGTCATTCCTGTGGAGGCTGTTCTCTTGTATGTCCCGATCAGGCAGTGACAGAAAGGGAAAAGGTCATTGGCAGGGTAGAAACCGGTCATCACGGGGAGACCCGGGTGGTTACAGGAATCCTGAATCTGGGAGAGGCTTCTGGTGTGCCTGTGATTCAGGAAGCCCTGAAGGAAGCGGAGAGACAGAATGTTCCTGTTCTGATCGACTGCCCTCCGGGAAGCGCCTGCCCTGTGGTGGAAAGTATTTCAGATGCAGATTTCTGTATCCTGGTGGCGGAACCGACTGCTTTTGGGTTCCATAATTTCTGTATGGTCCATGAATTGGCTGCGCTTCTTGGGAAGCCCTGCGGTGTTGTGATCAATAAGTGGGAAGGGCTGTATGAGCCTCTGGAAGAATACTGTAAGGAGAAGAAACTTCCAATCCTTCTCAGAATCCCTTATGAAGAAAGAATTGCAGAAATTGTTTCTTCCGGAAAGATTCTTGTAGAAGAAGTTCCGGAATACAGAAAAATCTTTCAGGAGCTTCTGAAAAAAACAGGAGGTGGACAGGCATGAAACGTCTTCTGGTATTAAGCGGAAAGGGCGGAACCGGAAAAACGACGGTGTCCTCTTCCTTTATTGAATTTGCACAGGCAAGGGCTATTGCGGATTGTGATGTGGATGCGCCCAATCTTCATCTTATCACAAAAATGGAAGTTCAGCCGGAAGTATCTGATTTTTTGGGGGTAGAAAAAGCAGAGATCGATCCGGAAAAATGTGTTGGCTGCGGACAGTGTGCAGAGCACTGCAGGTTTGGTGCAGTCAAAAGCTGCGGAGAGGTTTATCAGATCCTGGATTACGCCTGTGAGGGCTGCGGTATCTGTGAATATGTATGTCCCCGGTCTGCAGTTACCATGAAAGAGGATGTGGCAGGCAGACAGGAGCTTTATAAAGGGGAAACTGTTTTTTCCACTGCTGCATTAAAAATGGGACGAGGAAACTCAGGTAAGCTGGTAACAGCGGTAAAGCTTGCCATGCTGAAAGCAGCGCCGGAGACGGATCTTGCTGTGATCGATGGTTCTCCTGGCATTGGCTGCCCGGTGATCGCTTCCATGAGCGGGATGGATCTGGTCCTGATCGTTGCGGAACCATCGGTTTCCGGAAAAAATGATCTGGAGAGACTGATAAAAACAGCAGAGTCCTTCCAGATGAAAATGGGAGTATGTGTAAACAAATGGGACACCAGTCCGGAAAAAACAAAAGAAATTGAGGAATGGTGCGATGAACAGGGAATTCCTTTTATGGGCAGGATTCCCTATGATAAAGAAGTGTCGAAGGCGGTTAATGCAGGCAAAAGCGTCGCGGCCGTTGACTGTCCGGCGCGTACTGCATTATTGCAGATTTATAAAAATGTCAGAAATGAATTAAAAATATAATAAACAAAAAGGAGATAATAGTTATGAAAATTGTAGTTGCTGCTATGGGAAAAGAAGTTGCAGGTCATTTTGGTCATTGTGAGAATTTTATTTTCTTCGATACAGAAGGAGATAAGATTGTCGCAGAAAACAGCGTTCCGAATCCGGGACATCGCCCGGGATTCCTTCCGAACTTCCTGGCTGACCACGGTGCGGAAGTGATCATTTCCGGCGGAATGGGCGGCGGAGCTGTAGATATTTTTAATGAGCGTGGCGTAGAAGTGATCGTAGGCGCTCAGGGAGATGCGGCTGCAGCAGTAGAAGCTTACTTAAAAGGAGAACTGATCTCTACCGGTTCTATCTGCCATGAGCATGAACATGCCCATGAGTGCGGCGAGCACTAAACATATTATCAGACAAAGCTTCTGAAATAAAGAAAGCCTGACGGTATTCACTCACTGTTGTGAAACCGTCAGGCTTTTTTGTACGGGAACGATGAGATACCTCTGTATCAGCGGGCCATAAGATATATTTTTTCCATATCCTTCATATTCAGCTGTTTAAACACACCAATGGTTCTGGTATCCTCAAAGCTGCACTTAAAGGCCAGCTCATGGATCTGCTTTTCATCCAGATCAAGTCCAAGCTCATGGAGGCTGGTCGGCATTTTGATGGAACGGAAAAAGTCCTCCATTGCCTCGATCCCGGCAAGAGCAGTGCTTTCAAAATCGGCAAAGCAGGGAATGTCAAATACATTGGTGGCAAACTGGGCAAAACGCTCCGGGTTTTCCTGATAAACATATCGTGCCCAGCTTCCCCAGATGGCTGCAAGCCCTGCACCGTGAGCTACATCATAAAGACCGCCCAGTTCATGTTCGAGCTGGTGACATGCCCAGTCTCCTCCGCCGGTTCCGCAGCCGGTCAGTCCGTTATGGGAAAGGCTTCCGGCCCACATGACCTCTGCACGGGCATTGTAATTTCCCGGTTCTTTCATGAGGATTCTTGCATTATAGATGACTGTCTGCATAAGAGACTCACTGATACTGTCTGTGATCTCCATGGTTTCCAGGTTGACAAAATAACGTTCCATAGTGTGAAGAAGGATATCTACACAGCCGCTTTCGGTCTGATACTGAGGCAGGGTGTAGGTAAGCCTTGGATTCAGCAGTGCAAATCTGGGACGGCAGAGATCGCTTCTGGTGGAGCCTCTTTTCAGCCAGCCGTCTTCATTTGTGATTACGCAGGAACCGCTCATTTCACTGCCGGAAGCGGCAATAGTGGGAATGGCGGCAATAGGAAGACAGTCTTTGGGGACTTCTGTCTTCAGGAAAAAGTTCCAGACATCTGTCCAGGGATTGGCAACCCCGTAGCCGATGGCCTTGGAGGAGTCAATGACACTTCCGCCTCCTACGGCAAGAATAAAATCCACCTGTTCTTCCTGACAGAGCCGGATTCCTTCCCGGACTTTGCTGAGGCGGGGATTGGAGACGACTCCTCCCAGTGTGACATAGTCTACGCCGGCTTCTTTCAGGCTTGCGCAGATCTCGTCCAGAAGCCCGGAAGAAACAGCACTGTTGCTTCCATAATGTATCAGAACTTTTTTACAGCCATATTCTTTCAGAAGAGTACCGGCCTGAAGATGTGTATCTTTTCCGAAGATCACCCTGGTGGGGGTGTAATATTCAAAGCCTCTCATAGTATTTTTCTCCTTGATTTTTAATACTCCTTTTTATTATAGGGAATATATCACAAATAGTCAAAAAAAACTTAACAAAATTGCAAAAACATCACAAAAATTTTTCTGGTGCGGACAAATGTCTTTTGTACGTTGACATACGGGCGGAATTCAGGTATAATTCCATTTAGTGATTTTCCTGAGGAAAGGGAAAAGCAAAAGCTGCATACAAGGAGGATGGATCATGTATTCATTAGGAGAAATTGAAAAAGTTGATAAAGACATTGCGGAACTGATCGAGGCAGAGGTAGAACGCCAGAACTCACACATTGAACTGATCGCATCAGAAAACTGGGTAAGCAAGGCGGTTATGGCTGCGATGGGAAGCCCGCTGACAAATAAATACGCAGAAGGCTATCCGGGCAAAAGATTTTACGGTGGCTGCGGTTGTGTGGATGAGGTAGAGAAGCTTGCCATTGAAAGAGCCAAAGAACTGTTTGGCTGTGAATATGCAAACGTGCAGCCACATTCCGGTGCTCAGGCAAATATGGCTGTGTTTTTCGCCATGCTGAAACCGGGAGATACCGTTCTGGGAATGAATCTGGCACATGGCGGACATCTGACACACGGAAGCCCGGCAAACATGTCCGGTATGTATTTTAACGCAGTATCCTATGGAGTCAATGATGACGGTGTCCTTGACTATGAGGAGATCAGACGAATTGCTCTGGAATGTAAGCCGAAGCTGATCGTTGCAGGCGCCAGCGCTTATGCAAGAACCATTGATTTCAAAAAATTCCGTGAGATCGCAGATGAGGCAGGTTCTTATCTTATGGTGGATATGGCGCATATTGCAGGTCTTGTGGCAGGCGGACAGCACCCAAGCCCTATTCCATATGCTGACGTTGTGACAACCACGACCCATAAAACCTTACGGGGACCAAGAGGAGGCCTGATCTTATGCAATGCGGAAAACGCAAAGAAATTTAATTTCAATAAAGCGGTATTCCCGGGAATCCAGGGCGGCCCTCTGATGCATGTGATCGCAGCCAAGGCCGTATGTTTAAAAGAAGCGCTTCAGCCGGAATTCAAGGAATATGCCCGCCTTGTTGTAGAAAATGCAAAGGCATTGTGCGCCGGACTTCAGAAGAGAGGCGTGGATATCGTATCCGGAGGAACGGATAACCATCTGATGCTGGTGGATCTGAAAAACCTGGGTGTTACCGGTAAAGAAATGGAAAACCTTCTGGATGAGGTGAACATCACCTGCAATAAAAATACGATCCCCAATGACCCGCAGTCTCCGTTTGTGACAAGCGGTGTCCGTCTGGGTACTCCTGCAGTTACTTCCAGAGGAATGAAGCCGGAGGATATGGATGTGATCGCAGAAGCAATTTCTCTGATGCTGAAAAGCCGTGACAATAAGGAACAGGCAAAAGCACTTGTGAAATCGCTGACAGACAAATACCCACTGGCAGGTTGAACAAAAAAATCTTGTTCGATAATAAGAATTATGTTATAATAGTATAGCAGTTTGGTAAAGAAGGCACTCTGCATAGGCAGAGTGCTTTTTTTTATAAAAATCAAAACAAAGAGGAGGAAAGAAGATGAGTGACAAAAAGAAAAACGGGGGAGCCCTTTTAGGTGCTGCTTTCCTGATGGCAACCTCTGCGATCGGCCCCGGATTCCTGACTCAGACATCCAAATTTACCAGTGACTTTCAGGCAAGTTTTGGTTTCGTTATCCTGGTATCCATTATCCTGGCAGCAGTGGCTCAGATGAATATCTGGAGAGTACTCTGTGTGACCGGCCTGAGAGGACAGGAAGCAATGGTATTTAGGTAAACAAGAACAGCACTTGATTAAATTTTATGCCAAATGATATTGTTTGTTCCAAATGATGCCTAAGACTTGATTAGTGATTAAGAAAATTTGCGTGCTCC
>JAETOL010000030.1 GCA_021771755.1 Lachnospiraceae bacterium | reverse complement strand
AATATATGCAGGATGCATTGAAACGGAGAGAAACAGCTGCATAAGGGTATTTTGTGAATTAAAGTATTGATTTTTCAAGGTGCGAATCCCATTTTTGATGTGGGAAGTTTGAGTTATATAATTTCAGTGTTGTATCAACACCTTCTGATAGATTTGAAACTGTAATACTCTGTGCCAGATCCGTATCTTCCACCTTAGCTGCAAATGCTGTCGCACTCATAGCTAAAACCATGATCACTGCCATAAGCAGTGCGCTTAATTTTTTAACCATTTTTTTCATAGATTTTTCTCCTTTTCATTTTTTTTGGGGATGCCCCCTAATTTTTTAAATTTCATTAGATGAATCGCTGCCACACGTCTGCATCTCCTCGGTAGGGGAACCGGCGAAAAGTAGCCGTATCACTTAGCTTTTCGGCACCCCCTTATCCTTCATTTTATATAAGATAAACATCGCTGCCATCATAAGGGCAACTCCGCCAATCATATATACGTAGATTCCATTTCCTCCGGTAGACGGAAGGTCGTAAAGTGCTTTATTTTTAAAATAAAAGGTATCTTTACCGTTGGATTTAATTGGAGTAATCACTGTTCCATCACTGGAAGTAATTTTTACACTGCCGCTGTTGATCTGAATCGTCCATTTTTCATTGCTCTTCATATAACCGGAAGGTGCCTTAGTCTCTTCCAAAGTATATGTGCCATCCCCAAATGACATCCCATATGGATTGCTGCAATTTTCATCACTGTACCAGCTTACCACACCATCACTGCCAGATTTACCATAGGCAACATCTAGATTGTCTTTTGTCAGCTTGAAGGTTGCCGCCTCAAGTGTTACGTCATTGGAGTTTTCACTTACCTTAACAATTTGCCAGTCTTTAATATTTGTAATTACAAACTTGATAACTCCATCTGTGTCCACGATTTCCTCAACAGATGACTGATATCCCAGTGCCCGGCCATTTTCATCTACCTTTTCGTTACCAATCATTGTCTCTTTTACTGTATAGACATTCTTAATAACCCTTCCTTCGTCCTCTGTTGTATAAATAGGCAGGTTTTCAAAAGTATGTTTCCACTGATTTTGTGAGTCCAATTCTACCGGAGCATCTTCAACTGTACCATTTTTATAAAGCTGAACAGTAACCTTATTCGGTCTTCCAACAATGCCATCGTCGCCTTTCCATCTCTTTTCAACCTTAATGGATGTATTCGCAGTACGATCCAGTGAATTGGTAAGTGCAATGTTCTGATTTCTGTGATAGGATAATGCCCAGAACATTGACCATACACTTGTGTCACTGAAACTCAGATGCCATCCGGAACCATTTGGCTGTTGTTCCAAAGAAATACCGTTAAAATTAGCCGTTCCATATTTGTAGGTCAGGTTTTCTGTCAGGTTACCAGCACCATTAAGCCCAAGTTTACGAATTGTCTCTGTAATTTCTGCAAGATCCTCATCATCAAAATTCAGTTGCACAGGAGTCCACAAAAAATACTTATTTCCTGTTTCTTTTACAAGTAAGAAGTTATTCACACCAAAGTTAAATTCCCTCATATTATTTGGTGTGTGCCGGTCACCTATGGTTGCAATCTGATCGAAACTGTTATCTGATGTCGTTTCAATCAGTTCATAACCCGGAGGATATACTTCCTTCAATACATAATCCGTATCACCGGGAACGGTTTTAAACTCACCGGACCACTGGTTCCCGCCATTCAGACGAATGGGTTCATAACCCATGTCTGTATCCCCATCATCCAGGATTCCATTGTGATTCACATCCTTGTACAGATAAATGTCTACATAATTCGGTATCGGAACACCTGACATATTCTTCCATTCTTTTTTCACAGTAACGCTGGTGCTTCCGGCACCTACCGGAATTTCATCATTTGTGACTGTCAAGGTACAATTCTCGCCATTAATCTGCGCTGATGCAGAGGTAATGCCGTTGGAATTTCCGTTTTCATCAACTGCAGGAAGCTGAATGTTTGTTACTCCATCCTCATTTGTAATTCCATAAGTCGGAATATACGAACCGTCAATCAGCTCTCTCGCCGAGAATGTAATTCCATAAGGAAGACCTGTGATAGTTGCTGTCTGCCCTGCTTTTAACTTGATAATACCATTATTGGCAGTATATGTTGTACTACCAATCTTATAACCGCCCGTATAAAGCTTATCGCCAAGCTTCAATTCAATCTGGAACTCTTTATCAGTTTGCTCAGATTTTTCTGTAAGTTTCTTGGTAATGGACAAGCTGGCAGATTTCTCCATCTGGTTAATAAAGACTACCGTAGATTTCTCATCTGCATTATACTCAGGACTTTCTGCTCCCGTGTGACTTTCACCATTATCCGGTGTCCATATGGTAGTACCGTCTACTTGAACCTGATATCCGTCCAGATAGGCTCCCAACTCTCTGACCTGGTATTTCTTATTTCCTTCAATGTCATTAAACCGGGCTATTTGATTATGCTTTAAAGTAAACTGTGCGTTTTCATCCGTTGTACCATGGCCGACAATATTGTTTCCTTCAACGATATCATAAGGCTGATTGATATGCAATTTATCGTCAATCTCAATCTGGAAAAGGAAATCAATATCTTCTGCATAAGTTACATCCTCTCCATTCTGGTTCTGCACAACCTTCTGTACGTTTACTGAGTTCTTCGGAACCGTGGGAAGATTAAATTTCACATGAAGGTTGGAAGCTCCTTCACCACGCTCGAAATAATACATCTTAAAGCTATGATCTGTTGTATAATCCGCAAAGGTATTTCCCTCAAATTCTTTCTCGGCGCCTTCTGACGTCCAGGCTTTACCACTTGGAAGAACGCTTGCATTTGCGAAAACTTGTCGCAAAGTTGTTTCATAAGGTATAGGCGTCCCACCCTTCGCACAATCATACCATACCACTTTACCGGTACTGAAGTTGATGCTTCCTGAATGGGCGTCGTGTATACCGCCAATATCCAGTACAAGTACATCATCAATGAATACCCAGAGGTCATCATCTCCATTGAACTCATATATCATAGGCGATGAACTTCCGTTATGGGTTGCCATGCCATCTCTCTGCTGGGTGAATTCTGCCTCCACCAGCATACCAAACTGAAAATTATTATCCCCCTGAGTTTTGTACAATTTCTCATTGTACCGATAAGCACCGGGGCTTAAACTGTTTCCATTTTCATCATACAGATTCCTGTTGGTTGAAAACTTTCCATCTTCAATCTGATTGTATGGCATAAAATTACCACGCTGGTAAAAATAACTGCCAGTATTACTAGGTGTGCCTATCTGTTTATAGACATTAAAGGTATTGCCGCTTCCAAGATAAGCATAATTTTCAAAACTACTGTACTCGAAATATCCTGATGCGTCATAAATATCCTTACGGAAAAGGTAATTTACCTCTTTCGCTCCATCAAACAGTCGTCCTAGTGATTTCCCACTGCTTTTAACCGTCGGAAATCCATTCGAATCAGTAATTTTGGAATTCAGAAGTCCAGATTTGATTTTGCCGCTTACGTTATCACTGCTGTAACCACTGTTGGGGCCAAAATCCTCCATACTACTACCATTGATCAACGTCTTTTCGTCACCATTGCCTCCAAGATCAATCATTTTCATGGTAACACCCTTGCTTGCGGCATCAATAGTTGCTACCTTTGATAATAGTTCCGGTTTCTCTGTCGTATAGATCAGATATACATTTACCTCGTTGTTCTGCCCTTCTTCATAATATTTCCATCCGTGCCAGGAACCTCCATGGTTATAATGCCAATCATAACCATTGTTATCGCCTGGATTATAGCTGATATCATCGGCGATTTGCTTGCTGTTATAACTATCCAGATGCGTTTCTTTGTAATAGTATCCGTTTTCTCCCGAATATTGTTCTCCTATCTCATTAAGATTCTTGTGATCTGCACTGTTTGAATCAAGATTACCAGTACCTTCAATTTGTATCGTTTTATCCGAAACACCTAATTTTTCAGAGATCTCGTCCCCTTTCTCATTATAAAAGTGAAGAGTCGCTGTCGGATGATACCAACTTCCATGATCCTTCCACACAACTGTGTAAACAGAAAAACTGGTGGTATGAAACTCTGCGCTCTGGATCTCTGCATTTTCTGTTGTCTGTACAGTTGCTGATGCACTTCCTTCAGCTGTCATGTCTACCACATTCTGCACTGCACCGGTTTCGTCCTCTTCCAGATGAAATACGGATACCTCTGTGGTTTCTGCTTTTTCTTCTGTCACTGTTTCCGGGATTGCTGCCTGCTTGTAGTTCATGGAAACCTTAACTTCACCGTTTGGCTCCACCTTGTTTCCTTCCGCATCAAGGAAAGAAATATCGTATGCCAGGAATCCGGCAACCTCTTTTTCCTCTGCTGTAACCTTTTCTTCTACATGCTGTGCAACCTCTTCATACTGTTCCTGAGTTTCTGCATTCTCAGCAGTGATCGGTTTCACGCTTAAGGATGCCCCGTCAGGAATAATTCCTTCTTCTGCAGCGCTTACAGATACTGTGATTTTATCGTCTTCATAAGTAAGCTCATTGACCATTCCCGGTTCTTCCGTAAGATCCACAGCTTCATCGTCTGTCACTTCAAGGGATTCATCCACGATTTTTGCGAAATCACTTCTCACATAAAGTTCTGCAGTCTCTCCTGTTTCCGGATATGTGTACTGGATTTTGTACCACAGGGCATCTTCCATCTGCACATTTTCCAGAAGCGGGAAACGTTCGCCCGTATAGGCAACTGCCGCCACGTTATCAGCTTCTGCATTCGGTTCTGTACGAAGATTTACTTCATCAGAAATAATCTCAATCTCTGTCACTGTTTCCGGAGCAGGTTCCTCTGTTCCCGGTTCTTCCGGACTCGGAGTTGTCTCTTCTGGAGCCGGAGTCGGTTCTTCCGGGATCGGAGTCGGCTCTGCCGGAATTTCCTCTACCGGTTTTGCTTCTTCTGTATAACATCCGTAGATGGTAGATTTTCTTCCTTCAAAAATAACCTTGTCTGTCGTTCCATCTTCTCTGAATGTAATTTCAGAAAGATCATAATCTTCAATGTTCTCAGTGCTCTGTCCTGCTGCCTGAAGACTTTCCAGAACTTCCGCTCTCTGAGGAATCTCTTTCAGTTCATCCCTGTCGCCTTCTACTGAAGGATCCGCCGGGTCAAAATAGAACACGTTCGCTTTCTTTGCATCCGTAACGGTCAGTCCGCTGCCCTCGATTGTAATCACAACCGGCTTCAGAGCATCTGCCTTTTCTCCGTTTACCTTAAACTGTACATTAAAGAAAACGTAAGAGCCAAGCTGCATACCTTCCTGAATGTTTTCGTTCATCATGGATTTGAGATAATTTTCAGAATCTGCATCCAGATAGGAAACTTCCATTGTAACGGAAGAGGTTTCTGCTGCAAATGCGCCTGCAGGAAGCTTCGCGGTAACTCTCTGTACCACATTACCGGCCTCATCCACAAATTCCTGTTTCAGTTCCGTTTCTTCTGAGAAAACCTGACTATCGACATTTGTCGTTCCATCTCCAAAATCTGCAAATGCTTCTTCTTCCACAAAAACATCATCTGAAGGAGTTTCCGGTAAAGGTTCCTCTGCAGTGTTTTCTTCCGGTGTCTCTGGCGCAGATTCCACAGGAGTTTCTGATATCGGATCCACAGGAGCTTCTGTTTCCGTATCAGCTGTCACATCTCCATCTGCAAATGATATTTCCGGTGAAACTTCTGTTTCATCCAAAGACTCTGCTGCTGGTTCTGCTTCTGTGACCACCATAGGCTCTGAGGTAAACGCCTCAGAAGCTTCCGGTATATCCACAAAGATCTCTTCGCCTGCCAAAGCCGATATACTGCTGCTCAATACCATTACCATGCAAAGTACAGCTGCTATTATTCTCTTCTTTCTATTACTTTTCATGGCCTTCTCTCCTCCATTCACATTTTTTATCGTTGATATTGTCTCACTGGACAATCTTTTTTTGAATTTATAGTCATAGTATAAAGGATGTTAGTCACACACTGGTCACAAACATATATATTTTATAAACTTTTTCTGAATAATTTCAAAAAATATGAGATCCCAGGTGCAGAACAGATTATACTGGTTATATTTTTGTGAAAAAAGAAAAGTTTCTTAAAAGCAATAAAGACCGGATTTCAAAAATGAAATCCGGTCTTTATCCGTTACTTAATATCCAGCACCATCATCGGTATTTTTTATAATTTTAACAATGCGGCTGGTTCCCAGACGGTCAGCGCCCAGGCGGATAAACTCTTCCGCATCCTCCAGAGAAGAAATACCACCGGCAGCTTTTACTTTCACTTCCGGTCCCACATGTTTTCTCATCAGTTCCACGTCTGCAAAGGTTGCTCCTGATTTTGAGAATCCTGTAGAGGTTTTGATAAACTCTGCTCCGGCATTTGTAACGATCTCGCACATTTTTATCTTTTCTTCTTCTGTAAGAAGACAGGTCTCGATGATCACTTTAAGGATCTTTCCGCCGCAGGCTTCGTGAATGCTGCGTATCTCATCTTCCAGCTCCTGATATTTCTTATCCTTCAAAAGACCAATATTGATCACCATATCGATTTCTGACGCACCGTTGGCAATGGCATCCTTTGTCTCAAAAACCTTTGTAGCTGTCGTACTGTAGCCGTTTGGAAAACCGATCACTGTACAGATCGGAAGCTTTCCATCTACATAATCCGCACATTGTTTTACATAAGAAGCAGGAATACATGCGGATGCAGTTCCATATTTCATGGCGTCATCCAGAATCTGACGGATTTCCTCCCATGTAGCAGTCTGTGTTAATAAAGTATGATCTACTTTGCTTAAAATTTCTTTTTTATCCATAATTGTCCTTTCTGATAATCTATTTCAGTTTATCCAAAATTGAATGTCCGATCGTGCCCTCCGGCATCTTTACGCCGAAATTATCTGCAATGGTTGCTCCAATGACCGCAAAGGTGTCGGTATCTTCCAGTTTTCCGTTTCCTGTCATAGAAGGAGAATATGCCACAAAAGGTACATGCTCTCTGGTATGATCCGTACCCGTATGGGTTGGATCGTTTCCATGGTCTGCAGTGATGATCAGAAGGTCATCCTCCCGAAGCACCTGCAGAAGTTCCCCAAGCTTCTGATCAAATTTTTCCAGTTCCTGTGCATATCCTTCTACATTACGACGATGTCCCCACAAAGCGTCAAAGTCCACCAGATTCGTAAAGCACAATCCTTCAAAATCTCTTCCTGCGATTTCAATGGTCTGTTCCATTCCATGAACAGAGCTTTTGGATTTGTTGGATTCCGTCAGACCTTCTCCGTCAAAAATATCGAAAATCTTTCCAACAGAAATCACGTCGAGTCCCGCTTCTTTTAATGCATCCAGGGCTGTTTTTCCATAAGGCTTCAGAGCATAGTCATGACGATTGGCCGTACGCTTAAATTCACCTTTCTTTTTGCCCACATAAGGTCTTGCAATGACTCTTCCTACCTTCCACTCATCCTTCATGGTCAGTTCTCTGGCAATCTCACAGCAGCGATAAAGTTCCTGAAGCCCAAATGTTTCTTCATTCCCGCAAATCTGGAGAACAGAATCCGCAGATGTGTACACAATCATATGACCTGTTGCAATCTCTTCCTCTGCAAGTTCATCCAGGATTTCTGTTCCACTTGCACTTTTGTTGCCGATGATCACACGACCAGTCCTTGCAGAAAGTTCATCCAAAAGCTCTTTGGGAAATCCGGTATCTGTAAAAGTTTTAAATGGTGTGGTAATATGAAGTCCCATCATCTCCCAGTGACCGGTCATGGTATCCTTGCCTACACTGACTTCTGACATCTCCATATAATAGCCAAGAGGCTTTTCTGCAGCCGGAACACCTTTCAGCGGATGAAGATTCGCAATCCCCAGTTTCTGAAAATTAGGAATCTGGAAATTTTCTGTTCGTTCTGCAATATGTCCCAGTGTATCTGTTCCTGCATCACCATATTCTGCTGCATCCGGCAGCGAACCGATTCCCATAGAGTCTACAACAATGGTAAAAACACGTTTAAATTTATTCAATGAAATGTATTCCTTCCTATTATAATGTGTATCTCAATATCCAAGATTTTATTTTTCTTTATCTGCACGGATCAGTTTACGGATTGCTTCTACTGCAACCTTGATCGCGGATTCTGTATCATGAACGATAGGATTGTCCAGTCCTGCTGCATTTCTCTCCTGATTTCCCACTACCAGGAAATCGGAACCGCAGCGTACTCTCAAATGGCTTGCTGCAACAAACAATGCAGCCGACTCCATTTCAGATGCTTTACATCCAAGGCGTTTCCAGGCTTCCCATTTATTCAGCAGTTCATAGCTGACCGGCATTCTTTCCGGCTCATGCTGTCCGTAAAAAGCATCTTTGCACTGAACAACACCTGCATGATACGTATATCCCAGTTCTTTTGCTGCTGATACCAGAGCGTTTGTCACATCCAGGTCTGCAACTGCCGGAAATTCGATAGGCGCATATTCTCTGCTGGTTCCCTCCATACGGATCGCACCGGTTGCAACAACAATGTCTCCTCCTTTTACATCCATCTCAATGCCGCCGCAGGTTCCCACACGGATAAAGGTATCTGCTCCGCAAAGTACCAGTTCTTCCATTGCGATAGAGGCAGAAGGACCGCCAATTCCGGTAGAAGTCACACTGACTTTTTCGCCGTCCAGATAACCGGTATAGGTCACATATTCCCGGCTGTCTGCCACCAGCTTTGCATCATCAAAAAATCTTGCGATCTTTTCACAACGTTTAGGATCTCCCGGAAGAATCACATAACGTCCTACATCACCTTTCCGAATCTGTAAATGATACTGCAATCCTGCTTCACCTGAATAATTCTGCATTTTGTTTTCCTCCTTTTATCGGGCCAGATTTTCCGGTCCAAATCCTAATGGCAGCAATTCTGCCAGACTATAGTTCATAATTCCGCCTTGTCCATCTTCCAGAAGGATCCGAAACTCCTCTGGAACGCAAAACTCTCGCATAACCTGACGACATACGCCGCAGGGTGAACAGGTTTCCTTTCCCTCTGTTCCTTCCGGCCCGCCTACAATGGCAATGGCTGCAAATTCTCTTTCTCCTTCCGACACTGCCTTAAAAAATGCAGTCCGTTCTGCACAATTGCTGGGCGTATAGGAAGCATTCTCTATGTTGCATCCCAGATACACGTTTCCCTGTTTTGTCACAAGAGCTGCTCCTACCTGAAATCCAGAATAAGGAGTATAAGCCCGCTTTCTGGCCTCATGCGCCAGATCAAGCAGCTTCTTTTCATTTAGTTTTCCATTCTCCAGAACTTTTTCATCCATTCTTTTTTTCTCCGATCAGACGTATGGTCTCTGTCACCAGTTTCTTAAAGTCTGCCGCCACACGGTCTGCTGTCTCCTGCACCTCTTTATGATCCAGAGGCTGGGCAGACATTCCCGCTGCCATGTTTGTGATACAGGATATTCCACATACATCCATTCCCATATGGTTGGCCGCCATTGCCTCGCAGGCGGTGCTCATGCCTGCTGCGTCTCCTCCCATGGTTCTGCACATCCGAATCTCTGCCGGTGTTTCGTAGTTCGGCCCTGTCAGCTGCATGTATACACCCTGCTGGATGCTTACCTTAACGTTTTTCGCCGCCTCTCTGATGATCTCCCGGAGTTCTTTGTTGTACACTTCGCTCATATCCGGAAATCTTGGTCCCAGCTCTTCCAGGTTCGGCCCGATCAGAGGACTTGGAACAGTCGTTGTGATATGATCTGTGATCATCATCAGATCTCCCGGGCGGAAGTTATAATTCACACCGCCGGCTGCATTTGTCAGAATGATTGTCTTTGCTCCCAGAAGTCCCATCAGTCTGGTAGGAAGAACCACATCCGACATCTCATAGCCTTCATAATAATGGACACGTCCCTGCATAGCTACTACAGGAACATCTTTTACATATCCAAACAGGAATCTTCCCTGATGTCCTGCTACTGTAGATACCGGAAATCCCTCGATCTCCGAATATTCCAGTGTTTCCACAACATCCATCTCCTGCGCATAATCACCCAGACCGGACCCAAGGATCAATGCCACCTCCGGTTTAAATGTAATCCTGCTTTTTACTGCATTGGTACATGTGATCAGTTTCTCGTAAATTCTATTTCCCATATCATCACCTCTCTATTAATGCTGATACCGTTTCATTCATCTTCATATACTGCTCTTTATTAATGCTGAATTTATTTCCTTCTTTTGTGATCCATCCGTTTTCATGGAACTTTTTTACCGCGCGGTTGACTGTCCGGACACAAAGTCCTGTCATTTCTGAAAGCTCCGCTCTGGAAGAGGTCACAAGAAATTCTCCATTTTTTTCATTTTTCTTATAGGAGTCCACCAGGTATAGCGCCAGCCTGTCTGCCCCCTGCAGAAACAAATATGCTCTGCTTTTTCTGTCTGTTTCCAGTAAATAACGTCCTACGGTTTTTGCTTCCCGTTTCAATGCATTGATATCTGTATTTAACCATTTTTCATAACTACACTTTGGAATCTTAATGGCAATACAGGGGGTCACTGTTTCTATCGTGGCCCTGTATGCCGGAAGGTCCAGTACCAGTTCCATACCTCCCATTGCCTCCAGTTCATTGACTCGCATAAAGTCATATACGATTCCATAAACTCTGTAATCTGCTGCCCGGATGATACCTTTGATGATCAGATAAATATATTTCACTGGTTCATTTTCTCTGATAAAAGTATAATCCTTTTCCATCTTAATAATCTGGAAGGAGTCAATGAGCCACATAGGCGCGCCGGCAAAGTATGCTTTTAATTCTTCATATTTTTCTTTTTCTATCTCGCCAAAAACTGATATGGCATCATATAAATAGTCGCTCATGATCTTCCACCTCTTTTAGGAAAACAGGCTGTCCCACCTGTTTGTGCGACAGCCCTTTTTATTATGTCAAACGGATCTTCTTTCCGTTTTCTCTGGTTCCATTACTGGATCAGTTCTACTTTTACGTTATCAGCAGGAACCTCTGTTGCACTTGCTGCAACTGTATCGTTTTCTATCTTGATAGATCCGTCAACCAGACCCTGGAAAAGTTTGTCATAAGTTTCCTGATCAAATTTCTCAAACTTGGAGGTTTCCATCGGCAGTAAGATACCGTTGTCTGCTGCTGTAAGAGTTACAGATTTTCCACCTTCAAATGTTCCGTCATAATAGGATTTTACAGTATTATATACAGAATCGCCAAGGTTCTTCATAGCAGATGTGATAACTGTCTCAGACTCGGAAGACTGGTCAACGTCTACACCGATCACTTTACCGCCGGAGGTCTCTGCTGCTTTCATAACAGAGTTTCCAACCGCACCGCCGCATGCGAAGATCACTTCTGTTCCTTCATTGTACCATGCTGCTGCTTTTGCATTGTTTTCCGGAGTTGCATCAAAGTTTCCTACATAAGTATATTTCATAGATACTTCTTCTACACCAAGCTCTTTTGCAGCTGCATCAGCGCCCTGGATAAATCCATATCCGTAACGGATTACTGCCGGAACTGCGATACCGCCCATGAATCCAAGCTTTGTATAGCCTTCTGCTACTGCTGCATAACCAGCGAGATAACCAGCCTGCTCCTCTGCATAGAAGATAGATTCTACATTTTCCTCAATTCTCTGACCCTCATTCGGATCTGTAGGAGCTGCATCAATGATGATGAATTTTACATCCGGATATTTATCCTGTGCTTCCAGAACCGGATACTCAAACAGGAATCCAGGAGTTACGATAACCTTTGCTCCGCCTTTTACAGCCAGATCGATAGAAGTCAGACATGCAGCATCTGATTTCTCTGCCGGTTTGTAGTATTTGCAGGTAAGATCATTATCCTTTGCATAGGCCTCCAGACCTTCCCAGGATCCCTGGTTAAAGGATTTGTCATCGATCGTTCCTACGTCTGTGATCAGTGCAAGCTCATACCCGTCATCTGCATGAACAGTTGCAGCACCGCCCAGAACCATCACGCCAGCCAGTAATAAACTTAATAATTTTTTCATCATGTTTTTGTCCTCCTTTGGATTTTTTATATGTAAATTAATAAGTTTCCATGTAAAAATAAATGTTTATCTACTTCCTTTGTCATAAGGGATTCCCTCTGCTCTCGGAGCCTGAGAATTCTTGGAAGAGAAGATCAGTACGATCAGAGTCGCAATATACGGAATCGTCTTGTAAATCTCATTCGGGATCGGCAGAGATTTCAGAACCGGAATGGCAGAGTATGCACTTGCCAGTGTTTTCATGATTCCGAAGAAAAATGCTGCCATAAGGATTTTTCCGCTTCTCCACTGTCCAAAGATCAATACGGCAATCGCAAGGAATCCGTATCCGGCTACCGTTGCATTGAAGTTTGTAGAGGTCGGTACTACAAATACCAGACCGCCGATTCCGGCAAGTACACCGGAAATGATAACACCTGCATAACGGATACCTGCTACATTTACACCAACAGAGTCTGCTGCTCCCGGATGTTCTCCACAGGCACGGAGACGAAGACCGAACCTTGTCTTTTTAATGGCAAAAGCTGCCACAAGGAAAATACCAATCCCAATAAAAGTAGTGATATAGCAGTTCTGGAACAGCATGGGGCCAATCACCGGAATGCTGCCAAGAACCGGTACCTTTGCAATATAAAAGGTATCTGTAAAAGGAATCTGCTGAGATCCCTGGATCATACGTGCCACATAAATGGCAAATGCCGGAGCAAACATGTTCAGGGCTGTACCACTGATGGTCTGATCTGCTTTCATATTTATGGAAGCAAATGCATGGAGCAGAGAAAAGATTCCGCCTACTGCACCTGCGATCAGAACTGCCAGAATCAACAGAAGCTGTCCGCTGATGCTGTCCTGAAAGATGTTGATAAAGAAAATTCCCACAAAGGCACCCATAACCATGATACCTTCCAGAGCAATGTTGATTACACCGCTTCGCTCAGAATACATAGCGCCGATTGCTACGATCAAAAGAGGGATCGCAAAATACATTGTCTGCTGAATGATAAAATATAATACGCCCATGCCTATGCCTCCTTTCCTTTATCTGTGCCAACTGCTTTTGCTTCTGCTTTTTTTGCCCGTTTCATCTGAATCTTGTGGATCATTGTCTTAAACAGGAGAGACAGAGCGCCGCAGTAAACGATTGCTGCAATAATAATGTCGATCGCTTCTGATACAAAATCAAAAAGCTGCATGTTGTAGCCGCCTACGGTAATATGTCCGATAAAAAGTCCTGAGAACAGGATACCGATCGGATTGGAAAGTCCGAGGAGGGCTACTGAAATTCCTGAAAATCCTTCCGGAGCAATGATATCAAGTACCTGAAGGTATTTTCCGGATCCTGCCAGATATAACAGCGCGCCGCCAAGGCCTGCAAGTGCACCGGAGATCACCATGGAAAGAACAACGTTTCTCTTTTCGTTGATTCCGGCATATTTACTTGCGTGAGGGTTAAGGCCGCATGCCTTTAACTCATATCCGAAGGTCGTCTTGTTCAGAATCACATAGATCAGGATCACGCAGAGTACTGCGATAAAAATTCCAATATTTAAACTTGCGCCTGCAAAAATCTTATCCAGTCCTGCTTTTGGAAGGATCGCACTCTGTGCCACTGCCACCGACTGGTTTTTCAGCGGATCATAAATATAGTTACGAACCAGAAGATTTACGATATACATTCCGATATAGTTCATCATGATGGCTGAAATAACTTCATTTACATTAAAGAAGGCTTTCAGGATACCCGGAACGCTTCCTACCAGAGCGCCAATCAGGATCGCTGCCAGAAGTGCTACCAGCCAGTGAATGGAAGCCGGAAGGAACGTCCATTTGATTCCCACATATACCGCTGCAAAAGCTCCTGCTGTAAACTGTCCGGAAGCTCCAATGTTGAAAAGTCCTGTTTTGAAGGCAAATCCTACGGAAAGACCGGTCATGATGATCGGTGTTGCATAATAGAGAACGTCTCCGACACCTTTCATACCGTCTGTGAATCCGCCTTTTAAGATCATCAGGAATCCATTTACCGCCTGGCTCGGATTACTTACAAGAAGGATGATGAATCCAAACAGCAGACCACAGATGATCGCCAGGATAGAAGAACTGAAATTTACAAATCCTTCTCCTTTAAATATAGATTTACGTTTACTGTTCATTCTTCACACTCCTTTTTGCTCCTGCCATGTAAAGACCAAGTTCCTCCGTTGTGATTTCCTTAGGATTCAGATCCGCTACGATCTCACCTTCGTACATAACCACGATCCGGTCACTTAAATTCATTACCTCATCCAGTTCCAATGATACCAGAAGGACTGCTTTTCCGGCATCTCTCTGAGCCACCAGCTGCTTATGGATATATTCAATCGCTCCTACGTCAAGTCCTCGTACCGGCTGGACTGCAATTACGATTTCCGGATTACGGTCAAGCTCTCGGGCAATGATGGCCTTCTGCTGATTTCCGCCAGACATACCTCTGGCAATACTGGTTTCTCCATGGCTGGAACGGATATCAAATTTTTTGATCAGTTCCTTTGCATATTCACGGATTGCATCAAACTTCAGGAAGCCATGTTTCTGGAAGCGGTCGGTGTAATAAGTCTGAAGTACAAGATTCTCCTGGAGCGTATAATCAAGAACAAGTCCGTCTTTGTGTCGGTCTTCCGGAATATGAGCCATACCGTCCAGACATTTCTGACGGATGCTTTCTTTTGTGATGTCCTTACCGTTTAATAAAATCTGTCCGCTGTCCAGAGGCATCAGACCGGTAATGCCGTATACCAGTTCTGACTGTCCGTTTCCGTCGATTCCTGCCACACAGAGGATCTCGCCTTTGCGGACCTGGAAAGATACATTTTTGACTGCTTCTTTACCGGAAGCTTTGCTTTTGATCGTCAGGTTCTTTACTTCCAGTACTGCATCTCCCGGATTCATCTCACATTTTTCCACGTTCAGGTTTACTTTTCTTCCAACCATCATTTCGGACATCTGTTCCTTTGTGGTATCCGCCACATTGATAGTTCCGATATATTTGCCCTTACGCAGAACACTGCAGCGGTCTGCAACTTCCTTGATCTCATTTAACTTGTGTGTGATAAAAATAATTGATTTTCCTTCTGCCACAAGCTGTTTCATAACTTTCATAAGTTCATGGATCTCCTGCGGTGTCAGGACTGCGGTCGGCTCATCAAAGATCAGGATATCGTTGTCACAGTACAGCATCTTAAGGATCTCTACTCTTTGCTGCATTCCTACGGTAATATCAGAAATGTAAGCATCCGGATCGATTTTGAACTTGTACTTTTCACTGAGTTCCATTACTTTTTTTCTGGCATCTTCCATTTTCAGAACGCCCATGTTTACGGTTTCCCTGCCCAGTACAATACTTTCCAGAACTGTAAAATTATGTACCAGCTTAAAATGCTGATGAACCATTCCAATGCCCAGATCATTGGCATCATTCGGATTGTTGATCTTTACAGTTTTTCCATTGATTTTTATCTCGCCTTCCTCCGGCTGATACAGACCGAAAAGAACACTCATCAAGGTGGACTTGCCAGCTCCGTTTTCCCCCAGCAGAGCGTGGACTTCTCCTTTTTTGACCTGGAGAGTAATGTCATCGTTTGCTTTAAAATCCCCAAATTGTTTTGTAATATGGTTCATTTCGATTACATATTCCACTCACGTACCTCCTTTGCCTATTCCCGTTTGTGCAAAATGTCTTTGTGTTGAGCTTATTATAACTCCTTTTTGTGCAATAAAAAAAGGACTTATGTCCTTTTTTTATTTATGATTGCGTTTTTGTTAATAATCAACTATTTTGGCTCTTTTTTTTGTGCACATTTTTTGTTTTTCCGTGAATTTCAAATATCTCCCCCAATTCTGGACCTTAAAATCTTGCCTTTTCTGCGTTCTTTTTCAAGGTCATGATCTCTTCCCGGGTAAGACCAAGCTGATTTTCGGCAATATCAAATTCTTTTTCCAGAGTGGTTCCGGAAACGGTGGTATTATCTGTATTCAAAGTTACACACAGTCCTTTTTCCAGCATCTTCTTTAACGGGTATTCGCCCTTCACAGCCTTTGTCTGGAAATTACTGGTAGGGCAGACCTCAAGAGGAATCTGTTTCTCTCTGAGATATTCTACCAGCTTTTCATCTTCCAGACAGCGTACCCCATGCCCGATGCGCTGTGCACCAAATCCTAATGCCGTCCAGATACTCTCAGGTCCGTCTGCTTCTCCTGCATGAATGGTAAACGGAACCCCCGCCTCTTTTGCCTTTTGAAAAACATTCCCAAAAGAAGAGGTTGGAAAAAGCGCTTCCGCTCCTGCCAGATCAGCTGCCACGACACCTTTTCCCAGATATTCGGATGCCAGTTGAATCGTCTCCAGATTTTCTTTTTCATTATCTTTCATACGCATACAGCACAAAATGACTCTGGCTTCAAAACTCTCATCACAGATCAGGCCCCGCAGCACAGCATCGACTACCTGTCTCTGCGTCAGTCCCTTTTTCGTATGAAGCTGAGGAGCAAACCGAATTTCCACATAGCTCAGTCCCCGCTCTTTCATCTGTTTGCATACATCCTGAGCGGCGTCTGTCAGTCCGTCCTCTGTCTGCATCACAGAGCAGGGAAGATCAAATTTTTCCAGGTATTCATTTAAGTCCTGACAATCCACTGGTGCAGTCATGTATTTCACCAGCTCCTTTTCATCCCAGACCGGCAGCTCTATCCCCTGTTTTTTTGCCTGACGGATCACATAAGCGGGTGTCAAAGAGCCATCCAGATGTAAATGAAGATCCATTCCGTTTTTCATAATCAAACCTCCGGATTTTTTATATTTTTATAGTGTTTTAAAAAACCGGATGATCTTCCTGACGAAAAATCATCCGGCCATGTATCTGCCTGTGTTTATTCAATTTTGTTCTGTTTTCTGGAATTTCAATCCACATTCAATTCGTCAATACTATACTGCAGAAGCAGTTTGTTGGTTTTTCCCGACTTGTAAAAGGAATCCTTCAGACGGTTCACCACCATTTTTGCATCCTCATACTGGCATGCCGGAAGCATAACAAGAAACTGATTGACGCTGTACCTGCAGACAATATCACTGGACCTCAGTCTTTTCAGCAGAGTATCTTCCAGAACTTTCATTCCCTCTCCTATCAGACTGGCATAATCATTCTTATCTTTGGAAACCTGAAAATCAAGATACAGGCTTACCAGGGCCAGATGGACAGAAATGCCCAGACGACTGCCGCTTCTGGATTCCAGAGCATATATCTTACGAAATACACCATATTCACAGAAAAACGCACCGGAAGTTTTTTCTTCCCTCAGTTCTTCTTGGATGATATCAATGTTACTCTCATGATCGTGCTGTATTTTCTGGAGTTCTTCGTAAATCGTCTCCATTTCTCCGGAAGGTCTTACTCCAAGAGAATCATAAAGCAGTTTCACTGTTTCTTTATAATGATCCGATGCTAATTTTTGTTTATTATCAGCAATCATGGCTCTCAGAAGAAAACAATGGATTTCTTCATCCAATGGCTCAATCTGAATTGCCTTTGCACAAATTTCTTCAACATCTGTAAATTGTTTTTCTTTTTCTAACAGAGCTGCCAGCTTTTTGACCATAGTTAGATAGATGGAGTGATAATAAGTAGCTATGGAAATAACCCAATATTCTGATGACAGCTCTGACAGAAACATACCCTGATACAGTTCAACAGCTTTTTTGCCGTTTTCCTGCTGTACTGCCGGATCTTCAGAATTAAAAACCTGCCGACAGCACTCCTCGAATTCTTCTATATCTACATGAACAACAAGTTCCGGGTTTAACTGATAAGCACCACGGCCTGTGATAATATACCTGCCGTCTTCTCCCCAGGTACGATTCATCAGCTTTCGGAGGCGATACATAAGATTCTTCAGCGCTCCTGACGGATTATCACTCTGATCATCCGGCCACAGCACATCGATCAGTTCCTGGGCAGTCATATCTTTTTCTCTGTGGCTTACCATATAAGCCAGAAGACGGGTCAGCATCTCTGACCGCATATTCTCTTTATTCAGCATCCCATTCTCGTTTTCAATCTGGAATTTGCCAAACATTCTGATATTCAATGCAGAATGATTTTCTTTCATTTTTGCTAAATTCTTCTTTTCCATTTACCCCCCCCCCTAAATTTTTAGGTGGTGGTATGACTTTCAAAGTCATTTCATACAACCACATATATTCTATCTCTTTTTCAAAAATTTCTCAAGAGGATTTTTTTAAATCTTTGTTATTTTATTATAATAAATTCATTTCTTTTGGGTTTTTTTGACAAAAAAAGCATTGATGGCGCTCTATGTACTGCCTCAATGCCTTTTCTTTTTTACCACTGAGGAGAAATCTCCTCTGTCTCTTCCGATGTATCCATCGCAGAATCTATCAATTTGATCAGTTCCAGCGCACTGCGGAAAGGAATCTCCCTTTGAGTCTCCACCCATCTGACGGTCCCCTGCCATGTATGGTTCTGATTATTCTTGATATTTACAATAAAGGTATCCCCTCTGGATGTACTCTTTGTATGCGGCATTCCCATCCTCCTTTCCGGCGCTTATCATTATACGTATTATAAACTTATCTGGTCACACCGCGGTCATACAAAAGGTCTATAAACTCAAGATCACTGTCAAATCTTCCAGTCATCTGTCCCTGAATATCCTTCATAACACCCTGCCAGGAGCTTCGTAAACGTGACACAAAAAAAACGTCTCTGGTCAGGACTTTTCCTTCTTTTTGCCTGATCTCTTCAACGCTGTGATAAATCTTCGGCTCTCCGCAATAAGAAGTGACTTCTTTTTCAGAAATTTCCTTGAAGCTTCTGGATTTCCTGGTTGGCTGAGGTCTGCCGATCTCATCCAGGATACGGTCGATCAAAATCATCAGCTGTGAGCTGTCTGAAAATATCTTTTCCTCTTTTACCGCTATTCCGCTGATCCGTCCGCTGATCTCTCCTCCATCATTACGGAATTCATCTATACATATCCTAAGGGTAGACGACGTATGGTCTGATCTTTCACTCATTGCCCTTCTCCTTTTCCTGCATTCGAAAAAGTTTTTATCTTAAATTTTTCTATATTTACGATTTTATACTATAAATATAAATTTTACAATCCTTTTTATGATTCTTTCGTCTTTTCTCACAAAATTTCTTGTACTGTTTTTTTTACAGTGCTATACTTATCCTATACTTTGAATTACAAGGAGCTTTACATGAAGCGCAGATATTTTCTTTTCTGTATATGGGGAATTCTTTTCTTTCTGTGTTTTGCTGTCCTTTGTGTCCAAACTGCCCGCGCAGAGAAGGATAACGAAGAAAGCCGGTCCAGTACACCGCAGGTTCTGATCCCCCAGGCATCCGGAAATTCCATACTGGGTACAGAACCTTTGATCATAGATATCTCTCATATGGATCAGGGTTATATCATGGCAAAATATACCGGCACTGCTGCCAAGGCCAATATCCAGATTACCGGACCGGATCAGATCAATTATAAATATTTTATCCAGCCTTCAGAAACCTATACTACTCTTCCACTTACCAGCGGAGACGGGGATTATCAGATAGAAGGCTACGAAAATATCGTAGATACCAAATACATCTCTCTTTTTAAGGAAACGATCCAGGTAACTCTCGCAGACCAGCTGCTGCCTTTTTTGTATCCCAACCAATATGTAAATTTTACGGAGGATATGAATGCGGTCAAAACCGCTTCGCAGGCAGTCAGTCAATCCAAGGACGATCTGGATGCCGTGGCAGATATCTATCATTATGTGATCGAAAACGTCACCTACGACGATGAAAAAGCCGCTTCCATCCAAAAAGGGTATCTGCCGGACATTGATTCTACTTTGGAAACCGGAACCGGTATCTGCTTTGACTATGCCTCGCTTACAGCAGCTATGCTGCGCTCTCAGGGCATTCCTGCCCGGCTGGAGATCGGCTATTCCGGAGAGGTTTATCATGCCTGGATCAGTGTCTATACAGAAGAAACCGGATGGATCGACAAGATCATCGAATTTTCCGGAGATGCCTGGACACGCATGGATCCTACTTTTGCTTCCGGAAACGGAAATACAAAAAAAATACTGAAATATATCGGCGATGGTTCCAATTATACCCTTCAGTATACTCGCTGATCAGAAAGGAGAAGTATGAAAAAGTTATCAAATTCGGAATTGACTACCTTTTGCGGGCAGCTTGCCCTGATCCTTCGCTCCGGAATCTCTTCTATCGAGGGACTTTCCATTATGATCGAAGATACACCGGAAGGGGAAGGAAAAAAAATACTGGAAGATCTGCTTCATGAAACAGAACAGACCGGAAGTCTCTATATGGCTCTTGAAGCATCCGGGTGTTTTCCTTCCTATCTGTGCAGCATGGCTGAAATCGGCGAACAGTCCGGCCGTCTGGATGATGTGATGAACAGCCTTGCGGAGCATTACCGGAGAGAAGAAATGCTGGCAAAAAGCATCCGCAGCGCTGTCACCTACCCACTGATCATGCTGGGGATCATGGTGACCATCATACTTGTACTTGTTATAAAAGTCCTTCCTGTTTTTGATCAG
Organism: Lachnospiraceae bacterium; assembly: GCA_021771755.1. Taxonomy (GTDB): domain Bacteria; phylum Bacillota; class Clostridia; order Lachnospirales; family Lachnospiraceae; genus Blautia_A. Next base: position 9,857 of record JAETOL010000030.1, on the reverse strand, counting down.
GTGTACCGTCAGCTGGGAGCCGGACTGACCGGATTCTCCGGTGCTGTACTGCGTATCGGAAGAGCACTGGGCGATTACAGTATTCTATTTATCCTGCTTCTTCTGGTTTTTGCGGGACTGTTCTTTTATTTTGCCTGCACACAAAAAGGGCAGGCCAGAATCTCCGGATTCTCCAGACATTTTTCTGCCGCCAGACAGCTTTCCGAAAAGACCGCATGTTCCCGCTTTGCCAGCGGCATGTATCTTGCCCTGTCAAGCGGACTTGATATCGATCAAAGTCTTGATATGGTGTCCCGTCTCGTGGATCACCCTGTCGTAAGTCCCCGGATCGATCTGATCCGTCAAAGACTTTCCGAGGGAGTCGGTTTTGCCGAGGCCGCTCAGGAAGCTGAGATTTTTTCCGGGCTTTATCTCCGGATGATCCACATCGGCTTCAAAACAGGAGCTATGGATCAGGTTATGAAACAAATTTCTGTACAGTATGACGAAGAAGTGCAGGATCAGCTTGACAGTCTGGTTTCCAAAGTGGAGCCTACCCTGGTCGCAATTCTGTCTGTCACAGTTGGCATGGTTCTTCTTTCTGTAATGCTTCCGCTCATCGGCATCATGTCCAATATCGGATAAACAGGAGGAATATGGTATGAACCGTTTCAAAAAAACATCCTACAGCCCTGTGATCCGGAAACTGCTTGCTGCTGTTTTTTTCTGTCTGATCATCGGACTTTTTCTGGCAGGACTTTCTTCCATTTCCCGGATTACCGCCGGAAATGAAGAGGAAAGCCTGAAAAGATCCATCATCCAAAGTGCTGTCCACTGCTATGCGACACAGGGTTTTTATCCGGACAGCATTGATTATCTGGAAAAATACTACGGAATATCCTATGATAAGGAAAAATATCTGGTCTCTTATGAAGCCATCGGATCCAATATCATGCCGGATATCACTGTTTTTTCTATTGAAAGGAAGAAAGGAGATCACAGATGAAGCTGAAAAAACGCCATATGACAGATCTCTTTTTCACGCTCTCCCTGTTTGGCGTCTTTGCTGTCTGTTCTTTTATCCTGATCCTGATCGGGGTACAGGTGTATCGTTCTTCTGCTGATCAGCTGACATCCACCTACTCTACCCGGACAGCACTTTCCTATACGGCTGAAAAAATCCGGCAGCACGACAGGGAGGGGAGTATCTTTCTTACAAAAATAAATGGAGAAACTGCCCTGGCCATGAAAGACCAGGTCGGAGAAGAGATCTATATTACTTATATCTATCCGGATACGGACAGTCTTTATGAGCTTTCTGTCAGGGAAGGAGCTTCCGTATCTGCCGAGCTTGGAGAAAAGATCCTTGAAGTCAAGGATTTTCACATCACTGACAAGGGAAGAGGATTTCTGGAGATTTCCGCTTCTGACACGGACGGTATCCTGGTCAGCCTTCTGGTTCATCTGAGAAGCGAATCCGATATCGTCTGGGAATAAAGGAAGGACTGCTGTATGAATTCACAAAAAAACACCAGATCCAGTCTGTTTCTTATAGAGCTGATGATTTCTGTTTTGTTCTTTGCTCTGGGAAGCGCGATCTGTATCCAGGTTTTTGTCAAAGCATATACTGTAAATGAAGATGCCAGACGGCTTAGTTTTGCTTCTCTTCAGGTTTCAAGCGCCGCATCTGCCCTGAAATACACCGACGGAAGCACTGCGTCCATGAAAGAATATTTTCCTCTGATCCAGGAAGAAGGTACTGGTTTTGTCCTCTGCTACGACAAAAATTTCAGAGCATGTGAACAGAAGGACTGCTTTTTTGTTCTGCACATGACCCGTCAGCAGGAGGGAAATGCCATCTCCGCCCGGATCTATATGACTGCACCGGATCGAAAAGAGCCGTTATACCAGCTGGAACTGCGTTATCCGGCTGCCAGGACTCTGTCATCCGATACTGAAATTTCCGGAGAAAAGGAAGGTGACCTATCATGAAAGACAACGCTGCCTCTGACCGTTCCTCAGGACGTTCGGTTATCAGCATCGGCACCACTACGATCGTATTGATCTTCGTGCTGATCTGCCTTTTGACATTTTCTGTTCTGTCTCTGGTCAGTGCCAGAGCAAATATGCGCCTCAGCCAAAAAAGTGCCGACCGTACCACCGCTTATTATGAAGCAGAGAATAAATCCAATGACATTCTGATGCAGGTATCTGATTCCATTGAAAAAAATCTTTCTGTCTCTGACCAGGAAACATTTCTGGAACACATGCACACGGACCTGGATGGTACCTACGGGATCACTTTCCCAAACGACCATACCCTGACCTGGACGGTGCCTCTTTCCCGGAATCAATATCTGAAGGCAGAAGTCCTCCTCTCTTTCCAGCCGTTTTCAGATGGAAATCATTATAAAATCACCTGCTGGAACACAATTACCGATTACGACTGGGGAGCTGACCAGAGTCTTCCGCTTCTGGAAAGCGATGCTCTTCAGGATATGCTTACGGAGGAATGAATATATGAACGCTTTAGAGTTTTTAACACAGACAACAAAAGAAGGAGTATCAGATCTCTTTATTGTTGCAGGTCGTCCCCTTTCTTATAAAAAAGGGGATAAACTGACCCTGGTCAATGAAGAGCGGATGATGCCGGCTCAATGTGAAACAATGATCCGTGAGATTTATGAGCTTGCAGGCCAGAGAGATATCCGGCATTTTCTCTCTTCCGGAGATGACGATTTTTCCTTTGCAGTTCAAGGACTTTCCCGCTACCGGGTAAGCGCCTATATGCAGCGTGGTTCTCTGGCTGCAGTGATCCGCGTCATTTCTTTTGAGCTTCCAGATCCGGCAGTTCTGGGAATTCCTTCCCAGATCATTGAACTTGGAAATCTGAAAAAAGGTCTGGTACTGGTGACCGGTCCGGCGGGAAGTGGTAAATCCACCACACTTGCCTGTATCATCAATGCAATCAATGAACAGTACGAAAAACATATCATTACTCTGGAGGATCCGCTGGAGTTCCTTCACCGTCACAAAAAAAGTATTGTCAGCCAGCGTGAGATCAGTTCCGATACCGAAAGCTATGTAGTCGCACTGCGTTCCTCCTTAAGACAAAGTCCTGATGTGATCCTTCTGGGAGAAATGCGTGATTTCGAAACCATCTCCATTGCCATGACAGCCGCAGAAACCGGACATCTGGTCCTTTCAACCCTGCATACACTGGGCGCTGCCAACACCATTGATCGAATCATTGATGTTTTTCCGCCAAACCAGCAAAGACAGATTTCTGTACAGCTTGCCTCTGTTCTTCAGGCAGTGGTTTCACAGCAGCTGATTCCGTCAGCCGACAGCAGTTCTTCCATGGTTTCCGCATTTGAACTTATGACCACAACTCCTGCGATCAAAAATATGATTCGGGAAAATAAGATTCACCAGATTGACGGACTGATCTATTCATCTTCCGCAGATTCTATGTTTTCCATGGATACCAGTCTTCTCTCTTTATATAAGGCAGGCAGAATCTCTAAAGAAGAAGCTCTTGTCCACGCCTCCAATCCAGAAATGTTAAAAAGGAAGCTCTAAAGCTTCCTTTTTCGTTTTTTTCCAATTTTTCACTCTGGATAATAACTATATTGACTTTTTCCTTTTTTCTTGCTCATATAAAGAGCCGAATCCGCTTTTTTAAGTTCTGTCCTGTAATGAAACGGTCTGTCTGAGATCAAAATAATACCGGCGCTGCAGCTCATAGGAATCTCACTCTTGGCTTCCAGTTTTTCAAAAAGCTCTTTCATTCTCCGATCCAGAATTTCCCGGCTGCTGACTCCTTTTACAAAAACAGTAAACTCATCTCCGCCAAGTCGTCCTACGATGTCTTCGCTGCGGAATGTACTTTTTAAAATAGAAGTAAGAGTCTTTAATGCCTCGTCGCCTTTCAGGTGTCCCAATCGATCATTTACGCTTTTGAAATTATCAATATCGATCATGATCAGCGCACCTTCTGCATTCGGAGTCTTTTCCATAAAATTTATGACCTCACTCTCAAAGATGCTTCTATTGTATACATCGGTAAGAGGGTCTCTTTTGGCGGCATATTCCTGTGCGATTTCTCTCTTCTTTTCTCCGTCAATATCCTTCAGATAAAGCAGCGCATACATATTTTCTGAATATCGGTCCTGGAACACATGGATCACCAGCTGCACCCACAGAAGCTCATTATCTATATACCTGCGGAACGAACACTTCTGTGTCGAAATACCCTGTTTATACATTTCCTTCATATATTCTGCATTCAGATATTTCTGACATTCCTGTCGGCTTTCCGGGCTTACCACGGTATTTATGTATTTCTGGAACACATTTACAAAGCTGTCGGCACCTGCGCGGCATTCTGATGCATATTGTTTCCACAGTCCTCCTGCCATCGTAAGGTGTCCGCTTTCTACGTCTACCTCCGCATACGCTACGGTCTCTGAAAGCATAGCTCCATAAAAATCTGTTTTGCGCATATATTCCAGTTCCAGTGCCCTCTGCTGGTCCGCTGATTCAAGGAGAACAATGACGGTATCTGCGTCCTTTTCCTTTTCGCTTAACTTCCTGGTTTCCAGATTAAACCATTCGTAGCTGCCATTTTTTGTCCGAAGCAGAAATTCCCTGCGAAGGGGCGCGTTAGTCTGTACGTCTGTAAACATTTCCCGAAAGGTATTTACAAAATGCGGGTGTACGATCTGGCTGCGTATCCAGCATTCCGGAAAATTATGTTCCCTTTTTTCTGTACCACTGACCATTTTGCGGTCTGTATGGAAATAGATCGCGTGTTTATTTTCATTATACTCAAACATCTCACTGTTCTGTCCATCCTGAAGAAAATAAATCCTGTCCAGATCACTGATCAGTCTGTGATAGCCTTCCAGACAAAGCATACCGTCTTTATCTTCGGCACGGACTCCCATACACCGGACAGTAACTTCGCCTTTGACCGGATGCTTCCATGTATATTCTACCTGGACGATCCTGCCTGACTGAATAATATTTTCCACTGCCTGATTCACATAATGATAATAGCCTTCATTGATCCTGTTATACCAGTAGGCATAACATTCTTCCGGAGAAAGCGGTTCCGTCAGCCCCATAACCTGATTCATCACTTCATCTGTGTACATTTCATATCTGTTCTTTTCCGGATCGATACAGATCTTCCACAACCCCAGTTTTGTATTTTTCAGTATCTTTCTTCCGGAATGGAACACATCTTCTTTTTTGTCCTGTACATAATATTTCTCTTTCAGCTTTGTTTCTATGGATTCTTCTGCTTCTGTCACATCAATGGCAATATTCAGATGCGCCTGTTTCCCCATCCATGAAATCAGCTTATCCTTCAGAATAAATTCTTTTCCCAGAAAATGATTTTTCTTTACTCCAACACAAAACTTTTCTTTACTCAGCTGTTCATTGGCGCAGAATCTGCATGGACTGTGGTAACCATAAAGCACCTCGTAACATTTCCGCCCTTTATAGTCATAGACGCCTGTCAGGCTGCTGCCGGTTGGGTTCAGATAATACAATTCATGCGTTTTCGGGTCACTGACACAGATCATATTATCCATTCCCTCCACGATGTTTCCCAGTTCTTCTTTGCGAAGATCTTCTGTCAGTTCTATATTTTCTTTGCAGTCTCTCTGGCGGAAGGATTTTTCTTTTTCCAGGCGCTGCTGATACTCTTTGCACTCTTCGTAAATATAAATCCTCTCAAATTCTTCTTTTTTATAAGGCTTCGCAAAGAAAAACCCCTGCAGCACATCCGGATTTAATTCCTGCAGAGCCAGCAGCTCTTCTTCTGTTTCCACACCCTCACAACACACCTGGATCCGCGCACTGTGAGCCAGTTCGATCATGTTGCTGAGGAGCCGGTAGTTATACGCATTATAGTGAATTCGGCTCACAAAGAAACGATCGATCTTTGTTTCATCTACATCAATACTCTTCAGATAACTGAGACTGGAATATCCTGTTCCAAAGTCATCAATAGCAATCTTGATCCCACAGCGCTTCCATTGGTAAAAAATCTTATTAAAATACGTATAATCCTGGAGCTGTATGCTTTCTGTAATCTCCAGCGTAAGCGCCTCTCCCGGCAGCCCAGTCTGTTTCAGTATATCCAGCACAACATCTGAAATATTTTCCTGCCTCAGCTGTACATAGGAAATATTCACACTGATATGAAAATCCGGAATCTTTTTTCTCCACTCCTGGCACTGTGCAGCCGCTGTCTTCAGGACCCATTCCCCAACCCTGCAGATCATACCGCTTTGTTCCAGAATAGGTATAAATTCACCCGGTCCCACCATGCCTCTGGATGGAGACTCATAGCGCAAAAGCGCCTCTGCTCCATAAAGGGTAAATACCTGGCTGTCCACCTGCGGCTGATAACAAAGATAAAATCCCTTGCAGTCGTTCTGGACAGATGCTTTCATCTCATCCTGCAGCCGGATCCGGTTCAGGCTGTTCTGATAATCTTCCGATGAAAAAAATACCAGCTTATTCTTTCCATCTTTTTTGGCTCTGTCCAAAGCATTTTCTGCATATTGATACAGCTTGCCTCCATCTGCCTCATATCCGGTTCTATATTCTACTACCCCTGCAGAAATCGTACAGTATTTTGACAGTTCGTCTTTTACACGGTCATAGAATTCCAGCACTGTCTCCCGGATATTTCCAGGAATATTCACAGCAAACCGGTCACCGTCCAGACGGTATAAAGTCATTGTGTTCTCTGCCTGATTTTCCAGTGTATCCGTTATGACCTTCAGAACATGGTTACCAAAGGTCCTTCCATTTTTTACATTGATATTTTTAAAGTTATCAATACCCAGGATCATAAGAAAACCATCTTCTTTTCGCAGACATTTCCCCATGTCTTCCATAAACCGGTCATAGTTCCACAGCCTGGTCAGGCTGTCTACCATACGTCCTACTGCCAGTTCAGAAATACTTCCGATCAAAACAGCCGGATTTCCGTCAGAATCTTTCTGAATGTTTCCTCTGCAATTGATCCATACCCGATTTCCATCCCGGTCTACAAGCCGGTATTCCAGATCATGGCTTTCTTTTTGTCCGTTTTTTATTTCATTTATGTCCTGCTCCAGAAGAGAAACATCCCTGAAATATACCACTTTTGACCATTCTGAAAAAGATATCCCCTTTTCTACATTGGACAGTGGATATTTTTGGCAAATCTTATTTGTAAAGTAAAGCTTTTCATTTGCAAAATCGTAAATGTAAAAATAATCCTCTGTACTTTCATTGAGAAAACACATGGCCTGCAAATAAATTTTCAATTCTTCATCCAGATTCATCTGCTCTTTCCTCTCTCAAATTTCATCTGCACCGACTATTCACAAATCTTGTATCCGTTTTTGGCTCCATGTTTTACCTGATAAAGCGCTTCATCTGCTTTTTGATAAAGTTTTTCGAAATCACAGCCTGGTTCCGATACCAGAAAAACGCCTGCAGATACCGTAATAGATACCTTCTTTTCCTCTTTTCCGTAGATCAGTGTTGTTTTTTTCAAAAGACTGCCGATGTTTCTCTCAACTGCATTTCTGGGTATATTTACAATGAAAACCATAAATTCATCACCGCCAAGACGACACAAAATATCATACTCCCGGAAATGCTGCCGCAAGATCTTTGCTACATCCTGAAGTGCTTCATCTCCCTTTTGATGTCCTAATGTATCATTCAGCTGTTTAAAATTATCCAGATCCAGGATCATGCAGGCGTGTACACTGCCTTCTTTGACCCTGAAATCCTTCAGCACTTCATTGATCTTCTCAATTGCCCGGCTTCTGTTAAACAGCCCGGTAAGCGAATCTCTGTCTGCCTTTTCACGAAGATGCAGGGTTTCTGTGGCATCCTCCAACACTCCGACACACTGGCGCACTTCGCCATCTGCCCCGGAAAGACTGATCAGCTGTATACGAAGGATCATATCCCTACCATCCGGACGTTTTATAGGTAAAAAGAAAACTCTTGTTCCTATATCGTTTTCCATGCTGACAATGATCTTTCGGGCTTCTTCCTTCAGCTTAGTCTCATCCCTCGGAATGTATTTCATAAAATTTTCCGGCAGATTATCGACACGATCCGGGAAAGACAGCCCGAACATATGATTATTCACAAAGTGCAGTTGTTTTGTCTTCATGATATAATTCATGATGATAACACCGGATTTCTCCGAAGCAATCCGAAACAGATTCTCGTCATACATCAGCTGTTCATTAAATTTCTCAATCTGGTGTTTTTCCTGCCAGGAAAAATACACCAGCATACAGCAAAGAAGAAGGACTCCCACAGCTACTCTGAAAATCATCTTGTATACATCATTGCCCAGGATAAAATCCACAGAGTCTGTGATCCTGGATCTGTCCATAACCGTAACCACACACCAGTGGTTCAGTTTCAGGGGTGTAAAGCATACCGTCTCTCTGGAGGTTCCATCCGAAATCTCTATATACACGGGTTCTTCATCTCTTACTTTTTTCTGGATCTCCTGAAGGCTTGTCTGACATTCAACGCGGCTTAAGCCATCAAAAATATTGTCTCTTTTTCCCAGCATACTGGAAGGCTCTTTTACGATATAGGTACCATCCAGATCAATCACCTGAATATACTGTTCTTCATTTTCCAGAATTGTATTTTCGTAAATGCTAAACATCTTCAAATCCGCACATCCATAAAGAACACCTACTGGCTCCTGTTCTTCGATGATCGGTACTGCCATCACGCAGATCATTTCGTTTGTAATATCTGATTTCCGGATTTCCGAGGAAGCCCGGTTCTCTCTCATACAATCCTGAAAATATTTCCTGGAACTGATATCTATGGTCTTTCCACTTGTCACCCGGGCAATTCCCTGTTTATCTGCAAGTCCAAATCTCTGGAACATCAAATCCCGATCACCTGCAAATTTACGCAGCCGATCCAAATTCTCCTCATTTACAAAATCATCGTCCTTGTCCAGAAATTCTGTCAGAGCATATAGAGTATTTACCATTCCTTCCAGATTTTTTTCCACCACGGCACCGCCCTGTTTGGACAGATTCTGCAGGGATGTGACCTGCAATTTATATACTCTTTTCTGAATGTCCTCATTAAATTTTGTCAGGGTAAAACTGATAAAAATCAAAACAGCAGTTGCCAATAAAGCTATATATGCATATTTTTCCCTTTTTTTCATAAGCCTCTCTCCATATGACAAGTAAATATATTTTTATTTTACCATTATACTGCCATTTTCTCCATAAAAATTTTTATTATAATTGACAGGAATAAGGACTCAACTCATACAGCACTGGTAAGAAGTCTTGATACCTTGGCCTTCTCTTTTTCTCCCAGTCCAAATATTTTTCGAATATCTGAATTAGAAATGCCTTCAAAATTGACATATGCCAGACACGCCTGCATATAGCAAGTCCGCATCCAATCTTCTTTCGTAGTTAATTCAAATGGTTGTTGGGATACAATAGATAGGTAACAAATGGTTAAGTATGCACAGAAACGGCAATCCGTTGCCATGTGAGCCGTAAAACGGTTTATAAATGGACAGATTTACTGTTAGCTTATCAGGAATTGTGCGAAAAAGATGGCTATACACGAAGCTATGGAGACTTCAAATGAATTGCGAGGAGGCTGAAGTCAGCTAATCCCCAAAAAAAAAGAGGAAAAGGGAACTAAAACCATATAAGTGTGCGGACTATCCCGGATAATCAGGTTGAGGTCATCCAAAACTATGTAACTGAAATACTCATTATACTCTCCCTCACGCACAGCGCCCCGTACCCCACCGCCGGGTCAGAATACTTTACGATTCCCGGCAATGG
>JAETOL010000109.1 GCA_021771755.1 Lachnospiraceae bacterium | reverse complement strand
AAAACGTCGCCACGGTACCGCTTACCCTTTGCGGCTTTCCGATAGGCGTTATACAAACTTGTGTAGTTACAGTTCGGAAGATATATGTTACCTACGCGTTTTGCCATTATAACTACACGCCACCGGCAGCTTCCCAGGCGGCCTGTAGTTCTTCCTGTGCTTCCTCTAATTCTCTGTTACATTTTTCTACGTATCTTCCAGCTGCTTCATAGGAAAGCTGTCTTGTCTGACTTACCGCGTTTAACCTCTTAAGGTTGTCCAGTTCGTCGTACTGCTTAGAAATACTTCCCAAAATATCCACCAGGGCTTCTGTGTTCCCCAGGGAAGATACCTTATAGCGTAAGTCGCGTTCTTCTTCGCTTACTTCGTTAAATCGCTTATAGGCACGTTCCAGGGCTTCTAAGGCTTGTGTATCTTTTTCCGCTTCGTCCAGCATGAACGAAAGCCCTACCGCCTGGTCTAACTTCACTACCAGCGCCGACGTTCTTCTTATGGTTTCCTGTAAATTGATATACCCATACTGGAAACCTAAAAGTGCGTCGTACCTTATTACGCCTGTTTCCACTTCCTTAAGATCAGCCTGTAAGTCTTCCAGATTCTGCGTAATACGGATAACCCTTAACGGTTCGTTCTGATCTTGTACCGCTTTCCAGAATCCTACGTTAAGGTCTTCCAGCTTTTCTTTTTTCGCCTGTTCGCGTTCCGCGATACCAAGCGATACAGAAGCGACGACCACACCGGCCAGACGTTCCACTTCGTCGTAATATTTAATACGCAAGTATTCTGTAAGGGAAACGTCGATTTCCCCTATCTGCTTGTCGGCGTAAGAAATGTCTGTACGTGTCTGGTGGGTCTTTTTGTTTACCTCACTGATCGACTTATCTACGATTTCTGTACCGGCCAGCTTTCCTAAGACCTTCGCCCCTACGCTTGCGCTTTCCGAAAGCATAAAAGGCGCGTCCAGCTGGAAAGCAAAATTAAGGCAAGTTTCAAAATCGCCATACTGCTGTTTTACAAGCCCCAGCGTTTCTTTTATTTCCGGCGGTATCTCTGCCTTTTCCCACGCTGTAGGGAACAAGCTGTGTGTATAGGTCGTTTTCCCTTTTCTTCTGGTCTTCGTAACCGTAACGCCGTTATCGAAGGTAACAGATACCTTCACCTGGTCTACAGCTTCTTTTACGGTTCCGTCTGGGTTTCTGATCGTGTGAAGGAACGCTTCCCCGGTCGGTTCATTAAAAGCGAACCACCGAAGCGCCCTTATGATCGCCGTCTTTCCGGCGTCCGACGGTCCGGTTATGACCGTCAGACCAGGCGAAAGACGGAAGGTACTGTGTACGTGTGACTGATAGCCTTCTATCGTCACTTCCTGGATTTTCATTACAAAGGTTCCCCCTTCCTCACTTTCTCGTTAATAAATTCTATAAGCAGCCACTTAGGTATCTTTATCTTCGGGCCGTCCTGTACATACGGGAAGCCCTCGCTGTGGATAAGTTCGTAGGTCTGTCTTTGACCCTTCCCCAGAAAGTCCATTAAGTCGTATGGCGTCAGCATTAAAGGCAGATCGTCCATACTCTTAAATACCTTCGGTTCCCTGGGTTTAGCCATTCTCAATATCTCCCAGATGTTCCATTTCTTCTTTTTCTTCTGCCGTAAGCGGCGTATAAAAGACTTCTGGTACCGTACTTCCTACAGCTAAAGCGATAGCTTCCATAGCGGACTTAGACGGCTGCTTATTTCCGTTTTCAATGTGGGACAAGTGCCCCACAGATAACCCGGTTTTTTCTGCCAGGTCTTTTAGCAACAAGCCACTAATCAGCCTGTAATACTTTACTTTGTTCATGGTTATTCTCTCCTTTTGCCGTTGTCCTTGTGACGGTTTTACCCGTTAATTTGTCTGTGTGACAATTATACAGTGAAAAATATAAGGATACAAATACGACTTGTCTGTACGACAATTTTTACGTATTCCGCCGTATGTCGTCGTTTTCCTCTGTTATCCTCTGTTTACCTCTGTTATGGAAAAATATTTTTCAAACTGTAGTATCTTTTCGCGGAACGATCACGGCGTAAGGAAAGCCGAACTTTTTGGCCCGTACCACTTCCCTTTTAAGCTTCAAACGGTCGTCACTCTTATAGACCACGATACAGCCGTTTTCTACAACAACTACTGCACATTCCAAAGGCGTAACCCCCTTTCAGTTCGTATAGTTGGTATCCAGCACACGACCGCGAACTACAGCGCATAATTTGTAGATTGTACAGCCGTTCGGGTATCTACCGTCGTATCGAAGTACCCAGGTTATACCGTATACGTCGGTAAAGCAACGTCCTTCTGTGGCAAGTCGGCACCGGCTACCGTCCTTATTGTAGTATGCCGCCCAGAAAAGACTAGATAATTCCTGGTGGATAGCTGCTCGGTGCGGACGATCGGCGTTATCGTAGTCTTCCCGGTTAAGAAGAAGTTCCAGGCGTTCCCGCTGGCGAAGTTCCTTACGCTTAATTTCGCGCCCGTAGGTCGTCTTCCAGACACGGTAAGCTTCTTCCTTCGTCATGCTGTCGCACTCTCTGTAAAGCTGCTCAATGATCTGGTACTGGTCGTAGGTTTCCGGCGTTTCCGGCGCCTTCGTACCTCTTAAAAATTCACTGTAAAGCATTTATTACACCCCCTTACGCGTTTTCCAGAATATGGGAAATAGTTTCAAGCTTCTTAATCATGTCCACCCAAAAGCTGTAGTTACTTTCAGCGTTTGGAAATTCCGGCTTTCCCTGGTCGTCCAGTTCCTTACTTAAGCGTTCCCAGGCGTCCCGCTCTTCTTCCCTGGATTTTGTAGTCATAAGGATATAACAGTAAAGGTCGTTCTTCTGGTCGCCGGTCAGCGGAATAAACTGTACCTTATCTTCGTAGCTGGCGTCCGGGTCTTCATTCAGACGAATAGATTTTACGGTTACCGGCTTCGCCCAGTCATACTGCTTCTTTGCTTCTTTTTCCGCACCGCTGAAGGTTTTAGCTCCTACGTCCAACTTAACAACGTGGTTCAGCTTCGGTGTGGTAAGTTCTACTGTGTAAATACTCATATCCTGCACCCCCTTAATAGTAATCCGGTCTTACCGGATAGTCGAAAAGTTCCAGCGGCTTAATCTCGCAGTCTTCCAGCTTGATATTTTTGTGTGTAATGCTGCCATTGTCTACCCAGATCGTGAAGTATCCGGCCTTAATGCTGTCGGCGTGTCTGGTAAAAACTATCCCACAATCCGGGTACTGTTTTTTCAGAACGCTTTCTACGTAAGCTTCACACTCTTTAAATTTTTCTTCCACCAGTTCGGCGTTACGCTCCTGTACAATCCGGCGTTCATCAAAATACTGTTCCCAGTCGCTTTTCATACGATCACGTCCTTTCTTTTTCCGGGGAACCTTTACAGTTCCCCTCTGATAATAAAATACGGTATTCCGTGCGCTTCCGCGTTCTTTGCCGCATTCCTTACTTCTTCTATGTCTTCCCCGCTGTAAGCGATATAATCGGAAAGACCGTGTACTACAGCATAAATAAATCTTATTCCTGTTTTTGATTCTTTCATATAAACCCCCCGTCCAGCCATTTTAAAAAGCCATCCTTTGGTATGAAATACTGATTTCCAAGTTTCTTAGCTGGAAACCCTTCGCTTCGTACCAATTCATACGCCTGTCTTTGTCCTATTCCTAAGAAGTCCCGGACGTCATA
>JAETOL010000029.1 GCA_021771755.1 Lachnospiraceae bacterium | reverse complement strand
TCGTTGTCATATGATCTCTGATTTCGTGCCATATTGATTTTCTCCTATTCTCGTATTGATTATGATTATATCAAAATCCTTGAGAATTGGTTGTCAATTTTTATTGTACAGCATCATTTTTATGTCGCTCTTTGAACCCCGCACGAAGTCTTTCCTGTTTTAATTCAAGATTGCGAACGAGCGTAGTGAGTTTCGCAATTACCTATTATAAAACATTATTTTACTCTATTGTCTCGTATTTTGTCGATTTTTTCAATACGAAATTTCTTGATTCCCACATATATGAATGCTACACTGCACACGAGGTGACAGACTATGCAGAAAAAATCAGCTTTAGAACAACAGAAAAAAGATTTGCAAATGACACTCTCCAAACTCACTCATGAGATCCGAAATCCCATTGCACTGATCCAAAGTGAACTGCAGATGATGGAAACTGCGCATCCGGAAATAATTGATTTTGATGGCTGGTATCAGGTCATGGAAAATCTGGAATATATCCGGACTCTTCTGAACGAATTGTCTCAGTATAATAACGCAAACCATCTTACACTTATCCAAACAGATATGACAGTCTTTTTAAACAATATCACCAGTTCCTTCAAACCTGCACTGGATTATCTGGGGATTACCCTGATTACAGACATTCCGGAAAAACTCCCCCTCCTTTTTCTGGATCAGGTTAAAATGCGTCAGGCATTCTTGAATCTTCTAAGAAACGCACAGGAATCGATTCATCACTCGCACGGTTCCATTACCGTTTCCGCATTTTTAATCGACGGCAATGTCTCTGTCCAGATCAGTGACAACGGATGTGGCATGACAGAATGTCAAATGGAAAATATTTTTACCCCTTTTGTAACCTATAAACCGGAAGGTACCGGCCTTGGACTGTCTGTCACCCGACAGATCATACAAGCTCATAAAGGCAGTCTGCAGGTTCACAGTGTTCCCGAAGAAGGAAGTACATTTCAGGTTCTTCTTCGAGGCTGACCTGCCAGAACTGCCAAAAGAAATCCCGAGAGCAGTCCTCCCAGATGTGCAGCATTGTCAACGCCGGTGCTGGCCAATCCAAAGTAAAGGGAAAAAACAGCCATTATGAGGATCTGTTTCATAGACAGATCCTCCAGGTGCCCTTTATTGCGAATCACCACAAAAATCATTGCTCCCATTACCGCAAACACTGCACCGGAAGCACCTGCGGATACTGTCAGGCTGTTTTTCCCCAGATCTGCCGCAAGTGATATCACATTTCCCAGAAGCCCTCCTGCCAGGTAGATTAAAAGAAAACGCGCTTTTCCCACCACTCGTTCCAGACGGCTTCCAAGAACAAAAAGCACCAGCATATTATTGAGCAGATGTTCAATCCCAAAATGAAGGAACATGCTGGTAAACAGGCGATAAAATTCTCCATTTTCCGTAACCAGCGGAGGATATACCGCTCCACATTCTATCATATGTCCGACATCCTGTGAAAATCCAGTAAATTCTACCAACAGAAAAGCTACAATATTTAATACAACCAATGTGACCGTTATCGGTTCTTTTTTTATTTCCTCCAAAGACTCACCTCTGTCTGTTTTTGAATATTTTACCAAAAATAAATTCCTATGACAAGGCAGATATCTTTGTTATGTTAACCATCTGCTGACAGACGAAAGCATCTTATTTTCTATGGGAACAAATGAACTTCACGGATTTATTTTAAAAAGACATACCTGGCCTGAGCAAAATCCACCTCATCTTCATCCTGCAATAAGTATTCTTCATTCCCTTTCAGCATTCTTCCATTTACGGATGTTCCATTTCTGGAATTAAGATCTGTAAGATAATATCCATCTTCTTTTTTACGGATTCTTGCATGAACCCGGCTGACTGTAGGAACCGGTATCACTGCATCTGCAGCATTGATCAATTTTCCTACTACCGTAAGTTCCCGATCCAGGTAAATAGTAGCAAGTTCTCCTGGTTCTCTGCTTACAAAACTGGCCGGCCCCTGCTGTTGTCCTGCTGACAGTACCACGGTTTCTCCAAAAAGTTCCTCCTTGGGTAATTTATCAATCAGAGCTCCTGTCTCTCCTACTGTATCTTTTATCTCCTTATCCTCATCAGATAATTGATCAGAAAAACACCTATTTCCTTCTTGTTCATGCTGTTCTTCTCTCACATCTGTTTGCTGCACATTCCTTTTTCTCCACATACTCGAATTTTTCTGTTTTCTTTTTTCCAGAATCCAGACTGCCAGTGCACCAAGCCCGAGAGCGAGTATTCCGGCTGCGACGGCGGCTTCCACTGGAATCCATGGAAGATAACCGGCTGCACTTGCCACTGGAACAGACAGCAGCAATACTATACATATGACCCAGGGAACGATCTTTTTTATCTTTTTCCTTGAAAAATCCTTTTCTTTTTCTTTTGTTTCCAATTGCAGCGATCCCTCTTTCCATTGATCTGTCTCTGGCTCTTTTGATTCCTGCACTGTTTTTTCCATTGATTTTTCTTTTGTTATAACATCTTTGTTCCCTTTTTTCGTTTCTTCTTTATGATAAACTGCTGCCTTTACTGTCTCCAGCTGGAATCCAGCCTCCAATGCCTTTTTGTAAATTCCATAGCCAAGCACCACTGCCTGTTCGTCTTCATGATCCAACTTTGGAAGGATATATTCCGTCAATTCCCTGAACTGTTCCTGTATCTCTCTATGGAATCCTGGAAGACAGCAGAAATACACTTTTTGAGATTCAATGTCCAGATAAATATATTCCGGTCTCAAAAGAAGCTGCTCCGGATTCATCAAAAACTCCGTCAGTTCTTCCATCACGTGTACAAATCCGCCAAAGATCATCTGAAGATCTTGTACTTTAAATTTTTTATCCTCATACAAAACCGATAATGGCTGTCTGGACGTAATATCATAAGAAAAAAATTGACTGCCGTCCAAACTCTGGATATGACATTTTAAAATAGATGGAATCACATTTCCTGTCAGCATTCGTACCTGATATGCAGATGTATCCACTGTTGTCTCTTCCTGAAGGATCAGATAATTATGATCCATATCTCTTCTAAACTCTGTGTGCATCATTCTTCTCCTGTCAATATTTCTCCCATGGCCTTCAGATTACGAATCCATATAACCGGGTCTATCACTTTTGAGGTTCCTTCAGCTCTTAGTTTCCAGGAAAGTCCCCCAAAAGCCGAATTGCTATCTGCCATGTAGATTACTTTTATATTTTTGCCATCCTGCACCTGTACCCGGAGATTTTCTGCACCAAAAAATCCTGTATTACCCAAATCTCTGCTGCGAATCTCTGCTGTCTCTCCGGCTTTCCCGCCTTCTCGTATTCCCTCCATACTTCCTGCAAGAGCAGATTCACAGGCTGCTGCTGTAAGCCACGCCCTGTTATGTACAAAAAAGCAAAGATAAAGAATTCCTATTACCGTAAGCAATACCAGAGCCATGACACAGGCAGCCTCAATGGTAAAACTTCCTTTTTTCAGATATTTTTTCATAACATCACACCTCCCATATATGCCAGAAATAAAAATGGTACAAAAGGTATTTCTGTTTTTCTGTTTTTTCTGAAAACTGCCAGAAGCAGGACAGAAACACCAGCTGCCAGGAGCATGCTCAGACCGATCATGGAAATATATTCATCTGTTCTGATCATCATTCCCAAAGCAAGCAAAGTCCATCCATCGCCCATCCCCAGGTCTCCACCGGAAATAAGAGACAAAAGCAAAAACAGAGCTCCTATTACCAATGGAATCATCATATCCCCAAATCCTCGTTTTGATACAATGCTGAACACAATTCCTGCTGCTGCATATATTCCTGTAATAACCAATGAAATTTCTTTTTTTCTGTAATCTGTCCATGCATTGACTGCCAGAAATACTATGGTACATATTTCCTCTATTTTCATATACACCTCTCTATCCACAGGAACCGCAGGCTCCCATTCCCTGTACTTCAGAAATTTTCACAAGACGTACCGTTCTTTTCAGTCCGCTGCAGGATTCCCGATTATGATATTTGTTTCCATTTTTCGTTATATAGACCATTCCCGCCGGCTTTTGACCTTTGCTGCAGATTTCACAGGCATAATATTTTTCTCCCTGTGCATTATGAGCAGATGATATGCTGGATCCCGGAATTTGATTCAGTGCTACGTGCAAATATCTGCATCCCGGATTTCTGTGGTATACCGAACCAGACTCTGTTACATAAACCATTTCTTCCGGAGGCTCTTCACCAGCAGCAAACGTACTGTGATCTGCACCTGTCCATGCATGGATCTTCACGGTATTGTGCATCCGCACCGCCGGCAGGGGGAGCAGTCCTCCCACCGGCTGATAGGAATACACATCCGGAAACGTCAGCTCCGCCGGCCCCTTTCCATCCAGTACATATGCATACATTCCCGCTTCTTTTGCCTTTTCACATAATATCTGAAGGTGTTCTGTCTGGATCTTATAAATATCCATAAAGGAAATCAACGTTACCATCCCAAGAAAAAACAAAGGCAGCACCAACGCCGTTTCTACTGCAATACTGGCCTTTTTTATCAAAGAGGCGCACAGAGATGCTTTTTCAGAAAAATGACCGCCTCGCCTGTTCATCGGGGGAAACAGGAGCCAGAAGCGCAACAGAGTACATATCCTTTCTCTCCTTTTACTGTCTGTTAACTTATTTTGATTCTTCCCATTTATATATTTATATTTTTTCTGAAAAAGCACCTTTCTGCACCCCTTTTCTATTTTCAGATATAACTATACTGTTTTTTTACTATAAATGTCTTTTTTCGATTTGCTCTCACATCTACAGAAGCCTCTATTGCTTCTATACAATGATCCAGACGAAACTCATTCTGACCTGTACTGCTTCTGATGCTCATTTCTATCATGTCCATCCCTCGGCTCAGCTTATCCTGTTTCCGTTCCGATGTGAGCAAAAGCTGAAGATACTCCTCATATGTAAGTCCGCTTTCGTCACTTCTTCTCTCGCTGTCCAGACCTTCCATAAGGTCTGACAGATTTTCCAGTGCCAGCTGCCAGTTCCCGGCATGTTTGACCAAAGGCACCTTTCCTCCATGAAACAATTCTCTAAGATCCAGAATACTTTCCCCAAAAGACCAGCAGAGGAAAAGAGCCGCCTCAATGATTACAGAAGCCGGAGGAACCAGGAAAGCAGATGCAATTGCAAGTGCCAGACTTTGAACCTGAGCTCTTTTTGCCGGATCCGTCATAAGATACGCGGCATTGATTCCTTCTCTTACCATAAGAAGTCTTCCTGCAACCGATTTTAGGTTTTCTCTGTCACTGTATTTCCCGCATAAAAGATACTCCTTCTGATATTTCAAACTACCGTTGGCTGGCTCTGTATAGCTACCCAGACGTTCATCCAGATAATGCTGAAATAGAAGCTGAGAGACATACGAACCATCTTTTTTCACCTCATCCGATATTCCCATTCCCTTTTGACATTTTCGTCCGGAAAGCAGAGCGGATTTTTCTACCGTGTTTTCTGAGATTCCTGTTCCAGCAGGTACAATAAGATCAAGCAGGCTCATATTTCGTATTCTTTTCAGTATAGGAATAGGATTGACTGTCTGTGGAGGCGGTGTTCCATCTGATAATTCCGGTTCTCTTCCTTCTCCTGATGCATTCTCTTCTTCCTGACGGGCCGCTTCACTGTTCTGAGCCGCTGTATCCATTTCCAAATCATAATTTTCAATTGACTGATTCTCTTCTGACTGAGTTCCTGTCTCCTCCGCTTCCCGGACTCGTTCCCCGGATTCCTGAAACTGATCTACCAGGTTCTGGATTCCCTGAACTCCCAATGTTTTTTTCATATAAGTCACTACCTGTCGAAAGAAAACCTCTCCATCCTGATCTGTCGCCAGACGATAACCGGAAAACCCGCCCTGCTTTATAGACAGCTTCTGACTATTTTGTTTCAGTACTGGCTCCATGTAGCTTTCCAGCTCATCATACACAGAAGACAGGTTCAGTTTTCCCTGACTTCCCGAGCCATTAAGAAAAAAAAGATCATAATCCTTCAAAAGAATGCGGTCATATTGTCCAAACAGAGAATACAGTCCGATATCCAGACTGCTCAAGATCTGAGTCCTGGCAGCAGCCATCCGCACAGATTCGATACTGGTACATACCAGGGACAAAAGAAGACTTAAGATCAATGCCAAAAATACCGTGATACTACCCTTTTTCATAAATACCTTTCCTTTCTGATGTCCTTTTTGCTCTCCTAAAAATGGCTGCTCCGCAAAACTCTGTTTTTTAAATTGAATTGCTCTGTTTTGTAATCTTAGCCAGGATATTCTTTACCAGAGTGGTAAGCTGTTCCTTAAAAATGATTACAAGACCGATCAGCACGACCATAAAATTAGCCCCCTGTCCTTTTCATCTCTCGCAAGCCTTGTAAACACTGGCTTTAACCATATATACCAAAACGTCTCATTCGTCTTTTTCCCTCGATTTTTGCACTTTTTGCACATTATGTGTATCACGTTATCTGCTCTTTCAAATTATTTATATCTATATAAAACAAGGCAGAACGTACCTGGTTTTTACCATTACATTCTGCCTTAGATTATTCATATTCAAATATCAGAATCTTATCTATGTTACGATCTAACTGTTTCCTTTTACTCTTTCCAATTCTTCGCACAACTCTGCATTCTCTTTTTCCAATTCTTTTATTTTCGACTTTAACTGCTGTATAGTCATTTTTGCATTAATCAACGTTGTCTCCATAGCCATATCAATAATAACTTGTTTAGGATTATACGTTATGCTCTGCTGATGCATAGCTTCATTTACTGCTCTACGCATTGTCTCATTCCTGTAAAAAAATCCTTTAGAAAACCCTGTCCTTTCGATTAGTGCAGCAACCGTTATTTTCTCTTTTGATTCCAGCATTTTTTCAATTTCTCGTTTCGCTGTTTCTACTTTCTGCTCGCTACGCTCTTGGCTGCATTCAACCATTTTATCATATTTCATATGCTATCATCCTCTTACCAACTCCTGCCCACACCATTTTCATAGTTTTTTCAGAACGGAGACTTCTTTCCGACTTAACCGTTTATTCAACCTCTCTATCTCTTGTTGTAACTGTTCATTTTTCTTCTGTAATTCTTGATTCTGCTCTGATAGTTCCTCATTTTTCGTTTTGCTTTTTAATAATTCAAGCCTCAAATCAACCATCGTATCTTCAAGTTCTTTGTCCATTATAACCGGATGCTGATTCTTAAAGATGGATTCCTGCCTGTGGATGGCAGCATCCAGCTCACACCTAACCATCTGGTTTTTATAAAAAAATCCTCTGGAAAGCCCCGTCCTCTTTACTAACTCTGCTACGGTAATCCTTTCCATATTATCAAGCATACTAGAAATAGCTTTTTTTGCAACCTCCATCTTCCTTCGGCTCTCGGCCTGTGTAATCTCTATCATTTTATCATATTTCATAATCATCCCATCCTTCTATGATATCTAATAGGATCATATCCATTTTTTCTCTTGCAGTTCTTGTCTCATCCGCCATTAGCTTATTGCCAATTTTCCGGTAATAATGCACCGATTGTGTTGAGGTATGCCCCAGCAGCTTTGCTATCATCCAGTCATCTACGTGCATTTCCGTCAATTTCTTGCCATAGCAGTGCCGGAATATATGGGTACCAAACTGCAGCAATTCACCGTTGTCATCCCGGATATCTTTCTGGCGTATCATCGTCATGATCTGGTTTTGGATCATGTTATACTGGTAAGGTTTTGTCGGATCATTTTTCTTTACAAAAATGTATGTTGTTTCCCCATACCGCTCTTTCGTATAATCGATCGCTTTCATGATAAGCAGTGCCACTTCTTCGCTGATGGCTTTTTCATACGTTACGGATTTCACCTGGTCGATCCTTATAAAATACCGTCCTTCCCTCATGCTCAGACAATCCGGCTTTAAGGTCAGTGTATCCGATATCCGTGTTCCCAATAACTGGTGGATAATCAACGCCCTGCATACCTGCTCATCCATTTTGAAAATGTGTTCGTTTAATCTCTTGATCTCCGCATCCGTATAAAACTTGAAGATATGCCTTGGAGTGCTTGGAAAATCATTGCTTAAGAACAGTTCGCTCATGCTCTGCCGTTCATACAGATTTCCGACATCCTCTATCACCCTCCGCAGGGCGTAAAGATCCGATCTGTAATTTTTCCGTTCATGCGCTTCCGTTTGCAGATAAATCAGATACTGCTCGATATGCATCCTCTCCAGTTCCTGTAGGGATTTAATATCCGGACACCGCTTTTCAAGAAACCTGGTAAACCGCTTTATGGCAGTCATCTCACTTTGAATCGTGCCTAACGGAGAATACTTCAGATGCATAAAGACTGCTTTTTTCACTTCCTCCCGGATATCCGGCTGCGTAATCTTCGTAAAGTTGATGGTTTCCATATTCAGGATCGGGTTCGAGTGAATCGGAAAGTCAAAATTTTTCAGGTTCCAGACATCTTTTTCCTGCTCATCCCGGTCATCATCCTCTTTCGCAAACTTTAGGATTTTCTTCATGTGCTTTACAATGCCGGGAGTTTCAATTCCAATCTTGTCATATGCCGCTCGGTATTTTTTGCTTGATAAGGCATATCCCTTTTCCATCATCCAGCCTTTCAGCATACGGATTATTTTTTCCTCTGCCTTTACATCCAGCTTGCGTATATTCCGATCAATCAGAAAATCCCTAATATTATTGTAATAGAGCAGCTCACTTGACAGGCTGGAGGGAGCAAGTTTCTTTCCTCTATCCCATATAAAATCTTCTAACAGCCTGCCGACATCCTCTGAAGGAAGCCCTTCCAGATCAAAGTACCGATCCGGGCGGATATGCATTTTTTCAATCTGCTCCTCAGATGCCTGCTTATAACAGTCCATCTCATACACATAAATTCTTTTTCTCATTTCTTATCACCACGCTTCTTCACTGTGATAGATGATGCCAGGTCATTTCCCGGTTTCTTAAAATAGGCATCATTCGCTTTGGCGATCCTCTTTGGCATGAAGTCTACATACTGTTTTGTCATGTCCTCCGAGAAATGTCCGAGATAATCCCGGATCGTCTGTATGGAAACGCCATCGTCATAAAAACGGGTAGCCAGCGTATGCCTGTAATCATGGGATTTAAAAATATATTCCCCATCTGCGATCTGGTTCTTGATGCAGTGATGCTGAAATACTTTCTGAAATGTCGCTACCCGGTATGCTCCGCCATTTTTCCCTTTGAATATATAATCTTTCGGGTGGATATGGTTCTTCTCTATGTATTTCCGCATAACCATGTATAGCATAAACGGTATCGGAATCATTTTATCCGCCTTCATCTTAATCTGGTAAACTTTCAGCCATGCATCTTCCCCATCCCAATAATAGGCGTCTCCTTTTAATGTGCATACTTCGCTGATCCTGAGTCCGGTACACCACAAATGCAAAAATATCAGCTTGGGAACCGGCGGAAATAAGTAGAGCTTATGCAGAATCTCCATATAAACTTTTTCTTCCACCGTTCTGTCATGATGCTCCGGATACGTCTTTTTCAGATAATACTCCGGCTGGAATGGGATTTCCTTGATATATCCCCGTACATTCAAAAACTGATAAAACTTCAGATAACACACAATTCTTTTATTAAACGTGTCATCCTTTGTATCCTTTTCTTCCAGCTCCCTGAAATAGCCATCCAGTTGATTTTCATCCACCTGACAGATGGAAATTTCTTCATTAAAATATTCCAGCAGTTTCTTAACCTCATATAGCTGTCCCCGGATATTAGCTATGGTAAGCCCTCCGATTCCAACATGGTATTTTGCGTATTCCTGCAGAAGTTCCCGGTTCTTTCGGTTGGTAACTTCTATAAAGCTCAGCCGCTGCACCGGGCTGCTCGGATTCAGCCTGTCCTCTGCTAAGTGGAACCGTTCCATATACCACACATTGGCATGCCAGTGGATCTCCGGTGCTGTCAAAAATAAAATTTTCCGGCTGTTATCAATGATCTGCATGGAATTTTTTACATTGACCACTTTCTGCTCTACGATTTTTTCAAATCGGCAGATATGGCTCAATTCCAGGCATTCCATATCTTCGATACCCTCATCCACACAGAAATCATACAGCCAGTGCAAGGGCAGTAAGTACCGTACCCGCCTTTCCTTTGGATTGTCTTGGTATAGATTTTCCAATATATAGTTTAACAGCAGGAACACCTGCCTTTTCAATTTATCAGCTGCTCTCCTTGCAAAATCCCATACCAGTTCCTGCTTATCCTGGACGTATTCAAAATCCTTGACCAGTTCCGGATCCGGCAGGTAAGGCAGGAAAATAATCTGCGCTCTATACTGCATCCGGTGCCTTGCCATTCCCGGCAGGCTGCTTATCTCATTTCGGATACTGTACTGTTTGATATGGTCGAATACCTTCAGATATTTCATCACACGCTGCTCATTCCCGGTCTTTTGCAATTCCGCTTCATATCTGCTCCGCACCGAATAATCAATATCCCTGATGTGATGGATTCCCTGCCGGATGAGAAACCTCTTAATGTTTCCTTTCAATGCTTCATCTGGCACCTGGCATTCCCGGATCTCTGAGAGCAGTTCCCCGTATTCCGTTTCTACCCAATACTGCTGGATCTTCCGCAGTGCGGATGACCGCTCCACTACCTGCTTCTTCGTATAGTTGCCGCTATCCGACAAACATTTTTTATATTCCTGAAGATCTTTTTCCTCTGCCAGAATAACATCATAAATTTCTTTTTTAATAAGGAAACTTTCCGCTTCTTCCCATAGTTCCTTCTGCAATATCCCGCCTGACATAAGCTGCCTGTGAAGATGCCGTATATCCTCCTGCCGTCCAGCTTGCAGCAATCTGATTGCAGACACTTGACCGCCTCCTTCCTATAACAGATCCTGAATGCCATACATGGCCTGATGCTTACTGTAAAATGCATCGCTGACTTCTATCAATTCCTCATCTGTTATATTCAGATATTTCATGGTGGTCTCGATATTCCGATGTCCGAGTGCCTGGCTGATAAGTTCCAGTTTCCAGCCATCTTTCCGCCTCGCATTTGCGAAGTAATGTCTCAGCATATGTGGAGATGCCTTGATGCCAGTCTTTTCTTCCAGCCTGCGTAACATTGCATACACCCCGCTTACTTTGAATGGTTTCCCAGCGTAATCACCGGAGATATTGATAAACAGGTATTTCTGTTTCAGAATCAGTTCTTTGTAATCTTCAATATAAAACATCAAGATATCAAATGTCGCATCACTGATCTTTGCCCTGCGGAATTCTGCATTCTTAGCCCTTGCGTTATTCTCATTATCATCCCGAAAGTTTACATAAATTACATGGTTTTTATAATCAATGTCCTCTCTGTACCGGACACCTAAGAGTTCCCCGATACGAAACCCTGTCTCGGCCAATAATAAAAGCAGAACCTGATCGCGGCAGTTTGCACATTCCTGCAGCAAACTTACGATCTTGTCCTGCTCAATGGTTTTTCCCTGATGTCCTTTTTCTTTCAAATAACCCCGAAAGCTCTTTCGGTTCAGTACCCTTCTTACGCCTATCGAATTTCGCACAATCGTCTGTGCATCTGACAGCACCTTCAGACTTTCTGACTGGCCGTTTTCCCGTTCTATAAAAGTATAGAACCGGAACACTTCTTTCAAATACGCATTGCAAGTTTCGTTATTCGGAAGCTTTGAATAATCCTCCCGGCTATGCTCACCTGCTTTTAACCATATCAGAAAGTCTGTAAAGTGTTCATGCTGTTCGGCATATTTCATTTGGTAAACATCGTCCAGATGCAGTTGGTTTTCATTCATAAAGTTCAGATAATAGGATAATGCAAATGCGCTTCTTCGGATCGTATTCGGTGATATCTTCGACCGTTTCTTGTGCATCAGATATTTGGAAGGTAAAAGTACAATATCCATGCTTTCTTTCTCCCGGATAAAATAGAATTTTTCCTGTTTCTCCGTCTGCATGTCTACAACATATTGTGCCATTTTACTCACTTCCTTCCTTTCTAACGCTATACACAGTATACCCACTCCGGGGCAACAAAGCAATTCCAAACTCCCCTGAAAATGCCCGAAATACCACTGAACTTTTGCTGCAAAACGGTTCCAGATCTGGTCAGTACCAACAACGCCACGAACCTGTTTCTACATATAATATCCTTCCTGTTTCTGCCTGCGGATAAAGGCTTCCACATCCTCAATTGACTCCGCCATCTGGCAGGCTGGAAGCGCACACAGGACATCCTCATGATACCTGCCCCCGGCTACTGCCCGGTGATCCAGGATAGACACTACACAGGTATCGCTCTCCGTCCGGATCGCCCTTCCGAAACCCTGACGCAGCTTTTTCTGCATATCCGGCACAATAATATCCCGGATATATTCCGGCAGGGTAGCATACCGCTCTTTTTCCGCCTCCCTTAATGGATCCGGGACAGCAAAGGGCAGTCTTACGATAATCAGCGATGATACGATGTCTCCTGGAAAATCAACACCTTCCCAACAAGAGCCGGCTGCGAACAGCACTGCATTCTCCAATGTTTTAAACCGCATGATCTCCTCCTGAGCATTGCGCCATACTTCCACCATCGGGAAAGGCAGGCTGTCCCGCAAAATCTGGTAAACGCTACCCATTAGAGAATAAGAGGTGAACAGCACCAGCGTATGTCCGTAAGTCGAACAGATCAGCCGTTGGATATGCTGTGCCAGCATGACGGCTTCCTCCCGGCTGCCATGCTTTGTCCTTTGCAGTGTCTGTGGCAGATACAATAAACAGTTCTTCTCATAGGCAAATGGGGATTCCGCCACATACTCCGTTACCCGGATTTCCTTTCCCAGCCCGTTTTCCTGCCGGGTGCGGGAAAAGCCATTCCCGGCCTTTAAGGTGCCGCTGGTCAGGATTGCCGGGAATCCCCGGCTCCATAACACACCGGAGAGAATATCCGGAATCTTCCTGCTTGTGGCACACAGCTGCGGCAGTTTTCCTTTATCCTGCTCCAAATGCAGAATGTACCGTTTGCCGGAGCCTGAAAAAATAGATAACACCTCTCCTGCTTCTTCCAGCTGATTTCGTATCCATCCCGGAGCGATTCCCCTTAGTTTTCCTGTCAGTTCCTTTAAAAGCGTCTTTCCTTCTTCCAGCACGATGGCACATTCCTCCGTCATATGGAAAGCCGATGCTGGTCCATCCTTTGCCATGTAATTTTCTCTGACTACATAGAACAGGTTATGGAAAACACTTTTTAGCTTCTTGGCAGCCATCCCCTGATGCTCCCGTTCAAGAAAATAGCAGATTTCCAGAATATCTTCATAGCAGAGTGATTTTCCATACATCTGCCTTGCCGCCTCCGGAAGTTTATGGGCTTCATCCACGATGAGCGCCCGGTAATCCGTCAAAAGCGGTTTATAATCCTTAGCCCGGTGGGAAGAATCCGCAAGCAGATAATTATGGTTACAGATCTGGAAAAAGATATCCGGATTCCGTGCCTGTTTCAGATACATCTGGTAACGGCAGCTTGTCCTTCCCGGACACTCTTTCGGGCAGAACTTCGGGACACAGACCAGCCTGCGGTCAAAACTGCTCAGATTAGACACCTCATCCATGTCGTAGATCTGCTTTAAAGAAAACAACGCTTTTTTCTGCAGCTCATTCTTAGGTTTTTCCCGGACAGCCTCTAACCGCACTCCCAAGCGTTCATCACAGACAAAATGCTCCTTTCCCTTCCGCACGATTGCTTTTAGTGGGGAACCGATCAATCCGGCTGACAAAAAGACATCCGATAAAAAGGGGATATACTCTTGTATGATCGCCTCCTGTAGCGCAATGCTGGATGTGGAGATAACGATTGGCCGCTTATCGCACAGCCACCCATTTCCCGTTGCTACCAAATATTTCCGCATCAAAATACAGGCCACCAGATATGCATACGTTTTCCCAATTCCCACACCTGCGTCACAGAGTGCAATATTTCCTTCCAGCAGGGCGTCCAACATCTGATGGCTTAATTTTACCTGCTCTTCCCTGACGCTTAGGCCAGCCTGCGGCAAAAGCGTCAAAAAGATAAAGTCAACCTCCCGATGTGCTTTTCTTTGATATTGATTCTTATAATTCATTTCATAGCCTGCCTTTCACGCATGACGTCAATACCAAAGAAAAACACATCCTTTTAAAGCACGGCTGTGGGTTTCCCCACAGCCGCATATATCTGATATCAACGACACACTTCCATTGATTTCTAAATTGTTGTTCATTGTCGGTGTCACATTTGACCTCGCACCCCTGACAGCCTGTGCCACTCCTTTCATGGCATATATGGGAACATTACTGGCAGGCATCTGGCGGATGCCATTCGCAAATGTT
Source organism: Lachnospiraceae bacterium (assembly GCA_021771755.1). GTDB lineage: Bacteria > Bacillota > Clostridia > Lachnospirales > Lachnospiraceae > Blautia_A. The sequence continues at coordinate 25,172 of JAETOL010000029.1, read as the reverse complement.
CTGAGGGTCTTGCTGATTACAACCCGGAGTCCATCTTCTGCTTGCTGGCAGGAAACGTATCATTATCCCCCATGGATGCTCATGGCGGAGAGCCAGCCGCGGCTCCCTGACAGGTCTGATGGATCGCTCGGAGAAAACCGGAACAGATACCAGATGGGAGCCTGTACAATAAATCATACAACGGCTCGCCACTGGCATCTGTTTCTGGTTTTCCCGTCATGGCGCTCATCCTGCAACGCTACCATCCATGGGAACGTACCAGTAATGCTGGTATAAGATTTTCAATGTGCGTAAAAAGGGACACTATCCCCCTTTCTACTTACTAGCCGATGGGATGTCCCGTTTTTATTCAGCTTTCACAAATTTTTTTATTTTTTCCCGTAACCGCCTCAGTTTCGTATAAACCGTCTGCTCCGGCATACCAATATAAGAACTGATCTCTTTTGGGGCATATCCCATCATCTTAAGGACAACGATCTGCAGCGTTTTCCTGTCTGCTTCCAGCAGGATATGTAGTAACCGTTCATCACCTATGGCATCCAGCAGTTCTTCCACACTCTGGATCTGATCTTCACGGATCTCCGTTTCTGCCAATAATAACTCCATATAGTCCAACAACGGAATCTGATGCTCCTGGTAACGCCTTTCAGAATTAAAATCCGCCCAGTCGCTTTCACGCAATGCCTGGATGGACGCTTCATCCATGCCCAGTTCCCGGAGTTTATCTTCCTCACGTTCTTTCCAGTTCTTCCATTTTTGTTCTTCTCTTGCTTTGTTATAAGCCACCTTTCTTTACCTCCGATCTGAAATTTTTTAGAAATCAAATCGAAGTGGCGGCGGTGATCGGCATCTTAATTCCCCATGACAGGGAGCATCAAAACTGTATCTTTGGATACCCGCATATCCGGTATCTCTTTTTCCAAAAGCATATAAAATATATTGGAAGCCCCAGGGCTTGGCAGCTATTTGCCCTCTCCGGATTACCAACTTTCGGGACGCCTCGTAATGGTTTTATAAAGCTGCCATTGGAAGATACAGTTCATATTCAGATGCCAGTCGCCAATATCTGCGAAAAATCGACAAACAAAAACGCCAGGCAGCTTTACCTGCTTTCTGGCGTTTTTGTTTCGTCTTGCATTATACGTGTTATTGTGCGTATCTAACACGCAGTATAGTGCATGTTCATGGGTATAAGGTACTCTTTTGTAGTCTAAGATTTTTTTCGCTGGTCACCTGACCGGAATCTATATCCTTTCGTAAAAATAATGCCATCCATGATTTTCTCCTGACGGCTTATCACAGATGGCATAACACAAATAAACCCTGCTGCAAGAAGCCGTTTTTTTTATTGGCTCCCCGACAGGGCTTTCCATTCTTACATTCAGGAACTACTATGCTCCTTTTTTCACAGTGTTTCCCTGGTCCTTATTCTGTTTTTATAATCGGCACTATAACACCTATTTTATACATACTCAAAGGGAATGTATTTTCCCTAATCGGTACGGTAGAATGTATTTGAGGTGAGCTATCATGCCGAAAGACAAACTTATCTATTTGGGAGATTGCATCCGTTCCAAAAGGAAAGACTGCAATCTTACCCAACAGGAGCTGGCCGATCAGTGTGGTTTGGCTGTCAAGACCATTCAGGATATTGAGAAAGGCAGGAAAAATCCTTCTTACATAACCTTATCTCTTTTGATTGAACGGTTGGGAATTTCCCCAAATTCCCTTTTCCCAGCCAAGTCCACCGTAAAAAACGAACTGGCAGAACATGTTATTGGTAAACTCCAGGTATGCAGTGAAGAAAATCAGGCAATTCTCCTTCATACAATGGATTTTTTATCGGAGCAGTTACTGACCAGCCAGCACAAACCAGAATCAGAAGATTCCGATTGAAACCAGTAGAACAAGACTTTCTTGTTACTGCTGGTTTCTTTCTTTTCTGCCATTATAAACTACCGAGTTATGAATGACCTATGAATGAGTTATGAACCGTCTATAATTTTAAAAAGTTTTCGACAAAAAATGGCAGAATATGTCGGAACGGATCAGAGCCGATAACCTGAGAGTGTGATCTCTATAGGTTATCGGCTCTGCGTCTTAGCGTCTGGCTCTTTGATAACAGACATATTCATTTCCTTTACATTGATTAAAGTCTCCTGTTTACACTTAGGGCAAAATAGCGGAAAATTCCTTATTTCTGTATCTTCCCGTATTCTTAACCTTGTTTTGTTCCCACATAGAGGGCACAATATCCATTGTCCTATCTGCAAAATACCACCCCTTAAATTTTCACAAAAAAGTTTTTAAATCTTCCAGTTCGCTATGTATCTTAAAGGCATAAAAGGTCATACTGTCCTGCATGGAAGAACTGATACGCCTCCTTTACAGTACAGGCATTATCCACTGTAAAACCGTTTTTCTCCAGTGTGTATTTCAATCCTTCAATCAGGCTCAAATCATCCCCAACATATAATATCTTTTTGTTTTTCATTTCCATATGTATCCTTTTATATCATCCTCAACCAACAAGATTTTCATGATGCTCTCCCTCCAACATAAAAAGTCACCATCCCTTTATGAAACATATACCCAAATATGAAAACCGGGAACAAAGCGCACACTGTCATCACACCCGCATCGGTGATTGCGAATTCCATAAAAAATGACTCCTGCCTCCCTATAGCGAAAGCGAATTGCGCAATCGCTGTGATCCCTGCCGCTATACCACCTTGCAGCAAACCATCTCTCAGTACCATACAATACATTTCTTTTTTTCTGATGCCGATTTTATGCATAACCCGAAAATCATTTCTCCTGCTCAGCAGATTTGCAAATACAGTATTGAAATAGACCAGTAAACCGATCACTGTAAGGATGATGATAAAAAAACAATGCATGACCCTCTGGCTATGATCCAGATCCATATACTTCTGTATTTGCCGACCGGCATTGCGAACCGTATATCCGCAGGCTTTTGAGATATGCTCCAGATCAGACACCGCTTTTGCCTCCATGTCCCCGTCGGTCCACACATTGACCACCTGGCGGTATCGCTCACCCGGAAATAACTGTGCAGTTTCCCTGTCCACTACCAGCAGATTTCCCCCTACATGATTTTCTGACAATATCACATTCTGGGTATCCAGAAGCTTTACGCGGGCATTCGTGCAGCCTGCTTTTGAACCGGTTTGGATCAATTGCTCGTCATAGATTGTCAATTCATCCCCAATTTCCAGATTCAATGTCTTTGCCAGTTCCATTTCCATGACTGCGGCTGGACCGTCGTTCGTTTCATCATAGGACGGAACCAGCGCTTTCAGGTTATCTGTTGTTACCAAAACCAGATTGTATAAGCATTGCTTCTTTCCGTCAATTTCCTGCTCCATCTCCAGCATCGACGCATAATTCGCACTGTCCGGGTTTAATTTTTCTTTTTCCTCACATAAAAATATCCCCCTGTCGTAATTGATCTCATAATCCTGAACCTGCCGGATGCCTGGAATCACTTTCATTTTCTGAAAATCCGCATCCGATATGGATGGGATCTCTCCGCCCGCTATATTTTCATAGATGCTTCCTGCTGTCACCTGCAGATCCCCCGGCACATATTCCTTTACAAAAAGAACGCCCTCGTCACTGTGATTATCCTGGATTGCCAGCACGCTGATCAAAACCGCTGAGATCGAAACGATCATAAGCGCCAGAAACTGTTTCCTTACATTTCTTCTTTTGCCGCGCATCATCTCCACCGGCGTGACATTCCTTAGCTGCAATATAAGGCTTACAATGCCCGGAATCATAATAAACGTGAAAAGAATACCCGTATTCCGGATGCTGCCCCAGGATAGCCTGGGAGATACAATCTCTTCTGCATCATAAGCATGGACAAATGCCTTCATGATCTCCCCATATACCGCTTTATTCAGAAAACATCCTGCCAGGATTCCTGCCGCAGAACCTATAAAAACAAAAACCAGGAATTCCATCCCGACAATTTTCTGCAGATCCTTTGTCTGAAATCCTATTTTCCTTAAAGCGATAAAGTCCCGTTTTCTTTCAAAAAGGCGGTTGTAAAAAATATGATACACAATCAGGACACATACCAGCCAGATAGCCAGATTCATAAACGTATTCTGCTTTTTCAGGGTTCCGCCTTCTTCTACCGTCTCTGCAAGCATATAATTAATCTGCGCATTTAAATTTTCTTCCCGTCCCAAATAAGCCTCCAGCTTATCATGGTATTCCGAGATTTTTTCCTGATCGGTGAACCGGACCACAGCGCTTACCCGTCCGTTTTTCTCCCGGAGGATTTTCTGTGCAAGCTCCTGCGAGACATATCCATTCTTTCGGTCTGTAAATCCAGTCATATTGTCTATGATCCCAACAACGGTAAGCTTAAGCCCCGGCAGACAATACAGCTCATCTCCCGTATCTGCGTCTGAAGCTGTCAGGTCAACAGAAACCGTATCACCTGGCTTTAGCCCATATCTTTCCAGATAATTTTTTGTAAACACAACTTCATTTTCTTTTTGCGCCCAACGCCCTTCTATGACCTGTTTGATATTCGCCTCTGCCATGTCTGCACCCAACGCCCGGTAGCATTCATCCACATATTCAAATGCCGTCCCATCCTGCGTCTGCCCCAGATGAAAACTCACTCCGGCATCTGCTACGAAATCACATGCTTTTATCTTCTGAAACTCTTCCTCTGAAATACCGGAATAGGTCACGTGCTGCTTTCCCTCCAAAGCCTCCGCATTCCGTCTGTTTGCGGTCTGGACATTTACAAAAAGCTGATTCCCAATCAGAAGAAATACCGTGACAAAACAGAGGAACATGCCTGTCAGGACGGTATTTCTTTTCTCTTTTAACAGATACCCTCTCACTACAGCTAAAATTTTCTTTCTATCCATTGACAATTTCACCGTCCTCTAGACGAATCATGCGGTCCGCATCCTTTACAAGCTCTTCATTATGCGTAACCATCAGGATACTGGTCCCATACTTTGCCGCCAGATTTTTCAACAAATCTATGACGATCCTCTCCGTTTTGGAATCGAGATTTCCGGTCGGCTCGTCAGCAAAAAGAATGGGCGGATGGTTGACCAGCGCCCTTGCGATGGCCACCCTCTGCTGTTCCCCGCCCGATAACTGGTCCGGATAACATGTTTCATATTGCCCAATCTCCAACGTGCCGAGAAGCTCCTTCACATAATCATCATCTGCTTTCAGCTCCGGCAGCCGGATATTTTTCATGACAGACAGTGAATGCAGCAATTCATATGACTGGAATACAAACCCTATTTTTTCCCGCCGGAGGAGCGTCCTTTTTTCTTCGCTCAGATTAAAAATATCCGTACCGTCAATGTAAACCTTTCCCTCTGAAGGGCAGTCCAAACCGGCCAGGATATTTAAAAGCGTTGATTTCCCGGAACCACTTCTCCCCAAAATGGCGACAAATTCCCCTTTCTGAACCGTCACCGATACACTGCGCAGTGCCTGCAATGACACCGCGTTTTGGCAGTATATTTTTGAAATGCTCTCTGCTCTCAATACTTCCAATTTTATTTACCTCCAACAGATCCCTAATGCAACTACAGTTTCTACAGCCAGCAGAACCGGCAGGGCATATAATAATAGCGGCCAGGCAGAAGCGGCTCCTGCAAGCAGCAGCATGACCGCCGGAACCACATATTTCCGCGGATGGTGCCACAGGTCGCTTTCAATCTTCCAGTTCCGGATGGGATAAAACCACTCCAGCATCACAGACAGCTCTGCGCTCTGCAAGGCAAAGAAAACTGCCCCAAAAGCCAACGGAACAGTGATCCCGCCGTTTTGTACCTGCCAGCTTATGAGAAATATCACATCTGCCACCATATTGCACAGGAAAATGAACAGGCAGTAGGGAATGCAAAAATGCCGTTTCTGTCCAGGCAGGAAACGGACCGCCTGCTCCAGATCACGGTCACAGGACAGCAGGATACAGATGGGCGTATTCAAAGACAACACTGCAAATCCAATCGGAACAACAGACAGCCCGGCTATTTCTTTCAGAAAATAAGGCATTACAAGAGCAACGCACCACATCACAGCTGTATTAAACAGGTAATTCCTGTGGCAGGCGAGATATCTGAAAAAATACCGCCGCATGGAAGCCCTTTTCTTCTGCCTGATGGCATAACTCCTCTTACTCTCCCACTGATAAAAAGCATATCCGTCTGCCCTCCACAGGAACAGAACGGCAAACATCCCATTTGCAAGCAACAGCAGACTGATCCATGGCCTGCCTCCAAAGAGCAGAATAACCGTAGACATGACGGCAGTCCAGAGAACACCCGCATACCAGTATTTTCTCAGGGAATAAACAGCGGCCGCCATAAGGACAGCATGGATCATACAGATTACAATCCCGATAATTTCTATTGTCTTCCATACCGAAACAGCCAGTAAAACAGCCAGAAGCAGCCCCGTCTTTGTAAGAACCGCATAGGCTCCCAGTACAGCCACATAGGAGAAAACAAATCCCCGGCTATGATGCGGCAGCATCAGCATAGCCTTCAGTTCATCTGCATTATCTTTAGAAGAAAGAGCCTGCCACATCACGCCGGCCGTAAAGGCACTTACCATCAGAATCCGGACAAAGGGCGCAACCTGCACCTGAAAGTCTGCGATATACAGCCCCCAAAATACAATGATGCAGATCAAAATCGCCCGGGGCAGCCGCTCATATTTTGTTCCAAACAGCTTTTTGGCAAAAGCTTTACCTGTCATTTTCATCATGCAGAGCCTCCCGGATATCTGCGGCATTGATCTGTCCGTGTTCAAATGTCTGCCGGATTTTTCCATCCTCCAGGACAAATACCCGGTCAGAAGTCAGCGTGATGCTCTCCAGGATGTGGGAGGAAAACAGAACAGTTCCATGCTCCTTATACCCCAAAATCTGCCGGTACAGGTATTCCGTACTCTGAAAATCCAACCCGTTCACCGGCTCGTCCAAAAGAAGCAGTCTGGGTTTCAGTGCAAAAGCTGTAATCAAAAATGCTTTTTTCCGGTTTCCGGTTGACAGCTCCCGCAGCAGGGTATCCGTATATGCTTCAAAATGAAAACCCCGTATCAACTCCGATGCATCCGGAACCACCTTCCCATAAGCGCTGCATACATAGGCCAGGTATTCCCAGAAAGTAAAATACGAAAAAGAATTGTCCTCGGCAAACACCGTATAACGGCAGAGTTTAAAATCCTGCTTTCTGAAATCCACAGGGGAACCGCAAAAGCAGATACCGTCTGAGCGGAAGGCAGGGTGCAGCCCGGAAAGCACCTTCAGAAATGTGGTTTTCCCGGCCCCGTTCAGCCCGATCAATCCTGCCACTTCATGTTCAGCCAGTTCAAAGGAAAAATCCGAAAGTACCATTTTCTCGTTATTGTACCATGCGCTCAGGTTTTCCACAGTCAGGAGCGCCTGTCCCATATTACCTGCCCCCTTTGCCGTTCTTTTCTTTTTTCCATGCCGCATATGCGGAATACAGGAATGCACCTGCTAAAACCAGATAAAGGCCTGCCATCGGGAAATTTCCGGATACCCCGCATACAATGGCCGCAATCAGCCAAATCAGTCCAATGATTCCACGAATATAAATATGACGCATTCTTTTTTCCTCCTTCACTTCACCTCTTACGGTTCATAATTGATATACGGAATATAGTGATCTATCCGATCATACGCTTCTTTGGAAAACGTATATACTCCGTTGTCCGTCTGCTCGATAAAATATTCTCCCTCATCTTTATAGATAAATAACCTGCATATCACGTCTCCGTTCCCGATAAAGTCTGCATTGATAATGTTTTCCACACGGACGGGCGTACCTGTTTCACCGCTTTTTGTGGTAGGTTTTGTCCCTTCTAAAATTTCCAATATTTTTTCCACATCATCTTTGCTGTTTATCACGATTGGACTATCAGAATTCTTTTTGAGGGAAATCTCTTCTACTGCATCAATGTCTGGCAGTTCAAGTTCATAAGCCAATTCTTTTGCTTCTGTAAAATTGGGGATTACCGGTCTGCCTTTCTCCTCGAATTTCACATTATAAAATCTGTCTGCTTTTTCATCATAAAGCAACACATTGTTATAACTACAGATTGGCAGATCCTGTTCCTTTTCTGTTGTTAATGTTTCATCTATTTGGCCCGGCCGGGCAGTATACTCATCTATAGAAACCCCATAGATGATATATTCAGGCATATATGTCGTTACCAGTATTTGCGCATCAGAGACTTTAAGCGAATACGCCCCATCGTCTTTTATGTTCATATCCGTATAATGAGATACCGCTTCGTTCAAGCGTTCAATAATTATTTGCTCATCAGGCTTATTTTTTATGAAGAACCAAATACATGCGGCTCCCAGCAGTATGATACCCGTTATAACGATCAACAGTTTCTTTTTCATAGTTGCCCTCCAAAATTTTATTACTCCTTATCATCCACTCTGCATTTCGGCATGTTTAAATCTTTTTGCATTGTTTTAAAAACTTTCTATCATTGAATTGTTCGTTTGTTAAGAACTCACCATTATAAAACATTGCATAAGAGGTACAAGGACTTGGCGCTGACTGTGCCTGTTCTTTTGTTTCAATCCGGATCGCCTTGAATGGAATATTGTTTTCTGCCGCCGTCCGTTCAATGATCGGAACATACTTGCCATTAAACGGACACTGGTTCGTATAATATAAAACATACCCCTGTTCTTCAATATGCGGATGCCTGGCTGCTTCTGTAAATTTCGGAATCGCTGCTTCTTCATCAAATGCAAGATACATCAGATTGATTCCCGCATCCGATGTATCTGCAACTCTAAATCCCTTATAAAGCAAATGCTTAGGGTCAGAAAGAAATGGCTTCTTTTTCGCAGAGGAAAGAATACAAAGCCCTGATTTTCCTTTTGCCTTGCTATCCTCAATACACCTGTTTAACAAATCATTTGAATAGCCATGCCCTTTGAAGGAACCCGATACCCAAAAACAGTCAATATACATATAATTTTCTGCAATGATGGGAACCCATGCGTTTTCCGATGGAATATACTCAATGAAGCATTTTCCACGCTCGCTGCTTTTCAAAAAAACAAGCCCATCATCAAAGCATTTCATCATCCACTCTTTCTTGGAAGATACCTGAATATCCCTGTTGTTAGAAATCGCACAGCAAATATGTTCCTTTTCGATATTGTCTTTCGTCACCTGTATATATTCCATTTGTTTTTCCTCCCTAACAATCCCGAGTTATCGAGTAAAAAAACATTTTACAAAATCCTTTTGCTTTTTGAGTAGTGTACCAATAGAGATTACAATTGCTAATACAACAATGTTATACTGCATTGGTGCCAAATAGCAGATATTAAAAGTTGCGTGTAGAATAGCAATAAGTAGTATATTTCTGCATTGATAATAGGTTATTCCCAAAACAACAGAAATAAGGAATGTCCATATACAAAGATAAATAATTTGCTCAACACCCAATGCATTTCTGATTATCCACATAGGCATATGCCATACTGCCCAAACAATACCAACAAATATAACGTTATAAATTTTTTTATGAAAAGAAAGTCGTTCAAGCAGAAATCCTCGCCATGCTATTTCTTCAACAAACGCTGTTATTAGCAGGTATAAACAGCTCATTAATAGTGTTGTTATTGTCACATATATATTTTTAAACACATCTACTCCAATTATAAGCGAATAGCAATAAGAAATAAGTATTCCCGCAACCATACATATAGCCCATATCAAAATATATTTGATAGTTATTTTCCCTGAAAACATCTGCACAATGTATGCCTTAACGTTTTGCTCACAAATCAGCAGAAAAATAGCAGCTATAGCCGGAATGCACACATATAAGTATTTTAAAAGTAATAATCCATTGGGGATGACAATTCCGTTCTGTTCTAACAGTGCAGGAACATAGCATATAAACGACAAGACATATACGACAGAAACCCATAATGGAATTTTCAACTTATTTTTGTATCTTGCCCTCATAATTGCTCCTTGTAACATAAAAGTCTTGCACAAACACCTATTTTCTTTATAAGTTTTCCCTGTATTGCTTTTTCTTGCTCTTATTTCTTTCTGTTTCTTTTCTGCTTTATGTTATTTCTTATAATCGCAACTATACTTACTATTACAAATAATGAAGTGTAATTTATAAAAATATCCTTATATGCACTTTTCGCCAAAGGCTCAATAAATTGATTTAACCATATGAACCCAAAGGCTAATCCCATCGTCGGAATATACACCACAATCGAACGCAAAAATATATTTTTTATAGGCATCTTGGTTGCCATTTCATACGCTGTAACACCTATCAAAACAATCACTGCACGAGTTAATTCGTGCCAGTTTCCACTTGGGTCATCTCTATACCCCTGAATTAAATATAATACACTGTTTAAAATTGTTACTATCGTATAAATAATGCAGTATATATAAACACTCTCCTTTAACCAATTATCCCAAATTTTTCTCATACATTATGCCTCCTCAATAGCTTCAGATTTTCATTACTGCTACTTGCTGATAAAATTGCTAAATTCTTTCATAAATTGATCTTCACCTTTTCCACATCTGGCGGTCTTCCATATTTTCCTATAGCATATCGTGATAATAGAAAAAGATAACATCTGTCCAATCATAATTCGTATAATCTGCATATTGTCCGCTTCACCATTTGAGATTACATGCAACAAATTCGTTACGATAACATTATTAAACAAATGGTCGCCAAGTCCCATCCACAATGCCCCTGTCATTTTATATAGGAGCGACCATTTTATACTCATAATCCCAGCCAATATAATATAACCAATACCCATTATCAGGGAACCCACCAGCGATATATTCCCCTGCACATAATCTCTAAGCGGCATAACCCAATGCCAGACTCCAAACAAAAAAGCGATAAGAAATACGGCACGGATAAAGGATAGCTTTTCAGTAAGGATTTTCATAAATAAGCCACGGAATACGCCTTCCTCCATCCATACATTTATGATATTCAATACAATACATAAAAGCAGGAAAAGAAAACCGTCATGCCTTATCGCTTCTCCATTTAACGTAAACCCACTGATATAAAAGGCAAATGATACATTCTGATTGGTTTGGTAAAGCATCAGGCATTCTATGGAATAGGCCACAAGGAAGCAGCAGCCTCCCAACAGAAAACCTTTCAGAATATCAGATACCGTTTTGCCCTTTATAAATCCGATGTTTTTCCAGGTATTGCCACGAGAATGAAGGACAATCGCTAAAACGGCAATTCCAAAAGCTTTGTGCAAAAAATTTTCCGCAATGATGGTTTCGTCCGTCTTTATTACAAAATATTCTATCATTCTGGCTAATCCACATATCACAAATAGTATTACGCAGCTTAATACCGGCCTCCTTTTTTTAATGTTTTTCATAAGTATTTACCCCTGTAAATCGGAATTTATTTTTTTGCTAATTCCAGATCCATCGTATAATACACTGTCATGGTTCCGCCGTTGTCCTCTATGGCCTTAAAAATTCCCTCAAATAGTTTCTTACGGGCGGTTGCTTCCAGCTTCATGTGGTCCGGGTATGTTTTCAGCAACGACATATATTCCCCGGCTGTAAAATTCTTTATTGTATGATACAGCATATATCTCACATCAACAAATCCGTATGTAAGTGCCTTATTGGCCATCCTTTTTGCATCCGCATTACTAAATTCGGTGGGCTGGCTTTCTCGAGGCATATATTTTCGATATAGTTCATCTATTTCATCCGTCAATGCTTTGCGTCCTTTATCGGGGCCAGCGTGATAGGCAAAACGAGCGAATACACCGCCGCTTTTCAGCAGATTATAAACTCTCCTGTATCCATATTCTTCTGGAATCCAGTGAAATGCAGTAGCCGCATATATTAAATCAAAAGAATTATCTTCACATATATAATCCTGCAAAGTCTGACGATATAGTGAAAAATTTGTATATTTCTGAAATTTCTCTTTTGCCAATGCCGCAAGTTCCTCTCCCGGTTCAATTCCAACAAAATGGCAATGTGTATCGAGAATTGGCTGAGCTGCTTTTCCTGTTCCCATGCCAATTTCGAGTACATGGCTATCCTGATTTACTTGCTTATAATTAAGTATGTCTTCATATATCTCTTTTACATACATTGGACGACTTTTATCATAATCCACCGCAGCATTATCAAATGTTTTTTCAAATTTTTCCATTTTAATCACTCCCAAAATCCCGACTTGCTCAAACAATTACTTTTCGTATTCCTTTCATACAATGCTGCTTCTCACAATCTAAACTGCGTATCTTTGCAAAAAATAAATGTAACTATCAATCCTAAGCAAACAGTTCCAGCATCCAGTCATAGTATCATTGGTAAACAGTACATCGTATCTTCCAAATCTGCTGCCCACACTAATCCTTTACCAGTCTGGCTGTTATAACTTAGCATCTTAGCAGGAATCTATCGCTTCTCCTTATATGCATATCCAAAATTAACAGGCGGCGTTGTTACCGAAATATATACAAATTCCGTATTACCATCATTTACTAATCCATGGACCTCTTCTTCTGCAAATCGAACCACATCGCCAGCTTTAAATTCCTTTTCCTGATCACCTACCAGTAAAAGCTTTCCCGTACCATGTGTAGCATACCAGATTTGCTCGGAGGCAGCATGGGTGTGTCTTGGTTGACTTGCTCCTGTCTCCTCAAGAATTTGATAATGCAGTTTGTCAGTCAGCCTTATGAAAGCATACCGTCTGCTCTTTCATGGATATTTTTCCGACCTGATAACCGTAATCCGTCAATTCCTTTTTGTATTTCAGAAAAGAATGGTCGATGGGTATTCCTGCGATATTCTGAATTTCATCAAAGGTCAACACAAAAGATTCCTTTCCGGTTTTCTGTACATATTCCCATAAAGTGTTGTATTTGCTCATTCTCATTTTTTCCTTTTTTAATGTTGATTTTCTTTTTATGTTGCTTTCCTTCAGATTTTAATTTTATCATTCCCAAAACAGTGAAACAACCTATTTGCCGCAGACGGTTTTCTGAATGATGTGAAATGTCCGGGTATTCTAAACTTCGCCTGAAATAAAGTCGAAACTTAGAATACCCGGATGTCTGGATGCTATGGGATGACCAGCAGCACATGAAGGATAAATACATTTTCCCGTATCTCTATGCTCATGGCACCGTTATATTTTTCAGCCACCTTTTTTACATTTGACAAACCTGTCCCCTTTTTGAACACGCCTTTCCCACAGAAACTGTTTCGAGTTTCTATCATAAGAAAATCTCCCTGGACACGCCCGGACACATGGATTTGTTTTTCGATGCCGGCATCCAGGCTCTTACATGCCTGAATCGCATTATCCAGCGCATTTGACAGGACTATACAGATATCAATGTCCCGCAGGCCGCAGGGATATGGCAGAAGAAGGGAACAGTCCACATCAATCCCCATGCTTTTTGCAATCCCCAGTTTGTTTCCTGCCAGGATATCCACCACCGGGTTATTGGTGCTTACAGGGAATGACATTTTTTCCGCCATATCGTCCAAATCTTCCGTATAGCTTACCGCCTCCTCCAGTTTTCCGCTTCGCAAAAGGTCTTTTATCACTGCGATATGGTTCCTGATATCATGGCGGAATGATTTTGTCCTGTCATAGCGGGCCTTCGCTTCCTCCACATATTGATTTAAGGAATGTTCTTCCTGTTCCAGTAGTGACAATTCTGTGCCGAGCCGGAAATTCTGCTGTAGTTTCTTAAAGAAAAACAGGATGCAGAACAGACTGGCAAGTCCCAGAAGATTCATGGCAAGCAACTGCCAGTGGCTGAACAGATACTCAAAAGTTTCTTCATCCTTCCCAAGCGCATACCAGAAGTCAAATTCCATCGTATTAACGTATCTGCTCATAATAAATATCATCAGAATGGGAATGAAAACCAGAAACATCTGTTGCATTTCCGCCGTACTGTAATCGGCAAAGTAACGGTACACCACATAATAGCAGATGCCGGTCAGCAAAAGTGCTGCCGCCTGGCTGACCAGCATAAATGCAATACCAGTCATATCATGGAACGCGGCAGGCAGGAATGGGGCTGCAAGGCTCGTCAGAGATCGTGCAATGTCATTGCATAACAACGCGATTTCCATCGTCAAAGCCGCATACAAAAGGGAGGATTTAACATCCGCATGACAGACAAAAGCCCCGCATACCGTAAGCAGAAAGACAAGTGCCATAAATCCCATGATTGTACCGATCGGAAGAAAATCACTGATAATCACCGCACATACCGTAAACAGGAAATAGAAAGGGGGCAAAAGTTTCTTTTTCAGGATTTTTACCAGGAAATAAAACAGGAGGGGCATCTCGATCACCCCCATAATATCTATAACAAAAAAATCATAACACACATTCATTCTATCCACCCCCATATGGAACCTTTCCTTAAGATACTACGGATTGTTCCGCACTTTGTGCTCCCGCTATCTTACATATTTTTCATATACTGCAGAACAACACCGGAAAACTCCTTGCTCCGCAGCCTTGATACGGGAACCTCCCTGCCGCTATCCATATATGCGGTTCCGTTCTTATAGCCTTTTAAATGCTTCAGATTGATAAGGTAGCTCCTGTGGCACCGGAAAAAACGGCCACCCAGCTTCGTTTCCAGATTTTCAATCCGCTCATAATAATCAAGAACCTCCCCGGAAACCAGGTTCAGATAGATTTTCCGGTCTATGATCTCACAGAAAACAATCTCATCCTTTTGGATGATACGCCCTTCATACCCCTTCTGCACAAGCAGGCTGTCTTCGCTGGCGCTGCACATGGAAGCGTAGAGGCGCTCCATTGTCTTCTCAAACTGGGTTTCCTCAACCGGCTTGACCAGGTAATCGTAAGCCTGCACCTCAAAAGACTGGAAGACCATCTCCCGCAGTACCGTGATGAAGACCAGGAATCCCCGGAACTTGCCTGCCCGGAGCTGCTTTGCCGTCTCAATTCCGTCCATGCCCTTCATCTGGATATCCAGAAACAGGATGTCGATCTGCCCGTCATAGCCCAGCAGATCTTCGCCGCTTGAAAATGTGCGGAGATGGATTTCTCTGTTCTTTTTACGGAAAAAATCAGAGGCAAAAGCTTTTATATTGTCGGATATGTATTTTTCATCATCACAGATTGCTATATGGATCAATCTACCACCTCCTCTTCATCAGGCATTCATTTTATTATAGTCAGCCTGTAATATCAGAGCAATTCTGTTGCTGTGAAATGTTTTCTGACTGCTGTGGAATGTTAACCATTCAGGCGGATCTGTTCAATAAATACACTGACCTGTCTGAACAGTTATATGGACTCTTCCTTACTAAGGGTAATTTTATCCCTGCGCCCGCATCTGCTCCACCAAAGACTGCTTTTTCTGCCTGCGCGCCATCCATACGGACAGGATTATCTCCATGCCAAACAATACAAAAAGGAACAGACCCATTTCCAAAAAAGGAAACTGATACGGGATGACGGTCCCGGCAAAAGATTTCTTACTGACTTCCGCACATATTACGATTGAAAGCGGAAGCCCCACAGTCAGGACAGCCAAAGTCGCAAAAAAAGCATAGCACATCCCCTCGATGATATTCATCCGGCATAGCTGCTTCTCAGTCAAGCCAACAGAACGCAAGATACTGTTTTCCCGCTTCCTTGACACCTGATTGGAAAGTGTCGTATTGATCAGGTTAACAACGCCAAACAGGAAGATCAGCCAGGAGAGGGTCTGCATCCCGCCGAAGATGATGGAACTCTGCATTTTCTCATACTCGATATGCGTGCCGATGGTGTCCAGTCCAAGGTTGCTGCGGCTGGACAGAAGCTCCTGAAGGCCGCTCTCTACCTGCTCCGCCTTTGCGGGATCGCTGACAACGCTCCAGGAGTAATCAAAACTCTTGATTTCCGGATAGAGTTCCAGGAACAGTTCTTCCGGCGTGAACAGAACCGCTGCATCCATGGCACGCGCACCATGCCCATTCATGATCTTGTGCGAGTCAAACAGGCCAGATATGGTTACCGTTGCGGTCCGCTGGCCTAAAGACAATTCAATCACCGCGCCGACATCCATATCCTCGTAATATTTATGGTTGCTCACGTCCAAAAGAACGCTGTGGGAGTTCGTTGGCATGGCACCGGATACCAATGTGGATTCCACCAGTGCAAAGTTAGCATCGGTCAGCATATCGCACATGCCCGCCGAAGCATTTGTGGAGGTGCCAAACCTTGCATGGATGGACCGGCGAGTGGTCAGCACGTCCGTCACACCGTCCAGCGTCAGGATTTCCCGCCGCAGTTCCTCGTCCAGCGGATTGCCGGCAGCCATGATTTCTTCCTCCGGCTGTTCGGAAGACATATAGATTTTATAGTCCCCATCCGGGAAAAAGAGCCTTGCCGCCTGCTCCGGTGATCTGGTCAGGAGGGTGGAGGATACAATCAAAAGGAGGATCCCGCCCAGACTCAGGGAGGCCACGATGCTCACCGCCTTTTTGTGGTCGCGCTGAAAGTTTACCAGACCCATAGAGAATGGGGTAAGCCTGATATGTTTTTCTCTACCCCGTACCTTTTCCTGTTCCGCCCCAAAACGTACTGCCTCAAGCGGTGAAATACCGGCCGCGATTTTCACCGGCCTGCGGACGGAGATAGACACCATCATCCAGCAGGCCGCAGTGCTCAGGAGGACAGCAATCCCATAGTAGCCCCCATGAAAGCCTTTGGGAAACAGGAGCAGTCCGCCACCAACGCCCAAAAGAACGCCAAGCAGAATTCCGATACCGGCAAGCCTCCGGCTCTCTTTTTTCACAATGCGCCGGAGCTGTCTGGGTGTCGTGCCGATGGTGCGGAGCTGTCCATAGCTCCGTATTTTGTCTTGGATGGAGATCCGGAACATACTCTGTATAACCACATACCCGCCCGCCAGCGCCAGGGCCGCGATTGCGCCAACGGTGGCGAAGTCCATGGATCTGGAGTAGTAAGAAAAATAGCTGCTGTTCATTCCCGCAGGGGGCAGGCCGTACTGCTCAGCAAGCTCCCGGCAGCGGGCGGTGACAGTTTCCTGATCCATCTGCCGGTCATTTTGGAAATGCACATAGGCACGGTACCCGGCCGGGTCAAAACCGTTCCATTCCGTCAATGCCGCTTTGGAGACAACAAAGACGCAGGTGTTGGTCTCCTGCTCTCCCATGCCGGACAGAGCACCCGTCACGGTATAGTCTCCGTGAAAACTCTCGGTGTCCAGGCGGACGGTATCCCCGATTTTGGCATTGGAGCCGTAAGCAGTGAGGAAATATGTGCTGGCCGCGATTTCATCCACCCGCTCCGGGAGTCTTCCTTCAGTCAGCTCCATCTGCCCACGGGCAATATACATCATGTCGCTGTCGCAGTACACATAGGACGCGTTGTATCCCTGGGAGGAATGCTCTTGGCCCAACAAGTAGTATTCACCCACACGGGCCAGCTCCGGCAGGTCTTTCAGGGCTATCACATCGGATTCGTCAATACCGGTGAACACCGCCTCGTAATAGCCACACGCTGCTGCTGGCCGCCGGAAAGATTGTTCGGCATATTTTTCAGTTTATCTTCCAGCCCCAGCAGGTGAACGATATCGTCCAAAAACTTCTGATCCACCGTGTCCCCGTCCAGCTCCACCGGCAGGACGATGTTTTCATACACATTCAGGATCGGGACAAGGTTATAGTTCTGGAAGATAAAACCAATGTTGCGGCGGCGGAAGATAGTAAGCTGTTCATCGTTTTTCTTTGCCAGTTCTTCGCCCCGGACGATCACGGTTCCGCTGGTGGGAGTGTCCAGCCCGCCCATCATGTGAAGCAGCGTAGACTTGCCGCTGCCGGAGGTTCCTACCACGGCCACAAACTCGCCGTCCTCCACAGAGAAGTTCACGCCATCCAGGGCGCGGGTGATGTTCGGCTCCGTGCCGTAATACTTTTTCAGGTCAATCGTCTGTAAAACGCGCATATTCAAAACTCCTTTCAAGGCTGCCTGCCTGTTGATAAGGCCATTGTAAAACCCAAATGTCCGCGAAATGTTACAGCCATCAAAAAATCACATTGAAAACCAGGGCGAAATGTTACAACGCTCGGACATTTCAAAAAATCTTTGAGAAATGGGAGAAAAACGGGGCAGCATATGCCACCCCACTAATCTCAAAAGGTCATTCCATCGCTCTGATTTGCTCAACAAGAGATTGCTTTTTCAAACTTCCAGTTGTATAGGAAATCAAGATAAATTGCACAATCAATAGTATTGCTAAATATATCAATACGACCGGCCACGGGAATGAATAATAGAAATAGGGATTTATCGTTTTCACAACTTGTACGGAGAGGAAACCAAATCCAGTTCCCAAAATCAATGTTACAAGCGTAGCAAAGACTGAATAAATCAATCCTTCATAATACAGCATTTTGATAAGTTGCTTTTTACTCAAACCAATCGCCTGTAACATTCCAATTTCCTGCCTCCGAGACAGAAAGTTCGTGATTGTCGTATTAACAAGGTTGATTAGGGAAAAGCACACAACAATAATAGCTACTATCAACAATGCTCCAAAGGGAAGTTGTTGATTCCTGCTATAATAAGTTATGCTCTCCGCTATGGTGTCCATAACCAAATCGCCATTTCCGTCTATTAGCTGATTTAATGCAGTTTCAACCGTATCGAATTTATCTGTGTCTGTAATTACGGAAATAGTGCCTGTGCAATCTATCCCGGTCGCTTCATTCATAAGCTGTTCTGGGAGTGCAAAGCATTTTGGAAAGCCAGAGTAAGCATATTCGTTTACAATGCCCATGACCGTATAGGCTTTTGTGTAAATTTGGCCAGATTCGGTTTCATAGTTCACTTCAACGGTATCGCCTAACGCAGCCTCTATATCATAGAGATCGGCACGCTCTTGAAGCAAGACAATTCCATTGCCCGCAATCAGTTCATCATAATCAATCGTTCCCGCAATTCGTTCTTTCTCCAAATTCTGCTGCTCATCTCGGCGAAAGCCCTGAATCCATTTTCCAGAATTACCATTTACGCTATATTCTGCGTCCGTATAATACCAACGCACTGTTTCGGTAGCACCATCAATGGATTCGATTGCTTTTTCAAAATCATCATTATATAGATTTTCTTGCTGCAATTTGGTTAAAGAAATATGTGCAGTATCAAAGGATTGATTCGCGTTAAGTTTAATATTAAATTCACCGACAGGGAAATCCCTGCCTCTTGCCTCTGAAACACCATCATAAGAAACTAATATTGTCGAAATCAGTACAACCAATACTCCGCCAAGTGAAAGAGAAAGTATTGTTAAAATGGATTTTGCCTTTTGTCTGGACAGATTCATTTTAGCAAGTGAAGCAGGGGTTATCTTACGGTGCAACACGGAACTTTCTTTAATCGTCCCTTTATAATCGGAATATCGCAAAGCCTCCATCGGAGATACTGCCGCAGCTTTTTTTACAGGTGTACGAATGGAAATCATCACAATAATAAAAGCAAAAAGTCCAACCCCAACCGTCACACATAAAGTAGTCAGCCAGTACCAACCGGCGGGAACTAAAAAGTACCCAATCACATTTCCAATAACCAAACCAATAGGAATAGCAATGGCGGCAAGTGATTTTCCCTCTCGGTAAACCATCTTCTTGATCTGTCGTTTTGTTGTTCCGATTGTGCGAAGCTGTCCATAGTTACGGATACTGCTTGCTACTGAAATATAAAAAATCGAATAGATAACAATGCCGGAACCAACGAAAGTTATAAAGCCGATCAAGAAATAGAACAGCATATCGCTTCCTCGATTTTCGTCCTTTAAGTTGAAATATGTGGAACGGACGATAACATTATCATCGGGGATTTTTAATTGCTGTGCAAGGGTGTTTGCATAGCTGGTGGCTTCTTCTTCGCTCATATTTGGGGCGTTCTTTAAGCCAATATAATAATCCATCACGATATTATTTCCATACTGCTGCTCTGTCAGTTCTTTTGATATAATGGCTGTATAGCGTCCAATGTCGCCAGTTTTCACATTTAAGATCCCCGTTAGTTTGAAATCATGGGTAGTCCCGTCAGAAAAGGGGATTTGAATTGTCTGTCCCAATTCATTTGAATAGCCCAAACTATCCAAAAAAGATTCCTGTACTACAATTTCATCCTCCGCAGTTGGTAAATCTCCCGAATAGGGCATACTTTGCGATTTTAGCATATCTGCATTCGCATAAGTAAAATTAACGGTTGAATGATTTACCTGTTCAGAAAAGGCGTTAAAAAATTCCCCAACCCACGCAATTTCTTCTTGCTTGTATAGTTCCTGTCCCTGTTGTTCAGAAATAGCGTGATATACAATCTGTGCTGTTTTTTTGTTGAGATTTTGTGTTTCCTGTGGCACTCCAAACCCATAAAGGACAATCGTAGATAATAATGCACTTGCAAGTGCAATCGTCAAAATAGTATAGCCACACGCTGCTGCTGGCCGCCGGAAAGATTGTTCGGCATATTTTTCAGTTTATCTTCCAGCCCCAGCAGGTGAACGATATCGTCCAAAAACTTCTGATCCACCGTGTCCCCATCCAGTTCCACCGGCAGGACAATGTTCTCATATACATTCAGGATCGGAACAAGATTGTAGTTTTGGAAGATAAAGCCGATGTTGCGGCGACGGAAGATGGTAAGCTGTTCGTCGTTCATTTTCGACAGTTCTTTGTCCCGGACAATCACATTGCCAGAAGTAGGGGTGTCCAGCCCGCCCATCATGTGAAGCAGGGTGGATTTGCCGCTGCCGGAGGTTCCCACAACGGCCACAAATTCGCCGTCCTCCACGGAGAAGTTCACGCCGTCAAGGGCGCGGGTGATATTCGGCTCTGTGCCGTAATACTTTTTCAGGTCGATAGTCTGTAAAATGCTCATAAAATTCAATAGGCCGAAGCTCTCATAGTAGAACAGTTCATCCCAAAACAGGAGAACATCACAGAGAGCAGTCAAGGCAACCGTCCAGCGGATGTGCCGGGCCAGCCATTGCCGGAACACCAGCACGAGGACAACGGGCGGGACGATCAGCAGCGCCAGATTCAAAATCAATGTCGGGGGCAGTTCCATTGCGTCGCCTCCTCACTTTTGTTGATAAGGTCATTGTAAAGCCCAAATGTCCGCGAAATGTTACAGCGGCCAAAAAATTTCATTGAAAATCGGGGTGAAATGTTACAATGCTCGGACATTTCAAAATCAGTCTGCCATTTTGATCCGTTCCACCAACGAATTTCTGCATTGAATTTTTAGACAGATAGCAGAAATTATAATAGGTGTTATTATTAAGCAGACACCGTAAATCAGTAATGGAATAAAAGGAAAAGCATATTGAAAATAAGTTAATCCATTCGCAGACAATATCCGTACTAACAAATAACCCATCAAGGTTCCTGCCACAACCGTAATAATCAAGCATGGAATAATCAGTAAGACACTTTCATGCAGCAGCATTTTCTTTATCTGTTTTTTTGTCATACCGATAGACTCCAATATTCCAAATTCTTTTCTCCTTGTACTGATACGACTAATCAAGGTGTTTGTCAGATTAAAAATGCTAAACATAATGACAAAGGCAGATACCCCATAAACTTGTACGCTGGTATTATGAATCGTATTTGCCGAAGATGCTTTTACCTCTTGTAAGGTTTCCATTACCAAATCAGGGTGTCGGGACAGTATTTCATTTAATTTGCTTTCTACTGATTTACCCACTTTTTCATATTCAGGTACGGACAAAGTTAAGGAAGCTGTTAAATCCATATCTCCCCACAACTTTTCTATGGTTTCTTTTGGAAGATAAAAGCCCTCATTCATACTTTTTTCGGAAGTACCGGCAATCAAAATATCTATGCTGTGTTCAGTTCCATCGAACCATCGTAATGTCACTTTTTCTCCTATTGACGGGCAAGTATGATAGACTTCTTTCTGTACGCTTGTTCCTAATATAACCATAGCGTCTTGTTCCACCAATGTTTCGTATGTCCAGTCAGCAGGAAGCGTTTTCAAAATTTCCTCCTGATTATCAGGCGTAATCGGAATAATGGGAATTTCTAATTGTTCATCGTGATACTCAATAATGGCTGCGGTTCTCTCCGTAGCATAAATCTCTTTAACTTCCGGGATTTGTTGCAATTCTTCCATGAGTTCCTGTGAAAAAGGCGTATCAACTTGATACTCCGAAATACCATACGGTTTGGGGTTAACTAATGTATTGTGGTTAATCGTAATATAATATTCTCCATCTTCCAAATTCCCCATTCTTGCAAAGGAATCTGGATTCCATGATGATATAAAAGTGGCTCCAACCATAAATAAAATCCCGCCGATTGCAAGCGAGGCAATCGTCAGATTGTGTTTTTTTCGATTCTGCTTTTCGCTCAATACGGCTAAAGAATACGGTGAGAGACGAATATGATTTTTCCTGTTGCGCACTCTACTTTCTTTTAGTTCTGGATCGTTTCCAACATATTTTGTTGCTTCAATAGGGGAAATATTTGAAGCTATTTGTGCGGGCTTGTATACGGAAATTTGTACGATGATAATACCTAATATTATTGCAAAAATACTTGTGGCTATGGCATTGATAATCGTTATTCCATTCGGCTCTAATAAATATGCAAATATGATACCTACTGTAATACCGGCAGGTATTCCGAACAGGCAGAAACGATACCCCTCTTTACGAATCATCCGCTTAATCTGTTTTTCTGTCATGCCAATAGTTTTGAGCTGTCCAATCTGCGACACTTGATTTGATACCGAAAGGTAGAACACACTGTATATGACAATTCCGCTTGAAAATGCAATAAAAAGAGTAGCTAAAAGAACACCTCCCATTCCTGATCCACTAATAAGTGAGGAACAGAATTTGCTATTAAAATAAAGTTGGTTCCTGCTTATGTCTTGGGATAAAGCCAGACGATATACTGTATTCTCAAAATCAATAAGTCCCATTTCTGTGGCGCCATTTACACGAATCAAGGCACTATATGGAATATCAGATAATAACACGCCCTGTTCTGCATACGCTGGGGATACATAAAAGTAAAATGTTCCTGTTTCCACATTATCAGTAAAACCAGTAATGATGAAATCCTCTGTTTTACTCCCCGCCGTTGGTAAAGTGATGGTATCTCCTAAATTTAGCTGATACCCCAGTTCTAATTGAACATTTTTATCAATTGCAATTTCATTGTACTGTTCTGGACAGGTTCCACTGACTAATTCATAGGATTTTATAATTCCAAAACCAGTCGGCATATAAACCGCTTCAAATTTGATCCCATCCATCAGAAAACTATCACTATGCTTATAGGGTACAATATCTTCAAGATCAGGTTCTTTTTTCAGAACTTCTATCTGTTCTGCTGTAAGCCCCCCGATGGTAGCTTGCTGCATTTGATTCAAAATCTTTTGTTCACTAATTTTGCTGCCTTGTTGGAATAAGGAGATTCCCACAATCAAACTAATTGCCAGCGCAATGGTCAAAACATTAAAAAAGCAAAAAATACGATTTGAAGATACATTGCGTTTTGCTAATTTCTTTACAATGACGCTGGTGTCATTTTCAAAAGGCCATGTCATAGGCGTATCACCTCCATATTTGATAAGGGTATTGTAAAACCCAAATGTCCGCGAAATGTTACAGCGGCCAAAAAATTATAATGAAAATCGGGGTGAATTGTTACAAGGCTCGGACATTTCAAAAAAATTTACGGCGGGCAGCCGGAAATGGCCGTCCGCCGCGTTCTATTTTGTAGGTAGCATAATGGAAAATTCCGAACCCTTGCCCGGCTCCGAAACCACTTTGATATAGCCGCCCTGCCGCGTTACAATCTCGCGGGCCAGATACAGGCCTATACCCACGCCCTGCTGTTCGTGTACTTCTTCCTCACGATAAAAGCGTCGGAAAATAGCGGCCTGATTGCTTTCGGAAATACCCTTGCCAGTGTCGGCCACTTTGATCTCCACATACATTTCCCACAGCACCGCCGACACCGTGATTTCCCCGCCTGCCGGGGTGTACTTTACCGCATTGTCCAGCAGATTAAAAAGGGCTTCAGATGTCCACTTGCTGTCATGGTAAACCGTCAAATCCTCCGGGCAGTCTACGGCCACGATAATTTCCTTTTTCTCTGCTGCATACACGATCCCACTCATGGCCTGCGCCACAGTATCAAAGAGGCGGCCCGGTTTCTTATCCAACTGGATTACGCCCGTTTCCAGCCGGGAAGTTTTCACAAGGGCTTGAAAGAGAAAGTCCAGCTTATCCGTCTGGCTGCGGATTCCCTCGATAAAATCGGTACGCTCCGCCTCGGTCATAGGATTTTCCAATAGCGTGTCCGTCGCCATTTTCAGATTGCTTACCGGCGTTTTCACCTGATGGGAAATATCGGATACAAGGGTCTGTAACTCCTGCCGTTCCTCGTCCACCCGGCGGCGGTTCTCCTGCATAATCTGATAGAGCCTTGCCAGCCGGTGGCCGATCCTGGCAAGCTGGGTTTCGCCATCCTCCAGGCGTTTTGGCGCTTCATTTCCGGCAATCATGTGATCTAAAGTCTGGCACAGGTCAGCGGTAAACTGTGACAGCCGTTTTCCAAACACCTGCGTCAGTACAAAAATCCCCACAAGGGCGCACAGTAGCAGTACCCCACCAGTCAGCAGCACCGCCATCTGTTTTGTCACAAGAAACAGGGCTATGGTAATCCCAGACATGGAGAGGACAAGTCCCAGTGCTACCCAGCCAAACAGCCGCTTCACTGAAAGGTCTTTAAGTTTCATTTTGCCTCGCCTCCCGTCCATTGATAGCCCATGCCGTAAACAGTCTTAATGTAGGGTGCGCCGCCGTCGGATTCAATCTTGCTGCGAATCCGGCTGATGGAGGTTGTCAAGGTGTGTTCGTCCACAAACCTCTCGTCTATATCCCACAGCTTTTCCAAAAGCTGCCCACGGGTCAGCACTTGCCGGGGATTTTTGCGGAACAGGTTCAGCATTTTGTACTCCATCGGGGATAGGGTCAGGGGCTTGCC
>JAETOL010000028.1 GCA_021771755.1 Lachnospiraceae bacterium | reverse complement strand
CGCACTTTGTTCAACCAGGAAAAATCGAAATTGATGCAAACGAAAGGGCAGTTACTGAAAAGTCTCAATGCTGCTTTTTCGTTTGCACCATCTTCGATTCTTTCCTTAACGATTTGATAAATTCCTTAAATTGATTTTTTCCCTATAGCCCATTTCTGTAAATCTCATTGATCACAGCCTGGGCATGTTCCATTTCTTTTTTCTGGATGATCGCATCCCTGTCACTTAAGATTGCAAGCATCTCATCCACCAAATCCTCGATTCGAGGATCACTTACCCGGTACAAATAGCCAAGCATCCGGGTGGCAGTGTAATCTGTATTCATATTTTTAAAGGCAATCTCTGCACAGAACTCTTTGGGATATCCTCTGTCCAGCAAAACCTTGTATAATTCATTGGTTCGTTCCGATGCCATAATCGATCACTCCCGTAATTTCCAAAAACTTAAATTAAAATGCCTTCCAGATGATCCAGTTCATGCTGACAAATCTGTGCCGGCCATCCACTCAGTTTCTGCCGCTGCCTTTTCCAATTCATATCATAATATTCCACTTCAATATTTTCATATCGTGTTGTTTTCCTCACACCGGTAAGAGACAGACATCCTTCTTCTGTTTCATATGGAGTATCCTTGCTCAGAAGAACCGGATTAAACATCACAACATCTACGAATCCCATATTTACAATGATTACTCTCTTTTTCACACCGATCATATTCGCAGCCATACCCACACACCCGGCACGATTTGCCTGTAAGGTATCCTGTAGATCCTTTCCAACTTGCAGATCTGCCTTTGTAGCAGGTTCTGACTTTTGTCCCAGAAAGAACACATCTTTCATTATCGGTTTTACCATCTTTCATTCCTCCATGTCATATTATCTCTTATGTCATATAATCAATGAGTCTCTCTAACGATACTTCAAACCTTTTATCATCTTCCTCCGTCCTCTTCGCCGGACCCTTCAAATGATGCTTTTTCTTTGCATTTCTTGCCTTCTTCGCCAGATGACGTTCCATCAGCATCTGATCGATATTTTCATTTGTATACCATTTACCGCTCTGATGAATACCGTAAGCACCTTTTCCCAGAATCATTGCAGCTACATCATAATCCTGTGTCACAACAATATCTCCCTTCTGGCACAGGCTGACCAGTTTAAAGTCCACTGCATCGGCACCGGCTCCCACTGTGATCACTTCACTGTAATCTGAATATAAAACATGGTTTGTATCACATAAGAGAATAACCGGAATTTCATATTTCTTTGCTGTCTTTTCTACGATGGACACTACAGGACAAGCATCCGCATCTACTAATATCCTCATTTTTCTTTCCTTTCGTCAGATCATAACTTTCCCCAATCATACGCCGGATATCTTTATCTGGAACAGAATCATCCAGAATAATAGAATTCCAGTGTGTTTTGTTCATATGATAAGCCGGGACAACAGATTCAAAAGTATTTCTCCAGAACTCTCTCCATTCCGGATCACATTTTACATTTATCCATACATAACCATCTTTATCATAAATAAGCGCAAATGTTTTCTTATTTCCCTTATGACGCATAACACACCAGTTATCATCATGAAAAGGATAATCTTCATATACATCTTGAAATGAATGGCAATATTGTATTGCCTCCTGCCTTGTCTGCATAGCTTCTCCTCATTTTGATATTTCCTCTATGTTGATCTATCTATATATTGTACTCGCAGTCGTAAATAAAATCTACAACATGTCCAATAACAAAAAGACTGTCCGGTGATTGTGGGTAGTCTTCTTGTTTATAAATTCAAAGTTCTTCTATGACAATATTATATGTTATTAAATTATTATGACGGCATCCCTACATCTCCGTTTCCATTATTCAAAAACAGCATATACGTTGCAATAATAGCTTCCGTCTTTCTGGGATCATCACTCAAAATTTCTTCTACATCTTTACCATTTACAAAACATTCCTCGTAAACATATTGAGCTAATCCTACCGCTTCTCGGAATAATTCTGCAATGACAGCTTTCATATTATTTCCGAATTCCTCTATTTTTTCCGGATGATCTGGCTTAATTAAAACAGCATCCACATCACTTTCACTTCTGGAATCATCGCTTAATACTTTATACTGCTCATAAATAAACTGCTGTTCTTTCTTTGGAAGTTTTGTATATTCCCAAATCAAACGAACGACATTTCCATCCAGTTCTTCTGGAATTGGTGGTAACTGAATATATTTTTCTTTTTCCATCTTCTCAACCTCCGATAATAAATCTTCCTACACCGTCTCTTGCTTCTGTTACAAGTGCCAGGATAAATGCTCCTGCAGCCAATACTCCTACCAGCATGAATTCAGAAACTCCCAAAAGGATATAGTTCATGAACTGGGTGCGGTACCAGATGAAGGTACACACAAGTATTGCTCCAAGAAGCAGACCAACAAGTTCCTTTGCCACGCAGTAGAGATTAACTACTGCGCTGACACATACTCCGATAAAAGCAAGGATAAGCCATACCGGAATAAGTAAAATTCTTCCAATGAGTTTTAAGATAAATAAAATCACTCTCATAACTTCTCCTTTCATCCAGCAAATTGTGGCATATCTGCATTTACTTCAGCTCTGTAGTACCCCTCCATGGTCGTCGGTGCATTAAACAGAGTCGCCAGTAAATACTTCTTGATGTTTTTGACTCTCGTCGTATTCTTCTTCATGCAACTGATCACATAATCGATATGCATGTAATTCAACTTCAGGAATTTACTCTTTACCAGAGCTGCCGGATATTTTTCACTGGCAATCAGAATTGTCTCGCTCTGACTTACCACTGTTTCCAAGATCAGTTCGAAAATCCCTTGTACCAGTTCTTCATCAAACCTATTTGCCTGAAGCAATGCATCGTACTCGATGTTGTCCTTAATGATTTTCTCATAAGATTTGATAGTATCTACCTGATCCGTATCGCATCTTATCTCATCGTCATCCGCAGATAAGATATGATTCGATTTAATATCACTCTGGTAAATATGTTTTGTATTAGTCTTATTATTTAGAGGTGCTGATTCTGACACCACAAGAGGTGTCGATTCAGTAACCTCAGAGGTGTCGGAACCGCTACCTCTTGAGGTGCATTTTATAGCATCAGAGGTGCGAAAATCCGTACTTCTGGAAAGTATCTGTTTTCCTTCAGAAGTTCCGCTTTCGATACTTCCGGAATAGTCTTTTTGAATCAGAAAGCTCTTTACATAGATGATACTTGGTAGGCCGAATCCTCTCTTTTTCTTTTGAACCAATCCAAATGTTTCTAACTCAACCAGATAATCCATGGCCTTTCTTTTGGAAAATCCCAGATCTGACTGAATCTCAGATATCTGATAGATGATGTACACCCTGTTTTCTTCATCGAACCAGCCATTCTTCATAGATAAGGACATGCGGTCCAGAAGTACCGAATACAGCATCTTGGACTGCAGTGTTAATGAAGAAAATGTTTCCTCTGTCAGCAGCATCTTTGGTATCCTTATGAAACTGAATTGGTCCGCCTGGGATCCATAGTAATAATCGAATTCCATATTACTCAGACTCCTTTCCCTGACTCCATTGCTCCAGAAGTTCTACAATGACACTTCTCATATCTTCTTCCGTATAATCAGCCGGAAAATACTTTCTCAGTTTCTTCTCTGATATCAGATTCTTTGTGCTTGGAGTCCTGCCTGGCTGACTGTCATTCAAGATTGCAATCAGCTTACCTTCTGTCATAATTCCAGTTTTGCATGCTTCTCTCAGTAATGCAATCTGCTTCGGCTTCACAAGGCCATTGTCCCTTATATACTCAAATAGCCACTTTTGGATTTCTTTATCCAAATATGAAATCTCGACTGCTGATGTAAATTGGATTCTCTTTAAATCCAGATATTCAAGCAGCTCAGGAATCAATTCTGTCAGACGAATGTATCTTTGAATCTGTTTAGAACTTTCACCGACTTGATCCGCCAATAAGTCCCTCGATACAGATCCAGCTGACTTCTGGCCATTTTGACCAGAAGTTATATCTGTCCTATCTCCTTGATGTTTCATAGCATCCATCTTCATCTTATAAGCAAATGCCTTCTCACTCGGCAGTAACTCCTCCCTCTGGATATTGGCATCCACCATCGCGATTACCGCTTCATCATCTGTCATCTCTCTGATAATAGAAGGGATTGCAGTAAGTCCTGCCAGCTGTGCAGCATGTAGTCTTCTGTGACCGGAGATCATTTCATAGGTATCCATGCCTGTTGGCCGGATCAGAACCGGTGATAATACACCATTTATCTTTATACTTTCCACCAGTTCCTGCATCTTCTCATCATCAATTACCTTGAAGGGATGACCCTTAAATCCAGAAATCTTATAAATTTCGATATCCATAGCTGCTTCTTCATTTACTACACCAAGCAGTTCCTCTACACTCTTGAAATTTAATCTCTCGCTCATCTTACTTGCCATCGTTCAACACCTCCTGCGTTAATTCTTTATAAGCATTAGCGACCTTACAGTTTACACAATGCCCATAGATGCTGATTCCTTCCGCACTGGCTTCTGCAGCCTTTACCGATATCGGAATTACACTTTCAAAGATTGGAATGTTGGTTCCATAGGTTTCTCTAACTTTGGTAGAAACATCCTTCGCATAATTGGTTCTGTAATCTACCATGGTAAGAAGGATTCCCTCAATAATCAGTCGTCTGTTCAATCGTCTCTTTACCATGGAGATGGTTTTGATCAGCTGCTGAAGACCTTTGACCGGCAGGTATGCAGCCTGGACCGGAATTAATACGGAATTTGATGCAACCAAAGCATTGATAGTCATGGTCCCAAGGGATGGCATGCAGTCAATGATGATATAGTCATATCGCTCTCTCTGCATTTCGATATACTCTCGCATAATCATCTCTCTGCTCATCACATTGGCCAGAGTCAGTTCCATAACGGACAATTCGATATTGCCAGGAAGCAGATCCACACCTTCCTCGTGGTGATAAATACCTTCTTCCGGATCGATATTCTTCTCATTAACGATATTCATAAGAATCGTTGCCAGTGTTGTCTTAATCTCATCCGGCTCCCCGATACCAAGACTGGCACTTAAAGAACCCTGCGGATCCGCATCAATCAGGAGCACTTTCTTACCTTCTTTTGCTAATCCAATGCCTAAATTCACTGCTGTGGTAGTCTTGCCGACTCCACCTTTCTGGTTTGCGATAGAAATAACCTTACACATTTTTCTTTTCCTCCTTCTTTCTCTGGCGTTCTTTGCGTTTGTAATCTTTCTCTAAAAGTGCGATAATCTCCTCCTTCATTTGCTCAGCACTGTAATACCGTGGGAAATATTTATACATTTGAGAGTTCTTGAAGATAACTCTGCTCATATCTGACTTCTTGATTTCACTCAGAATCTCATTGATTTTCTGCTGGGTCAGCTTCTTTTCCTGGCTCAAAGCCTTGATCCTCTTAGCCTGAGAAACGGAAGGAGCTGCCTGTGCGTAATCCATACCGTTCAGTACCCATTTCTGCTCAACTTCAGATAAAAAGGAGAGTTCCACCGCCGGATTAAAGGAGATTTTCCCCTCATCCAGCATATCCAGTAACTCTGGAACCAGTAATGTCAGACGAATATACCTGAGTACCTGCCTTGGACTTTCCCCTGTTTCCTTTCCAATCAGCTGAATCGTCTTGGTTCCCTTGATGGATTCCAGCTGTCCTTCCTGGGTTCTTCTTCGTTTTCCGGTCTTTCTCTTCATCGCTTCATTCTTCATGTAGTAAGCAAAGGCCTTCTCACTGAACAGGATCTTGTCCCGATGCAAATTTGAGTCCACCATGGAGATAATTGAATCATTCTCTTTCATGTATCGGATAATCACCGGTACCTGGGTATATCCAAGTTTCTCGGCACAATACTTTCTACGATGACCGGAAACGATCTGATATACTCCTTCTCTTGTCGGCATCACGATCAGCGGATTCATAATTCCATATCGCTCAATACTTTCCATGAGCTGTGCCATGGCCTCATCTTCTTTGACTTTGAATGGATGATTTTTAAATGGCCTTAATCTCTCCAGTCCGATTTCTACGACTTTCTCACTCTCGGGATGAAACAGTTGCCTTTCTTCGCCCGGATTGCTGTTCGCATTCTTTTTGCAATTCATTAGAATTCCCTCCTTTTTTGGCTATTTAAATGCAAAGAAAAATGCCCATTCACGAGACCATTTACAGATCTGTGAATGAGCATTGTCATTCGATAACTTATATAGAGTTGTCATTCAATGAATTTTTGCTAAGAAAGTACTGATTTTAACAATACTTAACGCTAACCATACTGGCGAGAACAGCATCGTCGCCATAATTCCTTAGAAGAATTCATTTTCATGTTTTGGAAATAGGTACTTTTTTGTTGGGAAAATTTCATTGCCCGGATCCCTATTTCGTTTGCAATTCCGAGGGTAAAACGAAGCGTTTTTACACCGTTACAAAGACAAATCGGAATGATTTCGCAATTTCTGCTAATCATTCCGATGTCCACCGTCGACAAGAGGATTTGAACCTCCGACCCTTCGCTTAGGAGAGCTCTGTGGTTCTGTCAATCCCTGTCAAGAACTGATATGTTTAGCCTTTTATTATCAAGGACTTTTTTTATTTTCGAATCAAATTCTGGTAATCTGAATACCCTTTCTGTCAAGACCAGATAAGACCTGAAAATTAGCAGATTCTTTGCAGCTGCTAACATCCGGGGAAAGCTCTGTTGTTACTGACAGATATCATCTTCCGGCTACCATCCCCTTACAAGCGGGAATGATAAACAATATTCAATTGACCAGATTTCTATTATTACTATACACCGTTATTGAAAATTTGTCTATGGTGTTTCGACCACGACAGCCAACTTAAATACGAACATATCCAGTTGCCGGCCCGGCACCTACTTTTGCGATATATCCACTTTTAACCAGTTCCGTCAGGGTCCTTTCTACAGTTACCTTGCTTATATCCGGACATAACTCCATGATTTCTTTTTTGGTAATTTTTCCTACCTTATTATCAATCACTGCCTTTATACGATCCGGCTTTGAAAGGCTTCTGTTTTTCAGGTGCTCTACACGCCCCTCAAACTCACTGTATGCTTTCAGTATAATTCCCAGATAATATTTTACAAATGACTCATAACTGTTTTCATTTTCGTGCCATCCATTGGAACTTTCCTGTAATGCCTCATAATAAGTTTCTTTTGTCTTTTCAATCAGCATTTCAACACTGACATACTTTCCGACAATATAGCCGGCTTTATAAAACAAAAGAAGTGTTAACAGGCGGCTCATTCGCCCATTTCCATCATTAAATGGATGGATACACAGAAAGTCAAGAATAAACATAGGGATAAGAATCAACTTATCTATTCGATCTGCTTCCCATGCTTCCAGAAAATTTGTACAAAGTTCATTCATAGCTTCTGGAGTCTGAAATGCCGGCACCGGGATAAAACGCGCTTTCTGATGACCTTCTACATCTGTTTCTGCAATTACATTATCCGAATTTTTATAATTTCCACCAGCATTTCCTCCGGAATATGAGTATAAATTCCGATGCAATTGTAAAATAATATTGGGTCTCGGATTAATATACTCATAACTTTCATGGATAGTGGCAAGAACTTCCCGGTATCCGGATATTTCCTGTTCAGACCGGTTACGTGGTTCGGCTTTCTGTCTTACTAATTCTTCCAAACGTTTGTCGGTAGTATAAATACCTTCAATCCTGTTAGAAGCCCCTGTACTTTGAATCAAAGCAACTTCCAGCAGAGTTTTCAATTCGTCTATATTGGCTTCAAGGAACAATTCCTGCTTACCTTTATGCTCATGAATGCTTCCGACCATCTGAACAATTTCAGGTTTTAGCAATTGCTCCGGAGTTTTTATATAATCAAAACTTCTCATCGAAATCTCCTTCATTTTAATATTATCTCCATCATTTTACCATCAAATGACGGTGATATCAATTAGCATGATGGAGATATATTTTTAACATTCCTTTTAACGAAACCCATTTTTTCACTATTTTTCACTTCATTGTCTTCGCCAGTGACGCAAGCAGTGCCGCCATCTCAGGATTATTAAGAACCTTTGCAAGCAGCTCTGCATCCACGCCTTCCGGAACCGCTACCGTGTTTTGTGCTGTATTCGGATGCATCTGTGGATCCAGATCTTTTTTCTCATAAAATGCTTCTTCAAACAGCTCTGCATTTTTCTTCCGGTCGTCATCCAGGATATGGGAATATACATCCGTAACCATGCTGACCTGAGCATGTCCGGAGTCGCCCTGAACTGCCTTGATATCTCCACCATTCAGTTTCAACTTATAGGTAACACTGCTGTGTCTGAGACTGTGGAAAACAACCGGTGGGAGATCATAGTCTTTAATCAACTGATTCAATGGCTTCCGGATCGCACCATCCCCCAAAGGAAGACCAAACGTACTTGCCATGACCAGGTTATAGTCCATGTATTCATCTCCAAGAACTTCCTTTGTCTCATCCTGTTTTTCTTTCCATTCGATCAGCATCTTTGCGACAGACTTTGGAAGGAAAACCTTTCGGACACTGCTGTCGGTCTTCGGTGTTTTCAAAACACGGACTGTTTTATTGGTCTTGCTTTTTTCCGGAAATATCAACAGCACATCTTTTGCATCCAGCTCTTTTAAAGCGGATTTGCTCACTCGCTGGGATTCCTTATTGATAAACAGATATGCCCGGTTTTCCTCAATTGCTTCCTCCGAGATGTCCACACAATCCCAGGTAAGCCCCAGAAGCTCACTGATCCGGAGAGAGCAGGAGAAGGAAAGGTTCATTGCCAGCTTTAGCCGATCATCCTCACATACTTCCAGTGCGTACATCAGAGTTTCGGCAGTCCAGATCTCCCGTTTCTTTGTTTTATGTTTTGGTACGGTCGCATAGATACAAGGATTCTTCTCCATCAGCTCCCATTTGACAGCCTGTTTAAAACAGCTTCGGAGGAGTTTATGGATATCTCTGATGGTACTGGTAGATACATATTCATTCTTTCTTTTCCCAATTATAGGATTGACCACAGCCGGAGCTTTCAACAATCTCTGATAATATTTTTCAATAAAACGGGTATTGATCTCCGACAGTTTTTCATCCCCGATGATCGGAAGGATATAATTATTTATGAGAGAAACATTTCCATCATACGTAGATAATGCCCAGTTGTCTTTTCCATACAGGGCAACGTATTCTGCCAGAAGATCCTTCATGGTTTTACACTGCGGAATTATCATGGATCCCATTTCTTCTTTATATTCAATTTCTTTCTTGCGTTTCTTTGCCTCTGCCCTTGTAGCATAAGTTTCCCATTTCTGCTTCCGTTTCCCGTCTGCATCAGTATAGGAATAGATCACATTAAATTTTCCATTTCGTTCTCTGATCGATGCCATAATTTAACAACCCCTTTCTGTATTTCTCTTTTCCAGCCACGCTTCAAATTCTTTTCGTTTGATCCGAACATGGTTCCTTAGTTTTACAACCGGAAAATATCCTTTTGTGTACCAGACATTTATCATGGACCGGCTGACCTTTGCCATAAAGGCTGCTTCATCTATAGTAAGATACTGCAGATTGCCATTCCTTCCTCGTTCCCCGTTCTGTGCCAGTTTCTTTCTCCGATAATTCGCCAGTGCCACATTTTCTTCCATTGCCAGTTCTTCATAATCGTTCGCCGGATCCAGATGATATTCATCCTGCCCTTCCAGAAACTTCTGAAAGCTTTCCTTCGTGATTCTTTTTCGATCAGCGATCGTGACGAACTCAAAGAAATGCTGATACTTTTGACTATTCAGGATGCCATATACCTGATTTCTTGTGATTCCCAGCTGTCTGGCCATTTCCGGCATAGTGAGAGTAGCGGCCTCCATTTCGGCATCCCTCTTTTTATCATCCTTCGTGCGGTATCTGGACTGTCCGTCATACCATTTCTGAAATGTAGCTTTTGGTACACGTTTCCAGTAGTCCACAATCACGACTTCGATATTATTCCGCTTGATCAGGTCATAAACGACACCATCTGTAAGCTCCAGCATTTCTGCAAGTTCCGGAACAGAATAAGACCATTCTTTCAATTCCTTTCCCGGTTCTTCTCCGTTGACTTTATGATATTTAATCTGATTCGCATACCACTTTTCAAAACTCTCAATATTGACCCGCATCTTTCCGGCAATCTCTTTGGTCTCAAAAAAGTATTTATGTACCAGCCAATACCGATCCGTCTTTTTAAGCCCCAGGAGCTCGCCCATCTCAGAAACACTCATCCATTTCTTTTTTGCAGAAGACAGTCTCTTGTATGGACTGTTTGCTTCCACTTCCTTTATCAGTTCTTCGTATTCCCCGGTATTCATTTTTCCCTCCTCATCCATGAAGCTTTCCTCCTTCTTCCCATACCATACCGCACTTTTTCAAAAAAATTTAGGATGTCGATTTTTCATCCGGATAGGGGATTAGTTGGAGGATTCCGGCAGCTTATCCAGCCAGTCATCAAAGCTCTTTTTGGAAATACGGTACTTTCCGCCATCCAGCTGGATCCACCGGAACTCATTTTTCTTCAGAAGGTTGTATATTGTCGGTCTGCTGACTCCAAGGATTTCCTGTAACTCTTTTACTGTATAACATCTTTTCTCTGACATATGTCATTACCTCACATTTCATTATTTTGGAGGCGGCAAATAAATGTCCCTCTATATATCCAAAGTTTCAGAGGGTCTTATACAACATGTTTCGGTAAAAAAAAGTAAAGTTGAGAAAAAAGGGCAAAAAGAAACCTCCGTATGAATCGAATCATACGAAGGTGATCTGCACTCATTATTCTATTTTTGAAAATCCCTGATATTAAGATAAGAAACCAACTCGAATTAATCGATTTTGAACGAATACTGTTTTGGTCAATCATTACCCTCACACCTGCATGTAAATCAAATACATACCATCAAATTGCCTTAGCCACAAACAGTATGGTTTTTATAAACGTTACAGGTCGGTGTTCGGATGAGAGATGCATTACGTTTAGCCAGGCAGCGGTTAGTTGCTCGGCTGATTTTCTTCTTTGTCACTATCCTTATCTTCTGCCCCAGACAGTATATTATAGAATTCTTCTAATTCATCAATAACTAACTTTGTGATTGTATGACCTAAAAAACTCTTTTCATTAACGCCGTGTTGGGTCAAAACACGAAACAGCTTTGCATTAAAATCATACTCCTGTTTTTTCTTCAAAAACTCTTCAAAGCAAACTGTCGCAAGCCTGTTCTTATCGCAAAGCTGGTAAACAACAAATGCTACACTCATCTTGAAGCGAAGCGTAATGATGTGTTCAATGTCCAGCATACTTTTCGACAGTAAGGATATATAATGAAGCGAAACTGGGTATCTAATATACGGAATGCAACCGTATTCCACACATGAGACGATAACATCTATAGCTTGTTGTATGCATCCAAATACAAGCATAAAGAAATTATCCGAATCCGGTTTATTTACATCTACCATATATTGCGTTCCTGCCAATGCTGACTTAAACCTTTCCTTAAAAGGCAGAGAAGCATCGTCATCTTCTGAAAACATTACCAGTCTTCCGATATCTTCACGAGCATATTGTATAATATCGTCGATACTGTCGCACTTAGAAAAATAATCACTAAAACTATTTATACCGTTAAATAGACTGACAAATGCCTGCTCTCCAACTTTATAAAGAGAATTATGAGCATTTGATTGGTTGAGAAGTCTCAATGGTAATATGAGAATTTCTTCATGAACATTTTCTAATAGTTTTAAGTTATCTTCCGCCGTTACACCTATTTGCTCATACAGGAATTCAGCATCTTTGCCTTCTGGCATCTTGCTTCGTATCTCCGCATACTTGCTCAACGGATCATCGAGAACATGTTTATCTCCCATTAGTAAAAATGGCAGATGTTCTTTATCAGCATAATCCATGTATGTAGCAGCTGTGAAGACATAACTGTTTTCTCCTGGAAACCAAGCCCTTAGATACAGCTGTACTTCTTCAATATGACGTAGCCAAAACAAATTAATATCGTCCAATACTTCTGGAGCGTGACTGCTTTTTAGTTTTGGCACCAATGCTGTAAGTAATTCTTTATACTCAGCTTGGATTAAATGGATCTTATTCAACAATAGATTTGATTTCAAAGTTTATTACCTCGTTTAATAATTGCTCCGGAACACCGTACAGTTCGTTCAAAAAAGACACAGTTTTGTTCATAACCATAATACAATCTGGTAGGACAGTCTTGAGCCTTGTCTCATCCTCAATATCCAGAACGCAATGATATTTGTGGGCTGGGTTGTTGCATTTTAACAAGGAAGATTCTCGAATTGCTCCCCACAATCCGTGTTCAAAAGAAGAATCATAATCATAATATAAGCCGAAAAGATTCTTCTCATCAACGCTTTCAGCCTTGAGCCTTATGTTTTGCTTGTCGAAATATTTAGTATCCATGTCAATGAATTCTTCTCCCTTAAATTCATTAACCAGTGCTTCAATATATTTTTCATCGAAGTGAGATTCCCCCGAATCGCCGCTTTCTCTGTGTCTGGCTAAAACCAACTTGTATAGTCCCATTCCGTACAACTGGTAATCACGCCAGATGTTGTCATGAAATGCTTCGTTTTTTACCAGATATTTCATCATAATATAGTCTTCTATCAAAACACGCACACAACTTCTTCCAGATATGGAATTAAACAAATGATGTTCATATATTTCTTTTAAACGTTTATAGGAATATGTTGCTATTCCAAATAAAACATTCATTTTTTCATCAAGTGGATCTGCTGCAGTAAACAATTCTGAAAGATAAACAAACACCTCATGCAGCTTTTCCATGTATTCTGTGATGTTTCGTTTTTCCTCTGGAAATTCAACAGCGAATATACTACATTCTGTCATTTCACTTACACACCTCCAAAATCCTTTCAAGTATTCTGAGTCAACATTCTCAAAAGTTAAAATCATCATTTCTAAAGAACGCACTGCTGGACGAGCCATCCGCATTATCTCATCAGCATGCTTTGATGCCGGATAGGCTACCAACAGATCCACTTGATCTTTCAAAAGATGAACTTTTCCCGAAAGCAGATTGAAATAGAGCGCCACAAATCTGATATCAGTTGCTTCATTTGACTGATGATCCATTATTTCACGCATAGTCTGAACTATTGCTTCACATCTATCATCAATGCTCAGTTCAGGACAGTAAAAGCATTCAGCAAAAACCGGGGCTCGGCTTGCTGTAAGATAAATAGTTAACGGTGCAAGTGCTTTCTTAGCCCCCATGCAAACAATATGGTCATAAAATCTCTTTTGAATATCTGTGTCAAGCTTTAATATCTGTGACAATCTTGCAGTATAGAGATCAGGAGCTAATTTGTGCAGTGCAGAAATAATGCTGTAGGACTTTCTCAACCCTTCTTCTCGCCCGTAGTATTTCAAAAGTAGCCCAATCCAAAGATACTCAGGCATACGACCATACGTCCATGATTTTTCATCTTCAAATTCCTGCATCATCGGCAAAGAATTTATTGGAGTTATAAACTTGCCCTTTTTAAAGGTGTGATCGGATAATTTGCTATTTCTCATCAGTTTTCTCTTTCCCACCTTTCCGATTTCCAAATGCTTTTATGCTGGCCATTATTCATCTCTCAGAGGAATCATAATTAATCCATCAATAAATCTTCATACATATTTGCAATCCATCTGTCATATATTTTTCTCTTATAAAATTTCGGATTTCTTTTTGTCTTTTTACAACCCATTTCTGTAAATCTCATTAATCACAGCCTGGGCATGTTCCATTTCTTTTTTCTGAATAATTGCATCTCTGTCACTCAAGATTGCAAGCATCTCATCCACCAGATCCTCGATTCTGGGATTACTCACCCGATACAAATAACCAAGCATCCGGGTGGCAGTATAATCTGTATTCATATTTTTATAGGCAATTTCTGCACAGAATTTTTTTGGATATCCTCTGTCCAGTAAAGTCTTGTATAACTCATCAGTTCGTTCCGATGCCATAAGCAGCCACTCCAGTAATTACAAAATTCATTAAATCAATATTCCTTCCAGATGATCCAGCTCATGCTGACAGATCTGTGCCAGCCAGCCAGTGAGTTTCTGTCGCTGTTTCTTCCAATTCATATCATAATATTCTACTTCGATATTTTCATATCGTGTCGTTTTTCTTACACCGGAAAGAGACAGGCATCCTTCCTCTGTTTCATACGGGGTATCCTTGCTCAACAGGACTGGATTAAACATCACAACATTTACGAATTCCATATTTACAATGATTACTCTCTTTTTCACACCGATCATATTTGCAGCCATGCCTACACAACCGGCACGATTTGCCTGTAAGGTGTCCAGTAAATCCCTTCCCACCTGCAAATCCGCTTTTGTAGCAGGTTCTGACTTTTGTCCCAGAAAGAACACATCTTTCATTATTGGCTTTACCATCTATCATTCCTCCGTATCAAATCATTTCACTTTCTGATTATATCAACAAAATCATATTTCTACCATAGCGAGGTTTTTTCATTTCCATGTTGTATAAATGGCTCTCTTCTCCCATATAAGTGAGAGGTTCTTTTTCTAAGAGCAAGATCCACCCGGTAATACACTATCGCAATTTTTGCTCTATTGTATTTTCACCGGGTTGCAATCTTGATGGGGATTTCGTTTCCCCATACCCTCGATAAAGGACATCTTTGATGTCTATTGGCTTCCACATAAATGTGGGCGCAGCACTGATTACAATCGGAAGGGACAGCCGATTTTTCAGTGGTACCACTACGTGGATGCAGTAAAAACTGCAGAAAGGAGAAGCATGGCACCAAAAGAAAAACCTCAGGAAATGCATCGTAACCATATCATTTGTCTGAGATTAACAGACACAGAATTTGCATTTCTAAATGAATCTGTAAACAGAGCAGACTTATCCCGTTCTGAATTTCTACGAAGATTGATTCTCGGAAAAAGGGTAGTAACAAAATATGAAGTTGTTGCAGATTCAGATGAAATCAAAAAACTGGCAGGTGAATTTGGAAAGATTGGATCAAATCTGAATCAGATTGCAAAATTTTTCAACTCTGGTGGGGAACGTTCGATGGCAATGGAAGATGATATCCGTCAATGTATTTCTGAATTACAGCAGTTAAGAAAAAAAGTTATTAGATTGGCAGGTGATTTTGATGGCCATAATCAAACACATCAAAAGCCATAATTCAAATTATTCTGATGCATTGGAATACCTTATGTATCAGCATGATGAAAAATCCAATAAAGCAATCTTGGATGAATATGGCAGAAAGCTTCTTCGGGAAGAATTTTATATGGATGGCTTAAATTGTGATCCCGAAACTTTTGATATTGAGTGTATGGAAACAAATGCTCATTTCAAGAAAAACAGAAGAAAGGAAGAACTGAAAAGCCACCACTACATCATCAGTTTCGATCCAGCAGATGCAACAGAATGTGGACTTACCGGAGAAAAGGCCCAGGCTCTTTGTCTGGAATATGCCAGACAAAACTTTCCCGGCTATCAAGCACTGGTAGTCACTCATACAGATGGACACAATGGCTCCGGTAACATTCATACCCATATCGTCATTAATAGTGTCCGCAAATATGCGGTTGAACGACAGGACTACATGGACAAGCCCCATGAACAGGAAGCCGGATATAAACACCGCTCCACAAACAAATTACTGGATTATCTGAAACAGGAAGTCATGGATATGTGCAACCGGGAAGGACTGCATCAGGTAGATCTTCTTTCCCCTGCACCGGCAAAAATGACCAGAGGAGAATACTGGACGAAAACCCATGGACAGGATGAACTGGATAAGGTGAATGCGAAAATCCGTGCTGCCGGACTTAAACCGGCTTCGACTGTATTTCAGACACAAAAACAGTTTTTGAGAGATGCCATTGATGACTGCTCGCAGTTATCCGGAAGTTTCGATGAATTCCAATCTCTGCTTCTGGACAGATACAATATTTCTGTCATTGAGAAAAGGGGAAGTTACCGGTATCTTCATCCGGACAGGGATAGACGGATCTCGTCAGAATCTCTGGGAGGCAACTATGGAAAAGAATATCTGGAACAGCAATTCCAGAACCATTTCATCAACAAAAGTCAACCGCATGAAAGTTCTCACAATACAGAAAATGCTGCAAATCTCGATTATCATACAGATTCATTCATGATCTTTTATGTAAAATCTGAGCTTCGTCTTGTGACGGATCTTCAGACAAATGTAAAGGCAATGCAGAATCAGGCTTATGCCCGAAAAGTGAAGATCAGCAATCTGCAGCAAATGGCAGATACCTTGATCTATATTCAGGATCACGGCTATGACACCAGAGAAGATCTGAGGACACAGGAAATTGACATTCGGTTGAAGATGGAAGAAGCGCAGGAACATCTTTCCGATCTATTTTCCAAAATGAAAGATGTAAACGCACAGATCCACTACACCGGACAATATTTTGCTTCAAAACCGATATATGCTGAATTTCTGAAATCGAAAAATAAAAAGAAATTCCGACAGGATCATTTATCGGAAATCAAATCCTACGAGGAAGCCCGTGACTGGTTAAAAGCGTTCTATCCGGATGGAAAGATGCTTTCGATGAAAGTCCTGAAATCTCAAAAATCGGAACTACAGAAATCCATTGCTACTCAGAAATCAGTTGTAAAACAATTTAAGGATTATCACAAAGAACTGGAAATCGCCAATGCCAATGTAGATGCCATTCTCGAAAGGAAGGAACCATCCATTCATACACATTACGAACAACCGGCACAGACAGAAAACCTAAAAACAAATTCACAACACAAAAAGAAGGAGGACAAAACAATATGACACAATCAGACTTTAATTTGCTATTCATACAGCAAGTAAACCGCTGTGAAGAAACCCTGCGCGGGAAAGCAAAAGAATATACTGGGAACAACCCGGACAGGCTCAGTGCATTTAAAACAGCTGCAGCTCTGCAGGAATGTACACCCGAAAGGGCTCTTGCCGGAATGATGGCAAAACATATCATCTCAATTTATGATATGTGCTTTTCAGAACAGGCATCTTATGATCAGAGCATTTGGAATGAGAAAATTACAGATACTTTGAATTATCTGTTCCTGCTCAATGCATTGGTCAGAGAGGAGGGCTTCCATGAATAGAATTGAAACAAAAATCCTGAACTGCTTTGCAGTAAAAGAAGCAGAAAAGAATATGGTTTTTGCCGCAAGGCTGACCCAGAGAGGGCATATCATCCATTCCATGAATGACCTGGTGGATCTGTATAACCAATCCTTTACGAATGAGACATTGACCAACCTGGGAGAACTTCCGCACCCTGCCATTCAGAAATTTACAGTAATTACCCTGGCTGTCGTAGGTGCCAGCAGAAGATTCCTTTCCCAAATCACCCGGCACCAGAACGAAGTAAAGTTCATGAGCGCATCATTACAGTACAGCAACTATTCCGGAGAAGCTGATTTCGCGATTCCTTACGAGATTATTTCTGCATCTCCGAAGATACAGACACTTTATCTTGAAAGCTGTCAGGAAGACATGGACTGTTATGACCGCCTGTACAAAGCCGGGATTAGCCATGATGCTGCCGGTTATGCAACACCGCAAGGATTAAGAAATGTACTGATTATCAGCGCAACCCCATATCAGTGGAAGCATATGATCGGTCAGCGTTGTTGCCGCAGAAA
The DNA here is from genome assembly GCA_021771755.1 of Lachnospiraceae bacterium. GTDB lineage: Bacteria > Bacillota > Clostridia > Lachnospirales > Lachnospiraceae > Blautia_A. The sequence goes on along the minus strand of JAETOL010000028.1, from coordinate 16,201 downwards.
TACTGATGAAATGAGAATTGTGATGCTCATGATCTGGCAGGATCTGTATGAATTGAGTCCAGCTCTTTTTACTCCAGAACAGACAGGTCCATTTTGTCAGAAAGGAAAATGCCTGGAAGGAAAAATGAGCTGTGGTCATTCCATTGATCATATCCTGCTGCCCAATGAAATTCTCCAACTGGATTATCCTTTACTTTGCAGAGGTGATGCAGTATGAAAATAAAACTCATTGATTTCGGGCTGACTCCCGGACACAATCCTCTCCGCGTCCATGAAAACGATGCCGGTGCCGATGTATATATGCCTTATGACTGTACGCTCCAGCCAGGGGAAATTGTCAAAGTTCCTTTGGGATTCGGATTGATCCTTCCAGATGGATATGCCGGATTTGTATTTCCCAGAAGCAGCATGGCAGAGAAGGGGCTTACCTGTGAATTGCCACCGGTTGATTCTGGATACCGTGGAGAGATCCATGCCATCATCAGCAATGTCAGCAACAAGGTACAGACGATACACAAAGAAACCAGAGTAGGTCAACTGGTAATTACACCTATCATCATTGCTGATTTTGTATTTGACCTTGGAAAAGAAAGAGGCACGGATGCATTCGGAAGTTCCGGAGAATAATTGAAACTTTTAATAACTGAGGTGCCAAACCGGCACCTCAACACAGATAAAATATAAAATACGAGGATATGATTATGATTACATTTGGAGAAAAATTACGATATTTAGGACGAAAAAACAATCTTACCCAGAAAGAACTTGGCATGGCAGTTGGATTTCCTGAAAATACTGCGGATGTCCGAATTGCTCAGTATGAGACCAATGCACGTATGCCACGAGAGGAACTATTAAAAAAGTTGGCACAAGTACTTGGAGTAGAGAAAGAAATTCTCGCTGTGCCAGTGCTCACAAAACCAAAGGAATTCTCTGCCGCATTCTTCTGGATGAAGGAAATGAAAATATAATTATAATTATAAACAATAAGGTGTTGGGTCCGAAGCCTAACACCTTATTTTACATGATCTGATATACCTCTTCCATTAATCATTTTTTAATAAAGGTAAAACAGAAGATTCGATTTCTTTTAAGGTTTCATATTCTGATTTAGCTACGCAAAAATTCGCACGTCCTACCGTTTTTTGTAATTTATCTACCATAGTCATCCACTCTGTTTTTGCTTTTTTTCCACCTGCTTTCTTCTGCTCTGAAGGAAGAGTAAAACATTTTTCGAAAAAACTAGTCCAATGATTACCATACAAAATAATTGCATTTAAATCGGCCAAGGAAAAGAATTCCCATATAGGCTTTTCTTCTCCAGTTTCATATTTATATTTAGACATACTCGTTGTCGCAGATGTATAGTTCTTTTTAGGAATCTCCTGAATCCAATTTTGTCCAGAATAATTTTTTTCTAAAATATGCTTTATATAAGATCTTACCGTTTTCTCAATGTGAGCCATAATCATTATTGATTCACTATTATATGATTTACCATGATCTTCCCAATATTTTATATATCCTTCTGGAACAAAAGAACTTCGCACTTCATGAATTGCTTTTTCAAGATTTCTCCAATAATGTTTTGGTCCATTTCCTCCATAATTAGAATGTAATTCTGCTTTCTCTTGCTCTGATAATGTCCGTATATAATGTTGTAACGGATCTAAATAATAATGTGTTTCTTCTATAAAATCATCTATTTGTTTTGGATCATGATCGTTTTCTTTTAATTCTACCGCTATATCTCCTAAAAGTCGAATCACTCCTCCCACTGCATTGTTAAATAAAAGAATACCTTCCTTTTTCGGATTTTTTTCCCATTCTTCTGGTAATAATTCCTTTATATAATTAAAACAACCAAACAAATATTTTTTTACTAATGCAAAAGTTTTATCATTATCATCTAAATCAAAAAGCCCATGATATATTGGTGTTTTGTCTTTACCAAATTTAGATAAAAATCCTGTGGAATCAATTGCCGAACAAATAACTTCTAATGTTATACATCTATAATCATCCGACTGATCCTCACCGATAATTACTCTATTATAAAGCGGTGAAGCATTATTATCCCCTAATTCCTGTGCTAATTTCGACCTTAGAGCTTCTCTTCTCTCACTTGGATTATCAGAAACCCATAACAAATCTGCATTTAAAGTATTACGCAAATTTTTTGATACAGCCTTTTGGTTTTCGTTGATTTCCATGAATAATTTTACTTGTTCTTTTTGCTCCATATTTTCAAATGCAACAACAGGGATACTATTAGTTTTCGCATACTTTGAATCAGAATAACCATAAAGTCTATGTTGTCCATCGATAATATATGCTGAACGATACATATTAGGCAAATGTAATATTCCCAACTTAGCAACGTCATCTGATCCCTGCTTTTCTGCCAAGTCGAATTGAAGAGGTCTTTTGGAATCAATACTAATTACTATTGAATTTGGGAAAAAACCTTTATTCTCAATAAATTCATGGACTGACTTTAATCGAGCTTTTTTAATAATTCTTTGATAAGTAGGCATCATTCCTTCATTTGCTTCACTTCTATGTAAAACATAGCCAATTTTCAAAAGAGTTTCAGGTTGAATACTAAATGCATAATAAGTGTATCCACCCATTTTCCCACGGATAGCTGGAACCCTATTATCCATCCCAGCTATTTTGTTATTGGCAAATAATGATCCAAGTAATTGATAACGTGCACATCCTCCGAGATGTTTTACTAATTCTTCATAGTATTTGATTGTTTTCTCATCAAAATATGCAATATTAAATTCTTCCATTCTTTTTTTATCTTGCTCACCCACAATATAGTTTTGCGTTGCAAAAATAAATTTTACATTTCGAGAAGGAAATTTTTTAATTATTTCATTTCTAACAGATCCCATGTATCCGTTTATAGCCTCAAGCTCTGTTTTCCACTGTTTTCTGTCATTAATTTTTTCAGCGCATTTACATTCGACAACCAAAACTGTTTCTTCATCCATAGCAAAGACATCTATCTGCTTCGAAAGATTCTGACCTTTTTGCGAATAATTAATTGCAAATGTCCTATCTCGATTCAATACACAAAATCCCATTTGTGCAAATAATACCCATAATCTATTCTCAAATATTTCATCTAAAGGCTTATTCTTTCTAACTTTTACTTTCTCTGGATTTTTAGTATCTTTATAAAAGGACCAGCCTTCCTTTTCTTCATTTGGTAGGGCAATTCTCCATGCAGTTTTTTCCAAATATGCTTTTTTCCGTTCCCTCATTGCATTAGGAACTTCTGCTGGTGTCAATAATTTTCCCCAATCAGTCATGATCCTTCTCCTTAGTAATTACAAATAATTAATTCTTTGCCTCGGCGCCCATCAACTTGTGCATTGATGGAACGTCTCACATCTACTTCAATTATCGAATAATCAGTATATAAGCTTCTGACTTCTTCACAATCAGAGTTTGTTTCTATGAATCTTACTCCTGTTTTGGTTAACTCATCACATTTTTCTTTCAATTGTATCTGAGCCTCTACATCAAACGCCTTAACGTCATATCGTACAAAAGAATTATAATTCGTAGGGTAGTATGGTGGATCTAAAAACACAAAATCTTTTTCAGTTACAGTTGATAAACAAATAGTGTAATCACCAGTTAATATTTTAATATCAGAATTATTTAGAAAATGATGAATTCCCATTATTCCTTTTTTATTTACTATTTGTATTGACGAATTATGTCCCATTGGAGTATTAAAAAAGCCTTGCTTATTCACTCTGTACAAACCATTAAAACAAGTTCTATTTAAATATATAGTTCTAGCTGCTTTTTCCAGATCTGTAAGCTTATTAAATTGATACTCATTTCGATCCAAATCTCTAATTTGATAATAAAACTCTTTACAATGCTGTTGTTCAAAAAATTCAAGTATTTCTATAAGTTGTTTAGGAGCATTTTTTATTATTGTATACATGTTCATTAATTCAATATTAGTATCGTTTATTACACCTTTGGATGGTTGCAAATCAAGCAAAACAGCTCCTGCTCCTACAAAAGGTTCATAATATGTATCAAATGTCTCTGGAATTAATGGAATTATATGAGAAAGCAATTGGCGTTTTCCACCTGCCCATTTTAATATCGGAGAAAGTTTATTCATTATATTTCTCCTCAATCAAACAATGTTGTTGTTCAAACCATCTATACCAACTAACCAACGTCCGTGCTCGTCTCTCTTTTGTTGTCTCATCACTTATGCCATATGTTCCTTCTATCAAAATACTTACTATTTCTTTTTGTTCTGATTTATCTTTTCCCTTGCACTTATGATAAGTGTCACAAATAAATTGATTCTCTAAAATTGCTAACTGAAAGACTTTTCTTCTAAATGGTTCATCAAGCAACTGAATTGTTTTTCCTCTCCCATTTAAAAATGTATTTTTCCCTTTTTTCTCCGCTAAGCCAATAAAACAAATTGCATTTAAATAATAAGCTCCTTGTCTATCAGCCATACCATATTTATCCGCAAATGAATAACGATTTAAACCCAGCTCATCCATATCTACAAAAATCTGATAAACAAGTTCTAAGTTATCCGCTTGTGGAAATGACACTGTATAATTCATTTTTTTATCCCTACTTTGTAATTTATTCCTGTGATATCTCAACGATATCATCCAATTTACAATCAAGTAAAATACAAATTTTTGCTATTGCTTCCAATCGGACATCTTCATTTTTACCCAATCTTGCTAATGAATTGCTGGTAATACCTGCCTCCTTAATCAGATCTGTCTTTTTCATATTCTTACTTTCTAATATTTTCCACAATTTATCATAACAGAATATCATATAAGACTCCTCTAAAACAAACTACCTCTACAATTTTCTTATGTTTTATTATATAAAAAAAAACTTTATAGATCAATTATTTTTAGAATTTAGATTCTAAAACCTATAATTAATGAACTAAAAAATGCATCCAAAGGCATTATACCTTCGAATGCATATTAAATTATCAACTACTATTTATTTCCTAGATCTCTCCATCTGCTGCTCCAGATATCTCGGCACCGGCTTTCCGGATCTTTTGGCAATGGCAATCTGTTTCTCATAAAGTTTCTTTATCACAGAAGTCCTTTTCTTCGGTAGTTTATTCACCGGCTTCTGTATTTTTTCTGTAGCTTTCTTCTGGTTGTTCACCTGTCCATCGACCATATCATAATTGGCTTCTGTTCCCGATTCATGACTGCGTTCATACATCCCGTTCTGAAAATATTTCTGATAAAGCTCCAGCTTAATCTGCAGCTGTTTTATCCTTTCTGCAGGATGCTCTTGTGGATGGCTATATTCACGGATCTTCTTTTTGGCAGCTTCGTCAAATCCTCTGGATCCTGTTTCCGTGACAAATTTTCCATAGCTGTCGAGAATAATCCTCGCTGCCTGCTCCCTGAATTCCTGATGTTCCAGCAGATAAAACTGCTTCCCATCAATTATGATATTGTCCGTTACCTTCCAGTTTCCGGAATACCCATCTATTTTATAATCCTTCGTGTCCATGGAGATTACACTTCCTGTTGCTCCCATGCGGATGAATCCGCTGATTCTTCTGGGATGATCATCACTAAGATAGAAGCAGGAGATTACTCCTTCATGGTTAACCACCAATACATCACTGACCTCTGCTTTATTCCGGATCCGCTTCCAGACATCGTTGGCTGTCTCTTCCTTCTGCATTTCTCCAATTGCGATCTGTCGGTAATACTCCATGCGGATAGAAAGCTTTTTTTCCCTAACTTCATTGTAGGATAGATGCCACAACTTTCGCCCGGCAGTCATTTTATTGACTCGGTAAAGGGCAAACTGGTTAATCGTCATATACATCCTCCTCTGCCGCTAGAAGATATGAATCCAGATCCAGAGTATAGAAATACTTATCTTCAATCTGCTGCAGTTTCTCAATCAGAGAGGATACAATTTCGATCATTTCCTCATCGGACACATCTTCTTTGGTTTCTTCCAGAACTTCCAGTGCTTCCTTCAATGTCATTACTGTATCCTGTCTGGTTTTTTCTGCAAAAATCGCCATTACCATCAATTCATTTTCTTCGAATTTCACTGGTTTCATAAACTCATCGCCTCCCTTCTGTGCTGTGATTTTGTTTTATTTTCTTTCTGTAGTTCTTCAGACTTTTTTATATCTGGTTTTTCCTTTTTTGCCTGCCTTTTCTCAATGATTTTTTCCGCATCGGATATAGCTTTCTGCACCAACTTGTTATCACGGTATCCCGGAATGGAATTAATGATATCTTTCTGTAAGGTTCTGCCCACATACAGATCAAACATTCCTTCATTATCACTACCATCCTGCAGATTAAAGCCAATACTTTTTATACCATTCATTCGGCTTCCCTGTATCTGATCAAAGATTTCAAATGCCTGCTCCAATGTCAGATCCTGATGAAACTCTCCAAGAACCGGAAACTCGGAACATTCTGCAACGTAGAAACTAATGCAGGAGCTTGTTTCTCCCACGTCCAGATGAGACTCTGTACTTTCAATTCCCAGCACTTCCTGTCTCTGTCTTACAAAGTCCGGCAGATCTGTAAAACCGAAACTGTCCACATAATAAGCTTTCATATCTCCATCTCGGTTCACAATTACCACATCACTGACAGACATCGAGTGACCCTTGAAGTCAGCCGGATGATTCTGATTAAAAATACTGTATAACTCATCTAATGAAACCGAATCATGCAGAATTCCGGAATATACACATTTATAATCCGCTGCAGTTACTTCCATCCCATGATCTTTTACAAAATCCATGCCCATAAACTCATAAGGAACGTCTTTCGATTCCGTATTCAACTGATAAAGGGCATATCTTTCTTCTCCCGCAAACATCAACTCTTCGGAAGTTTTTCCATATCGTTCCGGGTGCATTACCCGTTCCACTCTTTCCGCAGTGTCTGGATCTTCCAGGACAACACCTTCCAGCCATTCTTTTACATCATTCCAGGAATCTGAAATCATCACACCACCGATTTCATGTATACCATCCGGAAGGAAACGAAGATTGCCATCTGTACTTTCCAACTCATCAAAATGATATCCGGCAGCTTCCATAGCCGGTATCAATTTCTGTTCTGATTCAAGAAACTGCTTTTTCTCTGCAAACAGTTCCTGCAGGTTGTCGGATAATTCATCAATCATTTCTCCTGCAGTCTTTCGAATTATGTCCATGGATGATTTTAACTCTTTCATGTCACGATTGCTGCTCCATCCGGCAATATACGGAAAACTGTATTCAGAAGTATCTACACCAAAAGCAGAGCAGACACAATAAGCAACAGATTCTGCCTCAACCTCTTTTGTCAGCCGATCCTTTTCTATTCCCTGTTTCTCCATGATGTCTTTGTCGTGGAGCCGGGCATGTCCGGTTTCATGAATTGCTGTTTTGATTGTCTGGCTTTCACTCATTCCCTTTTGAATCACAATCTCTTTATCTCCGGAATGATAGTATCCTTTGGCTTCTCCTGCAATCTCATCAAATCGGATCGGAACCGGAGAGACCGCTGTGATTGCTTCCATGAATAAATCATAATCCGCAACCGCCTCCGTCAGTTCTTCAGGAGCAAGGGTCTCTATAGGCTCACCATCTGTCTGGCTGATGTCAAATACTGTGGTTGGTTTAAACCGCGGAATGACCACTTCGACTTCCTCTGTTCTTGGCTTCCCATCTGCATCCAGAAGAGGCTTATGATTCTGATCCAGAATTTCCTGTTCCCTTTTTCTCTTGATCGGGGCAGGAGCAAGGATCGTAATTCCTTTTTCCCCTTTTTTCACCTGTCTACCCATTGACTGCCAGTTTCGGTATCCGGTAACAAGGGTTGCATCCGGTCTCTGCATCGCAATCAAGAGTGTATTATTAAATGAATATCTGTGAAACTTCGACATGGTCTGCAGATACTGGGCATATTTATCACCGGTAAAAATATTCTCCACGCCAGTCTCCAAAGATTTCAGGATGCTGTTCATATCCTTTCCCGCAACCGGAAGTGGGATAGTAGCTGACTGAACTGCTTCAATATTATTTTCTCTGTTCATTTGAACTCCTTTCTAAAACCCCGCCGGTTTCTAATTCCGACGGGGCTTCTCATACACATATTTTTAAAGTGACATATCATTTGCTTTATGCTTCGGTTTATGTACCGGCTGAGACATATTTGCATCTTTCTTATCGGGCATTGTTTGTTCCTTTCCTTTCGCTTTCTGACGATCTTCAAAAGCAGATGCTTTTTCAAAAATCCTGTCCTTGGTATCATAGTGATACACTTCATCCGCCAGCTTTTCTTCAGGACGGACTTCACTGTTATTCACTTCCATTACCATGTGTTTTAATTCACGGGAGGTCATCTCTCCATTATCCGGAAGAACCAGCATTTCATGAGTGGAAGAGGGAAGAATATAGTAATCTCCCTTTAATGCTTCTCCAATCTGATCCATCTGGCCGGGATAGAAGAGAACTGCAGCACCATCGAGCATCTGCTCATTCGTAACAATGGTGAGCGGAACAGCCATATTCTGATACATTTCTTCCATCATCTGGTCAATATCTTCTTCTTTTACACCGGCAGCCCGCATATCATTTCTCATCATGTTTTCCATCATTTTATCCATAGATTCTATCTTGACCGGAAACACCTTCGGACTGTTTTCCAGAGCATCTTGATGAAGCTGGTCCTTTGAAACACCAAAAAGTTTCATCATTTCGTTGTTTACAATCGCAGAAGCAATGCCATCTGCTCCGGAATTAGCAAAGATATGATAGGTAATCGCCAGATTCTCTACACGAGTATGAGGAACTTTTGACAGCATTTCCTGATTCCTGTCCGCATCAGATACCCGGATAAACAGATTCTCTTTTGCTTTTTCATAATCTGTCAAAATATCCATATCAATATCCATAGGTGTGATCTGCACAACCTCAGCCATCCGTTCCATAATATCTTCCATATTCATCTGAACATCCTGCATCTGTTCATAGAACATGTTCAGGTTCAGTGTAGGGGAAGCCACCTGGTTCTCCGTTCTTACAGTCATCCCCAGATAGTTTTCATTCAGCTTTTCATGGGGATAAACATCAACACTGGCATTGTTATATTCAGCCGGAAGATAGTCATTGATTGTTTCTTTTACAGTTTCTACAAATTTTTCAAATTCCATATTTTTCGTCCTTTCCTGATTTCATTCTCTTTTCGTTTTCTATTTTTTCTTGCTTTTCCCTGATGATTTCCTACTTGGAAATTCAAGAGAGAAATTCACGCGTTCTTCATTCGCATCCATGATCAGATCTGCTTCGAAATACATATTTTTCTTGACAGAATACAGATCCTTTACGCGGACTTTCCCGCTTTTTAATAGCTCGGCAGCCATGCGTTTATCAATGGTTTTCTGCATCCGCTCCAGATATTTTGTTTCTTTCCAGAGGGCAAAACGACATTCCCTATTACTGCAGTAGAAGTTCTTTTTCCCTTCATACACCAGGCTTCCGCATACCGGACAAGTTCCTATGCTTTCCCTTGTCTGGAATTTTCTGGTTTCTTCCTCCGGAATCGTGTCACATCCGTTCAGCATCATGGTGATCATATTCTTAATTCCGGTCATAAATCTGTCCGGGGTGATCTTACCTTTTTCCATTTCAAGAAGCTGATTTTCCCATTCCGCAGTCATGCTGGCTGATTTCAAAAAGTCAGGCAGAATCTCAATCAGAACCTTTCCATCTTCTGTAGGAATGATCTGTTTTCCCTTACGGACGGCATATTGGGAATGTACCAGTTTTTCAATGATTCCAGCTCTGGTTGCTGGAGTACCCAGTCCCTTTTTCTCCGTATCCTCATCAAACTCCTTATTCCCGGCTGTCTCCATAGCCGCAAGCAGAGTATCTTCGCTGTACTGTTTCGGTGGGGAAGTGAAATGCTCCAATTTATCAGCTGCCACATTGTAAAAGATCTGTCCGGGAGCCAGATCAGAAAACCGGTCTGTTTCCACATTTTCGGGATTTTCCATTGCCAGCCCTTCTTTGTTCTTGAAACACTCTTCATAAAGCTTCCATCCCATCTGCTTTACCGCTTTCTTTTTTGCAGAAAACAGCTCGTTCTGGCACTTCACGGTAATATCGGTTTCTGTGAAAATATGATCTTTTTCAGTGGCTTCCACCATACGGACACAGATGAGGAACAATACCCTCTGTTCCCAATCCTTTAACTGTGACAGATCACAATCTGTTAATTCCACCGTTGGGATAATGGCATGATGATCGGACACCTTCTTGTTATTCAGGACAAGCTTGACATTTGGTTTCTCCGGCTGATCAAAGGGTCCTGTCAGCTGATACTTTTCATGGATCTTATGGATCACATTTCTGGCTGTTACTTCCATATCCTCTGTCAGATACTGGCTGTCCGTCCTCGGATAAGTGATCAATTTCTGCTCGTACAAAGACTGTGCCGCATTTAAAGTCTGCTGTGCAGTCATCCCATAATGCCGGTTGGCTTCCCTCTGCAGGGTAGTCAGATCATAGAGCTTCGGTGGCTTTACTGTCTTATCTGTGGAATGAATTTCTTCCACCACAGCATCACTTCCCTGGCACATGGATTTCAGATTTTCAGCCTCTTTTTCATCGAAGATTTTCTGTTTTTCCACCTGCAGACCATCCAGATCCAGTTCCACATTGAAATACTTTTCCTTTTGGAATGAGGAAACAGCTCTGTCCCTGTCTACCAGCATGGCAAGCGTCGGTGTCTGGACACGCCCCACAGTCAGCTTCTTATAATATTTACTGGTGTAAGCTCTGGTTGCGTTCATTCCTACCAGCCAGTCTGCCTGGGCTCTGCACACAGCAGCATCGGCAAGGTTTCCATATGCAGACGCATCTTTCATTTGAGAAAATCCCTTGCGGATGGCTTCATCTTCCATGGAACTAATCCACAGTCTTTTTACCGGTTTTCTGCTCCGTGAAAGATCATAGACTCTCTTGAAGATCAATTCTCCTTCCCGTCCTGCATCACAGGCATTTACTACATAGTCGATATCCGGACGGTTCAGCAGCTTCTTTAACACATAGAACTGATCCTTCTTATCCTTTGACACTGCCAGTTTCCACTCCTGTGGAATAATGGGCAGATCCTCATAGTTCCATCTGCTGAATTTCTCGTCATAGGCATCCGGAGCCACATATTCAGCAAGATGTCCAAGACACCAGCTGACGATACAATCCTTTCCTTCCAGATATCCGTCTTCACGTTTCTGTGCGCCGATCACATCCGCAATGGATCTGGCTACGCTTGGTTTTTCTGTAATTACTAAATACATATTCTTACAACTCCTTTCACTTATATGGGAGCTGCGTTGCCCTTATACAACATCAGCTCCCACCTTTTTGGATTTATTCCTGTGATTCGACTTTCTCTTCCGGATTGTCTGATTCCTCATCCTCATTGATGGTCTCCAGCCCGTCATCCATTTCCAGACCTTCATTTTCAGAATCATCATCTTCCTGCTTCGGTTTGTAGATCTTGAAGTAGTAATAGCCTGCAATACCCGCTACAGCCAGAAGAAGGATCACAAACAGACCAGAATTTGTTGTAGATTTATCCTGTTTGTCTTCCTGTGTTTCTTCTTCAACAGCCACACTGCTCTCCGTATCGTCTGTATGCTCGTCCTCCAGGACTACAGAAGGGGCAGTCTCTAAAGTCTGCTGCTGATCCTCATCCAGAAATTCTTTCAGGTCATTTTCATCAATCTGAGACAGCATGTACACGTTGTTCGTTGTTGCCGCCCGGTCAATTACGATATAAAATGTATTGTTATTCTTTGTTTTAATCGTCAGAAATTCCTTACTGGAATCATCGGTAATGTCATCCCTTACCTCTCCGTTACCAGGAACAGAGAACGGATCGCCATTTTCCTCGGTATGAGTATCCTCAACCACCGGTTCCTCCGTTTCTGTTGTTGATTCCTCCTGAGCTGCCTCTGTGCCCTGATCCACATACGCAAAAGCAGTAGCCTGACTGCCAAAAAGCATCATAGCTGCTGTCAAAAGCACCACCAGTTTTTTATTCAGTTTCTTCCATTTCACCATATTCATTTTCCTCACTTTCTCTTTTTTCTTCCTGAACAACAAAGGAGCCAGATTCTTCTTCTGACTCCCCGCTCGCTACAAATGATATCGTTCCATCCTGGATTCCGTTTAGCAGGTCAAATAATTCCTGCCCTTTTAATTTCATTCCACGGATGCTTTTGATCATTTCGTTATTTTCTTCCTCTTTCAGCGCTGACCGGACACCTTTCAGATACATTTCCAGATCAGCAATTTTCTTTTCGGTCTTTTCAATCTCATCCAGATACTTTTTAATCTTCCGATTCAAATTTTCACCTTCCTTCTTTTTTATTATTAAGGCAGCCTTCCAAAGCACATAAAATGCTGCTGCCAGTAGGATGTATTGATATTCGCATACTGGATCGGATCCCCGCAGTGAATCATCATTCCATTGCCAACATAAATTCCCACATGGCTGGCACCGCTGGTATTATAGGTTCCCTGGAAAAAGATGAGATCTCCCGGCTTTGCCTGAGACGGTGGAACATAAGTACAGAGACCGCGAAGCCCATCTGCTGTCCGACGTCCATAATTCCATCCATTTCCACAATGATTGACTACCCAGGATACAAACCCGGAACAGTCAAAACTGGTACTCGGTGAAGATCCGCCCCATACATAGGGATATCCCAGATATTTTTCTGCTTCCCGGATCATTCTTGCAAAACGTTCATCCGACAGTGCTTCCGGCGGGATCTCATAGCTCATGCCGCCTCCGGCTCCGGTGATTCGGTTTACATCCCACAAATAATCCCGGTTGCCCAGTGTGGTATTCAATGCATCGTACAGGATTTCCTGTTCCTCTGTCAGATTTGCTCTTGCCACTGCGTCAAAATTTGTATTCGTGAGAGTGACATAGAGGACTCTCTGAGTAGTAGTGGTAGTAACCTCCACCTCCCGGCTGCCATTATCATCTGCCAGAAATGCTTCCCATGTCTGATGACCGTGGGCACTGGCTGCAGAATGGCTGTCATAATACACATCAAAAGCAACCCCATACCTGGCAAAATTCCCTGTATCCTCAACGGTATATTCCACACCATTCATGATCACTTTCGTTCCCATAGGTACGATCGGATTGTTTGCGTCTACCGCAATCGTATGATTGGCTGTCGGGTATGCACCGCTGGCTGTTGGTCCGCCGGACCATCTTCCACAACAAATGGAGCAGTTACAATATCCGCTGGTTACCACATTTCCCAGGGATTCTCCCACACGTACTGTTCTCGTTTTTGTGACAGTTTCCGTCCTTCCATGGGTTGACAGATGATACTGTGCCTGAAACAGATCCTGTAATTCATCCTTTACATCGTCATAGGTATATCCACCATATTTTGCGGTCAGGTATGAAGTCAGATGATACGGATTATGCCCGATTTCGCTGACATTGTACTGATAGGAATCATAATCCGGATATGTAGACTCCATATTGTTAATCTGCCGGTTTAATGCCTCCTCCATGGCAGCATAAGCATTTTCTGCCGCATAGATATCTGCATCTGTGCTGGGATAGGTTGTCATACCGATCACGGAAGCTCCACCCTGAATCGAAGCACTGCAGCTTCCCAAAGAAACAGCAATGAGCATAAAAATAAGCGAAAAAATACCGATACCAAGAAACACGGTACGGTTTCGCCTTACGATTTCTTTTAAAGCAATCTTGGCTTTTACCGTCATGTTCTCGACACCGGCAATCGTTGTTGCCCCTCCGAGGCTTCCGGCTGTTTTACCAGCTTTTACTGCCCGGTAGGCATCTTTATATTTTTTTCTCTGGAAGAAGCGGTTGAGCAAACGCTTCTTTTCTGCATTTTTCTTTGCTTCCCCGGCTGATCTTTCTGCCGCTTCTTTCACTGCATCAAACTTCAATCTGGAAGCCTCCGGAGCATCCAGATTCATCCCTTTTCTGTGTGCTTTCACATCACTTCTCTGGCTTCTTAACTGTGCTCTGCGAAGACTGTGGGCTGCTTCATCAGCAACTGCAATCACTGCACCGGAACCATCTACAGCAGCATTATCATCTCCATCCTCTGTTATCTGATTTCTGGCATATAGTGCCGCACCGGCTGCTACCTTTCGACCCATTCCTGTTCCGGCTCCGTGGATCATGCCGGATCCTTCATCACCAAAAGAAAGCCTACCCGATTTTTCCTGTTCTTCTGTCAGTCTCTTTCGAGCACGTTTCTTCTTTACTTGATCTTTCTGATCCGAGATACCGGATACTTTCGGAATCTGTTCCTGAGAATGAAGCTTTCCCTGGTACCGGCTGTTCTTTTTTTCTATGATTCTTTCACTGCTTGCTTTTGAAAAAGTTCTTGCAGGTCTTTCTTCAGATGCAATATCCGAAGACATTCTTAATTCCTGCACATACCTTCTCATGCGTCGGTTATCAGTTCTTCCGGAACTGTCCGATAGCCATTTGCCGGGAGCCGCATTTTTCTCATCCCGCTCCTTACTGTCAAGTTCAGGTTCATCCCGGCTTTTCTGGCCGATTTTCTTCACTGAACCTTCCCGGAGTGTTTCTTCCGTCAGACCTTCTCTTGTCATTTTAGAAAAGATCTTGTCTTTCGCTGTATATTCTTTTCCTGCCAATTTTCCTCCTTTCCATCAAAATAGACATAAGAAAAAGGCCATCTATCGTCTTCACGGTAAATGACCTCTCATAATTTCACTATTTACAATTGATATTTCTTTCTAATATCTGAAATAACAACTTCGGCATCTCTAACATGTCCTTTTTTTGCAGATTCTCTGGATTTCTCCAATCGATTCAAAAGCATTTCTTCAGACATTATTATTTCTTCATTTGGCAAATTATACTCATTGCCCTCTGAACATATATTTAACATCTTACCATTCACCCTCCTTCTGTGAATATTATATAATACAACTTTTTGCTATTCCAGATTGTACTCATTGATTTTGCATCCAACTACAACCATCCGCCCGTTTTTATGCAAATACTCACAGGTAGAAAGAGTGATCAGTTTATCTCCATATTGGGCTGTATAACCTGTGTCGTAAGATGACCGTTTTTTACATTCTTCGACAAATACCATATAATCCGCAGCATTTTCTGCTTTGGTAAAAGAGTAATATTCAAAATCATGCCCGGTATATACCGGAACAGCAAAGGCTGCTATGATCTGATACTGTTCCTTCCCATGAAGTGTGCTGTACTGGATGATCGGATGTTCCTGATAGAATTCTTCTGACTTATAACGATCCAGAGCTGCAAACACTTTTCCTGAACTCATATGATGACCATAGATAATCAGGTTGTCTGCATCTTCCGGATCACAAAGTTCTGAGAGAAATGGTGTCCCGCTCACATCGTATTCTTTCTCAAAATTTCTTCGGAGATAGAAGTTCTTTTCCTCCGGATGATACATGACCGGATAATTGATTGCTGTCCCTTCAATCTTTATCCATCCAATGCAGTCCGGATTCTTTTCATGTAAAGCCAGAAGGCCAGAATCAACAATAGCAGAAGGATTACTGTCTCCCTCAGCATCATCTTTTTTATCATTGGTTTCCTGTTCTTCATGGATTTGTCGAATAGAGTCGAATCCTGTTTCGCTTTTTCGATCTTCCAGATACATTCCCATCAGATAATAGAGGCTGATGGAGAGAAGGATAATGGAAACTACAAACAGAATCCTCGATATCCATTTTCTCATTTTCTTTCTGCCTCCAGTTTCTTTCGTTCCTCGACTTCCTCCGGTTTTGTTGTCATCAAGGAATACAGTTTCAGACTCTTATCGAACTTATCCTTGAATGGAATGATGATATTTCCATAGAAAAGGAGACCTTCGCCTTCCCCGGAATTCGTTACATAGGATAACTGATACGGTGAAATGTTCAACTGTTTCGCCAGAATCTGCCTGTCGCCTGCAGCTTGATTCAGCATCAGGATAAAATCACTGTTTTATAGTGATAGGTAAGCCTCTGATATCATCTCGGGCTTTTCCCCCACTCCACACCGTGCATGCGACTTTCACCGCACACGGCGTTCCATCGGTTAGTATTTTTCATTGTCTA
>JAETOL010000108.1 GCA_021771755.1 Lachnospiraceae bacterium | reverse complement strand
GTTGCAGACTTTTATGAGCACAGACAGTCAGTAGATTTCGTGCAAGGTTTGTATGAAAAGGGCAGGCGTTTGTGCAGGTAGTCAGAACACGTCCCACATTCATAAACAACACAGAGGTATCTTCCACGGCAGACACTGTAACCAGCATCGGCTGTCCCGGAATACAGGCATATACCTCAGCAAATACAGAACCAGGTGCAACACTTCCTAAAATGCTGGTATTCCCCCAAATATCGTTACAAGATATCATTGCCATGCCTGACAGTACAATGCCGATATTCTCTATAATACTCCCTTCTGAAAGAATTACTTCTCCTTTTTTATAATTGCGTTTTACACTATTCAAACAGCTTAAAAGCGAGAAGATGTCATCTTCTTCTAACCCACGGAATAACTGCATATCGGATAATTTCATATTTTTTACCCTTTCGTTGTTATAACAACAGATTTTTATTTTTAATTATAATATACTATGCCCAGAAAGACAAGAGAAAGGATGGTATAAAATGATTCGAAGAATTATCCAAATAGATGAAGAAAAATGTAACGGATGTGGTGCGTGTGCCGAAGCTTGTCACGAGGGTGCAATCGGCATGGTAAACGGCAAAGCAACACTTCTGCGAGATGATTATTGTGATGGTTTGGGAGATTGTCTGCCAACCTGCCCGACAGGTGCAATTTCCTTTGTGGAGAGAGAAGCTGCCGCCTATGATGAAAGAGCTGTGCAGGAAAATATGAGGAAAAAAGCTAAAAGCAATCATGCCGCTGTTCCCCATACAGGCTGCCCCGGCAGTCGAATGCAGCGTATTCAACATTCACAAGAAACAACTCCTTCTACCCGGGTACAGACAGAATCACAGTTGGGACAATGGCCATGCCAAGTCAAACTGGTACCGACTAATGCACCATATTTTGACGGCGCAAAATTGTTAATTGCAGCGGATTGCAGTGCATACGCCTATGCCAGAATGCACGAGGATTTCATGCGTGGGAAAATTACGATTATCGGCTGTCCAAAGCTTGACAGCATAGACTACAGCGAAAAGCTGACGCAGATCATTCAAAACAACAACATTCAAAGTGTGACGGTTGTACGCATGGAAGTTCCCTGCTGCGGCGGACTGGAATTAGCTGCCAAAAAAGCGTTGCAGGCAAGCGGAAAATTCATTCCTTGGCAGATTGTTACGATTTCGTTGGATGGTAAAATTTTGGAATAAAAGGAGAGATACTATGAGTAAAAAAATGAAAAACATCGCTCAATCAGAAGTACTGACGCTGAGAGAACAAATTTCTTATCAGGAGGGGCAGATTGTCAGCAAAACTTTGACACAAAACCAGGCATTAAGTATTACCCTGTTCTCATTCGCAAAAGGTGAAGAGATCAGCACCCATGAATCGGGTGGGGACGCCTTCGTCACCTGCTTGGATGGTATCGGAAAAATCACGATTGATGGCGTTGAATATCTGCTGCACGAAGGAGAATCTATTGTCATGCCAGCAGGCCATCCCCATGCGGTATATGGGCAGGAAGCGTTCAAGATGCTTTTAGTAGTTGTATTTTAATCAAACGCAAAATTGACAAAAGAAGGTGATTTTATGAAAGCAACAAAAGTAGATAAGGATCTCTGCATTGGCTGTGGGCTTTGCTGTGGGATCTGCGGCGAAGTTTTCCGTATGAACGAGCAGGGAAAGGCGGAAGCGTATCAACGAGCAAACGCTGAAAATCAAGGTGCTGTACAGGAGGCCGCCGACTCGTGTCCTGTGTCTGCAATCGCCTGGGAAGATTAATTCAAACGCGTCTATATGCTTTTTTGATTGAGAAGAAACCACATTATTTCAAATTTTAATAGTTTTTAGGAGGCATATTATGGAACAAAAAATGTTTTGCTATCAGTGTCAGGAAACCGCCGGGTGCAAGGGCTGCACCATGTCCGGCGTATGCGGAAAGAAACCTGATGTAGCGGCCATGCAGGATCTGTTGGTCTATGTCACAAAAGGAATTTCGGCTATTACGACTGCATTGCGTCAGGAAGGTAAGCAGGTATCTGCCAAAATCAATCACTTGATTACTCTGAATCTGTTCACTACCATTACCAACGCAAATTTTGATAAAGAGAGCATTGAATCAAGAATCCGTGCTACACTGACCGAAAAGGAATTTCTGCTAAAGCAAGTTACCAATCTGACTGTTCTGCCTGAAGCCGCAAAATGGAACGGAGCTGAAAACTGGGAAGAAAAAGCCAGAACTGTCGGTGTTCTTTCTACCGAAAACGAGGATATTCGCTCTCTGCGCGAGTTAATCACCTACGGTTTGAAGGGACTTTCCGCTTACTCGAAGCACGCAAATGTGTTGTTGGAGGACAACGATGAAGTTGACGCATTTCTTCAGAAAGCACTGGCTGCCACGCTGAATGATAACCTTAGTGTAGAAGATCTGATTGCTCTAACAATGGAAACAGGAAAATACGGAGTATCCGGTATGGCAATGCTGGATAAGGCTAACACAGACAGCTATGGAACCCCCGAAATTACAAAGGTAAATATCGGTGTCAGAAAGAACCCCGGCATTCTGGTATCTGGCCACGACCTGCGCGATTTGGAAATGCTGTTAGAGCAGACACAGGGAACTGGAGTGGATGTGTATACACATTCCGAGATGTTGCCGGCTCATTATTATCCCGCTTTCAAAAAATATCCTAACTTTGTTGGTAATTATGGGAATGCTTGGTGGAAACAAAAAGAAGAATTTGAATCCTTTAACGGGCCTATTCTAATAACAACCAACTGCATTGTTCCTCCTAAGGATAGTTACAAAAACAGACTTTACACTACCGGTGCTGCGGGATATCCGGGATGTACACATATTCCGGGAGAAATTGGCGAACAAAAAAATTTTTCTGCGATTATTGAGCATGCAAAAAAATGTGTCGCTCCGAGTGAAATCGAAACCGGTGAAATCATCGGCGGATTTGCCCATGCGCAGGTTCTGGCTTTGGCAGATAAAGTTGTAGAAGCTGTAAAAAGCGGTGCAATCAAAAAGTTTGTAGTTATGGCGGGCTGTGATGGTCGAGCAAAGAGCCGCGACTACTATACAGAATTTGCTAAGGCTCT
>JAETOL010000107.1 GCA_021771755.1 Lachnospiraceae bacterium | reverse complement strand
ACACTTACCATCTTTGCATTTCCTTCATACAGGGCAAAATGTTTGATATAAGAATAAACTCCATATTTCCTTGCACCTTCTACTGCTTTTGCTCCCATATTTCCTGCAAGAACTCCATCTTCTGAAAAGTATTCATAGTTTCTTGCACCAAATGCGGTTCTATGAGTATTCATTCCTGGTGCATACCAGCCCTCTGCACCCATTTCCTGGCTGATCTTGCCCATGCATTCCCCCCAGGTCTGTGCAAGTTCCTTATTCCATGTGGAAGCAATCACAACTTCAATTGGAAATCCAATAGAACCAACTCCTGTAAAGTTGTTATTAATTGCTGCCGGTCCATCGAAATCAAGTGTAGCCACTTTTCCTACAGAATCCATGGCTGCTGTCTGATAACCAGCCATTGCAATCATATTTGCCATTTCATCAACAGTAAGCTGATCCAGAAGTTTTTCCCAACGAGGATCGTCATAATCGGCATCACGCATATCAGCTAATGTAAGTCCATTATCAGCTCCCGTTGTCGGCATTACATCCTCATCATTAAGGTATGTAGTCTTATCAAAATTGCTGTTCAGATGATATTCAGAAACATATGGCTCACCCAGCTCTGCCGATGCCGGTGCTGCTGTAGCCTCTTCATAATTTGCAAAATGATCTGCACGTGACAGATATGTTATATCTCCTTTTGCATCTTCAAATACATTTGTTGCTGCAGTATCATCAGATACTCTTTTATTTTCTCCCTCATATACTACATCAGCATCTGCAGTATAAGTTTTCTGATCCAGCACAGTGTGTGAATCGCTGTTAATAGAGATCACATAATCGCCTTTTTCAAGAACATACGCATTTGCATTATTCTCATCATAAGAGGCCATATCTTCTATACTAAATGTAACTGTAACGGTCTGAGATTCTCCCGGCTGAAGCAGATCTGTTTTTGCAAACTCGATCAGATTTGCAGAAGATTTCTCAATTCCCCCATTTGTATATGGCGGTTTATAATACACTTCTACTACATCTTTTCCGGCAACATCTCCGGTGTTGGTTACTACTACATCTACAGAAATCTGTCCGTCTTTTTCCTCCAGTTCACCCATTTTCTGTTCAAATTCTGTGTAACTCAGACCATATCCAAATGGATACTGTACAGTCTTGTCGTAATCAATCGCACCTTCCTGTGCAGCTGTTTCATAGTACTTGTATCCTACATAAATGCCTTCCACATAATTGGTAAATGCCGGAGCATACACCTGAGCAGTTCCTGCATTCATTCCTTCAACTGCCATATCTGCCAGATTTGTATAC
Source organism: Lachnospiraceae bacterium (assembly GCA_021771755.1). GTDB lineage: Bacteria > Bacillota > Clostridia > Lachnospirales > Lachnospiraceae > Blautia_A. The sequence goes on along the minus strand of JAETOL010000107.1, from coordinate 1,814 downwards.
TCGGTTTTTTCTGCATTATTCCACCACGGAGCAGTCGTCATATCATAAATAAATGTATCCGGTGTTTTTCCGGAAGGATTCACTTCACCTGAAAATACTTTACCAAGTGCATTAAATCCCACATTTCCCGTTCCAGGGCACCATACAACAGATTTAATCTGAGGATATTCATCTACGAAACCAAGTTCAAACTGATTTGCTCCATTATAAATTACTATAACATCATCAAAGTTGGAGCAAACCATATCCACCATGTCTTTTTCCGTCTGAGATAGCTGTAAATAATGTTCTCCCTCCGGGAAATCGTCATACTTATCTGAATTATTATCATATGCCGCTTTACTTACATCCATCGGAATATCATTATGACCTTCACCTGCTTTTCTGGAAAGAACCACAACAGCCACATCAGAATACTCTTTCGCATTTTTAATAAGCTCATCACTGTAAGTATCTACAGGTGGCTCCGGTAATGTCCAGCTCTGTTTCTGGATAGACATTTCCGGATTATCTGCACCATAATTGTTATAAAAATCAACCAGTTCCTGGTTAATAGAAAATCCGGCATTTTCAAGTCCCTGATTCAGACTGACAATATCATACAGATCATTAATTCCACCGGAACCAGCTCCTCCGTAAGCCGGATTAATAGATTCCCAGCCAAAAATATTCAGTTTTTTTGTTTCATTTAAAGGAAGCAGGCTTTCATTCTTCAGAAGAACAATTCCGTCTTCCATAATTTCTTCTGCTACTTCCGCAGCTTCTTCATTTGTTTCATCACTTAAAGTTCCATTTCCCGTTGCCAGTCCAATCAACGTAGCCATTGGTCCAAAACAGATCATATTCACGCAGACAACAACTGCAAGAACCATTGCGATCGCAGCTTCTCCTCTTATCAGAAATTTTTTGCCCCTGGACATCCTGCGGCATGCGATCATAATTACGATTCCAATTACAAGTGCAGCAATAATACCGATAATATACGGTTTGCATAATTGTAATACCGCCAGAACATCTTCCATTTCAACACTGATCATTCTCTTTTTTCCTCCTTTGACTCTCTCGTCTTTTTCAGGTATCATTTCCTGTTGGCATTACTATAACATGGTTATTATTTCGTGCCGTTTTTGGCACAAGATGCAGCAAATATGGCACAAAATACTAAAAAAGGTCCACCGAACCTTTTTGTCGTATGCTTGGCACCAAAAATACCCAGAGCATTACAATACTCTGGGTAAAAGAATCTTTAATTCAAACCAGTTCTGCTGTACTCCAAATACTACAGAACCATCATATTTTTCTACAGCTTTACGAATACTCTTCAATCCAAAACCATGGTTTTTACTATCCTTTTTTGTTGTTGTAATCAGATCCTCTTCATTTTTGGAAATTTCTGCTTCACAATAATTCTCTATCTTGATGAACACAAATCCTTTTTGAGCGGATACTGTCAGATGGATCAGTCTTTTTTCCAGATCTGGAATCAAAATTACATGTTCAATCGCATTATCCAAAGCATTTCCAAATATAGAACATATATCTGTTACATGCATATGATCCAATAATTTTCCATCTGCCACACAGGTAATCTGTATATGATTTTTTCGACAATGGAAAATCTTAGCTGCCAAAATCGTATCAAGTACCTGATTCCCCGTTCTGCTTATATTTTCAAAAGCAGCGATTTCATTTTCCATGGAATCAATCCATTTTTTTCGTTTCTCTTCATCTGATTCCGCACGAAGTCCCGTTATCTGGTGTTTCAGATCATGGTATTTCATTTGTATGAGATCCAGGCTGTCCTGATAATTTCG
>JAETOL010000106.1 GCA_021771755.1 Lachnospiraceae bacterium | reverse complement strand
GGAAGCTGTACGGACGCCATGCGGCGAATATGATGAAGACCGATGTGCAGGAGCATGACGACCACTATGAAGTGGATATTGACCTGCCTGGCTTTAAGAAAGACGAACTTTCCCTGGAACTGAAAGACGGCTATCTGATGATTAATGCAGCGAAGGGACTTGACAAGGATGAGAAGGAAAAGAAAACAGGCAGATTTGTCCGCAGGGAGCGTTATGCAGGAAGCATGAGCAGATCCTTCTATGTCGGCGAAGATGTAAAACAGGAAGATATCCACGCAAAGTATGAGAGCGGGGTATTGAAACTGAGCATTCCGAAGGCGGAGACAAGAAAGCCGGAGGTTGAAGAAAAGAAATATATTGCCATCGAGGGATAACGGCACCTCTTAATATAAAACATAACAGGATAGCCCGGAGTTCGGCGCGGTGTGGAAACCGTCCGGTTCCGGGCTTTTTCTGTTTTGTGGTAGGAAAAGAGGCAGACGTGTGGTAGAATAATGGCAAGCTGGGAGGTGAGAGTAGATAATGCGCGATGACTTAGAACGTTTTTTGATCGCACAACAGACTTATTACCGGACTGCCCTGCAGGAGATAAAAAACGGGCGGAAGCGTAGCCATTGGATGTGGTTTATTTTTCCTCAGATAGTAGGGCTTGGTCACAGTGAGACTGCCCGGTATTATGCCATTAAGAATATGGAAGAAGCAAAAGCATATATGGAAGATTATACACTTAGCAGCAATCTCATAGAGATATCGGAGGCACTGTTGCAAATAAAGTCTAATGATGCACTTGAGGTGATGGGCTGGCCGGATAATCTGAAACTGAAATCCTCCATGACTTTGTTTTCACTGGCAAAACCGGAATGTGAAGTATTTCAGAAGGTGCTGGACAAGTTCTTCCGGGGAGAGCGGGATCAGAAAACTGTGGAAATCCTATTAGGGAAAAGATGAAACAATCGGTATGCATCAGAAAAAGGTGGACTTTAAGACTTTTGGTATCTGAGGATAAAGGTGCAATGAACCCGGAAAACAAAGAGAAAATTGAAATTAAGGAATGCGAATGTATGAATATAGTAGATAAAAATATAGATGGTGGAAAAGCATTTGACTGGGGTAAAACTTCCGCAGATTATGCAAAGTTCCGTGATATTTATCCACAGGAATTTTACGATAAAATTATAAAACGTGAATTATGTATAAAAGGTCAAAGTGTTCTCGATGTTGGAACAGGAACCGGAGTGCTTCCAAGGAATATGTACCGTTATGGTGCAAAATGGATAGGGACAGATATTTCTGTGAATCAGATTGAACAGGCAAAAATTCTTTCAAAGGGTTTGGATATTGAGTATTATCCATTATCTGCAGAAGATGTATATTTTCCGGATAATTCATTTGATGTTATCACTGCATGTCAGTGTTTTTGGTATTTTAATCACCAACAGATCAGTGATAAGTTTTTTCATATGCTGAAACCGGATGGGCGTATTCTTGCATTATATATGGCATGGCTGCCTTTTGAGGACAAGATTGCAGGAGAAAGTGAGAAACTTGTTCTGAAATACAGCCCCGAATGGAGTGGTTCAGGAGAAACGATTCATCCAATATTTATACCTGACTGCTACAAAGAAAAATTTGAACTTGTTCATCATGAGGAATATCCGTTGGAGGTGCATTTCACACGTGAGAGCTGGAATGGCAGAATGAAAGCCTGCCGGGGTATTGGTGCTTCTCTTACAAAACAGGAAGTTTCTGCATGGGAACAGGAGCATACAAAATTACTTGCTGAAATTGCTCCTGTGGAGTTTAATGTCTTACATTACGGTGCCATTGCTGAACTGAAAGTGAAAAAATGATTTTCAAGGGACTGATAAAGTGATTGAAACTGTGTCCTGGAAAGGAATGGATCAGACAACGATAGAGATAAAAAATATATGCTGAGGAGGTTTGTGTATGAAAAGAAGAGCAAGTTTAACAATATTGGTAATTGTGTTAATGCTGTCTTTATCTGCATGTGGCGGAAAAACAAAAGAATTATACGAAATTCCAGATTTATCACAATACAAAACAGAATATGTTGGGGATGCTCAAAATGTCGTAAACATTGTCAGCCAACAAGATTATCCAAAGGGATATTGTTATGATAGTATAGCGATACAGTCTGAAACAGAGCCATATGGATTAACAGTTTTTCTAAAAGAAGAACCATCGGCATCTAAAATTGAAGATGAATTACAGATCAATGCAGATACGACATTTGATTTGATTGGTAATTTAGGAACTCTTGAGTACAGAGAAGCTGATAGCAAAGAACTTATTGCAGCCTATGAGCGTTAGGGTAGTGGGATTGGGCAGTGTTTTTTGACCGGAGGAAATATCAGAAAGTATTTGAAAGTGATGAAGAGTAAATAAATGAGCTAGGGCCAGAATGGTATTGAAATCATTGACCTTAGCTCATTACATGTGGAACTCACTATAAATCATGCTCCTCTTGTCGGTGTTCAGAAATATCCCTAAAATGTACGTCGTTGGATAGCAAGATTTTGAAATTGGCTATAATAGTATTTAGTGTAGAACGTCGTTTTTCTAAATCTTGTTTTTCTTTTTTTGCTGAAGAACATTCGTTTTTAAGATTATCAATTTTTTTCTGTTGCCGTTCTGGGGAAGGTAATTTGTTTACTCCCAGATCCTGCAATTGCTGTTTTAAAGTATTGTGCAGTTTATATTCTGCCTGATGTTTGGATTTGTATTTCTCGGGATTAGGTGCTTTTTCGCCGTCTTTTACGATTTTTCTGCAGGTACGGTAGGATGAACAATGCTTCTGAATAAGTTCCTGATGGGATATTTCGGAGCTTAATTCAGAAATTCGCTGTTCTGTAGCAATAATAGAATTATCAATATCTACAATATGCTGTTGAAAGTCTTCGTAATTCAGCAAATTGTTTTCTGATAGATAGTTGAAGGTTCTGGCTGCTTCTTTCAGATTATTGAGTTGTGCCCACCGTTCAAATCCGGCACGATTGCCGGTACTTACATAAGATGAGATATTGATAAAAAGCCGTACTTCTCTGGAGACGTTACGTGGAGATTTTGTTTTATGCCGGTTTTTCTCAAGGCGGAGTAATACATTTTCTTCTGTGTAATAGCTACCCAGAGATTTCATATTTGTAAAGTTTTTTTGCTCCGGTG
>JAETOL010000105.1 GCA_021771755.1 Lachnospiraceae bacterium | reverse complement strand
GTAAGCAGCAGGCAACAGGCGGTAGTCAAAAGGGAGATGAAGAAGCAGGCGGACCCGCTGGAAAAGGATGGCGTGATCGGGGCATTCTGCCGGACGTATTCCATTGAGGAAGCAATTACTAATTTCCTGCCGGATGTGTACCAGGCAAGCATGATGCCGGGGCGGTTTGATTATATCCCTGCGGATTCCCAGGCAGGCGTTGTGGTATATGAAGGGAAGTTTGCCTACTCCCACCATGCCACGGACCCGGCCTGCGGGAAGCTGATGAACGCTTTTGACATTGTGCGGATACACAAATTTGGTGAGAAAGACACAAAATCATCCGAAGATACGGATGCGGCGAAGCTGCCGTCCTTTAAAGCCATGAGCGAATTTGCGGTTAATGATGAAAAAGTCAAGAAGACAATTGCAGGGGAGAGAAAGGAACGGGCAGAAAGAGAGTTCTCAATGATGAAAAACTGAAAGGAATTGTGTTTAACCAGCTCAGTGACGGGATGGAGATTAAGGGTGAGGTTCCGTGGGAGCATCCCAGCCGTTTCTGGCGTGATGCGGACGATGCACAGCTCATCTCCTATATTGACCTGAATTATGGGACATTTTCAGCGAGAAATTATGATATTGCGGTGGCAAAGGTGGCGGATGACCGTTCTTATCATCCGATTAAAGAATTCCTGTCTTCCCTGCCGGAGTGGGATAAAGTGCCAAGGGTAGACACCATTTTGGTGGAATTCCTTGGTGCGGCGGATAACGCCTATGTCCGGGCAGTCACTCGGAAGACACTGTGCGGTGCCATCGCCAGAGTGATGAACCCCGGCTGCAAGTTTGACACCATGCTGGTGCTGAACGGCCCGCAGGGAAAAGGAAAGTCCACACTGATCTCCAAGCTGTGCGGTGAGTGGTTCAATGATTCCCTGCTTCTTAACGACACGAAAGACAAGACGGCTGCGGAGAAGCTGCAGGGATATTGGATTCTGGAAATCGGGGAGCTGGCCGGACTGAAAAAAACAGAGATTGAAACACTCCGCGGCTTTCTTTCCAGACAGAATGACATTTACCGTGCGTCCTTCGGGCGCAGGGCCACCCCGCATCCGAGGCAGTGCGTGTTTATCGGAACCACCAATGCGGAAAACGGGTATCTGAGGGACACCGCAGGGAACCGCCGTTTCTGGCCGGTGAAGACTCCGGGTGACGGGAAACGTGCGTCCTGGGAATTGGAAGAGGAGGAAATCCGGCAGATCTGGGCGGAAGCGCTCGTTTACTTTAAAGCCGGGGAACCTCTGCATCTGAACAATGAGCTGGCAGGAATGGCGCTGAAGGAACAGCAGATCGCCATGGAGGTGGACGAGAGGGAAGGAATGGTGCGTGACTATCTGGAAATGCCCCTGCCGGAACGGTGGGATAAGATGGATATGTATGAACGCAGGAATTATATCTGCGGTTCGGAATTCGGCGGGGAACGGGAGCCGGGAGTACGCAGACGGGAGCGTGTCTGCAACATGGAAATCTGGTGTGAGTGCTTTGGGAAAGAGAGGGGGAACCTGAAGCGGCAGGACGCCAATGAGATCAGTGCGATCATGGCGAACATTGAGGGATGGAAAAAAGCGGACAATAAGGTGCGTTTTCCGGTTTACGGCATTGTGCGAGGGTATTGCCGTTGTGGGGAGACTTCGGCAAAAGACGGCAAAGAACAGATATGACGGACAACAGCAGAGAGTGTTGCTGTTGTTGGCGGATATGCCGGAAAATGCACAGACGGGCAACCGGGGAAAAGGCAGGAAATTAAGGCGGCGGCAGTCTCCGGTTGCTTATGTTGCTGATAACATTATAGATATTTCAAATGGATATTATATAGAAGAAAAAAGTGTGCGAACACACGATTACGCTATATACGCGCGAGGGAGATACTTCGGCAATGGAAGAAAAGGCGGTGAAAAATGGGAGAAGAAAACAGGATAGAGCGGCATTTAGCTATGTCGGTGAAAAAGATGGGAGGCATGGCGGTGAAATTCGTGTCTCCCGGATTGGATGGAGTGCCGGACAGGATCGTATTGTTACCTGGGAGAAAAATGGCGTTTGTGGAGTTGAAGGCTCCGGGGGAGAAGCCACGGCCTTTGCAGGAGAAGCGGAAGAGGCAACTGGAAGCGCTGGGCTTTCCGGTTTATGTGATAGATGGGATGGAGCAGATCGGAGGTGTGCTGGATGAAATATGTGCCACATGAATATCAGGAGTATGCAAAGGAGTTTATTGTGAGCAGGAAGGTGAGCGCCCTGTTTTTGGACTGCGGGCTTGGGAAGACAGTAATTACGCTGACGGCCATATGGGAACTGCTTCTGGATTATTTTGAAATCCGAAAGGTGATTATTTTGGCACCATTACGGGTGTCCAGGGACACATGGAGGGGTGAACTGGAAAAATGGGACCATCTTTCCGGGATTGAGATGTCACTGGTGCTTGGTTCGGAGAAAGAGCGGAGGGCAGCACTGAACAGGAGGGCGAATGTATATGTTATTAACCGTGAAAACGTGCAGTGGCTTGTGGAGAATTACAGATGGGATTTTGACATGGTGGTGATCGATGAGCTTTCTTCCTTCAAGTCCCATAAGGCAAAGCGGTTTAAGGCGCTGAAAAAAGTGCGGCCTATGGTGAAGCGAATCATTGGTCTGACCGGGACGCCTGCTCCGAATGGTCTCATCGATCTTTGGGCGGAGATCGGGATTCTGGATATGGGGCAGAGGCTTGGTCGGTTCATCGGCGGATACCGGGAGCAGTTCTTCGTGCCGGACAAGCGGAGCAGGGAGATGGTGTTTTCCTATAAACCGAGAGAGGGAGCGGAGGAAATGATTTACGGTCTGATCTCCGATATCTGCATCAGCATGAAGGCGGCAGACTATCTGGAAATGCCGGAGTGTATTTATAACCGTGTGGAAGTTGCCATGAATGAAAAAGAGATGAAGCTGTATGGGCAGTTGGAGAAAGATATGTTACTTCCCTTTGCGGACGGTGATATCGATGCGGTGAATGCGGCGGCGCTTTCTGGGAAACTGATGCAGATGGCGAATGGGGCGGTTTACGATGAGAACGGAAACGTGAAACACATCCATGACCGGAAGCTGGAAGCGTTGGAGGATCTGGTGGAAGCGGCAAATGGAAAACCTGTGTTGATTGCTTACTGGTACAGGCATGACCTTGACCGGATAAAAAAGCGTACAGGTGCGGTGGCGCTGGATACGGCGGAGGATATGCAGAGGTGGAATGCCGGGGAAATCCAGGTGGCGGTTATTCATCCGGCATCTGCCGGACACGGGCTGAACCTGCAGGCCGGAGGCTCCACCCTTATCTGGTTCGGGCTGACCTGGTCTTTAAAAGCGAGGATTGGAGGCAGAAGGGATGGATGTGGAGAAATTGTTTAAGGAATACAGAAACTGGAAACGGGATATGGGGCTTTTGGAATTTGAACTTTCCAGATTTGAAGGAGTTCCATATGGCGATGTGATAGAAAGCCTCAGCCTCTCACAGCCGCAGGGAGAGCGTGTGCAGAGCAGCGGCACTTCCGACAAGACCGGAAAAACAGCCATTATCTACAGGCAGGTAAAAGAACGGCTGGATGATGAATGGTTTGATTATCTGATTGAGCGGTATAAAAACGTGAAAGAAAATGTTGATTTCTTCGAGTATGCCATCCGGAAGTTAAGCGGCAGACTCCCGGAAGTAATGTGGGATATGGTGATGGAGGAAATGCCATGGAGGGAGCTGGCCAGAAAATACAATGTCAGCGAGACGATGATAGGAAAATATCGGAAGAAAGCGATTGCGGAAATTAATTCACTTTATATGGCAAGGGCAGATACGGCAGATCAGTATTTCTTGGGATAACCCCGGTTTTGCCATGTTGGTTTAGTGAAAGTTTAGTA
>JAETOL010000002.1 GCA_021771755.1 Lachnospiraceae bacterium | reverse complement strand
GTGAGTAAACTCCCATGGGATATTTTCCTCGACCTTGCACTGCTCATTGCTAATCGTGCAGATTACTCGATAACAGTAGCAACACGGCCTGATCCTACAGTACGTCCACCTTCACGATACTTTAATATCATTTTACCTCATATTTTTTATGGTTTTCTCTCCAAAATACAGTGAAAAACGACTGATTTGTACTATTTATTTTTATTTGCCTGATTTCTTGGCACCGTTTTGGCACCGGAAGCCTCAGTCAAAAAGCTTCTCTTCTGCTGTTTATACTCTTCTCTATCAGCTTTAATTTATAGCCAAAAAGCAGCCAGTTTTTCATATAAATAATTTCTAATAACTTTTATCGCCTTTCTTCAAAGGAGAAAACGTAATCTTATTTGCCAAAAGAAAAAGAATTATTATTACAATACCAAATCCCACAAAAAGTGAACTTGTATCAACAACAGTAACTTTGTATATAATACTAATCACAAAAGATACCACTGGCGCGCATGCGTATGTAAGTGAAAATCGAATTGCAGAAACACGTCCTATATATTCTTTAGTAACTTCTTTTACAAATTTCACTTGTACATAAGTAATCATTAATCCCAATGCTGCACCAATTATTATCGAACCGATTAGCAACAGTAATTTTTGAGTTATAGGATTTGCAATATATTTTGAAACAAATGCAATAAAAACATAGTATACACCTAAAACAATTCCACAAAATGTAACAAGTGTATTATTTTTTTTCTCCTCTTTCATTTTTGCAAAAGTCAATGATCCCAAAATAGTACCAATAGTTACGCTTACACTTAGTAATGAAACAATTTTGGCATCTCCACTAAACATTTCTCTTGCAATCGGGGCGAGCAGTGCATCAAATGGAACCACTGCTGAATTAATTAGAATACATAAAAAACATAGTTTTAATAGCTTCTTATGGTCAAATACATAACTAAATCCATCTCTAAGCGAAATTAAATATTCTCTGCCAATTATTCGGTTTGTCTTCTTTTCTTCTTGAACAGAAAATTCTATTTTTACTATAAGCAACGCTGATATTAAAAATATCAAAGCATCTATCGCTAAAGAAATACCTATTCCAAATGAACTAATCACTATGCCTGACAAGCCAGTTCCAACTAATACTGCTATTTTGGTACAAGACACATTGACACTTACACCTTTATCATAATGTTCATTAGGAAGTACATGCTGAATAACTGCTACCCCTGCTGGCATATGAAATGCTTCTATTAATGAAATGGATATTGTCATAAAAACCAATATTAATGGTGAAAGCATGTTTTGTGTATATACATATAATATATACAAAACTAACAGAACTCGAGCTATATCTGAAAGTACTAACACTTTCTTTTTATTCATATTCTCGACTAATGGACCTATAAATGGTTGAATAATTACAGAAGTAGCTTGATTAATACCAAAAATAATCGCAGACCACCCTGCACTATTTGTAAGTAAATATACCAACCATGTAAAAAGTATTGTATCTAATGAATCACCACATCGATTAATGATATTAGAAATCAGCAGATAAACGTAATTGTGGTTATGATACAACTCATGTTTGTTCATACCTGTTTCCTCTCTCTACTTTCTTATTTATTTTGCACAAAAAGCCTCTATTTTAGCTGTTTGTACAATAATTCACAAAATTGTAAGCAATGATAAGCATTCATAATAGATGGAATCTGTGTCATTTCAGTTGCGATCCACTTCGTTTTCCAGTCAGAAGGGTACACGAAATAAAACGTCATCCTTTTTTGAAGGCGAATCTGTGTTCCCTTCTTCCCTATACCTGCTAACCTCTCATGTCTAACAGGATTATCCTACTATTAACCGGGATCTAAATCCCTTCGTCCAGCCTGCCTATAGTAGTATGCAGCCTCTGCTCCTATTTATTTTGATTATACACTTCTTATTTTCAAATATCAAATTAGTTTCATTATTTATCAGAAAATTTTAGTTTCAAATTCTTATTTTATTCGTAACATAAATTCTGCTTTCTACGCATACATCATTTCGCTTAACATTATCTCCTCCACGCATTTCAGAATATTATTCATCAGCCCCTACCCTAGCTTCTTTATACACCTTCCTCAATATTTCCGGTAACAGCATAAACTGATAGTTGGCGGACTTATTTTCCTTTAAATATATTTTACGCAACATTCCATACCTTCTATCTATTCGTACCCTCCTTATCTTGCACCTTTGTCATATCTCTTTTTTAGTGCCTTTCTTATTTCATATTCTTCTATCTCCCGATTTCTCTCTGCTTGAACAAGCATATCCGCCTTATTCTCGCCAACTGCTCGTTTCAATCGGTAATAATCCTGATTTTCTTCTTTAAGACTGTCGATTACCTCTATCTGCTCCTGATTCCGCATAGCTAACATTTTGTTTGAACTCTCTAATCTGTTATATTTATACTGAACTCTATCAACTTCTTCACGAATTTTGATATATGCCAGATATAAGCTATATAGTAATTCCTTCAATTTTCCAATCACTGGCTTTGCCTTCTTCTCTCGATAGGTTTTAGCAGATTCCAGAAAATCTGCTTCTGGAAGCACTTCATCTATGGGTTTAGAAAACTCCCCAGCATATCGCCTTATATTATCTGCAAGAGGAGCTATCCGTTTAAGCTGTTTTTCATATTTCTCGGCTTGTTTCTTTGATTTTTCTGCTTCTTTTTCTGTTTTATCCAAATTATCCTGAACCTTACAAATATCCTTCTCAAGTTCATCCAATTGGTCAAGCATCCTCTCATTTATTTCTTCCATCACCACTTTGCGTTCTTCTAGTCTGGCATTTTTTTCCTCCAACCTAGCTTTTTGAACTTCTAACTCTGCAACTTCCTTTTTGCGTTCTTTTTTCTTGAAATTGTAAACATCCAAATGCTCTTCATGTGTGCCTTTCTGCTCCCATTCAATTCCATATTGCTTTGCAATTTCTGCCAGCACTTCTTTTTCATGGTTTATCCACTGATTCAGTTCTGTATCATGCTTATTTCCACCTTGAAATCCAAGGCTTTTCAATGCCTGTTTCAGTGAAACTCTGGTATCCATTCCTTTTCCCTTCCAGTTAGTCACATAAGGCACAAAGTCAATATGTAAATGTGGTGTTGCTTCATCCTGGTGCAGATAGCAGCTAAATACACAAAGTGTCGGATTCCGTTTTTGGAAGTCTTTCACATATTCATCCAGTACCTTTACAGCCATATCTCCTTCTGTCGTTCCCACTGCCATATCCTCACGATTTCCAATCTGGAATATCACTTCATGAAACAACTTTTCTTGTTTGCTCTGTCGTATTTTTTCATAATAATTTGCAATCTGCCTGTCCTTTCTTTTCCCAACATTATATCTCTCCACAGCATCGTCAAATAGCTCTTTATAAACTTCTTTCAGATTCTCATTCTGGTAGCAAATATTCAGTTGTACTCTGTCTGGATCTACATTTTCTGCTATAAAATCCCGTCTGTTATGAGCCAGTGAACCGGCTCCGATCATACCACTAATCGTTCGTTTCATCATAAGTTTTCTCATCTCCTCTCTGTTCGAGTGCCAGATATCGCACGTGATTTTTATTTACGCCAGTTATGGCGATATTTAAGAAACTGTCGCCGGATACGGCGGTTTTGTTACTTTTGTCAAAAGTAACGCAAAAGCACTTTCGACAGCCGTACCGTCCATCAAAAGTACCCTTGCGCCCTGCCGGGGTGCAAGACGTCCGGAGGACGTCTGCCCTGCACCGACCGAAGCGGAGCGGAGACCTATTTTATCTCCTTCGTTACTCTCTCAACTAAATTATTCCGGTATTCTCGCCTGCACATATTCCAGATTTCCACAGTACGGCGTTCCCACCAGATACCATTCTCTTGCCGTATTCATCTCCATTCTTGTCCTTACCCACTTATCGTCAATCAGCACCTCAAGACCTTCTCCACAGTGAAATCCCGTATCGATCCATAAATCTGATGATAATAAGCCATATCTGTCATTGCTACTGTTATATCCTAATCTTCCTTGTTTCATTGTACCATTCTCCTTTCACAGCGATAAAATTTCCGTTAAATTCACAGTTCAATCAGAACCTTTCGTTTGCACCTTACCGGCATTCTCCTTGTTTATTTCTCACAGGTGCGTGACACGCTCCTGTAATAAAGTAATCAGTAAGGACTGTTACCATCGAAAGCTCTCTTGCATTCCCTTTCTGTCCAGATATTCCTGCCGGAATCTTTCCCTTTCTTCTTCCGTTGGTGCCGTTTTGGATTTGCTGTACACTTCACGATTCATCATTGCATCCAGTTTTTTCTCCAATCCCAGCCGGATTATTTCTTCACCATCGTAGTTATCCATCAAAAAATATTGCAGGAGTTGAAAAAATAACTCATATGGAATCTGTACACTTTTATTTTGCATCTGTTCTCCTTTCAAGGTGGTAAGATTCCCCCTTCTTAAGAAATGGTAATCTTGCCATCTTCCTTTTTTATTCTGGCAACATCCAATACCATTGTTTTCCTCGTTTTACGGAATCAATTTCAAGTTCCCGTTTGGCATTCCACAACGTTTTTCTTTTTATTCCTCTGGATTCTGCTTCTTCTGCAATTTTCTTTTGAGTCATTCCTCCGTTTGCCAGAATCTCAAGCAAAAATTCTTTTGCTTTCTGGATTTTTTGTCCTCTACTGTCTCCATTAAGAAGTTCATCGGCACTGATATCATATTCTCCAATCCATTCAAACCCATTATTTTTATCCAGTCTGAATGCAATCGACGTTCCTTCCGGTGCAAGAGAACTTTTCGTATGGCATACCACTCTTATTTCCGGTTCTTCCTTCACTCGCCCGACAATCAAAACACTTCTTGCAGCCGCCTGAAAATCAATAGAACCCAGTCCACGATAAGAAGATTTACCATTACTGTTTTTGTTCATATGACCAATTAAAATGATTGCACAGTGATATTTTTCTGCTAGCACTGCGATACGCTTCATCAGTGGTCTGATCTCATTTGCCCGGTGCATATCTACCTCTGCTCCCAAGAATCCCTGAATCGGATCAAGAACAACCATTTTTGCTTTTGTCTGCACGATAGCTTCTTCCAATCGAACATCTGCCATTGTCAGTGGCTGATCGCTATCATCAATCACCAGCACCTTTGAACAATCTGCACCTGCCGCAAGTAATCTAGGTTTAATAGTATCTCCAAGACCATCTTCTGCTGTCTGGTAAATCACATTTACAGGCGACATAAGAGAGTGTTCCTGCCTATTGTCTTCGGCATTTAAATCCGCATTCTCACTATCGACTTCATCACTTCGTTTTTCTTTTGTTTTCATTGTATCAGTGACAGGAAGAATCGGTTCCCCTTTGGTCAGTTTTGCGATAATCTGAAGTACCATCGTTGTCTTTCCTTCACCTGGATCTCCCTGTATAATGGTCACTTTCCCATAAGGAATAAACGGATAAAGCAGCCATTCTACCTGTTCCACCTCTACTGAATCCATATTAATCAGTTTCAGTTTTGGTTCTATTCTACAATTCTCAATTATATTTTTTTCATTCATGTTCATTCCATTATCTCCTCCTGCCCTTCCGGGCAAGTCTCTGATAAACAGATATTCGGGAATTGTCGTATTTCCCGATTCGTGATATACTGAATCTGCCAAGATGGTATATCAGTGAATCTGATTATCAGAGAACTTGCTCAGATTATCTATCTGGGCTTTTTCTTTTATCTTTTCAACCTTCATCTCTTGCTTCTCCCAAACCAGTAACAGCATTTCCATTTTCATTATCCAGCAGATTTGCAATCTTCCTCTGCTGATTTGGATAAAGATGTCCATAAGTGTTCAATGTGATACGAATATCTTTATGCCCTAATCTGTCCCGAATCAGTAATGGTTCCACGCCTTTCTCAATGAGATAAGCTACATGACTATGTCTAAGATCATGCACTCGGATTTTCTTTACTCCTGCCAACTCAATCTGCCGTTTCATCTTATGCTGTACCGCTTCCTGAACGACTGGAAATAATCTTTCTGTATCTGGCATTCCATAGTGACCATCTACAAATTTCTTAATTTCCTCTTTTAGAAATTCTGGAATTTCGATTGTCCGAAAAGACTGTTTTGTTTTCGGTTCTGTGATAATATCCTGCATTCCTGTTCGATAATAAGTCTTATTGATACTGAGCTGATTTTTCTCAAAATTAATGTCAGCTTTTGTAATCGCAAGCAGCTCCCCGATTCTGCATCCAGTCCAAAACAATACCTCAAACATAAGATAATATCGTGTTCCCGGCTCCATTGTCTGTATAAACTGTTTATACTCGTCCAGTGTCCAGAAGTTCAAACTTCTTGAATCCGAATTTCCCATTCGTTTCACTTTCTTACATGGATTAACCGGCAAATCATAGATCTTAGCTGCATGTGTAAACAGACTGGTCAACTGATTCTGAATCATTCTCAGATAAGAATCTGAATATCCTTTCTTCTGAATTTCATTCTGCCACTGAATAATCTGTGAAGCCTTAATCTCACTCATCATCTGATTTCCAAAGTATGGAATAATATGCTGTTGCATCATATATCTTTTATTTTTGATTGTCCGATCCTTCAGTTCATTCTGTTTGTCTGAAAAATAAATCTCAATAAAATCGCTCAGTCTCATATCCATACTTCGCTCATTGCTTAACTTTTTACTTCGTTCAAACTCCAATGCTTCTCGCTTTGTTTCAAATCCACGCTTTCTGCGTTTTTTCTTCTCACCCATAACATTAGTCTCAAACCACTGGGCTGTCCATTTTTTTGTGTCTTTTTCTCTGTAAGCCATATTGATCCTCCTTTAATTTCCTGCTATTTCATAGCCATACATCTTTTTTGCCCAAAATGCCTTTGGTATTCTTCCAGCCATCGTAATATATCCCTGTGCAGCCAGTTCCTTATTCATAGCTTTTACCAGTTTATAGGCATGAGATTTTGAACAGTTTAATTCCTGTGCCACTTCATCAGCACTCATCATATAATTGTAGCTTGCCATTTTGCATCCTCCTTTCCTCTTTAGACTTCAAATACGTTTACTGTATTTTGTATTTGTACGATTTTCGTAAATTGATAATATCATGTATTTTAATCGTTGTCAATATTTCGTAATTACATTTTTACGAATTTCGTATATTATTTTTTCTTTATTTTATTCCAAATCTGTGATATGATATTTAATAGATTTATGTTTTTCGTATTTTTTTAATATATGAAAAAGGAGGATTCTATGGGTGACGGTAAAAATTTAAAGAAATATCTTGATGAAAAAGGCACAAATGTCCGTAAAATTGCAAAAGCAACTGGAATCAGTGCTACAACCTTATATTCAATCATTCAAAAAGATTCCAATATTCGATTTGATTTTGCTTTAAGACTTGCAAACGAATTGCAAATTGATGTGAATGAGATATGTTCTGCCAGTCCATTTTCTGGCACAATTAAGGAAGAAGAGATTTATCCTACACTTCCAGACGGTTTGAACGGAGCCTTAGACGCAAGTCGTGTAAAGACTTACTTAAAAAATTCTATGTATCCGTTGATGTATCTTTTTGGCAAAAATAGTATGCCTGATGTAGATAATCTACTTACATCATTCTATCAGCTTGATGATGAAGCCAGACAGGAAGTTGTAGAAACAATCCGTCTGAAACTGCAATATCATCGAGATCCGAAACGTGCTGAACAGATCAAGCAGATTAAAGGTTGGTAAAAAATCACTCCTGTGAATGGCAAACATTCGCAGGAGTTTCTTTTTGGGCACCGTTTTGGCACCACTGGTCTTATTTTTCAATTTTAAATTTATCTGTATTTTATCTTGCTGATAAATATTTCGCTATTTCTCTACTTATAATTTTTCAAATCATTCTCTCTTTAAGATACAGAAAAACCCCAGAAACACAAGGTTTCCGGGGCATCTTACGCTTGGACACAAAGTTATCTTACGATAACACTATATATAATTTATCTGATAATCAGTGATTACTCGATAACTGTAGCAACACGGCCTGATCCTACAGTACGTCCGCCTTCACGGATAGCGAATGTAAGACCCTGAGCCATAGCGATCGGATGAATCAGCTCGATTGTCATCTCGATGTTATCTCCAGGCATGCACATCTCTGTTCCTTCTGGAAGGTTGCAAACACCTGTTACGTCAGTTGTTCTGAAGTAGAACTGCGGACGATAGTTGTTGAAGAACGGTGTATGACGGCCACCCTCGTCTTTTGTCAGAACGTAAACCTGAGCTGTGAATTTTGTATGGCATGTGATTGTGCCTGGTTTAGCAAGAACCTGTCCACGCTCGATCTCGTTTCTCTGAACACCACGAAGAAGTGCACCGATGTTGTCACCAGCCTGAGCCTCGTCAAGAAGCTTACGGAACATCTCGATACCAGTTACAACAACTTTACGTGTCTCTTCTTTGATACCAACGATTTCAACTTCCTCAGATACGTGAAGAACACCAGCCTCAACACGGCCTGTTGCAACAGTACCACGACCTGTGATAGAGAATACGTCCTCTACAGGCATAACGAAGTCTTTATCTGTGTCACGCTTCGGATCCGGGATGTAGCTATCTACTGCAGCCATGAGCTCCATGATCTTGTCGCCCCACTCGCTGTTCGGATTTTCAAGAGCTTTAAGAGCAGAACCCTGGATAACCGGAATGTCATCGCCCGGGAAGTCATACTCGGAAAGAAGCTCACGGATCTCCATCTCAACCAGCTCAAGAAGCTCCTCATCGTCAACCATGTCACATTTGTTCATGAATACAACGATGTAAGGAACACCTACCTGACGGGAAAGAAGGATGTGCTCTTTAGTCTGAGCCATAACACCGTCTGTAGCTGCAACAACAAGGATAGCGCCGTCCATCTGAGCAGCACCAGTGATCATGTTCTTAACGTAGTCAGCATGTCCTGGGCAGTCAACGTGTGCATAATGTCTCTTCTCTGTCTCATACTCAACGTGTGCTGTGGAGATTGTGATACCACGCTCTCTTTCTTCCGGAGCTTTATCGATGTTCTCGAAAGCTGTAGCGGAGTTACCAGCTACTCTCTCAGACAGAACTTTAGTAATAGCTGCTGTAAGTGTTGTTTTACCATGGTCTACGTGTCCAATGGTACCAATGTTACAATGCGGTTTGCTTCTCTCAAACTTAGCCTTTGCCATTTTAAAATGTCCTCCTTAAAACTTGGCTCTTTCTATCAGAGCAGATTTTTTTAAAGTAAACTTACTATCCTTGATTATATTGCAAATCAAGGATATTTGCAAGTATTTTATGAATCGATTAAGCGTCTTTCTTGGAAAGGATCTTTTCCTGTACGGACTTCGGAACCGGCTCATATTTCTCGAAGAACATGGAGTAGTTACCACGTCCCTGAGTTCTGGAACGAAGGTCTGTTGCATATCCGAACATTTCGGAAAGCGGAACGAAACCACGGATCATCTTACCTCCGCCGATATCATCCATACCCTCGATACGACCACGACGGGAGTTGATATCACCGATAACATCACCCATGTAATCCTCCGGAGTAGTAACCTCAACTCTCATGATTGGCTCAAGGAGAATCGGGGATGCCTTCTGCATAGCATCCTTGAATGCAAGAGAACCTGCAATGTGGAATGCCATCTCAGAAGAGTCGACTTCATGGTAGGAACCGTCATATACGTTAGCATGGATACCAACAACCGGATATCCGCCAAGCTGTCCAGCCTTCATTGCCTCTTCGATACCTTCACCAACTGCCGGGATATATTCCTTCGGAATAGCACCGCCGACAACAGTAGACTCAAACTTGTACAGTTCTTCGCCGTTGGCATCCATAGGCTCGAATTTAACTTTACAGTGACCGTACTGACCACGACCACCGGACTGTTTTGCATATTTGCTGTCAACTTCAACAGCTTTCGTAATTGTCTCTTTATAAGCAACCTGAGGAGCACCTACGTTAGCCTCTACCTTGAATTCACGAAGGAGACGGTCAACGATGATCTCCAGATGAAGCTCACCCATTCCGGCGATGATTGTCTGACCAGTTTCCTGGTTTGTATGAGCACGGAATGTCGGGTCTTCCTCTGCCAGTTTAACAAGAGCTTCGCCAAGT
This sequence comes from Lachnospiraceae bacterium, assembly GCA_021771755.1. Classification (GTDB taxonomy): domain Bacteria; phylum Bacillota; class Clostridia; order Lachnospirales; family Lachnospiraceae; genus Blautia_A. Next base: position 162,959 of record JAETOL010000002.1, on the reverse strand, counting down.
TTACCCTGGCCTGCTTTTGTCTTAGGCTCGATTGCAAGCTCGATAACAGGTTCCGGGAATTCCATGGATTCCAGGATAACCGGATGCTGCTCGTCGCAGATGGTATCACCTGTACCTGTTACTTTGAATCCTACTGCTGCTGCGATATCGCCGGAGTAAACTTTGTCAATCTCCTGTCTCTTATTCGCATGCATCTGAAGGATACGTCCTACACGCTCTTTCTTTCCTTTAGAGGAGTTCAGAACGTAAGAACCGGAATTCATTGTTCCTGAATATACACGGAAGAAAGCAAGCTTTCCTACGAACGGGTCAGCCATGATCTTGAATGCAAGTGCTGCGAACGGCTCTTCATCAGAAGAGTGTCTTACAATTTCATTTCCCTCAAGGTCTGTTCCGTCGATAGCCGGTACATCAAGCGGAGACGGCATATACTCAATGATTGCATCAAGAAGCTTCTGAACACCTTTGTTTCTGTAAGCAGTACCACAGCAAACCGGAACAGCTGCACACTCACATGTAGCTTTTCTAAGTGCTGCTTTCATTACTTCTACAGACGGTTCTTCACCTTCCAGATACTCCATCATCAGATCATCGTCAAGCTCACAGATCTTCTCTACAAGCTCTGTACGATACAGCTCTGCGTCATCCTTCATTTCTTCCGGAATATCAACGATAGAGATATCATCACCCTTGTCATCGTTGTAGATGTAAGCTTTCATCTCGAACAGGTCAATGATTCCCTTAAATTCATCTTCTTTACCAATTGGAAGCTGGATGCAGATAGCATTTTTGCCCAGACGGGTCTTGATCTGCTCTACAGCTCCGTAGAAATCAGCGCCGAGGATGTCCATTTTATTGATAAATGCCATTCTCGGTACGTTGTATGTGTCAGCCTGACGCCATACGTTTTCAGACTGCGGCTCAACGCCACCCTTTGCACAGAAAACGCCAACAGCGCCGTCTAATACACGAAGAGAACGCTCTACCTCAACAGTAAAGTCAACGTGTCCAGGGGTATCAATGATGTTGATACGATGCTCAAGAGCTCCTGCTTTCGGCTTGCAGTTTTCCTGCAGAGTCCAGTGACATGTTGTAGCTGCTGAAGTGATTGTGATACCTCTTTCCTGCTCCTGCTCCATCCAGTCCATGGTAGCAGTACCTTCATGAGTATCACCAATCTTGTAGTTAACGCCGGTATAGTAAAGAATACGCTCTGTTGTTGTAGTTTTACCAGCATCGATATGCGCCATGATACCGATGTTTCTGGTTCTTTCTAATGGATATTCTCTTCCAGCCAATGGATTTTCCTCCTCTAATTAGAAGCGATAGTGAGCAAATGCTTTATTTGCCTCAGCCATCTTATGCATTTCTTCTTTCTTCTTAACAGATGCACCTGTGTTGTTCATTGCATCAAGAAGCTCGTTTGCAAGTCTCTCCTCCATTGTCTTCTCAGCTCTTTTACGAGAATAGGTGGTGAGCCAGCGAAGAGCCAGTGCCTGACGTCTGTCTGCTCTTACCTCGATCGGAACCTGATAAGTAGCACCACCGATACGTCTTGCTTTTACTTCAAGAAGAGGCATGATGTTGTTCATAGCTTCTTCAAAAACTTCGATAGCTGGTTTGCCAGCTTTTTCTTCTACTCTGGCGAATGCGCCGTATACAATCTTCTGAGCGACACCTTTCTTACCATCTAACATGATGTTATTGATAAGTTTGGTAACCACTTTGTTGTTGTACATCGGGTCTGCCAGAACGTCTCTTTTCTGAGTATGTCCTTTACGTGGCACGTTACTTCCCTCCTTAATCAATATGATTATATCATCGGTACTCACTTCAAAAACTAAGGTGTTCGCACTGGTAAAGTCCTATATTAACCCGCAACCGACAGGGTATATGGAATACCGTACAAATTTATAGCTGTTAGTGATTCTACAAATGATAGATAATGTTGTGTCCCTGCCTTTCAGTAAGACGGGAACCTTCTCAATCGCTTTGCAATCGAGAAGCATCGCAAATTTCTTCGCTACGCTGCGAAATTTGCTTTATTTCTTTTTCGGTCTCTTAGCGCCGTATTTGGAGCGAGCCTGTTTTCTGTTTGCTACACCTGCAGTATCAAGAGTACCTCTGATGATGTGGTATCTTGTACCAGGTAAGTCTTTAACCCTACCACCACGGATAAGAACAACGCTATGCTCCTGAAGGTTGTGTCCCTCTCCCGGAATGTAGCTTGTTACCTCGATTCCGTTGGAAAGACGAACTCTGGCGATCTTTCTAAGAGCGGAGTTAGGTTTTTTAGGGGTTGCAGTTTTAACTGCTGTACAAACGCCACGTTTCTGCGGTGCAGACTGCTCTACTGCTTTCTTTCTTAAAGAGTTGAATGTCTTCTGCAGAGCCGGTGCTGTAGATTTCTTTACAGTGGTCTGACGTCCTTTTCTTACTAACTGGTTGAATGTTGGCATTCCATTTCACCTCCCGATTAATTCTCCATGGACTCCCCATGGGGTTCTTGCGGTTGCTATTGTCAAATTTTCACGCACAAAAAGAAGAGCATTCCTATTGCACGCCTGCTCATTATATCCTGTAAAAATACGGCTGTCAAGGTATTTTCTTTAAATTTAACCCAGGTTTTTCTTATTTCTTCTTATTTATTCCATTTCCTCATAAGACATTTCCCAAATATCGGCAAAAACAGCCAGCGGGCAGTCTGTCAAAAGACACATCAGTAAAAAACATTCATATGGATTTACGATATAGATCTCGCTCATGCCGCATTTATGAAGTACTTCCTGTATCTCATCCAGAAAATGGCGATATCTCTGATAAGGATCTTCATCCTGCATCTCCTGAGACACAATAAAAAATTCCAGTGTGATCAGGTCAAATCTCTCCACCGGCAGTTTATGGTTCATGATGCTGTTGATCCTCTGCCGGCTGAAACGCTTCTGGCTAAAGTGCTTTGCAAGAATGGATGCGGACATTTTTTTCAGATTTCCCATTTTATTTACCGGTATCCCGCTGCAGATAACCTTTTCCACATCAGAATCCGAAATATCTGTAACTGTCCACACTTTTCCACGTTCTTTTTCTTCCTCATCCCCCTGATACATAGAAGCGATAATTTCCTTCGCTCTGTTCAAAAGTTTCTGAAATTCCTGAAAGGCCTGACTCTTTTCTGACATAGGATCATCGGCACCCGCTTTGACATATGCCAGATATCGCAACAGTTTTTCTTCCGTATCCAGACACAGACCTCCGGAAAACACTCGGGATGCCTCTGTGTAGTCTTCATCCGGTTTCAGCTCTGCGTATCTTTTTTTCAGTTCTTCCGCCTTGTGATAACCGTGCTGCTGAAAATAACAGTACCAGTAGATCACCTCTTCCGGATTATGAAAATCAAAATCCTGCTCTCTCAATACTCTAGTAAGAAAATCCGACACATCATCTGCACTCATCTTCAGTCCAAATCCCAGAAGAAAAACCGTCTCTCTTTTTACCGATGCCTGTGTAAGCCAGTTGTTTACCAGTGAAGTCAGTTTCGTGGAGGTGGGTTTCATGGATTTTGGCGTACAGGTTTCGTGAAAGGAATCAATCACAATATCTCTGTAAATATCCTGTGTCACTTCTCCATAAGGTTCCTCCAGTCCTGCCCTCTCATAAATATAGCGTTTCAGATGATCCCCAAAGGAAACCAGTTCCATCTCTTTATAAAGATAATGAAAGATCACATCTGCATCTTCGTCTTCAAATCCTTCCAGACTGACCACCTGTCTGAAACGCTGAGCTGCTTTTCGCGTAAATTCAAATTCTTCTACTCTGTCAAACGCAACTGTCTGTTCAAAATCCAGATCCTGCATTCGGTTCTTCATCTTTTTCACCCTCATATCTTTTGCGAATTTTATCAACCCATCTCCGGAGCCAGTTTTTTTCTGTCTCTCTGACTTCGCAGAGCACTACGGTTGTATTGTCTCTTCCACCTTTTTTCAAAGCACGATCCAGAAGAAGTTCTACCGTTTCACGGACGGTTATCTCTCTCGTCAGAATATCTGCAATCTCTCCGTCTGAAAGCATATCTGTCAATCCGTCTGAACACAGCAGATACCGCATTCCAGGCATCGGATCAAGTCTCACCAGAGACGGTTCCAAAGCCATATGTTCTTCCGGAATCCCTACATATTGAACAAGAGGCGATTTACCAAACAGAGAACCTCCCAAAACATGATCCTGTGAAACACGTCTTAAAAGTCCCTCTCCCGACTGATAGATTCTGCTGTCTCCAAGATTACATCCATAGGCGCCTTCTCCGGAAAATACCAGCATTGCTGCTGTGGTCCCCATACTACGTATTTTATTTTCTGTACTGTAATCACACACTGCCCGGTTCATCTCCGTACAGATTTTCTTCAGAAATCCCTCTGGATCTTTTGGAAACTGTTTCTTTTTCTGGTCATAATATTCTCCGCAGGCATCAGCAGCCAGGAAAGACGCCATTTCCCCGCAGCTTTCTCCACCCATACCGTCAAATACCGCCAGAAGCGGAAGTTCTGACTGAGAGACACTTCCGCTTCTGATATGATCCATTCCCTGGTTCTGTGCAGGAAGGGATTCTCCGCAGCACCAGAAGTTATCTTCATTATTATTTCGTACCTTGCCTATATGACATACATAAGCATATTCGATCCGATACGACATCTTCTGCCTATCCAATATTATCTCCTGTCCTTTCTGCCGAAGTTCCCATGTTCAGCTCCATCGCAAATTTTTCCGCATTGTCCAGGTATTTCTCTTCTCTCTGTAAATACTCATGGTTGTCTGTTTCATTATCATGACATATATTGTTTTCATCTATCCAGCGTATCAGTTCGCCTTCATCATAATAATAGAGATCTACCCTCTGTTCTCCTTCTTTCAATTCCGGAATACAGTGGTGGTCTGCCCATATGTAGGCAAAGAACAGCTCTCCCTCCCAGTAATAATACTCTTCGTAGCACCCGTCTTCTGAAATCTTAGGATAGATCAGGACCTTCATCAAATCTGTTTCTTCTCCTTCTGTTTTCAGATAACTGATCCGTCCCTCCTGCTCTGATCCAATCCAGTTATAATTATTCAGATTTTCTGTAATCTCAGTCGCCTGCGATGAAATCTTTTTGAGAGTATCCTGCAGCTGCTTATTTTCTGCAGATTCCACAGTTTCTGTAACGGACTGTTTCAGTCTCCGAAGTTCTGCGCTTTCTCTGACCAGCCATATACAAACTCCTATAACCACACATACTGCAATTGTCATAATGATCACTGCAGCCACCAGAGGATCAAACTTTCTTTTTTTAGGCGTAGCATTCCCTGTCCTTTGTCCCGGTTTACGGTCATTTTCCGGCTTCTGTGCCTTTCGTTTCCCGTTATCGGTCATTGGATGAGTAGTTATTGCCTTTTTTTGCCTGTTTTCAGGTTCTTTTTCTGCTCTTTGGACTTTTTTCTTCTCTTCCGTCTCTTTTTTTCTTTCCGGATGAGGTGTCTGATATTTCAGTCTTTCAAGAGCCTCACGAAATTCTTCTGCCGTTTGATAGCGATCCTCTCTTCTGTACGCGCATGCTTTTCGAATGACCTGACTAAGTCCTTCGCCAGCTTCTACAGGTGCAGGAATTTCTTCTCCAGACATTCTTCTCGTCAGTGCATTTTCTTTATCTCTGTATGTGATCAATTGTTTTCCCAGGCTGATAAATGGCAGACGATTATGATTTCTCAATTTATATAAAACAATTCCTAATGAATAAATATCCACTCTGTGATCATAATTTTCGCCTTTATACATCTCTGGCGCCATATAAGAAAAAGTTCCTTTTTTGGAAAGTCCGCTGGCATTCCGGTCAAGCTCCCGGGCAATCCCGAAATCTCCCAGCTTAAACTCTCCAAAACGGGATACAAAAATATTCTCCGGTTTGATATCTCTGTGTATAATATTTTGTTTCTGACAGTATTCCAGGGCCTTACACAAATCGATTCCCAGCTGGATCACTTCTTTTTCGCTCAGTTCTTTCCCTGCACAATAATCGAGAAATCCAGTAAGATATTCCATCCTTATATAAATATCCCATCCGATATCATCCAGATATTCCACTACCTTGTAGTCTTCTACAGAAACCACATGGGAATTTCCCCGGAAATATTCCATGGTATTCACTTCCTGGATACAGTCTTCCACAAGACTATGAAAATACTCTTTCACGGACTGTTCATCCGGATTTTCAGAACGCACACTGCTGAGTTCTCCCTGACTGGAGGGAATGGTGATAACCTTGATCGCAGAATAAAAAGTCTTACCCTGATCTGTTCTCCGGGCTTTATATACCTTACCAAAAGACCCTTCTCCGATCTTTTCAACAATCTTCCACTCCGGCCATACGGAAACCGGCAACTGCTTTTCCATTCTGCTCCCCCCTTTCATTGGTGTTCCTATTATAACATGAGGTAGTTTGCCTGTCTGTATTTTTCGATTTTATTCCAAAATTTTTCACAAAATCTTAAGAAATCAGTCCTGTTGCAGAAAAAAATCCTTTGGGCATTACTACCCAAAGGACTTCTTTTGTACTTCTTTATTCGCCGCAGATGCGGTTCTTTTTATTCCTCTTCAGAAAACACTTCTTCTGCATCAGCATTTTCTTCTGTTTCCATCATATCTTCCATATCATCTGTTTCCTGGAAGGTGTCTTCAGCAACAACTGTTTCTTCAACAATCTCTTCTGTTACTGCCTCTTCTTCCTCTTCCGGCATTCCTGTATCGAGCTTGATCGCGCTGTAGCGCTTCAGGCCGGTACCTGCAGGAATCAGTTTACCAATGATAACATTTTCCTTCAGGCCTACAAGGTGATCGACTTTACCCTTGATCGCAGCCTCTGTCAGAACCTTGGTGGTTTCCTGGAAGGATGCTGCTGACAGGAAGGAATCTGTTGCCAGAGAAGCTTTGGTGATACCAAGCATTACCTGTTTTCCTTCTGCCGGAGTCTTTCCTTCTTTTTCCAGTTGTTCGTTGACTTCTTCGAAATCAAGAACATCAACCAGTGTTCCTGGAAGGAATTCTGTATCTCCATTGTCCTCGATACGGATCTTCTTCAGCATCTGGCGTACCAGAACCTCGATATGTTTATCACTGATCTCAACACCCTGAAGACGATATACACGCTGAACCTCACGGAGCATGTAATCCTGAACTGCACGAACACCCTTGATTCTAAGGATATCATGTGGATTTACGCTACCTTCGGTAAGTTCATCACCAGCCTCAAGAAGCTGTCCATCCATGATCTTGATACGTGATCCGTAAGGAATCAGATAAGTTTTGGAATCTCCTGTTTTCTGATCCGTTACAATGATCTCACGTTTCTTCTTGGTATCGTTAATCACTGCAATACCCGGAATTTCAGTGATGATCGCAAGACCCTTCGGCTTACGTGCCTCAAAAAGCTCCTCGACACGAGGAAGACCCTGTGTGATATCGCCGCCGGCAACACCACCGGTATGGAAGGTACGCATGGTCAGCTGTGTACCAGGCTCACCAATGGACTGAGCAGCAATGATACCTACAGACTCACCAACCTGAACTGGCTCACCAGTTGCCATGTTGGCACCGTAACACTTCGCACAAACACCTACCTTGCACTTACAGGTCAGAATGGTACGGATCTTAACCTGATCGATCGGACCGCCCTCAGCGTTCACACCCTCAGACATAATGCGGGCTGCACGTTTCGGCGTGATCATATGGTTGGCTTTTACAAGCACTTCTCCGTCTTTGTTCTTAATAGTCTCACAGGAGAATCTTCCTGTGATACGTTCCTGAAGACTTTCAATCTCCTCTTTTCCGTCCATGAATCCTTTCACATACATACCGGAGATCTCGTCTCTTGTCTCACAGCAGTCTGTCTCACGGACGATCAGTTCCTGAGAAACGTCAACCATTCGTCTTGTCAGATAACCGGAGTCGGCTGTACGGAGGGCGGTATCGGAAAGTCCCTTACGGGCTCCATGAGCTGACATAAAGTATTCCAGTACATCAAGACCCTCACGGAAGTTGGACTTGATAGGAAGCTCAATGGTATGACCGGTTGTATCTGCCATCAGGCCTCGCATACCTGCCAGCTGTTTGATCTGCTTATCAGAACCACGGGCTCCGGAGTCAGCCATCATAAAGATGTTGTTGTACTTGTCAAGACCATCCAGCAGAGCTCTGGTAAGCTCATCGTCAGTCTTCTTCCAGGTTTCCACAACCTCTTTATAACGTTCTTCCTCTGTAATAAGACCACGTTTGTAGTTCTTTGTGATTTTATCCACGATATTCTGCGCATTCTGGATCATCTCAGGTTTCTGAGGAGGCACAGTCATATCGGAAATGGATACAGTCATGGCTGCACGAGTGGAATATTTGTAACCAGTTGCCTTGATTGCATCAAGAACCTCAGCAGTCTTGGTTGCTCCATGTGTGTTAATGACTTTTTCCAGAATCTGTTTCAGCTGTTTCTTGCCTACCAGGAAATCTACCTCAAGAAGAAGTTCATTTCCCGGAACGCTTCTGTCTACAAATCCCAGATCCTGTGGAAGAATCTCATTAAAGAGGAAACGTCCCAGTGTAGACTCTACATTTCCGGAAAGAACATTTCCATCCGGCATGGTCTTTGTGCAGCGAACTTTAATTCTGGACTGCAGTGTGATGACTTTATTTTCGTAAGCAAGAATTGCCTCGTTTACACTCTTGAAGAACTTGCCTTCTCCCGGATATCCCGGTCTTTCCTGTGTCAGGTAGTAGATACCAAGGACCATATCCTGTGAAGGAACGGCTACCGGACCACCATCTGACGGTTTCAGAAGGTTGTTTGGTGACAGCAGGAGGAAACGGCATTCTGCCTGTGCCTCAACAGAAAGCGGAAGATGTACCGCCATCTGGTCACCGTCAAAGTCTGCGTTAAACGCTGTACAAACAAGCGGATGAAGCTTGATTGCTTTACCTTCTACAAGGATCGGCTCAAATGCCTGGATACCCAGACGATGCAGTGTAGGTGCACGGTTCAGCATAACCGGATGTTCCTTAATAACGTCCTCGAGAACGTCCCATACTGCCGGCTCAAGCTTCTCTACCATTTTCTTGGCATTCTTAATGTTATGAGAGGTACCGTTTGCAACAAGCTCTTTCATAACAAAAGGCTTGAACAGCTCGATCGCCATCTCTTTCGGAAGACCGCACTGATAAATTTTCAGTTCCGGTCCAACGACGATAACAGAACGTCCGGAGTAGTCAACTCGTTTACCCAGAAGGTTCTGACGAAAACGTCCGGATTTACCCTTCAGCATATCAGAAAGGGATTTCAGTGCTCTGTTTCCCGGTCCGGTAACAGGACGGCCACGGCGTCCGTTATCGATCAGCGCATCTACCGCCTCCTGAAGCATACGCTTCTCGTTGCGGACAATGATATCCGGAGCTCCAAGCTCCAGCAGTCTTTTCAGACGGTTATTTCGGTTGATGATCCTTCTGTACAGATCATTCAGGTCAGATGTTGCAAAACGTCCGCCGTCAAGCTGTACCATAGGACGAAGATCTGGCGGGATTACCGGAATCGCAGTCATGATCATCCATTCCGGACGGTTTCCGGATTCACGGAAGGATTCCACTACCTCCAGACGTTTGATGATTCTTGCACGCTTCTGGCCTGTTGCATCCACAAGCTCTTTTTTCAGCTCTTCTGCATCTTTTTCCAGATCAATGTCCTTAAGAAGTTCCATAATGGATTCTGCGCCCATTCCTACACGGAAGCCGTTTCCGTAAGACTCACGGGCATCCTGATATTCCTTCTCAGTAAGGACCTGTTTGTACTGGAGTCCGGAATCAGCCGGATCCAGTACGATATAATTTGCAAAGTATAAAACCTTTTCCAATGTTCTTGGAGAGAGATCAAGGATCAGACCCATTCTGGACGGGATTCCCTTGAAATACCAGATATGAGATACCGGAGCAGCAAGCTCGATATGACCCATACGCTCTCTTCTGACAGACGCCTTAGTGACCTCAACACCGCATCGGTCACAAACAACACCTTTATAACGGATTTTTTTGTATTTACCGCAGTGGCACTCCCAGTCCTTGCTCGGTCCGAAGATTCTCTCGCAGAAAAGTCCGTCCTTTTCCGGTTTCAGAGTACGATAATTGATAGTCTCAGGCTTTGTGACCTCGCCTCTGGACCACTCTCTGATCTTCTCAGGGGACGCCAGTCCGATTTTAATGGCATCGAAAGTCATTGGCTGATATGTTGCATTGGTATTGGTTGTTTCTGCCATGTATTCTTTCCCCTTTCTATTCTTCGTCATCAAGAGTATCGTCGCCGAAGAAGTATGCATCTTCCTCTTCATCGTCTTCCTCTTCCACATCTACAAGTTCTTCACCCTCGAACTCCTGCTGTGTGTAACCGTGTTTACCGAAGGATTCCTCTTCGCGGTCTCTGTTATGTCTGTCACCTTCGATCACGGAACGAAGATCTGTATCACCGTAATCCACAGTCTCCATGATTTCCACCTCAGTATTATCCTCTCTTAAGACTTTTACATCTAGTCCAAGAGACTGAAGCTCTTTCAGCAGAACCTTGAAAGACTCCGGAATTCCCGGCTCAGGAATATTATCACCTTTGATAATTGCTTCATAAGTTTTCACACGACCTACCACATCATCCGACTTCACTGTCAGAATCTCCTGAAGAGTATAAGATGCGCCATAAGCCTCCAGAGCCCAAACCTCCATCTCTCCGAAACGCTGACCGCCGAACTGAGCTTTACCACCCAGTGGCTGCTGTGTTACCAGGGAGTATGGACCTGTAGAACGTGCATGGATCTTATCGTCTACCAGATGATGCAGTTTCAGGTAATGCATGTGTCCAATGGTTACAGGACTGTCAAAGTATTCTCCGGTACGGCCGTCGCGAAGGCGAACCTTACCGTCTCTGGAGATCGGAACACCCTTCCACAGTTCTCTGTGAGCCTTGTTCTCATCCAGATACTGCATAACGTCAGGAGCAAGAATATCCTGATATTTTGCACGGAATTCTTCAAAGTCCTCTGTATTTACATAATCATTTGCCAGTTCCAGTGTATCCTGAATATCATTCTCGTTCGCACCGTCAAATACAGGAGTTGCCACATTAAAGCCAAGTGCCTTGGCAGCAAGACTTAAATGGATCTCCAGCACCTGTCCGATGTTCATACGTGACGGCACACCCAGAGGATTCAGCACGATATCCAGCGGACGTCCATTTGGAAGGAACGGCATATCTTCAACAGGAAGTACACGGGAAACAACACCCTTGTTACCGTGACGTCCGGCCATTTTATCACCGACAGAAATCTTACGTTTCTGAGCGATATAAATACGAACAGACTGATTTACACCAGGAGAAAGCTCATCGCCGTTCTCTCTTGTGAATACTTTTGCATCCACAATGATACCATATTCACCATGAGGAACCTTAAGGGAAGTATCACGTACCTCTCTTGCCTTCTCACCAAAAATAGCACGGAGCAGACGCTCTTCTGCAGTAAGCTCTGTTTCACCCTTTGGTGTAACCTTACCTACCAGGATATCTCCGGCACGTACTTCTGCGCCGATACGGATGATACCACGCTCATCCAGATCTTTCAGAGCATCATCACCAACACCCGGAACGTCTCTTGTGATCTCTTCCGGTCCCAGTTTGGTGTCTCTGGCTTCTGCTTCATATTCTTCAATGTGGACAGACGTGTAAACATCGTCCTGAACAAGTTTTTCACTTAAAAGGACAGCATCCTCGTAGTTGTAACCTTCCCAGGTCATGAATCCGATCAGCGGGTTCTTACCAAGAGCCAGTTCTCCATTGGAAGTGGAAGGACCGTCTGCGATAACCTGTCCAGCCTCTACATGCTCACCCTGGAACACGATCGGTTTCTGGTTATAACAGTTGCTCTGGTTACTTCTGAGGAATTTAGTCAGATGGTAATCATCCTTTGTTCCGTCATCATTTTTGATACTGATATCGGTAGATGTAGAACGAAGAACCGTACCGGATTTCTTAGCTACCACACAAACACCGGAGTCTACCGCTGTTTTTGTTTCCATACCAGTTCCAACGACCGGAGCTTCTGTTGTCAGAAGCGGAACCGCCTGACGCTGCATGTTGGATCCCATCAGCGCACGGTTGGCATCGTCGTTCTGAAGGAAAGGAATCAGTGCTGTAGCAACGGAAAATACCATCTTAGGAGATACATCCATGTAATCAAACATATGTCTCTCGTACTCCTGTGTCTCCTCGCGGAAACGACCGGATACGTTTTTATGGACAAAGTGTCCTCTTTCATCCAGAGGCTCATTGGCCTGTGCTACATGGTAATTATCTTCCTCGTCGGCTGTCATGTAGACAACCTCGTCAGTTACAACCGGATTGGACGGATCTGTTTTATCGATCTTTCTGTACGGCGCCTCAACAAAACCATACTGATTGATTCTTGCATAGGATGCAAGAGAGTTGATCAGACCGATGTTCGGACCCTCAGGAGTTTCGATCGGGCACATACGTCCGTAATGGGAGTAGTGAACGTCTCGAACCTCAAATCCGGCTCTGTCTCGGGACAGACCTCCTGGTCCCAGGGCAGACAGACGTCTCTTGTGGGTCAGCTCACCAAGCGGGTTGTTCTGATCCATAAACTGTGACAGCTGGGAAGAGCCAAAGAACTCTTTCACTGCCGCGGTTACAGGCTTGATATTGATCAGGGACTGCGGAGAAATATTCTCTGTATCCTGAGTTGTCATACGCTCACGTACCACTCTTTCCAGTCTGGAAAGACCGATACGGTACTGGTTCTGAAGCAATTCACCCACAGAACGGATACGACGGTTGCCCAGATGATCGATGTCATCATCATTTCCAAGGCCGTATTCCAGGTGCATGTTATAGTTAATGGAAGCAAGGATATCTTCCTTTGTGATATGCTTCGGAATCAGATCATGGATATCTCTGCGGATTGCATCCTTGATATCCTCAATGCTGTCATTTTCTTCCAGAATTTTTTCAAGAACCGGATAATATACTAATTCTGTAATACCCAGATCTTTCGGATCGCAGCCAAGCTCCACATGAGCAGCAATATCCACCATAAGGTTGGAAAGAACTTTGATCTTACGTTCTTCACCCTGGATCCAGACAAAAGGAACGGCTGCATTCTGAATTTTGTAAGCCAGTTCTTTTGTTACATTTGCGCCTTCTTCTGCAAGAATCTCGCCTGTAGACGGATCCACAACTGTTTCGGCAAGCTTATGTCCTGTGATTCTGTTATAAAAATGAAGCTTCTTATTAAATTTGTAACGTCCTACTTTGGCAAGGTCATATCTTCTCGGATCAAAGAACATTGCCATGATCAGGCTTTCTGCGCTCTCTACTGCAAGAGGCTCGCCCGGACGGATCTTCTTATATAATTCCAGAAGACCTTCCTGGTAATTTGTGGAAGTGTCTTTTGTAAAGCTGGCAAGGATCTTGGGCTCCTCACCAAACAGATCTACGATTTCCGCATTGGTGCCGATACCAAGGGCACGAATCAGCACAGTGATCGGGACCTTTCTGGTCCTGTCCACACGAACATAGAACACATCGTTGGAGTCTGTCTCATACTCCAGCCATGCACCTCTGTTGGGGATTACGGTACTGGAAAATAACCTTTTACCAACTTTGTCATGTGCGATTGCATAATAGATTCCAGGGGAACGTACCAACTGGCTTACGATAACACGCTCTGCACCGTTGATCACAAATGTACCTGTTTCCGTCATTAACGGAAGGTCTCCCATGAAAATCTCGTGTTCGTTGATCTCTTCTGTTTCCTTGTTAATCAGTCTCACTCGAACCTTCAAAGGTGCGGCATAAGTCACGTCACGCTCTTTACACTGCTCAATTGTATACTTCGCATCCTTTGCGTCAAATGTAAAGTCGATGAATTCCAGACTAAGCTTTCCGCCGTAATCCGCGATCGGAGAAATATCATCGAACACTTCTTTTAACCCTTCATCGAGGAACCATTTGTAGGAATCTTTCTGGATTTCGATCAGATTCGGCATTTCCAGGACTTCTTTTTGTCTCTGGTAGCTCATACGCATGCTTTTTCCAGTTTTTACAGAACGAATTCTGTTTTTTTCCATTGACGTTTCACCCCTGTTTTTTTATTTATTATAACATGATCCCGTCTGCAATTTAAGGCAAACAGGCATATCTTGCCATAATATAGCATTTTTCACTATAACATAGCTCTGTCAACCTGTCAACTGATTTTTTTATTTTTTCTACAAAAAGAAACGCAGGAACACCTGCGGCGTCCCTGCGCTGTCTCTTTTGTTCATACTGAATTATTTCAGAGTGATCTTTGCTCCCTCTGCTTCCAGTTTTGCTTTGATGTCCTCAGCCTCAGCTTTGGAAGCGCCCTCTTTAACTACCTTCGGAGCACCGTCAACTACAGCTTTAGCTTCTTTCAGACCAAGACCTGTTACTTCACGAACAACTTTGATAACTTTAACTTTGTTCGGGCCTACTTCTGTAAGCTCTACGTCGAACTCGTCTTTCTCTTCAGCTGCCTCGCCTGCTGCACCTGCTGCTGCAACTACAACGCCTGCTGCTGCGGATACACCGAACTCTTCCTCACAAGCTTTTACAAGATCATTTAACTCTAATACAGATAACTCTTTGATTGCTGCAATAAATTCTTCTGTTGTTAATTTTGCCATTTTAATTTCCCTCCATATAATATTATTTTTTTAATTTATGCCGGCCTTATTCAGCCGCTGCTTCTGCGTTTCCTCCCTGTGCCTCTGCAATCTGATTAAGCACACGAGCGAAGTTTGTGATCGGAGACTGAATGCTTCCAAGAAGTTTTCCAAGAAGTTCTTCTCTGGACGGGATCTGGGACAGAGCCTGGATTCCAGCCTGATCATTGTAGTTTCCTTCAACCACACCAGCGATCAGTTCCAGTGCCGGGAACTGTTTCGCATATTTGGCAAGGATTCTTGCAGGTGCTGTCGCATCTGTAGCAGAGATTGCCAGTGCGTTTGTACCTTCCAGATGTTTGGAAAGGCATTCACAGTCTGTTCCTGCAAAAGCACGGTTCATCATTGTGTTTTTGTAAACTTTATACTGAACCCCAGCTTCTCTTAATTCCTTACGCAGAACAGTGTCCTGTTCAACAGTAAGACCACTGTAGTTTACCAGAACTACTGACTGAGCGTCTTTAATGCTGTTTGCGATTTCTTCTACGATTGGTTGTTTCAGTTCTACTTTTGCCATAAATGGTACACCTCCTTATAGATTTTGATATACCGCCGTTGCAATGGATACTGAGATAAAAAAAGCCCTACTGTACCACGACAGTAAGGTCTCCTGTAATCTTATCAGAATACTAAGTCCTCGGTAGGCGTTTTGATCCTTATGCCTTACGGCACCTACTGTCTTCGGCAGCGTTCTGTAATACAATATCATGTGTCATTCTCCATGTCAATATTTATTTTAAAAAAAGATAAAGTTTTTTTCATTCTAAATATTTAATATTTGTTACATATATGTTATAATTGTGTAATGTTTAAATTATTACACTTTATATACGGAGGCATCATGAATCGTACAGATCATCCCAATATAGATTTTTCACTTTTTGATGAAAAATCCGGAATTCTCAACCTGACTGTCACAGTCCCCCGGGAAAATCATATTTCCCTCACTGTTGCAGGGCTTCCCTCTGACCACACCGGGGAAGTACGGATTCTGGTTCAGAATATAAAAGAAAGCACACCTTTTTATCTCGAATCCGAGACATCCGGCACAGACACTTTTCTTGTGGATCTGACACCCCTTAAGAAAATGGCAGTGTTGGGACGGCAGACTACTTTTTGTTTTTTTATAGAATGTATGCTTAACAATAAACAGGTTTTCTACGCTCTGAGCGAACAAGATCCTCCCACTTCCATGCCTGAGAGATACCGGATCTTCGCTGCGGAAATATGGCTCCAGGAAACTTCCGAAACTTCTCCTATAGAATATGTAGGCATTGCCGCCAATAAAAAAGACTTCAAAAACCTCTTTTGCGCGGCTCTTTGCAGCCGGAACCGGTATCTGGAGCTCACCCATACCTGTCTCCTTCGTTCCTGCCGCATGAACGGAGGCATCTTGAAACTGAAATTCGATCTGGAAACAGGTTTGCATAACTACGTAAAGACGGTTTTCAGCTTTCGAAGCAAACTGTCAGAAGATGCTGTTTCCTATGATTTTCAGACCCTGTCTGCCAAAAAACATGGCGATCTTCTCCGGGTTACTGTTTCGCTTGACCTGAAAACCGTAGAATTAAAAAGTATCTACTGGGATGTGCGCATCATTCTGCAGGGACCTGTCACAGAAAACACCGGAGCATTGCCCATTTCCATGGATGTTCCTGCCCGAATGTATCAGAAATTTCTGTACAACGGTTCTTTTTCCGGGGAAAAAGGCTTTTTCCTTTATCCTTACTATACCGGCAAACAGACATTGGCTTTCGCATACCGGGAAAAAAACAGCTACGATGGACTCAATGTTATTTTTCGGGAGTTCCTTGCGCTCTTTCTTTATCGGATCGCCCGCCCTTACTGGAAGAAAAAACACATCTGTCTTGTATGTGAAAAATTTTCCTCTATGGCGCAGGACAATGGATACTATTTCTTTAAGCACTGCATGGACAACCAGGAAGAACAATTCCTCGGAAAAAATATTTACTATATCATAACAAAGGATTCTCCTGACAGAGAACGGGTGCTTCCTTATAAAAACCGACTTCTGGATTTTATGAGCCTGCGGCATCTATGTTACATCCTGGCTGCCGATCTGATCGTCAGCTCTGATTCCAGATACCATACTTACCCTCTCCAGAGCAGGCACAGTATTTTTAACCGTTATATCAAAAAAATACCATTTGTTTTTCTCCAGCATGGAGTTATTGCTCTGAAAAAAGTAGACAATTTCTATGGAAAAGGACAAAAGGGCGCATGTGATCTGTTTGTCGTCTCTACAGACACAGAAAAACAGACCATCGTTGATAATTTTGGTTATGAACCGAAAGAAGTAATCAATACCGGTCTTCCGCGCTGGGACGTTCTCCATGACAAGTCACAGGACCGCAGAGAGATCATGATCATGCCAACCTGGAGAAACTGGCTGGATTCTGTTCCGGACAAAGACTTTGAAGCAAGCGATTATTTTACCCATTATATGGCTCTTCTGAACTCCAGAAAGCTGGCGGATCTGTTAGAAAAATATGATCTGGAAGTCAACTTCTATCTTCACGCCAAATTCCAGGAATACTCAGACCAGTTCCAGACCAAAAGCGAACGGATCCATCTGGTTTCCTTTGGAGAAACGGCAGTCAACGAAATGCTGATGCGCTGCCGTATGCTGATCACAGACTATTCCAGCGTCTGCTGGGACATCCTTTATCAGGATAAACCTACTATCTTCTATCAGTTCGATCTGGACAAATACGAAGAAGCACACGGCAGCTATCTGGATATGCGTACGGAGCTTTTTGGAGACCGGGCGGAAAATCAGGAACAGCTTCTGGCGCTTCTGGAGGAACAGATCAAAAACAACTTTAAGATGAAGCCAGAGCATGAACAGCTGCGGAGGTTTTACTTTAATTTCAAAGACCAGCAGCACAGCAGACATATTTGCGAAGAAATCAAAGAAAAACTACTTTAATCCACCCAGAAAAAGCGGCTGCCGTAAAATTCCGGCTGCCGCTTTTTCTTATAAAGTATTGTCCGCCCAGATCAGAAATCGTTCTGCCAGCCTTCCGGTTATCTGGTTGTACCACAGTTTTTTGCGGATAAAATCCAGGATAAAGGAAATGATAAGGCTTACCCCCAGCAGGAACAAAAAGATAAACAATGCATGGCGGAAAGAATATACTACATTTGTCATCCACAGAGAACGCACAAAGGTATGCGTAAAAAAGATATCTGCAGAATGTTTTCCCAAAAATTCCAGCACCGGGCGGATCACCGGAAGTTCTATCACAAATTCATACGCCCACCATATCATCACAACAGGGAGCAGCCCATTTAAAAGAAATTCAAAATGCAGAACGCCCCACCTGGTATCATATACTCGAAACATCACAAGAAGAAGTCCCGTCAAAAAAAGAAACTTCAGGATTTTCCCCATCACTCTGTTTTTCAGAGGCGAAAAGCTTTTCAGACGTTCCAGAATCTGTCGATCTGCAAACCAGACTGCCAGCGGAACCACAAAAAGATACTTTGTCAGGTGGACATGCTTTTCCAGCAGAAAACTTCCCGGAAGCAGGATCATCGGCACAATAAGCCAGCTGTATTTTTTGTAAAACCTTACCATAAATGGTATAAAAACTATGATCAGTATCTCCAGGCTCAAAAACCACCAGGTGTTGACCATCAATTCTGTCCCGAATATCTGCCCCACTCCAAAAAAGTCCATTACAACGCCGGCCATATTTTCCCAAAAACCATTTCGATAACGCGAGGTATCTGTTAAAAAAGTAAGACTGGCACAAAAGAAAAACGGCAGCATGAACATAAAGAAAAGCTTCACATATCTTTTCAGCACAAACATTGCTGCTTCATGACCCGAAAAACAGTAGTCCTGCCATGAAGACTTTATGGACAATGTAAGCCCATATGCAGATAAAAAAGCAAACATCCCTACACAGATGACCATTCCTCTGCAGATCATAAACGCCGTTTCCTCCGACAATGGCCAAAAACTCACCTCAGCCCCATAAAGACGGGCCTTCTGCGAAAAACAATGATAGCACAGCAGAAATATGATCGCTATTCCCTTCACTGCAAGAGTATTCTGTTTTGTAAATTTTAAGTTTTCTTTCATATTATAATATCCTGTTCCCTTTTATTTTTTGACAATGTGGTCATTGTATTATAAAATCAGCATAATCATTATGTTTTTAGAACCCTTTCTATTTTATACCATATTATAAGGAGTTTGTCATGGAAACCATTATTTATGTTACCTCTGTCAAAATAAAAAAAGCCATGATGTATCTGACACTTCAGTCAGAACAGCAGCTGAATCCCTCATCCATAACACTGATCTGCAAAAATGAAATAAGCCCGGCTGCAGTTTCTCTGGATTTTACAGTTTCTCATACAGACAAAACCGTAATACAGACCTGTATTGACACCGGTCTGCTGAGGCTCCGCACGGATGACTGGGAACTCTCAGTTTCCATGGAAAACCGTACTTTTGCAGCTGTGCTGGACAATCATATACGTGCATCTCTGATCCTTTTCAGCTATAAAATAACCTCCGGTCAGAATTTTCTTTTCTTTCCAATGGGCGGTCCCTGTCATAAATTTCTCCTGCGCTGCCGTCCAATATCAAAATATGACGGCATCTCCACTCAGCTAAAAGAGCTGGCCGCATTTGCACTTTCCAGACTTCTGAAACCTTTCTGGAAAAAGAAAAAGATCTGGCTTATTTATGAAAAATACAGTTCCTCTGCTCAGGATAACGGCTTTTATTTCTTTCAATACTGCATGGAACAGCTTCCTCCTCAAAGACGCCGGCAGATTTATTTTATACTGGATCGATCATCCGCTCAATGGTCTGATGTGCAGCAATACAAAAAACAAGTCCTGCCTTTTATGAGCTTCCGCCACATCCTTTATCTGCTTCTGGCAGATCTTTATGTTGCTTCAGACGCCCGTCTCCACGCCTTTGCATGGAAACCTATGCCAAACCTGATTTCCAGAGAAATCAATCGTCATGACATCTTTTTCCTGCAGCATGGTGTCCTTGGATTAAAACGTGTAGAAAATCTTTTTGGTAAAGATGGAGCCAGTCCAATGACTTATTTTGCCGTTTCCTCTGAAGCCGAACAGCACATTGTTACAGAATATTTTGGTTATGATAAAGCTCATGCTCCCATTGTAGGACTGGCCAGATGGGACGTCCTGGAAAACAAGGCAGATCCAGAAGAAAAAAAGATCCTGGTCATGCCCACCTGGCGTTCCTGGCTGGAGGATAAAGACGATGATTTTTTCTGCAGGAGTGAATATTATCAGACTTACATGAACCTGTTTCAAAACAAAGAACTGCTGTCCCTGCTGGAAAAAACTCACACAAAAATGATCTTTTATATCCATCCAAAGCTCAAAGAATTTATCAATACTTTTCACGCGGAAAGCTCTTTGATCCAACTGGTCTCATTTGGTCAATGCGCTCTGAACCAGCTGATTATGGAATGCTCCATGCTTATTACCGATTATTCAAGTGTATGTTGGGATGTCTATTATCTGGAAAAGCCTGTTGTCTTTTATCAGTTTGATCATGAATTATACGAAAAAACAAATGGCAGCTATCTGGACATGGAGCATGATCTTTTTGGCGACCGCTGTATTCAGGAAACCCAGCTGATCAGCTGCATAAAGCACTATATCCAAATGGACTTCTGTGAAAAAGAAGAATACAAAAAAATGCGGAAAGATCTCTTTGCTTTCCGCGACCATAATAACTGCAAACGCATCTGTGATTTCATCGATAAAAACAGATAACAGTACCGGGAAAGAAGGAGTCTCCTCTTCTTTTCCGGTATTTTTCTGCAGTTTTCAGCTGATCATATCCGGCCAGGACAGGATCTCCCGCGCGATCTCCTGTTCATAGTCGCCTTCTATGTCCTGGCTTCTTCCCGCCTCGTAGATATTCGTCTCTGCACCCCAGATACTGTCATAATATTCCCACACATGAAAGCCCAGACCACGGAACATAAAGTCCAGGCTTCCACATCCATCCTCTTCTGTATACTGAAAGCTGATATTCTTCTTTTTAAGTGCTTCCTGCACAATTTCCAATCTCATAGTTCTTCTCCTTTCTAATCACTTTCTGCGGGATTTATAAATAGGGTCCCGGCACCTTTATGCCTTAATACTTTACATTTATGTATGCAATTCTACTCTCACACAGCAGCCGTGTCAATATATCCAAAATCACCCGCAATCTATTGCACGCAGGGTAAAAATGCTATATGATAAAGAAAAACTGCTGCAGAGAGGAGATTGTTTCCATGACTTCAAAACCTGTTTTTCACGGAAGTGATATTGAAAAAATATGTGAATATTATCATTTAAAAAAAGACGATATTATCAATTTCGGCGCCAACGTAAACCCTCTGGGACTTTCTCCCAATGCCAAAAAAGAACTGTCCGAAAACCTTGATCTTCTGTCTTCCTACCCAGACAGAGAATATACCTCTTTACGAAATACGATTTCGGAATACTGCGGCATACCCGCTGATTTTATCCTCCCGGGAAACGGCTCCAGCGAGCTGATCGCACTTCTGATCCAGGAACGCGCTCCAAAGCATACCCTGATCCTTGGACCCACTTATTCTGAATATTCCCGGGAACTGGCATTTTCCGGAAGCACACAGGAATATTATCATTTACAGGAAAGCAGCGCATTTGCACTTGATATAGAAGATCTGTGCCGGACTCTGGAAAACGGCTATGATTTTCTGATCCTGTGCAATCCCAACAATCCAACCTCCTCCGCCATTTTGCAGGAGGATATGAAAAAGCTTTTAAGCTTCTGTCAGGAGAAAAATATCTTTGTAATGATCGATGAAACTTATGTGGAATTTGCACCGGATATTTCCGCAGTCACTTCTGTTCCTCTGACGCAGGAATTCGATAATCTCATGGTTCTCCGGGGCGTATCCAAATTCTTTGCTGCACCAGGCATGCGTCTTGGCTATGGGATCAGCGGAAACAGGAAGTTCCTCTCCCAGATGAAAGAAAAACAGATTCCCTGGTCTTTGAACAGTCTGGGGGCTTTTACCGGAGAACTGCTTCTAAAAGACAAAGACTATATTCAGAATACGCGGAATCTGATCCTTTCTGAAAGAAAAAAATTATATCAGGAACTGAAAGAAATTCCGGCTTTTAAAGTATATCCGGCCTATGCAAACTTTCTCCTTCTGCAAATCGTCCAACCAGATCTGACCTCTTTCCAGGTATTTGAAGCCTGCATTCGCCAGGGGCTGATGATCCGGGACTGCTCCTCTTTCCAGTGTCTTGAAGGTGAATTTGTTCGATTCTGTATCATGCTTCCGGAGCATAACCAAAAACTGATAAACGTATTAAAAGGGCTGTAAAAAGCCCTTTTAATTTTGCACTTATATTGCCTTGAAATTATATTTGTGAGGGATTTCTGCTTTCTCTTCAAATAGTTTTTCATATAGTTCTCTCCACAGCTGCCCAATGGAATCCTCTCCTTCCCGGATATCTTCCAGGATCATTCCCCCATCCTTTTCCAGGAGTTTATAGGCTTTCTCATCTTTCCCCAGTTTGTGAAGTGCATTGATATATCCGAAACAGATCCGGTTATTTTTACGGAGTTTTTTATCCAGACTTTTGTATATCGTACAGATTTCTTCGTAAGCCTCACAGAAGGAGAGAATACGAAATCCTTCCTTGATGTAAGAGGCATCCTCTGCCCTCAGCGCCATTCCTTTTGTGATACAGGAAACCGCTTTTTCCCTTTTTTCCTGCAGAAGATAAATGCAGCTCAGTCCGTGCAGTGCCCATGGATTTTCTTTTAATTCCAGAGATTTCCTGAATGCTTTTTTTGCTTTTTTATATTTTTCAGATACAAAATATCCGATCCCCAGATGATAAAACGCATACCAGTTATGACTGTTTTTTTCCGATATCGTTTCCTTCAGAAAGCCCAGATTTTCCTCTGTAATAATAAACTCATCCGGTACCTCTGAAGGATCCGGACAGTGAAGGATTCCCGTTTCAAAAAACCTCTTCCAGTCCTTCAGTGACTTCTCCTGCATCTCAAATTTCAAATGAGAAACACTGGTGCCATGTTCCTCCATGGCGCCATAGCCATTTCCTTTCCATACAAGCTCTGCCTCTGCTTTTGCCATTTCTTCAGTATTTTTCAGTATCTGCTCCAGTTTGTCAGGCACTCGTTTCCGCTTGATTTTTGTGGTAAGAAATTTACTTCTTTCCTCATGATCCATCTGTCTGATCTCCTCAGAAAGCTGTACTGCTCCATACTGTTCTATCCACTCCCAGGCCGTATGTGGAGCCATCGGAATACAGCCATACTGAGTCTTGGCAAGACCTGCCTGAATCTCCAGATATTTACCGGCTTCCTCCGTCAGAAACTCCTGCCATCTGTCTGATCCGTCAGAATTCCCCCAAGAAAACAGCTTCCTGCTGCCCAGTCTTCTGGTAGAGATCTGCATAAGTCCATATCCGTTTTTATCCATATTGAAAATATATTTTGGATTCTTTTCCGGTATATCAAAGAAGTAGTCTACAGAGGTTTCTATATTCCCATATTCCGTGATATCTTTTCCTTTGACCATTGGAATCGGAACCTTATAAACCATACCATTGCTGTTTGTATAAGCACTTTCTGCCGGAACCGTAATCCTTCCGCCCTCGTACTCCGGAACTGCAATATTGCTCCACCAGTACATAGGAAGCACTCTGGCGCTTTCATTTACAATACGCATTCTGCAATTAAGAAAACGGCTTCTTTTTTCCAGCCAGAAATCCATCTGGTACACCACGCCGCGGATTCTTTCATACTCGTACATGCGAAGGACAGGATCTCCTTTTTCCGTTTCCGTCTGCGCAGTATACAAAGGTTCTGCTGTCAGAGGCGTATGTCCGATCACACCAATATTCCATTCCACGCCCCCACTGAACCATGCATTTCTCACTGCCAGATTACTGAAACGGAGCACATCATTCGTATATAAAAGGTCTCTTCCGGCTTCCTTATCCCACAGCTTCCACAGTCTTCCTCCATACTCCGGCAGAAACACGGCTTTCAGCCAGGTATTCTCCAGAACTGCTGCTTTTACTTTCTTCTCTGTCAGTTCTCTGGTATATCCATTCTGCTGTCTGTATGGATAGGCAGTGGCTTTCCTTCCATATGCCTCATATATTTCGTCCTTTTCATCCAGAGCAAACTCCAGGTTATTCTGCAGGATCATTTCCCCCAAAAGATCCGGAACACTGCTCTGCGGCCCCAATTCCGCAGTACGCAGTTTTATTTCCTCAAAAGTTAGTGTCGGCTGCATATATCCTCCTCCATAATCTCCGCTGAATTATTCTGTGTTTTGCGGAAATTCTGTAAAATATTTTACCTTCATTCTATCTGATTTGCCTGTAAAATACAAGAATGCTTCTTAAAAAACAATGGCCGGAAAATACACCTTTACTTAAGTAAAATCTGTATTTTCCGGCGATCATCCAGTCGTTCTCAACAGCCTGCAATTAAAAAAATTTTTCAATAACCTCCGCAATACCATTATGGTCATTATCTGCATCTGTAACATAATTTGCGATCATTTTTAATTTTTCCTGCCCGTTTGCCATTGCCACACCTAAACCGGCAAACTGAATCATAGAAATATCATTAAAACTGTCTCCACAACAAACAATTTCCTCACGAGGTATCCCAAGAATACGCAGAAGATGCTTCAGACTATACGCCTTATCTACATTTTTCGACACAACTTCCAGAAAACATGGTTCTGAACGAAAAATCTCTGTTTCATGGCAATATTTCCGAACAAATTCTGGTTCCATAACTTCAATATTTACAGGATCTCCTGTCAGCAGACAGCCATGTACCGGAAAATCAATCTCTGCCGCCAGATTTCCACAGTACTTCAAAGGCATATTGCTGATCTGAGATTCCAGCATCATATAAGGATCCGGAGCCGTACCTGCCATCAGAAAATCTGGTCCATATGTCAGAAAACCAAGACCACATTTTACCGCATCTTTCAGAAGCTGCAATGGTATATTTAACGGAAGTTTTTTCTCATAAATACATTCTTTCGTCTGGAAATTAATAATTTTTGCCCCATTAAATGCAAGAATGTAATTTCCAAATCTGTCCAGTTCCAATTCTTCTGCTACAGAATAAATCCCCTGCGGCGCCCGTCCAGAAGCAATTGCCACATGAATTCCTTTTTCCTGAAGATGGACAACAGCTTCTCTTGTTTCTTTTAAAACCTTTTTGTCAGAATTGGTTACTGTTCCGTCTATATCCAAAACAAGCAACTTGTAAGCCATATATTTTATAATCCTGTTTTAATATAAATCTCTCTTGTTTCTTCCGGAACCATACGGCCGCCGGTTGCCCATGCTATATGAGTTGCATTTTTCATTTTATCAGCAAGATCATTATCCTGAATATATTTCTTCATGTCCTGCGGACGGATCAGTGCTGCAAAAGCCGCACAGGAACTCGGCTCAATAAAGATCTCCTCTGATTTCAGAAGCCCTCTCATCAGGTCGTAAAGCTTACTGTCCTGAATGGTTGCAATACCGGACAGCATCGGCTGGATCACACGGCCTACAAAGGCAGACGGACGTCCTACTGCAAGACCGTCGGCATCTGTTCTGCCATCAATATCCAGATCTCTGACACTGATTCCATCATGAAGACCGGTTGCCATTCCC
The DNA here is from genome assembly GCA_021771755.1 of Lachnospiraceae bacterium. Lineage (GTDB taxonomy): Bacteria > Bacillota > Clostridia > Lachnospirales > Lachnospiraceae > Blautia_A. The sequence continues at coordinate 137,413 of JAETOL010000002.1, read as the reverse complement.
AGCATCATACAGCATGCATGTGTAGGTTCTGTAAAGAAACAGTGTACATGATCCCCAAAGATTTCCTTGATTCCATAGGTAACTCCGCCCGGTGCTCCGCCGATGCCGCAGGGAATATAAACAAACAGCGGATGCTCCTCATCAACTACGATGTTCTGTTCTTCAAGCTGTTTTGCAAGTCTCTCGCCTGCAACACTATATCCCATAAAAAGATTCTGGGAATTCTCATCATCTACAAAATAGCTCATGGGATCCAGATCAGAATTTTTTCTTCCCTGTTCTACGGCTGCACAATAATCATCTGCATATTCGATCACCTCTACACCGCGGCTGCGGAGCAGGTCCTTTTTCCACTGTTTTGCATCAGAAGACATGTGTACGATTACATGAAAACCAAGCTTTGCACTCATAATGCCGATACTCATTCCAAGATTTCCCGTACTTCCAACCTGAACGGTATGTTTTCCAAAAAATTCCTGAAATTCCGGATCAGCAAGAACGCTGTAATCGTCTGTTTCTTTCAGCATACCGGCTTCCAAAGCAAGATCTTCTGCATGCTTCAGAACCTCATAGATTCCTCCGCGAGCTTTTACAGACCCGGATACCGGAAGGTCACTGTCCATTTTCAGCATTAATTTTCCCTGGATTTCTGCGCCATAAGCTTCATCCAAAAAGCTCTTCATAGCCGGTATTTCTCTGAGTTCTGACTCGATAATACCGTTTGTTTCTTCAAGCTCCGGGAATACTTTTTTCAGGTATGGCGCAAAGCGAAGCAGTCTGTCGCTTGCGTCTTTGATCTGCTCCGGATTTACTTCCGTAATGTTCTGCTCTGCTGCCGGCACTTTTTTTTCATTTAACCAGAAGGTTTCTTTCAGAGCTGCTGCATCCGCAACAGCAGGGATTGTTTCTATATATTTGTTTAACTCAGCCTTCATCTTGACCCATTCCTTTCTTCTCTAAATATCCGTTTTTTGGATCTGTAAATTCTTTTATCAGCGACTTCACTTCCGGTACCAGTATGATCAGCGCGATCACATTCGGAATGATAAGAAGTCCCAGGGCACAGTCCTGTATGGACCATACCATTTCAATGGTGCTCATGCTTCCCAGAATGATAAGAAACGGGAAGATGATCCGGTAGATTACCGCACCCTTTGGTTTATTCAGATAAGTAAGACTCACATGTCCAAAATACCACTGACTCATAATCGAGGTACCTGCAAACAGGATCAAACTGATATAGATCACAAAGCGCATAGCCGGAAATACCGTTCCAAAAGCTTCTGCCGCAAGAGTCGGTGCATGTGTATGTACCTGGTTTACTCCCGTGATCAGAATGGTAATTCCTGTTGTGCTGCAAAGGATAATGGTATCGATAAACACTTCCAGAATACCATATAATCCCTGACGTACCGGATGATCCACCTGCGCTGAAGAATGCAGTACAGCCGCGGAACCTTCACCGGCTTCATTGGAATAAAGACCTCTTGCAACACCGTATCGCATAGCCTGTCTCATAGTAAAACCGGCTGCTACTCCCACGCCTGTCTCCAGAGTAAAAGCACCTTCTATGATAGATGCAAATACTGCCGGAAGAGACTCTATATTGACCAGGATTACGATCAGACCGCCCAGAATATATACAGATGCCATAATCGGTACGATCTTTTCTGCCGTATGAATCAGACGTTTCAGGCCGCCGCTGATAATGGAAACCATTATCACGGCAAGGATGATTCCTGTCACAAGAGGCGTAACAGAAAATGCTTCCTTTACAACGCCTGCAATGGTATTGGACTGTATCAGAGTGGCTGCTGCATTCTGAATAAAAAGAAGGACTGCCGCCAGGGCGCCCACCCATTTCAGTTTAAAAGCATGGGCAATATAATACATAGGGCCTCCAGTCACATTGCCGTCTTTATCCTGGCTGCGATATCGGATTCCCAGGGTAATCTCCGCCAGCTTGGTGGCCATTCCCACAAAGGCCGCCACCCACATCCAGAATAAAACACCCGGGCCGCCTGCAAGGATAGCCGTAGCCACGCCTACAATATTCCCACTGCCCACACAGCTGGCAATGGCGGTACAAAGCGCCTGATAAGAAGAAAATTTTCCCTCTTCCTTTTTCGTCCTGCGACCTTCTTTCACGTTCTGAATCAGTTGTTTTATCACATATGGAAAAAAGCGGATCTGGGCAAATCTGGTGACAAGGGTATACAGGATACCCAGACCGAGCAGCATAACCAGCATCCAGTCCTTCCACAGAAAATCTGCGATTGTTTTAAAGAAAACTTCGATCGCTTCCATAATCTTATCCCTGTTTTAAAAGATCACGGCCTTCTGCATCCGGCAGGACGAATCCCATTAATCCGGCAAGAGTAGGCGCTACGTCAATAAGATGCACATTTTCTACATTTCCTTTCGTGATGCCTTCCCCTGTCAGCATAAAGGAAGCTCTCATTTCCGGGAAATTTTCATTATATCCGTGCTGTGCTTTCTGGGTCAGTCTGGTACGGCAGTAGTCCCCGGTCACATCATCCCTGAGCTCATATCCTTTATCAGAGACAAGTACATAAGCCGCCTCCGGGAAGCCGCCGCGTTTTTTGGCCTCTTCGCCGTTCAGGACTTCCATGATTCCGCTGTTTTCATCTGCCAGAAGCTGATCCATGATTTTCTTTAAAGCATCTGCCGCTTCTTTATCCTCCGGATCTGCCAGACGTACTTCCGCAGTTCCTCCGGCTCTCTGGCTGAATGCTTTCCAGGAAATCACTCTTCCATTCTCATCCGTCTGGACCAGCCCTGCATCATGGAGAAGCACATTAGGAGAAATATTATGTGTATTATCAAGAGAGCCATGATCGGAAACCACACAGACGATCAGATGGCCATCTGTAATTTTCATTGCTTCTTCAATCAGTTCTCCCAGCATTTTATCAATCTTTTCCAGGCTTCTTGCAGCTTCGTTGCTATATACTCCATACTGATGAGCACTTTCATCAAAGCTGGCAAAATATGCAGACATAAAGAAAGGTTTCTCAGAAATCACAGGAGCAATCTTATTCTTAAGCATCCAGAGAGCCGCTTTTCCTCTCTGTGCATCGCCATTATCTGACAGGTCAAGACCGCCTGCATACTGTCCAATCTCTTTTTCCATTTCAGCAATAATTCCCTGTGGTTTTGCCACTGCATCAATGAAACGACTGTCAAGAGCTGATCCGTCCCACCAGAACTCCGGTGCGATGAAATCTCCTCTGGCTCCTACAGATGTTGGGAAAGCCACGCTTGCTGACCAGTATCCGTTTTCTTTGGCAGCTTCCCAGAGAGTTTTTACCTCTGTATTGGCAAACCAGTGCCATGCCCCCAAATGTTCTCCCAGCGGATCAAAAATCCCGTTATTGACGATTTTATGTATTGCCGGATTCGTGCCTGTGATCATACTCTGATGACACGGGTAGGTAAATGTCGGAAAAACACTTTTCATACCATCTCCGGCAGTTAAGCCTTTTTCTACAAAATAATTGGTAATAACAGGAAGTTTTACACCTAAACGCTCCTGCTCAAATACAAACTCCGGTTTCAGTGCGTCCACAGAAACCAGTAAAATACTTGGTGAATTATGTTTGTCATGTCCTTCTGTCTGTAACATAATTTTATTCTGTCCTTTCTTTTGCAACTACAACTTCTACTCCGGCCTGTTCCAGTCTTTCTATCTGTTCCGGGTCGGCATGAGAGTCCGTGATGATCATGGACACTTCTTCAATACCGCTCATTCTTACAAGGGAATTTTTTCCCAACTTAGAACTGTCTGTAATCACAATGGTCTTATCGGATGCTTCGACCAGTTTATTCTGAATGATCAGGTCGTCTACTCTCTGATATGTAATCCCTCTTTCTGCGGATATTCCACAGGTAGTAAGAAAAAGAACATCGATGTTTACTTTTGAGAGGATCAGAGTAGCCATATCAGAAAGAAATGCATTTTCTTCGCGATTATAGACACCGCCTGTCAAAATAAGAGTAATGCCTTTTGCATCAGCCAGCTCATTTGCAATCATCAGTGAGTTAGAAATTACTGTAAGAGAATGAAAACGGTTCTTGATTACTCTTGCAAGTTCCAAAGCCGTCGTTCCGGAATCCAGGGCGATCACCTGACCTTCTGATATATGTTGCGCAGCTTCCAGCGCTACCTCTTCTTTATAGGCAGAATGCTCACTTTTTCTCTTTTCAAAAGAAACATAATCCCCGCTGTCTTCATGCTGCGTTTCGACCCGCATTGCCCCTCCATGGATTCTTTTGAGTCTGCCATTCGTTTCAAGATGTTCCAGGTCTCTTCTTACTGTCTCTCTGGATGCAGACAATTTCTTACATAATGTAGTAGTTTTCACACTTCCGTCTCTGGCAAGAATATTAATGATTTCCTGATGACGTTGTTCTGATAGCATACAACATTTACTCCTTTCCACTAAATCTGTTTCCTGATTTCAATATACTATACCCATCGTGTTTTTGCAAGTAATTCTTTCTTAAAATACACAAAAATACAACTTATAGCACATATGAGCAACATATATGCAATATTTTACACATTTATACTTGACATTACAACTTTTTACAACTATACTTAAAGACAAGCAAAATCTGTTTCCTAAAAAAAATATCAGAGGTGAATAAAAATGGCTGGAAAAAAGCTGGATAAAAAATGGATCTCCTTCGGTACCCTGATGCTGGGCGCCGGAACCATTTACAAGCTGGGATTTATGAAAGATGCTTTCTATGTTCCCATGCAGGAATTTATGGGATTATCCCACACACAAATCGGTGTCGCAATGAGTGTTGCCGGATGGATCTCCACCTTTGGATTCCTGGCTGCGATTCTGATCGTTGACCGCGTTTCCAAAAAATATCTCATCCCTTTCTCACTGCTGGGAATATGCGCATGTGGTCTGGTACTTTCCACATTCCCGTCTTATCCGGTATTCTTGTTACTATACTGTTTACTGGCAATCTTTGCAGATATGCTATACTGGCCCACCATGCTAAAAACAGTGCGGCTTCTTGGAAACGAAGACGAACAGGGACGTATGTTTGGTATTCTGGAAGCAGGCCGCGGGCTTGTTGATACCCTGATTGCCTCCTGTGCACTTGCAATTTTCTCCGCAATGGGAAGTACAGCTAACGGTCTCCGTACCGCGATTCTGTTTTACGCTATCGTACCTGGCGTTATCGCCATTATTGCCTTTTTCCTTCTGGATCATGACAAGCCAGAACCAGTTGCAGATAAGCAGACGGATGACAAAGAAACCAAAAAAGACAACACCATTATGCGCGCTTTAAAGAACAAAAATATCTGGTTGGTTTCTCTTAATATTTTCTTTGTTTACAGTGTATACTGCGGACTTACCTATTTCATCCCGTTCCTGGAAGAAGCATATGCCCTTCCTGCAGCTCTTGTAGGTGTATACGGAATCGTCAACCAGTATGCCCTTAAAATGCTCGGCGGACCTATCGGCGGCTTCATTTCCGATAAGGTATTAAAATCTGCCACCAAATACCTGCAGATCTGTTTTGTGATTGTTGCCGGCATCCTGGCTGTATTTGCCTTCCTGCCACACAAAACAATGGGACTTCTCCCAGGTCTTGCCATTACACTTACCATCAGTGCATTTATCTACAGCATGCGTGCAATCTTCTTTGCACCAATGGCTGAAGTAAAAGTTCCCCGCGACATTACAGGTTCTGCAATGTCTATCGGTTCCTTTGTCGGTTACCTGCCGGGAGCATTTATGTATGCAGTTTACGGATTTATCCTTGACAGCGCAGAAGGACTTGCCGGATATCGTATCGTATTCTTACTTATGGCATCCTTTGCAGTGATCGGATTTTTCCTTAGCTTCTATATCAGAAAAGTGATCAAAAAGCAGAATATCGAAGATTGATAAATTTCTTCTTATCCTATTTCAAAACCCCCGGTTTTCCGAATAGAAAAACCGGGGGTTTTATTTTTTATATCACTCTGTGCAAATATTTCTCTCTGGTAGCAAGTCCTCCTCTGATATGGCGTTCTGCCTTGTTGACATCCAGAACCTGGCGCACCTCTGCTGCCAGACCGGGGTTAATCTCCGCTAATCGTTCAGAACAGTCTTTATGTTTGGATGTTATTATCAGGAACGGTAATGTTATCCTCTACCAGCACAGACTCGTCTAATCCAAGGTCGCCGAACAGACGCAGGAAAATATCCACATTTCCGTCCTTGTCCACCTCAATCTTCTGGATAATTTTCTTTAACTGCTCATTCGTCATCTGACGAACATCGGTAATATCTTCAATCTCTTTGAAGGTATTATTTAAAACCGTTTCCAGCTGTTCCCCTTTGGTCAGATGATAAGAAACCATCTTAAGTTCATTTTCCAGACGCTCGATTTCCTGTCGCATACCACCGATTTTTTCGTTCAATTCTTCGCGGGTAATCAGATCATCGGTGTACATGTCCATATATTTCTGTCTGGTCTTTTGCAGTTTTGCAAGCTGCACGTTCAACTCTTTCTCATATTCCAGATTCTCGTCCTTGGCTTTGTAAACACGCTGAAATTCGTTGACTACATGGTTGATTACCTTTTTCTTCTGCTTCAAGACTTCCGCAAAATATTCTTGTAAAACTTCAATCAGTTCTTCTTCGTCCACCTTCACTGCATTTGGACAACTGTCTGCTCCACGCCCATTATGTCCGGAGCAAACCCAGCGGACATAAGTGTTCTTATAAGTCCGAACGGTCCGGCGAAATGACCATCCACATTCCTTACATTTTATCAATGTTGAAAACAGATATTTATTGCTTTGTCGTTCGTGCTTCATATTGAAAGACGCATGTCTGGAATGAAGGGTTTCTCCTGCCTTTTCAAAGGTTTTGTCATCAATAATCCGCAGTTCCGGTCGCTCCACAACCATCCATTCTGTCTCGTCTTTATCCGCTCTCTGGCCTGTCAGGAAATCCGTCACTTCCTGTTTTCCATTGATAATTTTTCCGGTGTAAATCTCATTAGTCAAAATCCGGCAGATTGCATTCTGACTCCACTTACAATTCCGCTTTGTAGTCAGCCCTTTTTCATTCAACATATTGGCAATCTTGGCTGCACCGTAGCCTTCCTCCGTATACCACTGATAAATCTGACGGATGACCTTTGCCTCTTCTTGATTGATAGCCAGATTGAAATAATCGCCGATGGTCTTATCATATCCGTACACAATATTGGGAACCCGTCCTTTTTCCGCATTCATTTTCTTGCCGAATTTCACACGCTTGGAAGTATTGGCACTTTCTTCCTGGGCAAGAGCGCCGAAGATGGTCAGCACAAATTCACTGTTTCCCATGCTGGTCATGTTAGCTGTGAGGAACTGGGTTTCAATACCTAACGCTTTCAGCTTACGGATGTTCTGCAAAAGATCCACCGTATTTCTGGCAAAACGGGAAATGTCTTTTACAACGACCATGTCAAAGAGACCATGCTCCGCATCAGACATCATGCGAAGAAATTCCTTCCGATTTTTAATTTTAGTTCCAGAAATACCCTCGTCTGCATATAATCTTACAAGGGTATCACCGGTTCGCTTCGTGTATTCAGAGAAGAACTCCTTTTGAGCTTCCAGGCTGTTGAGCTGGTCGGTTTTATCAGTGGAGACGCGACAATAAGCTGCTATATTCATGTTGGGTAACCTTTCTGTTAGAATTGTGTCGTTCTGTTACAACTTTATTATATTGTAAAATGGAAAATTGTAAACATAAAAGCAGAGGAACCTTAAATTATCTCTTAAGAGTAATAACTCACAATCTCCTGTTCCAGTTTTACATCCCGCTCAAGCATATACTTCACTGTTTCCTGATAAACATTATGTTCAGCCAGCGTTTTCAGACGTTTCCTGTCATTTCGTGAAAGACTGAGCAGACAGTTTTTATACCGGGGATTCTTCAACTCATTTACAGACATCCGATAAATTCCAAACGGAATTTCTGTAATCCTGCACAGATTCTCATGTATATAAAAGCCACCGGCATCAATATCTCCAAAATGAAAGTACTGGACTCCTGGATTATCCCCATATATCATCTTCAGGAAGTCCCGCTGAAACCGGTTTGCATATCCACCCAGATAAAAATAAGCCGTATCTGCTTCTCCACACCGCATATACGATGTCTTATTTTCCACAGTAATAAATCGCTGATTATTGACTGTAATCCTTTCGATTTCATCCAATTCATCCGCATAAAACTCTACACCACTTCGAAAACTTCCAAGTTCCAGCGTCTTTCCGGATTTCACAATTACGATATCCCCTTTTAAACAGATTTTCTGCGTTTCCTTTACAATTCGATAGTCGCTTAATATCTCGTCCGGAAGTTCATTTTCCTCACAGGGTTTTCCACGGAATTTTCGAATCAACCCACACACCACATCCAGTGTATTATCTTCCAGATACTTCGAACTTCCATAAATCAGCATGGATGCCTCGCGTACATAAAGGGGTCGTTCATTCCGTTCAATAAAAATCAATGCCCTTAACACCTCTTTTGTCTGTTCATAGTCCTTTGGCACCACATTTTTATCGAGACTCGCCTGAAGTTTTGCACATTCCCGATCTGCAACCGGAGAATAACCGCTGTACTGTTCAATAATTTTCTTTACCTGTTTCATTTTTTCATGCTTCGACTCATACTGATAGTGCTCCGTCAGATATCGTTCCGCTTCCTCCACTTTCTCATCAACCAGATAGATCGAAGAAATCTCGTTGCTGAATTTCTTCATTTCAAAAGTCAGAAATCCTTTTTCCCGGTATTTACTGGCAGTTTCATTGATAGCATTAATCTGCTCCAGATCTCCATCATTCCGATTATATCCTCTGTATAATTCTATCGGTTTAATCTGCGTTCTCCTGTTAATGCGACCGGTTCCGCTGTCTTTTTTGCTTTTCCTGTATTTTTCAACCAGAAGAAGCAGCATCTTTTCTTCATAATCATTCATAAGTCTTCTCCTCATGGAACTGCACAATACCAAGCTGCATACTGTCTGGCCGTACTCGCAGTACCGGCAAAATCACTTCACATTCGTTGCCGATTGACTCCGTCTTGTCCGGCGAGCAGAAAATTACCTGCAGATTCTGTTTTTTCATAAAATCCAGCATCAGCTTCACATTGCCTGGATCCATCTTGGCGAACGGCTCATCAATAAATACCAGTCTGGCAGAATTCACCTTCTGATTGTAAATCATAAGCAATGCAGAAGATAAAATTAACAAATAAGGAATCTGCACTTCCGCACCTGAGTTAAACCCTGTCTGGCGCGACAATTTTGCACGATCCAGAATATGATTGCTCATGAGAATCTCATATGTCATGTAATTCCGGTAATCTGCAAAACGTGCAATGGTTTCATCACTGTTTTTCTCGATAATCCGAGTAATGATCTGTTTCAGTTCCCGTTCCAGCTGCTCACCCTCCTCGTCCGATACGGAAGTCACCATACCGAGGGTCATCTGTCCGGAATTGTCTCCCAGCTTTTCTCTTTCATCCAGATACTTTGCATACTCAATAATCTTAGCGTACTCCGATCCATCTTTCACATAATGAACATCAAACTGGTATCGGGTTGAAAAGTTCAGTTTCGCCAGTTCTGCATTGATCTGTTTGAGATCATCCTGTGCATTGTCACAGATCTTCAAAATTGTCAGCACAAATTCGTTTTTGAAGATATCCTCATAACGTTTTGTCTGAGCATCCAGCTTTTCACGTATTTCCTGCAGATCGTCCATCCAGATGCGGTCTTTTCGCTTCGCATATACATCCCGGTCCGTCTCTCCAACCGGCATTGAGTTATCCGAATGTTTTACATTATAGCTAGATTGCAGGCCGATCAGTGCTTTCCTGTGCTGTTCAATACCTCTTGATAAGCGGCTTCTTGTCTCCGAAGCAATGATTCCTCCTGTTCCTGTCATTCCGGCTTCCACGTATTTTTCGTATGCCTCAACCGCTCTCTGAACAACCGGATAAGCCGAAATCTTATATTCTGTGAATTTTTCTTTTTCCTTATTAAACTCCATTGTTTTCGTATCAATGGCATTTCCGCAGACCTGAATCGTTGTTTCCAGCCTGCTGTTCTCGTTCATTGCCTCTTTCTGCTCATTCTTCACCGCAGCATGCTCATCCTCAAGACGGGATACCAGCTGACTCAATTCCAGATATTCTCTGTTATTCTTCTGTGCCTTTTTCAGTTTCTCCAGCTGTTTATGCGATTCATCCAGTTCTTTTACTGTCTTCTGATACTTTGCATGCACATCATAATCATACTCTTTAAAAAATTCCTTATCCTGACTCAAGCGGTTCTTTCTGTCTGCAATTGTTTTCCGGGCAGAAAGTTTTTCCCCACGCTCTGCCTGTAATCTTATAATTTCCTTTTCTGCGCGTTTCCGGTTCAGTTCAAATGTTTCCTGCCCCAGATAATAGGAGCGGATACGTTCAAAACACAGGAAATAACTATCCATATTAACAGACACACGCCCTTCCACAGAAATTGCATTTTCTCGGTTTCTAACCTCCTCCAACTTCACAGCATGCATTCTTCCCAACTGAAAATCAAAATATTTCTTTGCCACCTTATTTTTAATGTTCAGGAAATGCACCACCGAATCTTTTTCCGGTTCAATTTTTTTCTTCATCAACAGTTTCGTATTGAACAAATGTGCATATCTGTTCTTGGAACGGTTCAGTACATCATCAGCAATATCATAATACTCCGGATCCACCAGAATCGTATACCGGCGAATACCAAGAAATGCCTCAATCGCATCACGCCAGGACTCATCTGTAATGTCGATCACATACTCACAGGCAAATTTCGCCTCCGCCGGAAACTTCCGTTTTGCAAACTCACGATTTATCTCATCTTTCAATCCCACATACTCCGGAATCTGCGCATATGTATTCCTGCGCTTTCTGGCTTCTTCCAGAATTTTTTCCTGCTCGCCTAACTTTCGCTCCAGTTTTTCGATTTCCTGTCTGATCAAAGCACCCTGTGCCGTAAAATCATCATAACGCTCATTTACCGCCTGCTTTAACCAGGCAACTGCACTCTCTTTTTCAAACGCAGAACAGAAACTGCTGCTGAGCGAGGTCAGCATTTCCTTTTTTTCCACTTCACGTCCATCTTCTAAAAATTCGTAGAGGATCTCACTTACCTTTGTCTGGAACTGTTCCAGATCATTTTTTGCCAGAGAGAGTTGTCGTTTTTCTTTCCTTAATACATCGAGACGTTTTTCTTCTTCCTGAATCATTTTTGTACTGTCTAACCGGTTTAGACTGATCTGTGCCTGAATCAGTCTCTGATTAATTGCATCACTTCTTTGTTCCAGTACCTCCAGCGTCTGTACCATCTCACTCTTTTTCCTAGATGCAATATTCTGCTCACGGATCTTTTCCTCAATCTCTACATTTAATCTTTTCATCCGTCGGTAAACAATCTTAATATCATCCGCCAGCAGACGATTCTTCTCATTTTCACAGGTATCATATTCACTCAGGATTTTTTCCAGCTCCTCAATCTCTTCCTGAATCAGGGAAAAGGTATCATTCAACCGCTCAATGTTCCCTTTTGCCTCAATCAGTTTGGTAAAGTCCACATTTCGTTCCTCCAGAACGCTCTCTCTGATGAATTTATCAATTTTCGCATTGGGATCATAAGACATAATGCCGCGCAGTTTCCGAAGATAGGCATTTACCTGATTGATATTCAGCTTCAGGCCGGTCATCTGCATAAACTTCTGAATTCCCGGTTCCCGCAGAAGCAGAGTAAGTCCATATTTTTTTTGCAGCTGTGAAGCGGAATATGGCATTTTCATTCCATTTTGCACATATAGATGTTCCATATCATCCAGAGATGTTTTGTCCGCAACATATCTCAGAGTCTGACAGTTGTTTGAAGCATTCGTCTCAATCACTGCTCCGAGAATAAAGAACTTTTCTTCCACATCATCATAATATTCCTGTACAATATGGCTATATACATTGGGCGCCTTGTCGGCCGGACGCATATAGGTTCCGGCCGTTGCATCAAGAAGCCCTCTGGTATACGAAGAAAGTGTTCTGCTTCCTTTGTTTTCTGATGATTTGTTAAAAATCGTATCGCCAAATGCAGCATATTTAATAGCATCCAACATAACCGACTTCCCATTTCCGTTTTTTCCTGCGATCAGTGTAAAAAGGCCGATAGGCGCAGTAACATTGGAAAATCCATACCAATTAATTAGGCGGACTTTTTTCAATATAATCATACCTCGTCCTCCTCATAATCTTCTAAACTTATCTGCTGTATTTCCTCTTCAGAATTGTCAGCAGTTTCTTCCTCCGTCTCATTCCGTTTCAGATATTCATCTGCAACCGTCTGGAACTGCGGAATATCCCAGCCAAACTGCAAGGAGGGATAGAGCTGAATTTTCATATCCTCCCCATGATCATCCTCGTCAAAATTAATCAGACTGTACTTTTTGAACAGTTTAAAAGCCGCACCCAGTTCCTGTTTCGTCGGTACAACGCCGTAAGATTTAATTTTATCAATCAAATCACCCTTTGTGACAAAATTTCCTTCGTTATATCCCAGATTTTCCAGATAGACCTTCCACAAAACCAGAAGCATGTGATACTGGAGCGTGGAAAATGTAATTACATTCGCACGTTTCAGTCCCACTGTTTCCTCATCCTCTTCGCTGACAATCAGCATACTGACACCCGTTTTTACATCCACCAGAATATCAAAGCCTATCATCCGAAGATATTCGGAAATGTCCTGTCGGTTTGATTCTCTGGATACAAAGGAAAATAATTTCTCATCCTTCTCCCTGAGAATAAATGTAGATTCCAGCAATTTTCGAACACATCTTTTAAATAAAATACCATTCTCTTCTTTTATTGTAATCTGTAAACTGATATCACTCATCGCATTTCCTCTTTATACTGATTTTGCTGATTGTTGCAACTTCTGTCTCAACGGTTCCCTCTTCGAACTCTACCTCATATGGAAATCCGGCTGTGCCCGAATAGATCATACTGGCAGCCACCATCATCGCATCGTCCCTTGTACGCACGCCGCATTCATCCACACGCAGCTTATCCCTTAAGAACGTCATCCGGTCAAAGTAATCTTTTACATGATCAAGACTGTATCGGTCCGGTGTCTCCGTTATCAGTTCATCTGTCAGCCGCTGTCTCTCTTCCTCCGAAAGTTCATCCATAACAATTCCGGCATTTTTCAGGTTCGGATTGGCCTTTTTCCGACGCTCAAAAGATTTTCTGCTGATAAATCCGACACTTTGCAGCTGATGCGTCTGCGCCAGCTGCTGCAAAACAAACTCCCGGTTCTCCTCGTCCATATCTTTTAACAGCATCAGAATCCGGTTTATGACATGTTCAAGATTGGTGCCGTTGCTTAGCACCAGCATCATGCGGGTCGCATACAAATTGTAGTAGGTATTGATTTTGTTATCAATATAGTTCATTTCCTGTTCATATTCAAAGTTGATAAAACTTTCCATTTCGCCAAACTGACGGTCAATGATTTCTTTTGCCCTGAATTCATCGTTATTCTTCAGTTTTCTATATTCGCTCAGCATTTTATCATACAGTTCCGAACGTCTGAGCCGACGCAGCATTCGGGCAATCTCAGAAATATAGGAGGGAATCAGACCGCTCTTTTTTATAAAGAAATAGTCATTAAAAAAACGTGTCAGCATCTCATCTTTGATCAGAAACTGTCCGAAACTATTTACATCCGGCATTTTCATAACGGCACGCATGATCTCACGAATACTGTCTTTTAAGATTAGAAGTTCATTTTTCAGGTCGCATTCATTTTCGACCAGAGGCACAAGGATATTGGAATACGGTCGGATCGCACGGGCACTGTCTTTTCCCAGAGATGTTTTCAGGATCTCATAAATGGAAAAAATATGATTTGTGATTGTGCTGTTCGTATCCTGATCAAAAATTCGATGAATCGCATCAATTAATTTGCGGCAGTAAGCGGAAACGGAAGCGATGTTATCTCCGGTACGCCCGATTTCCTTCGGTGTAATCCAGCCGCATGTGCGAAAATATCGTAAAATGGCGGATGCATTTTCCTGCGGACTCCGCACGCTGCTGATCTCCTCACCGATATCTTCCGTCTCTATAGAATACATACAATTCTGCAAATAGATAATTAAGCACTGTCTGGCATCCGTCTCATACAGAATCGGAATTTCCTTCGATTTTTCAATAAGCAGACTAATACTTTCAAAATAAACCTCACGGTTTCTGCAGCAAAATGGATTAAAAAATTTATCATTCAAGCTATCAAAATATGACATTCTTTTACCTTCTCTATTATTATTTATCGTAAAGTAAAAATGTAGGTAATTAATAAAACCCTACCCGATCCCAGAAACTATTTCAGACTCCATTTTGCATATCGATTTTTACCTTCTGCAAACACTAATCCTTCTTTTTTCATTGCTTGCAATAGATTAGATACCTTCTTGGATTTCTGCTCATCACTTAAAACTTCCGGCAACGCTTTTTCCAACACTTCCATCAATTCCTGCTTACTTGCTTCTCCCATTGATTCTAATGCCTTAATAATCAATTGTTTGCAAATATCATCATTAAGTCCTTTGTTACGCACATACACTGCTTTCTGACCAACGATATCAGCCACTTTAAATGACACAAATATATTTGGATACCGTCCTTCAACAAGTCCTTGCTTTTTCAGTTGCTTAAAGCTCTCCTTAGAAACAACTTCATGTTTCTGGACCTGATCCAACAAAAAGACAGTTCTCATATCCAGGTCTCCATTAGTATACAGCAGTTGCGTATAGTTTTTGTCCAGTATTTTTCCATAAACCGTAACTTTAACTCTGTTAATTATATTTAAATCATACGTTGGCAATGGGAAGCACTTATCTCTCTGTATCTGATACATCATCGGAATTCCCATTGAATTTGTATCTATCATATACAGATTTACCATAGCATTACACAAAAATACATTTCTGTAATACGGCGGTTTGTATCCGGGTTCCAGTGCTTGCTCTATTGTCTCAGGAATAAAGGCACCCTCATTAATAAAAACCAGTTTATCTTCAAATTCCTCTACGTTGATTTTCCCACGCAAACGATAATCTTGATGTGCAATACAGTTATTAATAATCTCTTTTATCAGCTCTGGTTCATATTGATCCACTTCATCAGGAAATAATGTCTGTTGCCCCGCAATATATCGATACTTTATGTTTCTTATTCTAGAGTAGACCTTGTCCACAGCCAAAAGCATCGGCATATCAAAATGTTCATAGGTCTTTACAGAATTGTCTGCATTATATAATGTCCACGTGATTCTTGGAATAAATCCATCAAAATAATGTGCAGATTCACTATTTCCCAGCAAAAGTAATGCGGTTCTGGTTATTTTCCCTTTAATAGTAATTCCTGCCTTATTTAACACTTCAACATCTGATAACTTATTCAAAACTTCCTGTGCTTTTTTTCTGTTGCTCTGGCGTTTTGAGAACAATTCTCTTGCTCTTTTAACTGCCTCTGAATCCAAATCTTCCATCGAAGCCTCTTCAACAATTTCTTTAGACCAGTCCATTCCAATCTGGCTTCTTATCAAATCAACCTTATTCATCGGTAAAGGACAAACTGCTTCATGCTCTCTGGCATAAGCTGCCCCTTGCCATGTTGTAGGTATACCTCGAATTGCGGGTGGAATCTGGAATGCTACTACACGACATTTTCCCATGGTTAATTCATATATTTCCATGAATGTTAATCTTTCATTTGTCCCGTTTACAAGTTCTTTCTTTAAATTCTGTAAACTTCCCTGTTTCCTGAATTCAGTACCAACAAATTTCTTATCATTAGAAATCCCAAATATTAACCAAGCTTCTTGATATCCTCGAATATTTGCTTCATTACTAAGTGCTGAAAAGTATTTTCCAATATCGTTAAACGAATAATTGCTTTTTGCCTCTTTAAATTCTACAATTTCACTTTCAAAGCCATCTATCATTTGTACTATTTTTTCTTTTAATTGGTTGTCCGTATAAATCATACTTTTTCCACCTTTCAAAATCTTCTATGACTAAATGCTATGACTATTCTAGGACTTTCTAGAACTAATTTTAACTGATTTGTAGTCATAACTCAAGACATGCAGAAATAAAACAGGAGATTCCATGCACTATTTACACTGAATCCCCCTCATCACATTCCGACGCTTGAACCACCTGATCCATCGTAGTCCTAATTACTTTTTCCACCTTTTCTGAATTTGCATCTATTAAAATTTTAAGTATGTAGTCGGCGGTGGCTGCCGCTGTGTTCGGATTATGAAATCTGTAATTCAACTTTCGTTCCTTCATAGCGGAGCTTCCACCTCCTTCCTGTCATTAACCTTTGTCCATTACTATGAAAAAGAACAATAAAATAGTCTCTATTTTTCAAAATTGACTTTATCCAAAAAATATCCCTTCACTCATAACAGGTTTCAGAAGCCTAAAAATACCCTATTTCAAAATTTTTTAATCAACATCATTATTAGAACCAGAGCAAGATTCGCCAGAGCTGCTCAAAACTCACTTCTTGAGGTTTAGTTCCCCTGCAATCTTAATGGGGATTTCGCTCCCCATAGCCTCGAAGGAATCATTATACTATAATATATTTTAGGGTGTATTTACCTTAATACACACCAGCCAAACTAAAAATCAGTTTGGGTAAATCTATTAAAAAGAAAAGCATGAATTGTATTTAAGCAACCCTGTCTGCTCAAAATGCAATTCATGCCTTTATTTTTTCTAAGATCTACTGGCGAAAAATCATCCCGCCATTTTATGTACATATATTTACCAATATCCGTATTCCCTAAAAATCTATTTCATATTCCAGATACCTTCTGGACTCATTCTGGGTTTCGTTTACTACAGTTGCATTTCCAGTACATTTCATACCCCTTAGTACCGCATCAATTTTTGATGAAGCAACGGTCCATTCTCATTCATTCTCATTTCTACAAGTCCTTTTATGCTCGGATCATATTTCATATACTTTAACACCGGTTTTACCGGAGGATGTCCTGGACATTCCATCTCTGCTGCAATTTCTGTGATTGAATACTTTTTATCCTCATAATTCTCTTCCACATCTGCAGACGCGATTGACTTTGCAGTAACTTTTTTGCTTACCTTCTTTTCTGAAAATGAAGTTTTTTCCTCTTTGTAAGTGACTTTGAAATGCTTTGCTCCAAGATCCTGTGCAATCCTTTGTAATTCACTGATTCGTACCTGTTTCAAATAACTAAAATATTCATCCAAAGCAATATACTCATCCCTATTACTAGGATCCACATAATAAAGCTCACTGTCACCATCCGGGTAAAATGACACTCCATATGAATCTATGGAATCTCGAAAGATATTTACAATACGAAGTTCTTTCTGATCAGACAAAAGCCTATCGAACCTCTACACACTTCGCTTTCCGCATGTTTCTTATCTCTTTCGGTTATTCTAATAAATTTAGGCATGAAAAAATCAGTATCATTCAAAGTTTCTAAAAATATCGGACGCAAAGCTTTTAATTCTAATTGACGTGCTTTTTCATCTGTTGTTTCCTTAAATGTCTGTGCACCTTTTTTCACAGCATTTCCAACGGTTGCTGCCATTGAAGAAACATCTTCCAGATCAAATTTTCCATCATCATTTTGATCAACTGCCTGAATTGCAATATTTTTCGATTTTTGTAATAAATCCTTTGTATTCTTTCCTACACTTGTAACTAACTTTCCAAACTTTTTCTCCATCGCTTTCTTTAGACAGCAACCGCTGTCCTTTCCCTTTCACTTTACTCTTTACACAAAGTATAACGTCCCTCTTTACTTAAACAAAGTATATCATCTATATATTCGCAATTCAATCCAGACATCATAAAAGGCCGGAATCTCTCCGACCTTTTCGTCTCTCTATTCAACTCTCCACACCCAACTCACAAACCGTTCTATTTTATTACTACCATATGTACCGTACTCTTACTAATCCCAAACTTTTTTGCCGCCTGCCGGACTGTCGCTCTGGTTTCAATGATATAAGATGCGATCTTCACTGCCCGTTCTTCGATATAATCTTTCACAAAAATTCCCCTGGATACATCTTTTTACAATGTATGCAGGGGAAATACAGATTATGTGGATTCAATTCCGCAGAATTTTTTTAATTTTCATATTCAGAAACCATATTCTCTGATAAAATAAAGACACAGACTCTTTTCAAAGCTTTTCATATCAGCTCTGAGACAGTTCTCCTGCCTCCACAGATCCGGGAAGCCGGATCTTCTGTATAATTCCGATGATCTGTCCTGACAGGAGGACTGTTAAAAGTGAATACATGATTCGGCTGAACGGAATATAGCTGAGAGATGCCAGCAATACAACAAGATCACTTGCAAGATAAATCCACTGGATATCCACAGGCAGCACAGAGGACAGGCTCATTGCAAGCGCATCATCTCCGGTAGGCGCGCCGCCTACACGCACACATATCCCCACGCTGACACCTACAAACAAAGCTCCCACCACTGCAGCCAGAAGAGGTTTTTCCGCAATCTGAGGAAACAACGGATCAAACTGCTCAAATATTCCGTAAAAAACAGAAAATCCCACTGCCGAAATAAAGGAGTACACCAGAAACAGTTTTCCCAGAAGCTTCCAGCCTAAAAAGTAGCATACCACCGTCAGAAGAAAACCGGAAAACGAAGGGGAAATTCCAAACCAGTGCTCCAGAAGAAGAGTAAGTCCCAGGATTCCTCCCTCTGTAACACCGGATATGGAATGGACATTATAAAGGCCAAATGCCAGCAAAGCACCTCCGCCCAGCAAAAGCAGCACAGAAGACCATTTCATTTCTTTCCAAATAGAACGCATTTTTGATTTCCTTTCTTTTTATGAATCTGAAATCATTATAAACTCTGGTATTATACCAGAGTCAAGCAGGAGAATGTATAATATGAAAAAATATTTTAGAATCGGTGAAATATCCAGGCTCTATGACATTGGCGTAGATTCCATCCGTTATTATGAAGAAATCGGAATCATAAAACCGGAACGCTCGGAGTCCGGATACCGCCGCTACAGCATCCACGATATCTGGAGACTGAACGTGATCCGGGATCTCCGTTCCATCGGTTTTACTATGGAACAGATCCGCGAATATCTGGACGATCACAATACAGCCGCCTCCCTGAAGCTTCTGGAAGAAGAACAGGAAGCCATCCATAAGCAGATGCTAAAACTCCAGAAGCTTCAGAAAAATGTGGCGCATCGTTTAAATACCATCCGTTCTGCCCAGAACCTTCCTCTGCATGAAATCACAAAGATAACCCTTCCGCCCCGCCGATGTCATCTTTTGTCAGAAGGCTATCAGGCTGCAGAAGAAATGGATCTGCTGATAAAGCGACTGATCAACCTGGATAAGGAAAAACTATACATTATCGGAAGTAATCAAATTGGAACTGTCATCTCCCGCTCCTCTCTTTTGGAAAAAAGATCCCTTTCCTATCAGTCTGTATTTCTGATTGATGAAAATGGAAAAAAGCAGATTCCCGGAGGCGATTATCTCTGTGTTACTTACAGGGGCAGTTATTCCCAAAGTACCGACTGGGGCAGAAAACTGATAAAGTATGCAGAAGTTCATGATCTTAAAGTTACCGGAGACCTGCTGGAGCTTCTCTGGATCGATATCCATACTACCTCCGACGAATCGGAATATATTACCCAGCTGCAGCTTCCTGTACAGCAGCTACTTTAGTTTTTTATCACGCAAACTGGCTCATATAAAGAGCTACATATTTTCCATTCTTTTTCATCAGTTCCTCATGATCGCCCATTTCCTTAATATCCCCGTCTTCCATATAAAGGATCATATCCGCATCCCGGATAGTGGAAAGACGATGGGCGATCACGAAACTGGTACGTCCCTTCATCAGCTCTGCCATCGCTTTCTGGATCAGAACCTCTGTATGAGTATCCACGTTGCTGGTAGCCTCATCCAGAATCATGATCTCCGGATCCGATGCAATGGCACGGGCAATCGTCAGAAGCTGTCGTTCTCCCTGAGAGATATTTTCCGCTCCTTTGGTCAGAATCATATCATAGCCTCCCGGGAGAGTTTTGATAAAGCTGTGTGCACAGCTAGATTCCGCAGCATCCCTGATCTTTTCCTTCGGCATATTTTCTCCGCATATCCGATATTTTCTCCAATGGTTCCCTCAAATAGCCAGGTATCCTGAAGAACCATACCAAAACGGTCACGAAGTTCCTCTCTTGACATATCTGTAATCCTGACTCCATCTACCTGGATCGAGCCTCCGTTTACCTCATAGAAACGCATCAGGAGATTGATAAGCGTCGTTTTTCCGGCGCCTGTAGGCCCTACAACTGCAACCTTCTGTCCGGGCTCTACTGTCAGATTGATTCCGTTCATCAGAAGATGATCCGGCGTATATCCGAATTTAACATTCTCAAAAGTAACCCGACCGCTGCGGTCATCCGGAATCACACACCGCTTGCTGTCCGGAATCTCCTCTTCTGCATCCAGAAGGCTGAAAATACGATTTCCTGCTGCCGCTGCCGCGCCAAAGCTTCCTGCCATTCCTGCAATAGCAGAAAACGGCTCCGCAAAACGCCAGGTATATTCCAGCATAGCCTGGTCGTGATCGGGCTGACCGCCCCTGCTGTTGTTTCTGCTTTTCTGGAACTGGTCTTCAGTGCATCATTCAGTCTGGCAAATTCCTTCTTTGCACGTTCCTGATAATGAAAGGTCTGAACTACCGTCTGTCCATTATACATTTCCTCCACATAACCATTCAGTTTTCCCAACAGTTCCTGCTGTTCCCCATAATACTTTTCGCTTGCTTTCATTACCCCTGCCGCCATTGTTACCTGAGTCACTACTGCAGTCAGATTCTGACTGATGGTATTATTAATGGTGTCTACATCATTTGTAATTACACTTAATATATCTCCATGTGTATGAACATCATAATAATTCAATTTTAAACGATGCATTTTTTCATCGATCTCTCTTCGGATCGTCTGCATCACGTCGGCAGTGATCTTTGCCATTCCAAATCCCTGCAGAAAGGAAAACAGCTGTGAGACAAAATAAAGTGCAACCAGCGCCGCCAGAAGCCAGAGGATCGTCTCCCAGTAAAACACTCCATCTGCAATGCCGGCAAAAAGTGTTGTAGTCACCTTTCCCACAAGAAAAGGGGCAAGAACCATAAAAGCCGTACTGATCACCGCTGCCAAAAGCACCAGAACCAGACGCAGGCGATATGCTTTCAGATACCCCAAAAGCCGCTTAAATATCCTTATATTTTTCATATCAGACTGCCTCCTTTCCCAATTGTATCTCTGCAATTTCCCGATAAAGAGGGCAGGTATTTAACAGCTCCTTATGTGTTCCATTTCAAATGATCTGTCCGTCATCCACCACCAGGATACGGTCTGCATCCAGAATCGTGCTGATTCTCTGTGCCACCATGATCACGGTTGCCTCTCCAATACTCTCTTTCAGATTCTGGCGCAGCTGTCTGTCTGTTTTCATATCCAACGCCGAAAAACTGTCGTCAAACACATAGATCTCCGGCTTTTTCATTACAGCTCTGGCAATTGCCATACGCTGTCTCTGACCTCCGGATAAATTTGTTCCTCCCTGGGCAACAGCCTCATGATATCCCTGTTTCTTTTTGCAGATAAACTCATCTGCACATGCGATCTTTGCCGCCTGTTTCCAGTCTTCCTCTGTACCATTTTCCTTTCCAAAATTCAGATTCTCCGCAATATCTCCGGAGAACAGTACATTTTTCTGCGGAACATATCCAATGAAAGAACGCAGATCCTCCATGCGATATTCCTTTGCGTTTACTCCGTCGATCAACACCTCCCCGAACATCGGATCATACAGCCTTGGGATCAGTTTTAAGATACTGGATTTGCCGCGTCCGGTTCCTCCTATAATGGCTGTGATCTCTCCTGGATTTGACACAAAACTGACATCCTTCAAAATCGGCTCTTCTGCCCTCGGATATGCAAATGTCACATGACGAAACTCCACGGTGGCATGTGCCGGACGTTTTTCCAGAGGAAAGCTTCCGTCCCGGATAGAGCTTTCTGTTTCCAGAACTTCTGAAATTCGTTTTGCACAGGCATAGCTGGTAGGAAACATCATGATCACCAGCGACAGCATCATAACCGAAGTCAGTACCATACTGATATACTGGCTGTTTGCCACCAGAGAGCCTACCTCCATAGCGCCTGTATTCACATAATAAGCTCCCATTCCCAGAACAGCTGCTGTGGTAACGCCAAAGATCACACTGATCACCGGCATTAAAAGACTGGTGATACGGCCTGCAGCCATCGCTGTCATCGCATAATCACCATTAGCCTCCTCAAAACGGGCACTCTCTGCTTTCTGTTTATTAAATGCACGTATCACACGCACACCTTCCAGAGACTCCAGAAACAGACGGTTGATCTGATCCAGTTTTTTCCGCAGACGAATGGAATACCGGGAAGCAAATATCATAATGATCGTCAGTGTAATCAGAAGCACTGGAATAGCCACCAGCAGTACGGAACTGACCTGACCGCCTGTGGCAGCGGAAAACACAAGTCCTGCAGCTGCCATCATAGGCGCCAGCAGCCCCACACGAAGCAGCAGCGTAAGAAAATTCTGTACATTGGTAATATCTGAGGTGCTTCTGGTAATAAGACTTGCGGTACCAAACTGATCCATTTCCGCTGCCGAAAACTCCTGCACTCTGGAGAAAACCAGTTCTCTCAGCTGTGCCGCAAAATCTGTAGATATATAAGAGGCAATCTTAACAGACAAAAAGCTGATGATACAGGACAAAACCGTAATCCCTGCCATGATCGCTGCATACATCCAGATCACACTGTTTTTGCTTTCCGCAACTCCATGGCTGATCATCTGCGCCAGAAAAGACGGCAGAAGCATCTGCCCCACAGCCGAAAACAGCACCAGAAGAAACAAACCAGAGATCTGTTTTGGTTTTAACTTTACTTTTGAAAATATCATTTTCATAATCGCCGCATCCCCTTTCTTGCTTTTAAACCGTCTTGCTTTTCACAATTTTGATGCCGGACAGTTTAAAAAATATCGCTCCAAGAGCATGCTTCTGTAAAGAAATATAATCCTCCTGCGAAACCTTTCCGCCATAATTAAGAATCTCCATTTTCCCACTGGCTCCCTCAATAAAAATGTCAGAAGAAGTAAATCCATTTTTCAGATAAAACTTTCGCCGCGCGGCCCTCTGGTCCCGATTCTCCGCAGCACTATCCAGACACTCGATCAGAAGAACGATTTTTTTATCCGCATATTCCCTGCATACGTTCTGCAAAATGTAACTTCCTGTTCCTTTACTTCTGATTTTGGAAGATACTGCCAGATAATCTACCATAACCATGTCTTTATATGGGATCAGAACTGTAAATCCCAAAAGCTGTTCTTTTTCCATTGCTGCCATAACAACTGCTTTTTTCTTTTTCACAGAATGGCGCAGGATAACATACGGTTTCCTTTCCCGCTTTGGGAATGCCTCCATATAAATTTCCTTTATCTTCGGCCACTGCTGCTCGGTTACTGTTTTAAACTCCATAATGATCTCCTCTTTCTTATTGATTTCTTCTTTGTCAGAAGGTATCATATAATGTACAGTAACTGTACAGTCAAGGGGGGATTTTATGGATCAAAAAAAATATTTATATTCATCTGGGGAGTTTGCAAAATTTACCGGTGTCAACAAACGTACTTTACACTATTATAATGACATTGGATTATTTCAGCCGGAAGTAATCCGGGAAAACGGCTATCATTACTATACCTGCTTTCAGTTTGCACAGCTGGAATTGATTCTGACCTTACGCAAGGTGGGACTTTCTATTGATGAAATCCGGGAATATGTAACAAGACCATCTGACGAATCCTTTTCTCAGATGATGACAAAAAAGAAAAAGCTGATCGACGAATCCATCGAGCAGCTTTTATCTGCACAGGCTTTTCTGGAGCAAAAAGCAGAACGTCTGAGACTGGGAATGCAGTCTCAGCATGGCAGAATCGAATTATGCAGTCTTCCGGAAAAAAAGCTGATTCTCTCCTCCCCTATTTCCGGAAAATATGATGAAGAAGATTTTTCTGTTGCTGCTGAATTTTCACTTCGCCTGAAGAAACTCTTCCATCTTTATGACAGCTTTGGAAGCCGCATCTCCACAAAGAATCTTCAGGAAGGCAATTTTACCGGTTACGACTCCTTCTTCGCCTATTGCCCTCCTGCCTCTGATAGCTGGGATATGATCCTTCCTGCCGGAAAATATCTGCGAGCCTTCTGCATCGGTGACTGGAGCCGGATTCCTGCCGTTTATCAGTCTGTTCTTGCCTACGCCCGCGAACATGATCTGACCCTTACCGGACATGCCTACGAAGAAGGATTGAATGAAATGTCTATCAACGATCGCAGCGATTACATTACTATGATTACAATCCGGTGCGAATAATAACCCTCAACAGCAGATGGTTTATTTGCCCTAACAACAAAAAAACACCGGTTTCTCTTTCTATAAAGAATCCGATGTTTTTTGCTTATTTAAAAGATTCCGCCAATCAGGTAAACTGCCAGAGCCGCCACCCACGCGATCACACACTGTCCGACCACTACGCCGACAGCCCATTTGCCGCCCAGTTCTCTTTTGATCGCTGCAATTGCCGCAACACAGGGCGTATAAAGAAGGCAGAACACAAGAAGGCTTGCCGCTGCCAGAGGAGTAATGGCTGCCAGCAGTGCTTCCGTACTTCCAAACAAAACAGAGAGGGTAGAAACCACACTTTCCTTTGCCATAAAGCCTGTGATCAGAGCGGTAGAGATCCGCCAGTCTCCAAATCCCATAGGTTTAAATACCGGAGCAATCGCTCCTGCCATCATGGCAAGGATACTGTCTTTTGAATCTGATACAATATTCAAATGCATATCAAAGGTCTGTAAAAACCAGATAACAAGGGTCGCAAGAAAAATTACGGTAAATGCTCTCTGAAGGAAATCCTTCGCTTTATCCCACAAAAGATGCCTTACATTTTTTGCTCCCGGCATACGATAGTTCGGAAGCTCCATCACAAACGGAACTGCCTCTCCGCTGAACATGGTGCGGCGGAGCAGAAGCGCCATCAGGATTCCCATAACAATGCCTCCGAAGTACAGAAGGATCATTACCAGAGCACTGTTTTTCGGGAAAAAAGCCGCTGCAAAAAATCCATAAATCGGAAGCTTGGCAGAACAGCTCATAAATGGAGTCAGGAGAATGGTCATCCTTCTGTCTCGTTCAGAAGGAAGGGTTCTGCTGGCCATAACTCCCGGTACGGTACATCCGAAGCCGATCAGCATAGGGACGATACTCCGTCCGGAAAGTCCGATCTTTCTCAACAGCTTATCCATCACAAATGCCACCCTTGCCATGTATCCGCTGTCCTCCAGAAGAGACAGGAAAAAGAACAGGGTTACAATAACAGGAAGAAAACTCAGTACACTTCCCACACCATTGAAGATGCCGTCCATCACAAGTGACTGAAGCGCACTGTTTACATGAGCCGCTGTCATAAGCTGATCCACATAACCGCCCAAAGCAGAAATACCCATATCAAGGATGTTTGCAAGAAAAGCTCCGATCACACTGAAAGTCAGGTAAAAAACAAGAGCCATAATGCCGACAAAACATGGGATCGCTGTGTATTTTCCAGTAAGGATCCGATCGATCTTCGTACTTCTGATATGTTCCTTGCTTTCTTTTGGCTTCACGACAGATGCATCGCATATCTTCTCAATAAAGTCGAAGCGCATATGGGCAATAGCGGCAGAACGGTCAAGGCCACGTTCTGTTTCCATCTGTTTGACGATGTGTTCCAGCATTTCTTTTTCATTCTGATCCAGCTTCAGCTTTTCCAGAATCAGTGCATCTCCCTCTGCGAGTTTTGCTGCTGCAAATCGAACGGGAATCTCTGCGTCTCTGGCATGGTCCTCGATCAGATGCATGATGGCATGGAGGCATCTGTGTACGGCTCCGCCGTCATCCTCCGCATCACAGTAATCTATTTTTTCCGGTTTTTCCTGATACTTGGCAACATGAAGTGCATGACTTACAAGCTCATCAATCCCCTCATTCTTAGCAGCAGAAATCGGAACAACCGGGATTCCCAGCATTTCCTCCATGCGGTTGATATTTATGGAACCGCCGTTTTCTCTTACCTCATCCATCATATTCAAAGCAAGGACCATAGGGATATCCAGTTCCATCAGCTGCATGGTAAGGTAAAGATTTCTTTCGATATTCGTTGCATCTACAATATTGATGATGCCTCTTGGATGCTCATTCAGCACAAAATTCCTGGTTACGATCTCCTCACTGGAATACGGAGACATGGAATAAATACCCGGAAGATCCGTCACCAGTGTATTGCTGTTTCCACGGATAGAACCATCCTTCCTGTCCACCGTAACGCCCGGGAAATTCCCTACATGCTGATTGGAGCCTGTCAACTGGTTAAACAGCGTGGTCTTTCCGCAGTTCTGGTTTCCTGCCAGGGCAAAGGTAAGAAGTTCTCCTTCCGGCAGAGGGTTTTCTGTTTTTTTATAATGAAACTTACCGCCTTCCCCAAGTCCCGGATGAGGGATCGGCTGGCTTGAACGTTTCTTCTTTTCAGCAGGAACTCCTGCATCTCTTATATTCTCTATCTCAATTTTTTCCGCATCGGCAAGACGAAGAGTAAGCTCATAGCTGTGGATACGCAGCTCCATGGGGTCTCCCATAGGTGCATATTTGACCATGGTCACATCTCCCTGGGGAATCAGTCCCATATCGAGAAAATGCTGTCTTAATGCCCCTTCACCGCCTACAGAACGTATTGTCGCCGTCTTTCCGATCGGCAGATCCTTTAACGTCATTCATTTTTCCTCTTTTCACTTTCGTCATAGTTATCATAGCAATAACTACTGTTTGTCAAAGATAACTTTATGACAAATCCATGTATTTGTCAATAGAAAAGCCCTTTATTTTTTTGACAATATGACCAGTGTTTTTTCCTTGCGAAAGCTTTATAATAAACCTCAGATTTATATCAGGAGGAACAGACTATGGAACGTAAATGGTGGCATGATAAGGTTGCTTATCAGATCTATCCCAAAAGCTTTTTTGACTCAAACAGCGACGGGATCGGTGATGTTCCCGGAATCATACAGAAACTGGATTATCTGAAGGATCTGGGTGTGGATATTGTATGGATTTCCCCCTGTTATCCTTCCCCTTTTGCCGATCAGGGCTATGATATTTCCGACTATTATAACATTCATCCATCCTTCGGAACTCTGGAAGATATGAACCGGCTGATAGAAGAAGCACGAAAAAGAGAGATGTACATTCTTCTGGATCTTGTAGTCAATCACTGCTCCGATGAGCACGAATGGTTTCAAAAAGCCTGCGCAGATCCCGAAGGAAAATATGGAAATTTCTTCTATATCGAAGACCGTAAAGACGGAGAACTTCCCTGCAACTGGCGCAGCTACTTCGGCGGATCTGTATGGGAACCGCTTCCCGGTCATCCAGACAGGCAGTATCTCCATCTTTTCCACAAAAAGCAGCCGGATCTGAACTGGGAAAACCCGGAAGTGCGTGAGGAAGTCTACAAAAATATCAACTGGTGGATGGACAGAGGTCTCAGCGGTTTCCGCATTGATGCTATCATCAATATCAAGAAAAAACTGCCTTATAAAAATTATCCCACAGACCGTCCGGACGGGCTTTCCTGTGTGGATCATATGCTGGCAGATGCCAAAGGTGTGGGGGAATTTCTGGGCGAAATGCGTGACCGCAGCTTTGCCCCTCATGAGGCGTTTACCGTGGGGGAAGTATTTAATGAGAAGGACGAAGAGCTTCCGGATTTCATTGGAGACAATGGGTATTTTTCCACTATGTTCGACTTTGCTCCGGTTGTTTTCGGCGACAGTAACAAAGGCTGGTACGACCGCAAAAGAATTACTCCTGACGACTACAAGCGCTGCTGTTTCCACTCTCAGAAACGTATCGGAGACATTGGTTTCCTCTCCAATATCATTGAAAATCATGATGAACCAAGAGGGGTCAGCCATTATATTCCAGACGGAGAAGCCAGCCTCCACAGCAAAAAAATGCTGGCTGTCATGTACTTTATGCTGAAAGGTCTTCCCTTTATTTATCAGGGTCAGGAAATCGGTATGGAAAATATGAAATTCACTTCCATCGACCAGATTGATGATATCAGTACCATTGATGAGTACCATGTTGCGCGGAATGCAGGCTGCTCGGAAGAAGAAGCGCTGAAGTGCATCTCTCTCTACAGCCGGGATAACGCACGTACTCCCATGCAGTGGGATTCTTCAGAAAATGCTGGTTTTTCTTCCGGAAAACCATGGCTCAACGTCAATCCCAATTACAAGGAAATCAATGTGAATAATCAGTTAAATAATCCTGATTCTCTGCTTTCTTTTTACAAAGAATTGATTGCGCTCCGCAAGCATCCTCAGTACAGAGAGACCATTGTCTACGGTGAGCTGATCCCCTATCTGGAAGACCGGCACAACCTGATGGCATACCTCCGAAAAGGAGAAAAAACACTGCTTGTGATTGGGAATTTCCAGACCGGTCCACAGGATATCCCTCTTCCCAAAGCGTGTAAAAAAGTTCTTTTAAACAATTATCCGGAGGCAGATATCACTGATTGTATACTGCATCTGAAGAACTATCAGGCAGTGGTTCTGGAGCTTTGATTTTTCCCCAGTACGATCCGTACACGGGTTCCCAGGCCGGTTCTGGAAAGGATTTCAAAATATCCTCCATGCTTGTCCACGATCCACTTGGCAATGGCAAGTCCCAGACCGGTACCCTGGTAGCTCCGGACCTCATCTGCCCGGTAAAAACGGTCAAACATGTGCGCTACATCCGCCTCTTCCATACCGATACCGGTATCCTGAACCTGCAGATAGGGAATCCCTTCCCTGGTCTTTCCAAGACTAAAGACGATCTCATCCCCTTCATGGGTATATTTGGCACTGTTATCAGTCAGGATACGCACTGCCTGCTTCAGAAGGGTTCCATCCGCCTGCACCACGATCTCTTCCTGTGGTTTTCGGTAACGATACGGATGCTTTTCATCGATCATCAACGATTCTTCATAAATTTCTTCCATCAGCTGAGAAAGAGAAATCTCCTCCAGTGTCAGTTTTGTCTTGCCACTGTCACCTCTTGCCAGGAAGAGAAGCTGTTCCACCAGGTATTTCATGTGTTCGGACTCATGCTGAATGGCTTCTATCGATTCATTCAGAACCTTCTCATCTCTGCTGCCCCACCGGGCAAGCATATTTGCATAGCCCTGAATGACGGCAATGGGCGTCCGAAGCTCATGGGAAGCATCATTGACAAACCTTGCCTGCTGCCTGTAGGAATCTCTCATACGCATCAGAAGGTTGTTCATGGCAGCTTCGATTCCCTGAAGGTCGGAATCTCCAAATGACAGGATCTCCTGTTCATTTGGCTGAAGGCTGGAAATCGCATCTTCAATCTGCTGATATTTTTCCTCGGAAAAGGTCATCCGGCTCAGTTCATCTGCCTTTAAGGCGATCTCATTAATCGGCGCAAGAATACGGCGGATACTTTTTTCTTCTTCCATATAGTCAAAAAAACTGCCAATCAGCTGAACCGCAGCCACGATCCCGATCAGAATCCCGATCACCCGAAGAGCAGAAAAGACCGGCAGCTCCAGAAGCAGCTTCCCGTCTGTATCCAGTACCATATAAGTCAGTTCCTTTATTTTTTCAAAACCCACCAGTCTTCTCTGATAGTTCCATACCAGCTCTCCCAGACGGGTGATCTCCTGATCACAGATCCACCCGACGCACAGTGTCACAAAAAGAAACAGGTCAAAGCCCAGATACATGCCAAGCTTTCTTCCGATCCAACTCCAGTGAAGCTTCATAACAATAGAGGACATTCTTTTTGTTTCTGTACTGACGTTTTTTTCCACCATAAATCATTCCTCTTTGATCACATATCCTACACCACGGACAGTGCAGATCATTTTTTCTCCATATACCTCGTCAATCTTTGACCGGAGAAAACGAACATACACATCCATGACATTTGTCTCTCCCATATAGTCATAACCACATACTTTTTCCAGAAGGATTTCCCGTGAAAGTACGATATTTTTATTTTCCAGAAGCACCTGGAGCATACGGAATTCCCGGTTGGTAAGATGAATCTCCTGTCCGTTCCAGGTAACCTGATGACGTTTTTCTGACAGCCGGAGATCTTTCCAGTACAGAGTTCCCTCCTCCCGGACAGCTGTGACAGCCGGAGACGTTCTTCCATGAAGTTTCAGACCTACACGGATCCTTGCCAGTAATTCTTCAATAGCAAAAGGCTTGGTGATATAGTCAACTGCGCCTGCATCCAGCCCCGCTACCTTATCCATCACTGCATCACGGGCAGTCAGAAGGATCACCGGAGTTCCGATCTGTTCCTGCTGAAGCCGCCTCAGAACCTCCAGTCCGTTCAGTCCCGGCAGAAGGATGTCCAGAAGGATCAGATCATAATCTCCCGCTTCTGCAAGCGTCAGTGCCTCTCTTCCATTTCCGCTTTTGCTTACCTGATAGCCCTCATGAAGAAGCTCCAGCTCTACAAACCGTGCCAGCTTTTCCTCGTCCTCTACGATCAGAATATGTGCCATTTCCGTGTTCCCCTTCCCCTTGTCTTATGGTATAAAATGTCAAAAATGCCAGGCAGCCTGCTACAGGATCAGTTCCTGCTCACGGAACAGATTACCGACCCATATCTTGTATTCACTGATCCTCTGAGCCTTCCGTATTTTTTTCAGATACTTTTCCGGACTGGTAAATGAAGTACCCAGATATGCCCATAATTCTTTCATTTTATACAGCGTATTTGTATCTCCGGACATATAATCCACATATCCGTTTAACAGCTCTTCATGGAATTCCCTCAGCTTTTCCTTATACTGCTGCGGATCCTTTTTTTGCCCGTTTCTGATGTCTGAGGGCAGCCATGGTTTCCTCATGATCCCTCTTCCCAGCATGATTTTATCTGTCTCCGGAAACTTCTGAAGAAGCTCTTCATAATCAGGAACACTGCTGATATCCCCGTTATAACACAGAGAATGGCAGCTTCTTTTTGCTGCCATTCCGAAAGCCTCCATGTGGATCGTTCCGGGCTTATACTGATCTGTTTTCAGTCTCGGATGAACGATCAGCTCCTCCAGAGGATACTTTTCATAAATTTTCAGAAGCTGCTGCCACTCCTCCTCATCCTCTACACCGATCCTTGTTTTTATGGAAATTTTCATGGGACAGGCGGTAAAGATTTCGTCCAGAAACCGATCCAGTTCCCTTGTCAGTTCCAGAAATCCGGCGCCTCTGTTTCTTGAAGTCACCGTAGGAGAAGGACAGCCCAGATTTAGATTGACCACCTGATATCCATAAGACTGTATGGCTTTTGCGATAGCCAGAAAATCCTCCGCACGGTTGGCAAGTATCTGAGGCACCAGCTCCATCCCCTTGTTGTTTTCCGGAAGAATATCCCGGATTTCCTTTTGATTCAGCTTTTTGCTCATGATAAAAGGAGCAAAATATCGATCGATGTCTCCGTAACATTTATAGTAAGCATTTCTGTAAATATAACCTGTGATCCCTTCTAAGGGAGCCATATAAAGCTGCATATATCCATTCCTTTATCTGTATTTTACCAGGCCGCCTTTTTCTCCCGGCATCTGGTAATTGTATTATAACGGTTTCTGCAGTTTATGACAATCCGGGATTTCTCCTGCCGCGATCACAGCTTTTCATACTCATCCTTTACCTTGTCCGCAAACTCACCAGCCTTTTCCATTGCCCGGTTCATCCCTTCCAGATCATCCTTTCCCTTAAAGGAGTAGCGGCAGTCAAAAAACAGCGCGATCACAGCGGCCGGTATCAGAAACTGCCAGAAGAAGAGCAGAAGGATAAGCATTGCGATCACCGGTACTCTGAGAATTTCCTCCCCTTTCCTTGAAACACAGAAGGCATTGTCTCTGGTCTTTCTGATAAAGATCCGGAAAAGATGTCCCAGCTTTTTCCAGGTTTTTCTGGAAGCCTCTTCTTCCTGCTCCTGCACCTTTTCTTTTACATCCACATACTGTGTCTGTTCGTCACAATTCGTCGTATAGGATTCCTGACTGGGCGGTTTTACCTTTCCCTGTTTTTCCAGATAAACCATGGCATCCAGAAGATCCCAGTCTGATGCCTCCAACGCTTCCCTGGCCTCTTCATAGGAGATATTCGCTCTTTGTCTTAATTTTTCAACCTTTTCCAACTGTTCCATATTTTCACCCTGTCCTTTCAAGAAGTTTGTTTTCTTTTGATGCTAATACTCTAACAGAAGTTTCTTAATCCATTCTTGAAGAAAGATTAAAAACTGATTAATTTTTCAGGCACATAGACAGTCGAAAAAATCAAATGTATAATAAAAATGGTGTTATCTGCCAGAAAGCGAGGAGAATATTATGGAGATCACAATCACAGAATTTACAGAAAAAGACACAGAAGACGCCATCCATATCTGGAATCAGGTGGTGGAGGACGGCGTGGCCTTTCCCCAGAAAGAATGTCTGGATAAAGAAAGCGGCCGGGCTTTTTTTCAGGAACAGTCTTTTACCGGGATTGCCCGGGACCAGGAAACCGGAGAAGCAGTGGGTCTTTATATCCTGCATCCTAACAATGTAGGACGCTGCGGTCATATCTGCAATGCCAGCTATGCTGTCAGGAAGGACAGACGGGGTCAGAATATTGGCGAAGCACTTGTCAGACACTGCCTGAAAACAGCAAAAGAGCTTGGCTTTCGTATCCTGCAGTTTAATGCCGTCGTAAGTTCCAATACAGCAGCGCTGGCCTTGTACAAAAAACTGGGCTTCATTCCGCTTGGAACAATCCCCGGAGGATTTCTCCTGAAAAATGGAAGCTACGAGGATATCATCCCTCATTATCATTTGCTGTAAGCGTAAAAATCCGATGCATCCGGTATGCCTTTTTAGC
Organism: Lachnospiraceae bacterium; assembly: GCA_021771755.1. Classification (GTDB taxonomy): domain Bacteria; phylum Bacillota; class Clostridia; order Lachnospirales; family Lachnospiraceae; genus Blautia_A. The sequence continues at coordinate 104,159 of JAETOL010000002.1, read as the reverse complement.
AAAATCATCCTCCAATTCTCGTAAAAGAACATCTCAACATGAGTTCACACTTTTTTCACAAATAAATTAGCACTCACCTCTTGACTCTGCTAGCAATACGTGTTATATTACATCTAGAACAAAGGAAGGGAAATAAAAAGGATAGCAGTTATCCTGAGTTTCCTGAAACCTCCCGGTTCCGTAATAACAACCTATTCACATAGATAAATAAAAAAAGGAGAGATGACTTATGTTGATGCCTAGTATTTTTGGAGAAAACTTATTTGATGACAGCTGGATGAACTTTGGATTTGACGATAATTTCTGGGGTAAAAAAAATCCATTGTATGGCAAACACGCCCAGAACATGATGAAAACTGATATCCGTGAAAAAGATGACAGCTATGAACTTGATGTAGATCTTCCAGGCTTTAAGAAAGATGAAATCAAGGTTCAGCTAAAAGACGGCTACCTTACTTTATCTGCGGCAAAAGGACTGGATAAAGACGAACAGGATCAGAAAGGAAACTACATCCGCAGAGAACGTTATGCCGGCACTATGAGCAGAAGTTTTTATGTTGGAGAAGATGTCACCCAGGAAGATATCCATGCAAAATATGAAGATGGAATCCTGAGACTTTCCGTACCGAAGAAAGTTCCGAAAAAAGTGGAAAATACCGGTTACATTGCCATTGAGGGCTAAAACCTTCACCTTCCTTGTATTACGGGAGCGCCTATTGACGCTCCCTTTTTTTGAGAAAACTTATGCTTGCGCATCGCTGTCTCATCTGTTTACTGGGTCTGCCCCGCCTGTATCTCACTGAGGTTCTCACTCGTTACTTTCCGGTAAGGAAGTCTTATATATTTTCCTTCCTGAAGCTCCAGGTCAGACTCCAGAGGTCTGCCCGATACAATGGACCAGGCAAGCTCTATCATTCCTCTGGCCTGACCTCTGGCATCATTCAGCACCGTCCCCAGAAATTCCCCTTTTTCAACTGCTTTTTTCCCTACATCTGTCCCATCGATTCCCAGGATCATAGGCCATTGCTCTGTCCCTGGCATAATACCGCTGTCCTTCAGAGCGTCAACCGCCCCCAGCGCCATATCGTCATTATTGGCCAGGACAACCTCTATCCGGTCTCCATAATCTTCAATAAAGGATGCCATCTTGTTTGCCGCCTGATCTCTGTTCCAGTTGGCAATCTCATCTGCAAGTTTTTCTACTACATAGCCACTTTCTGTGATTTCCTGGATGACTGCCATACTTCGAATCATGGAATCGTTATGTCCGGCCTCCCCTTCCAGCATAATATATTGGAGGACTCCATCGCCGTTTTTATCAATGCTGGAAAAATCTTTTCTGCACTCCTCCACCAGGATCTGCCCCTGCATCTCTCCTGACTGAAAAGCGTCAGCCCCTACGTAGTAAAGTTTTTCCCAGCGCTCCAGATCCTCCTTTACCAGTTCCCGATTATAAAAAATCACTGGTATGTCATTACTTTTTGCTTTTTCGATGATGGATGAGGCATCCGTTCTGTCAACCATATTGATACAGACAATATCACAGCCTTCTTCAATAAAATCATCCATTTGTTTATTCTGCTGAAGCTGATTCTGATCTGCATCCTGAATATCAAGGGTAATCGGTATCCCCCAGTCTTTTTCTTTCTCTCTCGTATAAGCCTGAAACTGGGAAAGTACTTCTGCCATAAACGTGTCATACTGATCATACACGCTTACACCTATCTTCAGATTTTTAGGTTCTTCCTGGGCAGGATCTTCCTGTGTCCCGCATCCTCCCAAAATAAATATCATAAGTGCTGCTGCCAACAGTCCTGTTTCTTTTCTTCTGTTCAGCATCTTCTCCCTCCTGCGCCATCAGGTATTCGAAAACAGAAGTCTTTCGTTTTCATCCTCGTACAGTGACTCTTTTGTAACCATTCTGTATCTGATAGCTGTATTCTCCTCTAACCACTTTTTTCTGTTCTTTTGTGTCAGATATGTGATGCCCTGATATCCCATATTAAATTCATTCTGATACATCAAGGCCGCAATGTTTTCGTTGTCCAGATCATTGACTGTCCGTGCCGTGTTTCCAATACCATAGATCCTGCAGGAAAGCTTATTTTTTTCGTTTTCCTGTCGGTATCCTGTCCATGCCGCAGCTGCCTGTTCTGTCATATATTTATCCAGTGTAACCAGATATGGAGGGGCATCATAAAATACAGATTTGATAAACCGTCCCAGACTAAAATCTCCATGGAACCGCGCCCGTTCTTCTATGATCACCGGCTCTTTTGCTTCCTTCAGGGCTTCTGTCAGGCCCTCATATCTCAGTCTTACACTGTCTCTTCCCATGTATTCTGTAAGAATAGCGACTCTTCTTTGTGCTCCGGTACTGTCCATATCCTTCAGGATCGCCTCTCCCATGGCTTTTCCCATAGCCCGGTCATCTGTGCGGAGTACAGGAAAATCATCTCCTGCTCCAGTTTCCACACATAGTACGGGAACTTTCAAATACATGGATTTCAGAACGTTTTGCACTTCTTCTGTATCCACTGGTGCCAGCAGTATCCCCGAAGAACCTGCATTGATCTCTCTCCGGACAGCAGCCGCCTGTTCCTGGGCGGTATCATCCCGGGCAAGGTATACATAATTTACATCGATATCCAGATCCTCTTCTGCCTGTTCTGTTCCTTCTACAAGAGTAGACCATTCATCATTTGTATTCTGATAAAGGATCACAGAGTAAACAGCCGGCTGCTCCTTTTTCCCGACAAATATTCCGTAGTAGTAAAGAGCGCCCAGTATCACTGCTGCAGTAACAAAAACTGCTCCGATATGCCACTGATACTTCTTCCTCATGATCTGTTTCCTCCTTCTCCCGGAGACGTTTCCTCGGTTTTTGGCAGATGAATCCGAACAATGGTCTTTTCATCCGGTTCACTTGTAATCTCCAGACCATACTCAGACCCAAAATACAGTTGAATACGCTGATGGACATTTTTAAGGCCGATGCCGGAACCTTTGCTCCTGGTTTCCATGTCATCTGTCAGCAGCTTATCTACCTGTTCCTGCGGCATTCCCAATCCATTGTCCTCCACCTCTATAAAAAGATCCTCACCGCTTGTATATGCACGGATATGAATCTCTCCTTCCCCATCCATGTACTCCATCCCATAATAGATCGCATTCTCCAGCAAAGGCTGGATGATCAATTTAATGATTCTGTATTTTTCAATACCTTCTTCTATATCAAAAAAGGAGAGAAATTTATTTTTGTATCTGTATTTCTGAATATCCAGGTAGCTTCTCGCGTGCTGAAGCTCATCCCCTACCGTAATGATATTTTTTCCTTTGGAAAGACTGATACGGAGAAGTTTGCCCAGAGAATGTACCATAGCCACCGCATCTTCATATCGCTCACTTTCAATCATCCACATGATAGAGTCCAGTGTGTTGTAAAGAAAATGCGGATTGATCTGCGATTGAAGGGCATCCAATTCACTTTTTCTTTTTTCCTCCTGCTCTCTGACAATATCATCCGTAAGCCGCTGCAGCTGGTCTACCATGGAACGGATGGTCTGACCCAGATGCTGGATTTCTACCGAACCACCCATATAAATATCCGGCTGACTGTCCACACCGATCCCTTTCAGTGAATTTTCCAGTTTTTTCAAAGGTTTTGCAATGCGAACCGCAACAAACTGATTTGCAAAAACCATCAGCGTCACTGCCAGAATCACAATGATCACGGCCATTAGCTTCGTACTGTTAAAGTCCTGCAATAATTCTTTCTTAGGTGTGACACTGACAATCTTCCATCCGGTATAGCCTACCGTCTTTACGATCACTGTACGTTCCTCTCCCTGGAAGGTCTCCTCCGAAACGCCGTCATCATACTGGCTGGCAGCTACATTATTTTCATGCAGCATATTGGAAAAAATCAGATTCTGCTTAGGATGATAAATAATCTCCCCTTCGCTGTTTACCAGATAAACATAACCCAGTCCTCTGCTGTTGATCTCCGTAAAGATCTGCCGGATGCCGCTGAAATTCATGTCTACCAGAAGGATTCCTCCTGACATTTTTCCTTCTGTGGTCAATTCCACACCACGACTCAAAGACACCACCCAATAGTAGCGCCCATTGCTGTTTTCAAATATATTCTGTACATGAAGTTCAGAAAAATGCAGGTTTTCCATTTTGTCCCTGGCATTGGCAAACCAGCTCTGTTCTGTGATATCCACATTTTTCTTCACGCTTCCTACCGGAGCTGCACTGATCAGTTCTCCGTTTTCAGAAAAACATGCAACACTTACCAGACTGTCCTTATTCACTTCATAAAGAAGATCCAGTTCCTGAGAGATGTCATCCGTCTTCATATCTACCTGCTTGATCACATTGTAATACATCGTATCGGAAATCCTCATCATATTCCGCAGATAATTATTCAGATTGATCTCCACCTGATTGATCAGCTGTCGGTTGTCATTGAGCATCATCTCTTCTGCCGTCTTTCCATAACTCTGATAAAGAAACGCCCCGATAAACGCCATTCCCACCAGCGCCACCAATGTAAATGACACGGAAAGCATAAATTGGAGTTCTCGTCTGTTGACATATGTACGCAGCTTATTCCATTTATTTTTCAAATAATCCATAGGATCGTAACCTTTTATTCTGTTTTCTGCTCCTGGGACAACATGTTCGCCCGGTATCTGGACGGAGAAATCCCATATTGTTTTTTAAATACGTAGCTGAAATAATTTGGCTCCGTATAACCCACCTGTGAAGCAATGATATACGTTTTGTCCTCCGTGGTACGAAGGAGCTCTACTGCATGTTCCAGACGTACCTTCGTGAGATAAGCCACAAAACTCATGCCTACCTCTCGTTTAAAAATAGTAGAAAAATACGCCGCACTGACATTCAGATAACGACAAATACTGTCTGCCGAAAGATCGTTTTCCTGGTAATGTTCTCTGATATATGCCTTTGCCTGTTCGGTGAGGCGTGCCGTTGAATCTCGTCTCTCATGATGAAGTGCATGGCGAAGCTTGGTACATACTTCCTGAAGCCATTTTTCCAGCTCATCTACCGAAATATATTTATAAAGTTCCTGCCAGGAACCAGCATGCTCTCCAAATATCTGACTGGGCTGAAGCTTATATGCCCTGACGATCTTCATCAGTTCTGCAAAAAGTTCCATAAAAAGAAGCTGATACTGTCCCGGAGAAATCGTCTCTCGTCGGATGCCATCCATAAAGTGGGAAATTTCCACATCTGTTTCATTTCTGTCTCCAAGCTTTACTGCACGGATCAGCTCTCTGAAATCACACTCCGCTGCAAAATCCGTCTCTCTGGAACAAGGTTCAATATCATTGATATAAAGGACCTGACCGCTTCCCAGAATCGTCTTATATTCCATAGCGCTTGCAGCTTCCACATAAGCAGTATGCAAAGCCTCTGTCTGTGTACAGATCTGGCTTACCGCTGCGGTGACGGAAGCCTTCAGTACACGAAATCCCATTTTGCATGCCTGATCCATATGGTAAAGAACCTGTTCCATATCCTCAGGCTGTTCCAAAAGAAACACTATGATCACCTGATCTAAAAAAGAGGTGCTGAAAAAACGGATCTTATCTCTGAGATAATCCTGCACCATATCCTTTAAAGGCAGGGTAAGAAAGCGTGCCGCCTGATCCGTCTCTTCTCTCACACTGGCTTCGGCATAGAGCATGGAAACTGCGTAAAAAGGTGCTTCCAGTTCCATTTCGTAGGTTTCCATCATGGCTCTTGCCCGCTCCCCGGTCAGATGGCCTTCCAAGATTCCCATAACAAGCTGTTCTCTCATTGCCGGAAGACTTTTCCTGTAATATTCAGAAAGTCGGCTGAGATTCCTGTATTCGTTATATTCCTGATCCAGTTTTTTCTTTACTCTGGAAAAAACCTCCTGCATGTCCTTTGCGCTGATCGGCTTTAACAGATACTCTTCTGCTTCCAGATGCACTGCCTCCCGGGCAAATTCAAAATCGTCAAAACCAGAATAAATGATCACTTTCATGTTCCGGTAATTTTCTTTCAGTCTGCGGCAAAGCGTCAGACCATCCATATAAGGCATTTTGATATCCGTCATCACTACATCTATGTGCAGCTGCTCGGTCATTTCCAGGGCCTCCTGCCCATTCTCTGCCGTCCCTGCAAGACAGAAACCAAGCGCCTCCCAGTTGATTTTTTTCTTCATGGCAAGGAGTACATCTGCCTCATCATCCACAAGAAGTACATTATATAGTTCCATTAAATCCCCTCCAAATCCTGACTTTTATTATACCATGAGGCAAAAATTTTATAAACGCATTTTCGTCTCATCTCCAGTCAGCTGATTCTTTTCAGAAGCGACTCTGCATTATCCTTTGTCACTTTTATATAATCGATCATCTTTACCGTTTCCGGTTCTCCGCCCTGAAGATACTGTACCACAGCCGCTGCCGCTGTATGAGACTGACTGAAATAGTCATTAAACACTGTAGCCGTCAATTCTCCGTCCTCAATATCCTGTACAGCCTCCGGAAGCGCATCTACACCTGTAAGATAGATATCCTTTCCTGTCTCTCTTCCGGCTTCTCTGACTGCCGTTAATGCGCCAAGAGCCATTGCATCATTATTACAGAATATCACATCTATCTCGTCTCCAAACTCTTCCAACGCTTTTCTGGCAATATCAGCTCCCTGTTCTCTGTTCCAGTTTCCACTTTCTGCCAGAAGTTCTTTTGTTTTTATTCCGGCATCCTCCAGAGCTTTCACCGAGTATGCAGATCTGTACTGCGTATCCATGTTTTCCGGCTCTCCCTGTATCATAACATAAGAGACCGTTCCATCTCCGTTGATATCTCCTTTTGTCTCTGTATCGGCAATCTCTTCACCCTGATACGTTCCGGACTGCCTTGCATCTGCCCCCACGTAAGAGACCCGCAGTTCCTCCTCTTCCCATCTGACGGTTTCCGCTTCATAAGGCTGACGGTTGATATAGACTATCGGTATCCCGGATTCACTGCACATATCCGTAATCTGAGGTGCACTGGACGGATGCACTAGATTCAGAATCATTGCATCCATCTGATGATCGATAAAGTCACTGATCTGTTCCGTCTGCACCTCCTGATTATTTTCAGCATCCTCCACCAGAATATTTTCCTCACAAAACCCTAATTCTTCTGTAAGATAACGCACCAGCTCTGTGCGATATAAAGTCATATAATCGTCTTCAAAATCATAAATAGAAATACCTATCCTGGCATTTTCTCTGTTTTCTGTTCCTGCAGCTTCCACGGATACTTCTGCGCTGCTGATAACTGCTGCACAGACAAAAACTGCCAGCATCCTTTTTTTCATTAGTTGCCCCCTCCTTTAGCCTCATGGATCAAGCTTGTCCATTAATACCATTTTAACAGTCTCTATAAAAAAAATACAGCCTTTCAAAATTTCCAGAATATTATTGAAATTATTTTGTATCTGATGATATAATTAGATATATTCGAATTGTCACAAAGGAAAATCGCAAAAAGGGAGGTTGTATTTATGGAATCAAAAATGTTTAAGATTTATGCCAGAAGCGATGAACGTATCCAGCTCAAGATTTATCCCGGTCACTTTGCAACACCCTATTCTCACATCACTCATTATCTGGACATGACAACCATGAAGTCCAGAAGTTCTGAGGCAAGGCGAATTGCTCAGGCACTTGCTGTGAACTATGAGGCGTCTATTCCTATTGATACCATTGTCTGTATGGACGGTCTGGAAGTGATCGGCGGCTACCTGGCTGAAGAACTTTCCAAAGCAGGAGTCCTTTCCATGAACATGCATCAGACCATCTATATTACCTCACCGGAATATAACAGCGTGGGACAGATGATCTTCCGCGACAACATCCAGCCTATGATCGCAGGAAAAAACATACTGATCCTGAATGGTTCCGTCACAACCGGAGAGACTCTTGCACGAGCTGTGGAAAGTATCCTTTATTACGGCGGAAAAATCCGTGGAATCGCAGCCATCTTCAGCGCTGTAAACAGCGTTGCACAGCTTCCGGTTCACTCGATTTTCCAGAAAAAGGATATCCCCGATTACAACAGCTATAAGCTTCATGATTGTCCTCTTTGCAGGGCAAAACAGAAAATCGATGCTATTGTAAGTGGAAATGGATATTCCAGACTCTGAAAGTCCCCCTCTTGCTCCTGACAGGATTTCAGGATATAATAGATTCCTGAACTCTGCATAAAAAGGAGACATTTACTCTATGAATAAAAAAGAAATATCCGAGATCAAAAAGCAGTTTACACCTGACAGATGTTCCATTACCCGCATCTGCGGCTGCTATGTTGATGGAGAAAAAAACAAAAAAACAGAGCTAAAAGAAGCTTTTCTATCCCTGTCCGAAGAAGAAAGCTTCAAATACTTTGAAATCTTTAAAAAGACCCTGTCCGGTACCATTGGGAAAAATCTTATCAATATGGAATTTCCTCTGGAACAGGAAAAAGAAGGGGGAACTCAGGAATTCCTTATGAAGCTTCGGGGAAGCAAGCTTCAGGATGATGCTCTTATCGAAGAATTTTATGACAAGATCATACAATCCTATGACTACGGAGAGAATTATTACATTATCCTGATCCACGCAGTATATGATATTCCCGGAAGATCCTCTGACGGCATGGATATGTTCGACGCCTCCGATGAGATCTATGACCATATCCTCTGCAGCATCTGTCCGGTAAAGCTTTCCAAGGCAGGACTCTGCTACAATGCAGAAACCAATCATATCGAAGACCGCATCCGGGACTGGATCGTGGAAATGCCGGATCTTGGATTTCTTTTTCCGGTATTTAATGACAGAAGTACCGATATCCATGGGCTTCTTTATTATTCCAAAAATGCGGAACAGCTGCGCAGCACCTTTGTAGACGAACTTTTTGGATGCGTCACCCCACTTTCTGCAGGCGGACAAAGAGATTCTTTTAATGCGCTTGTGGAAGAAACACTGGGGGAAGACTGCGCCTACGATACCGTCATGAATATCCATGAAAAATTAAACGAATGGGTAGAATCCCAGAAGGATGCTCCGGAACCGGCCGTACTGACAAAACCGGAAGTAAAACGCCTGTTTGAAGAATGCGGGGTGGAAGAAGAAAAACTGGAGACCTTTGATTCCTGTTATGAGGCCACCGCTGGAGAGAACACTGCCCTTATGGCTTCCAATATCACCAATACCAGGAGAATGGAGATCAAAACACCCGATGTTGTGATCCACGTAGAGCCCGACCGTGCAGAGCTGATAGAAACAAAGATCGTGGACGGACGGAAATGTCTGGTCATCCCTATGGAGGGCGACATTGAGGTTAATGGAATTCATGTTTCTTTTTCAGAAGACAACTAATGCAAACACAAAGGGGAGCCTTTCACCGGCTCCCCTTGCTTATTTTGTCTTTTTTATTCTGCTGCTTCTTCTCCTGCTGCCTCAGCCTCTTCTTCTGCCGGCACCAGTACTTCCTCATCTGAAAGTTCCTCGGAATCTGCATCTTCTGCAGTCTCATCCTCTGCAGTCGTCTCCTCAGTTGTTTCTTCTGCGGATTCTTCTGTCATTTCTTCTGTTTCTGGTACAGAAACAGTAAATTTATTGTTGTCTGTAACGGTAAGTGTCTTCAGAACCTTCTGGTCTACATTGATCTCAGCTTCTTCTCTCCAGCTTGTTGTCGTGTCTGTATAAAGTTCACTCTTTCGTTCTTCAATGATGGAATCCTTTTTATTTGCGGTCGCTTCCTCATCCAGTTTCTTATCCAGTCTGACAACATAATATCCGGTATCTGTTTCAATAACATCCGGTCCCATTTCTCCATCCTCCAGAGATCTTAACACTTCAAGTACCTCTGTCGGGTAGCTGGAAGACGCATCATCCTCGTCCTCAGGAGCTGTGGTATCAAAAGTTCCGTCAAGAGCCGCATACTCTTCATTCACTGCTTTCGCAGTCTCATCAAAATCCGCTTCCGGATCCTTTTTCATAGTATCCAGGATTTCCTGTGCGTCTTCTTTTTTCTTCTCTGCGTCCTTTTCTTCAAGGTCTGCTGTACTAAGGCTTACATAGCTGAAAGAAGACTGCTGTGACTCTTCTTCAGATACTTCTGTATCCACATCAGCCACAATCGGTTCCTGCATACGTGCCTCATAAGTTCTGAGCTCCAGATAGGTCTTCACCTGATCCTCAGTCACTGCCAGTTTCTCGATGGTCTCCTGACTGTTGGCTTTCATAAATTCTGCTGCAGCCTCTTCAATGGCCTTCTGATCTTCCTCTGTGATCTCCACACCATAATCTGCTGCTTTTTCTTTCATCAAATACATGGTCTCTAATTCTTCCAGAGACTGTTCTACTGCCTGCTGGCCAAAGGTTTTTCCTTCTTCTGCCTCTGTATCCCAGATAGCAAAATCAGAGCCTCCCATAAAACTTGCATACATTGCCTCTGTCTGTGCCTGGCTATGACGAACCATCACACTCAGAACTCCCATTGGGATTTCTGTTCCGTTTACAGTTGCAACTGTTTTGGTTCCATCTAATTTTTTCTCACCGCAGCCTGTAAGCATTCCCATAGCCATTACGCCTGCAAGTGCGGCAACGGCTGCTCTCTTTGACATTTCTTTCATATTATCCTCCATTGTAGCCTGATTTCATAGCTACAAGTATAAACTTTTTTCGCCCTGAGGGCAAGGAGAAACATAAAAATACCTGACATTTCACACATTCGCCACAATACTTTATGCAAAATCAGCAGCTTCGATCAAGGTACTGCTGCTACTCCTCCACCAGCTGATTCAGCTCCTCCAGAAAATCTGTCAGAGCCTCCAGCACACGCCCCTGGGGAGTAAAAATGAATTTCGGTTCCTGCTCTGCCTTAAACTGCAGTCCTCTCCGATACTTCTGCATCAGTGCAGGAATACCGGAAGGATCGATCTGGGCCTTTTCGTAAAGAGTGATCCGCATATCTTTTCCCAGCTGTTTGATCTCTGTTACATACGATCTGTGGGCAAGCGCTTTCATCCTCGCGATAGCCAGAAGGTTCAGCACTGCTTTCGGCATCTCTCCGAAACGGTCCAGAAGCTCTTCCAGCATATCGTCATAGTCCTGCTGATTTTCGATCCCGGCGATCCTTTTGTAAATATCCAGTTTCTGGTATTCGTTGCTGATATAGGAATCCGGGATAAAAGCATCCATAGTCAGATCAATGGTTGTCTCAAAGTCTTCCATGGTATGGATTCCCTTGGCTTCCTTTACCGCCTCACTGAGCATTTTACAGTAAAGGTCATATCCTACCGCATTCATATGGCCGTGCTGCTCTGCCCCCAGAAGATTTCCCGCGCCGCGAAGCTCCAGATCACGCATGGCAATCTTAAATCCGCTTCCCAGATCCGTATATTCCCGGATAGCAGAAAGCCTTTTTTCTGCAGTTTCCTTCAGCATGGTATTTTTGCGGTACATCAAAAACGCATATGCCGTCCGGTTGGAGCGTCCGATACGTCCCCGGAGCTGATAGAGCTGAGACAGACCGTAGCGGTCAGAATCATGGATGATCATGGTATTTACATTGGAGATATCAAGACCTGTCTCAATGATGGTAGTGGAGACCAGCACGTCAATATCCCCATTGATAAAGGCAAACATGACACCCTCCAGCTCCCGTTCACTCATCTGCCCATGTGCAAAATCGATCCTTGCATCCGGAAGCAGCCTGGAAAGCCGCAGCGCCACCTCCGCAATATCATTGACTCTGTTATACACATAGTAAACCTGGCCGCCCCGGCGCAGTTCACGGTTTACTGCCTCCCGTACGGTTTCCTCATCATATTCCATTACATAGGTCTGGATGGGCACACGATCCATAGGCGGCTCTTCCAGCACACTCATGTCACGGATTCCGATCAGACTCATATGAAGTGTCCTTGGAATCGGAGTCGCTGTCAGTGTGAGCACATCGATATCTTTTTTCAGCTGCTTGATCTTTTCTTTATGGACAACACCAAACCTCTGCTCCTCATCAATGATCAGAAGTCCCAGGTTCTTAAATTCCACATCCTTGGAAAGAACACGGTGGGTTCCCACGATGATATCCACCTGCCCCTTTTTCAGGTCACTGATCGTCTTCTGCTGCTGGGCAGGAGTACGGAAACGGCACAAAAGATCCACCCTTACCGGAAATTCTTTCATCCTCTGTACAAAGGTGTTGTAAACCTGCTGGGCAAGAATGGTGGTAGGCACAAGATAAATAACCTGACGGCTTTCCTGTACCGCCTTAAAAGCTGCCCGGAGAGCGATCTCCGTTTTTCCGTAGCCTACGTCTCCGCACACCAGACGATCCATGATCTTGGTGCTTTCCATATCTTTTTTTGTATCCTCGATGGCAGCAAGCTGATCCTCCGTTTCCTCATAGGGGAACATTTCCTCAAACTCTCTCTGCCATACCGTGTCCGGTCCGCACACATAGCCTTCCTTTTCCTGACGTACTGCGTAAAGCTCCACCAGTTCTTTTGCAATATTCCGCACGGCACCCTTTACTCTGGACTTTGTCTTTTTCCATTCCTGACCGCCCAGCTTGTTCAGCCTTGGAGCTTTTGACGCCTCTGCACCGGAATATTTCTGCAGAGAATCCAGCTGTGTTGCAAGAATATAAAGGTTACTTCCGCCCCGGTATTCAATCTTAATATAATCCTTGACGATCCGGTCTACCTCGACCTTTTCAATCCCCTTATAAATGCCAAGCCCGTGTTTTTCATGAACTACAAAATCTCCGATTGACAGCTCCGAAAAGTCCTGTATCCTCTGCCCATTGTAATTTTTCTTTTTCTTTCGGGGCTTCTGCTCCTTGCCAAAAATATCCGTCTCTGTGATCACGGCAAATTTTACCAGAGGATATTCAAAGCCTTTCCGGGCATGACCGTATACCACCATGATCTCTCCGGGTTCCAGTATACGCTCGCTGTCCTGTCCGTAAAAAGCATTGAGCCCTTCGTCCTGCAGATCTTTTGCCAGACGCTCTGCCCTTGTTCTGGATCCGGACATCAATACGATCTGATACCCCTGTTTTTTGTATTTCTGCAGATCTTTTACCAGAAGTTCAAAGCTGCTCTGATAGGAGCTCATGGATTTTACAGTGAGGTTGTGTACCCCGGTGATGTTCCATCCGGATCTTTTTGGTTCCAGAGAAGAAAGTGACACACAGTTTCTTTTGTTCAGTTTCCGGCAGACTTCCTCCCAGGAGCACATCCAGCCTTCCGAAAGATTCTGTTCTCCTTTTTCTTCACGGTTCCGGCAGCTCTGGCGAAATTCTTCTTCCACTGCTTTTGCATTTTCTGTAAGCCGGTTCGGTTCATCCAGAAAAATCATGGAACGCTCCGGATCAAAATAATCCAGAAATGTGATTCCGCTTTTTTCCACCTGCTGTTCCGCTGCCGGATAAATTACAATCTCCTCCAGGTTCTCAATAGAACGCTGGCTCTGCGCATCAAAGCTTCGGATCGAATCAATCTCATCTCCCCACAGCTCGATTCTCCAGGGATTCTCTTCTGTCAGGGAATAAATGTCAATGATCCCTCCCCTTACGGAAAACTGTCCCGGCATTTCCACCTGTCCCACACGCTCATAACCCATGGCAACAAGGTCTGTTTTAAGCTTATCAATATCCAGCTGACTGTCATTGCGAAAAGCAAGGATCTGTTCACGGATTTCCTGAAGCGGCGCCAGAAAATCCATACAGCCGTCCACACTTGTGACCACAGTGATCTCCTGCTGAGTCAGAAGAGCCCGGATCACCTGCATTCTCTGGCGGATCAGAAGATTCCCATGGATATCCGCCTGAAAAAACAAAAGATCCCTGGCCGGATAATAATAAACATTTTTTTCATAAAAACGATAATCTTCATAAATCTGCTTTGCGCTGCGCTCATCCTCAGAAATAACCAGATGACATGGAAAGAGCCCGGAAAGCCCATATATCATATGTGCCTTCTGGGACTCCATACAGCCGCTGACAGCCAGGACACCCCGGTTATTTTTTGCCTGTGCCTGGATTTCTTCCATCTCTGCAAGGTTTTGCAGAGGCTGCAAAAATGTTTTCATACGACCCCCGTTTTTTTGTTGAACTCATTCATGGCTGCGTCTGTTCCTTTGGAAAGAATCATTTCCACAGCTTTTGCCGCACGCTCCTGAGCCTCATTCACTAACTTTCTTTCCTGAGTATCAAATCTTCCCAGAACATGGTCTGCCAGATCCCAGCCCTGAGGCTTGGCTCCTACACCGACCTTAATACGGACAAATTTCTGTGTTCCCAGCTGTTTGATCAGATCCTTGATTCCATTATGGCCTCCGGCGCTTCCCTGTTTCCGGATCCTCAGCTGTCCCGGCTCCAGATCAATATCGTCATAAATCACGATCATCTCTGTTTCCGGATCGATTTTAAAATAATGCGCCATATCCCTTACAGGACCGCCGCTCAGATTCATATAAGAGAGAGGTTTCATCAGAAGCACCTGTTCTCCTCCAATGATTCCTTTTCCATACATGGCATTGAATTTTACGCCGCCCTGGGGAATCCTGTGTTCCTCCACCAGACGGTCGATCACATCAAAGCCCATGTTGTGCCGGGTGGCTTCATACTGCCTTCCTGGATTTCCCAGACCAACTACTAAATACATGCTTTTTCTCCTTAATTAAAATATACCATTTCTTCTTCCAGAGGCTCACAGGGTTCTACAAAATCTGCATAAAGCACGATCCCTTCTCCCTGATATTCCATGCGGTTTTCAATGCCTACCTTCGCTGTGACTTCCACCCACTGTCCCGGATTCAGCTTTGGTGCAAAAGCGCTTTTGCACACATATCCCAGAAATGTGGTATCGTCTGCACAGCAGGTCATGGCAGTACGGCCCGGAACAAAAAATTTACTTCCCATTCCTCTTGGTTTCATGACTCTTGCTTTAAACTTCACAGTTTTTCCTTCATAGGTTTCCGGATGATCCATCGCGTCCACAAACCAGATCCCATAATCCTCCGGAAGGATCTCGATCACCGGGGCATTGACGTCAAAAGGCATCTCATCCTGAAAAATATCATCCAATTCGCCTTCTTCATCCTCAAAAATCACCTCTGCCCTCTGATTGGCAACCTTGATGCCTCTTCTGTAAGTAGCAAGAGGATCTTCTTTTTTGCAGCGGTTAAACACCACCATGTCGCTGCCTCTTACCATATCCATAAAAATAGATTTCATATTTGCCATATACATCTGGAAGGTACTTGCATCCACACAGGTGATCTGCTGCTCTATTCCCCAGCCTGCCGGCTTTTCCATTTTTTCAAAATTACTTACCAGCCACATACCGTTATATTCTATGATCACTCTTTCCGGCTGATACAGAATATCCATAGCCGCCAGACGGTCTGTCGTAAGATCCTCTTCTTTTTCAATGACCTCTACTACCGTATTGCTCATTTCCAGAACTGCTTTGTCATATTCCACTTCTCCCTCTTCACAGAGGATCAGAAGTGTTCTTCCTTCTGTATAAAAATAATCCTGCTGCAGCGTAAAATTCAGGAAAGAGGTCTTTCCACTTTCCAGAAAACCTGTAAGCAGATAAATGGGTACTGTAATCTCGTTCATCCTCATCCTCCTGTTATAATCCGAAGAGTTCTGCCAGCCTGTCCTCGTTTAATTTTGAACCGATCACGCAGAGGCGTCCGGTATATTCCGGCGCGCCTTCACGAATCTCTGTTTCCTCCGGAACCATATCAAAATAGATCCAGGTTCCGTCTTCTGCCGGAAGCATTCCCTTTGCACGAAGAATCACACCGTACTCCTCTGATCCTGAAAGAGTCTCCAGGATCTTTTCAAGATTTTCTCTGGAATATTTCTTAATGGTCTCGCGGCCCCAGCTTGTAAACACCTCATCTGCATGATGATGGTGATGATGATCGTGACCGCATCCGCACTCATGGTCATGGTGATGCCCGTGTTCCTCATGATCGTGGCCACATCCGCACTCATGATCATGGTGATGCTCATGTTCCTCGTGATCGTGACCACATCCGCACTCATGGTCATGGTGATGCTCGTGATGATGACCATGCTCATGTACATGTCCGCATTCCGGGCATACTTCCTCATCCATCATTTCCTGCTCCAGGGATACCGGATGCTCCATTACCTCCAGAAGCTTCTTTCCATCCAGCTTTTCGATCGGTGTGGTGATAATAGCAGCTTTGGCATTCAATCCACGAAGAAGTTCCATGGACTGCATAGCTTTTTCCTCATCCACAATATCCGTTCTGCTCATAATGATTGCGCCTGCATACTCTACCTGGTTGTTAAAAAATTCTCCAAAGTTTCTCATATACATTTTGCATTTCTTGGCGTCTACCACAGTTGTATAACTGTTCAGTACAAGGCCTGTCTCTTCCTGCACATCCTTAACCGCACGGATCACGTCGGACAGCTTGCCTACGCCTGATGGCTCAATGAGGATTCTGTCCGGATGATATTTCTCGATCACTTCTTTCAGAGATGCACCGAAATCACCTACCAGAGAACAGCAGATACATCCGGAATTCATTTCTCGGATCTCAATTCCTGCTTCCTTCAAAAATCCTCCGTCAATTCCGATCTCACCAAATTCATTTTCGATCAGAACAACCTGTTCTTCCTGAAAAGCCTCCTGAAGAAGTTTTTTGATAAGAGTTGTTTTGCCGGCTCCAAGAAAGCCGGAGATAATGTCAATTTTTGTCATGATCTATACCCCTTTTTCTTATTTAACGCACATTTGACCAGGAAGTAAAAATACCCCCTGGTCACAGCTTTTTATTTATTATATACACCTGCCTCAATTTCATTCAGATATCTCAGCAGTCACATAACGGGGACATGAACCCTGTCATGCCCCCGTCTTTTTGCTTTTTATCAGCCGTTGATCATAAAGTTTAACAGCTTATCAATATCCTCTTTTTCATAAGCAACGATTTCCAGCTCCGGGATCTCTCCGCCTGAGAAGATATTTGCCAGAGAAACATACTGGGAAAGTTTGGATTTCAGGTTCAATCTGTCTCCCTCGCCTGTTACAAGCTCAACTTTACCGGTACAGCTGTCTACTACTTCAAAAAATTTGTCTACGTCTTTAATATTAGATACTTTCATTTTCATTCTCCTTTCAGGATTCCATTATCGATTCTTCGTCATTAGTAATTGTCTGAACTTTCAGACGCATACAGTATAACCCATCTTTTCACAAAAATCAATATTTTTTCTTCCAAAAATCGGAGCAGAATCGTCCTGAAACTGTCCAAAATATCAGTATGTAAAGACTGCAACTCCGTATGGCGGCAGTGAATATGCAAAAGAATACTCTCTATTATCACATTCTTTTGTTTCCGCCTTAAATACCTGTGGTTTTTCCACAAGTCCGTTCTCATCCATGATCAGTTTATACTGTTTCTTTTTGGGAACGCCAACCCGATAATCGGTGCGTTCTACCGGTGTAAAGTTTACAACAAACAAAAGGTTGTTTCTCTTGGTAGGAGATTTACGCACAAAGCTGAAAATACTTCTGTCTCCGTCATCCGCATTGATCCATTCGAAGCCTTCCGGATTATTGTCCCCGCCGTAAAGAGCCGGATATTTTTTGTACATATGCAGGAGAGTCTTTACAAAGGACTGAAGATCCCTGTGATTGTCTTCGCCCAGAAGGAACCAGTCAAGCTCTCTCTCCTCACTCCACTCGCGGAGCTGTCCAAATTCCTGTCCCATAAACAGAAGTTTTTTGCCTGGGTGGAAGAACATGAACGCATAGGCAGCCTTCAGATTCTTGAACTTGTCATCCGGATAGCCCGGCATCTTGTTCAGCATGGAACATTTCAGATGTACTACCTCATCATGAGAGATCACAAGAACGTATTTCTCACTGTATGCATAAGTCATGGAAAAAGTCATCTTATTATGGTTGAATTTACGGAAATAAGGATCCAGCTTCATATATTCCAAAAAGTCGTTCATCCATCCCATATTCCATTTCAGAGAAAATCCAAGACCGTCATCCTCTGCTTTACCGGTAACCATCGGCCATGCTGTGGATTCTTCTGCGATCATAACCGTTCCATGGTTTCTTCCCAGAACAACCGTATTCAGATGCTTAAAGAACTCGATGGCTTCCAGGTTTTTATTATCACCATATTTATTTGCCACCCACTGTCCGTCCTGTTTACCATAATCCAGATAAAGCATGGAAGCTACCGCATCTACACGAAGGCCATCTACATGACATTCCTCTATCCAGAAAAGAGCATTGGCAATCAGGAAGTTCTTCACCTCCGGACGTCCGTAATTATAGATCTTGGTTCCCCAGTCCGGATGCTCTCCCTGACGGGGATCCTGATGCTCATAAACAGCGGTTCCATCAAATTCTGCCAGACCATGGGCGTCTCTTGGGAAGTGTGCCGGAACCCAGTCAAGGATCACGCCGATCTTGTTCCGGTGAAGATAATCTACCATGTACTTAAAGTCCTGTGCTGTTCCGTAGCGGGAGGTAGGCGCATAATAGCCAGTTACCTGGTAGCCCCAGGAGCCGTCAAAAGGATGCTCTGCAATTCCCATTAATTCCACATGGGTATAACCCATTTCTTTTACATATTTTGCAAGCTCATGGGCAAATTCTCTGTAATTATAAAATCCGTTTTCGTCTTCCTCATTAATCGGATGCTTCTTCCAGGAACCCGGATGCACTTCATAAATGGACATGGCATCCGTAGCCTCGTTAAACTCCGGGCGCTTTTTCATCCATGTGGTATCTTTCCATTTATAATTGGTGATATCTGCCACTCTGGATGCAGTTCCCGGACGTAATTCCGCTTCGTTTGCATAAGGATCTGCTTTATAAAGGTTTTCTCCGTGCATACCCACAATAAAGAATTTATAGAGATCTCCTACCTTTGCTCCCGGAACAAAAACCTCAAATACACCAATAGGTCCTGCTTTTTTCATAGGATTGGCTTCTGTGTCCCACTGGTTAAAATCTCCGATTACAGAAACCGACTGGGCATTAGGCGCCCATACGGCAAAATAAACTCCCTTTTTTCTGCCTTCAGTCGTGGGATGCGCACCAAGTTTCTTATAAATATCATAATGGGTCCCCTGTCCAAACAGATATTGATCCAACTCTGAAAACTGCATTTTCTCTCCCATCAGAAAGTACCTCCCTTAGTCCTTATATTTACTTAAATTTAAAAATCTCACTTTCATTCGGCGCAAGTGTCACACAGATACAGCCATCCTGCACCACTGCTTCTTTTCCGCTGATCAGGCTTGTGTAGCTTCTGCCTCCCTCCGGAATCCGGATCCGAAGTTCTGCCGGATTTTCATCATTATTCACTGCCACTACGATGCCTTCCCCATCCAGTTTCCGTGCAAAAGCATACTGCCTGTTCGTCAGAAGCAGTTCCTGATAGCTTCCGTCTGCCAGTGACGGTTCTTCTCTGTGGATTTTTCCCAGAAGTTTCACCCATTCCAAAAGCTTCGGATCATCAGGATTCTTAAGAGCCTCCTCTATGTCCACAGCCGGGCGGAGAGGATCGTCATTTCCGCCTTCCTTACGCCCCTGGATTCCCCACTCCGAACCATAATAAATGGAGGGGATTCCCGGAAGGGTAAAAAGCAGTGTATATACCGGATAAATATGACCCGGTACATTCAGCTTGGATGCAATCCTGTCTACATCGTGATTATCCACAAAGGAATACAGGCGAAGTCCCTTATAAATCCCTCCGTTTGCATCAAATTCCCTGCGGATAGTATGTGCAATCTCAAAATAGTTATGGTCGTTATGACCGGAATACAGTCCCTTATGCAGTTCATAATTCGTTACGGAATCCAGCATTTCAGGCTTCACATAACGGCTGTAATCCCCATGGATCACTTCTCCCATCAGCCAGAAATCTTTTTTCTTTTCATTTGTAAAACGTCTCATATCTTCCATAAAGGAAAATTCCAGACAATCTGCACAGTCAAGACGTATTCCGTCTATATCAAATTCATCGATCCAGAAACCGATCACATCCAGAAGATATTCCCTTACCTTCGGCTCCCAGAGGTTTAAATTCACCAGTTCAAAACAATTTCTCCATGCTTCATACCCGAATCCGTCGTTATATGGAGAATTCCATCCAAAATTGATTCCCTTATACCAGCTGCAGTATGGAGACTGCTCTCTGTTTTTCTGTATATCCTGGAAAGCAAAAAACTCTCTTCCGGTATGGTTGAACACTCCGTCCACCACAACCCGTATATCCATTTTATGAGCTTCTGCTACAAATTTCTTAAAATCTTCATTATCCCCAAGACGTCTGTCAACCACCCGGTAATCCCGTGTATCATAACCGTGTGTGGATGATTCAAACAACGGTCCGATATAAATGGCTGTACATCCCAGCTCCTTAATATGAGGCAGCCATTTCATCAGGCTGTCAAATCTGTGCACCACCTCTGTCCCTTCATTTTTCCTTGGTGCTCCGGTCATTCCGATCGGATACATGTGATAAAATACTGCTTCTTCAAACCAACTTCCCACTACGCTGTCCTCCTGTCTCAGACCCTTTCACGGCTCTGAAATGATCTATCCCTATTATACCCAAATTCACTTATCTCTTCAACAGAATTTTCTGCTATCGAAAAAAGCGGACAAGAAGTCTGACCTCTTATCCGCTTTTCTTATTTCGCTTTTTTCTTACTTTACTTTTTCTTCCTGAAACTTACTGAATCAGTATTCTTCACTTCCGTCGCTGTAATCTTCGCCGTCAGAATAATCCTCTTCGCTTCCATCAGAGTAATCTTCTCCAGATCCATCGTCCTGACTTCCGTCAGAAATATCACTGCCATCACCAGAGCTTCCATCAGAACTGTCTGAAGCAAGAAGTGGTCCGTCATAACCTGCCACCAGGCCTTTCGCCAGACTGCTGTCCCAGAAATCCACATAGGAAGCATACTGCAGCTCTACGTCTTTTGCAGCTGCAAGTTCACTGACTGTCATCAGCTTATAACCTTTTTCCACAAGCTGCGGAATGATCTGAAGCGCTGCCTGTACAGACGGCTCATGAATATCGTGCATCAAAATGATCGAACCATCTGTCAGATCTCCGTTCATAACTGCATCAATATTATGCTGTACATCCATATAACGCCAGTCCTCTGTATCCAGAGACCACATAAAGAAAGGTTTCTGCGCAAGCTGGAACTCTCTTTCGCCTGCTGCCCCATAAGGTGCACGGGCTACCGTTGATCGCTGTCCGCTTGCTTTTTCAAGGGCTGCATCCGTCTTCTGGAACTGTTCGATCACAGCCTCATCTGAAATTCCCTGAAGGGTCGCTTCCGGATGATCCCAGCTATGATTTCCAAGCTCACACCCAATATCCACCATACGCTGCACGGTAGATTCCCAGTCTCCTACATTGATTCCCTGCATAAAGAAAGTTGCATGCGCATTATTTTCTTCCAAACAGTCCAGAAGCTGGTCTGTGTACTGTCCCGGGCCATCGTCAAAAGTAAGCGCAATTCGTGTTTTATGTTTTTCCGGATTATAGGAGCCATCATCATTAAAATACAGATCATCAAATCCATCGCTTACCCATCCGGTCTGTATGTACCCGTCGTCATCAAAGGAGTATGTCTTTCCGTCTATTTCCTGGATGCCGCCGGCATAGTAGGTTCTGTCATAATTCTGATACCATTTTCCATTTTCGTCCTCATGCCATCCAGCTGTCATATCTGAAGCCTTGGTGATATGTGAAGCTGTTGCAAGAGGCATCCTGACAGCCCCTTCTTCCTCCTCCGCTTTCGCAGTTTCGGTTTCTCCTGTGTCTGTTGTTTTATCTGCATCCGCCTCTACCTGTACCGGTTTATCCGCATCTTTTCCGCTGATTCCCTTCGTGATAGGAAGGATGATACCTTTTATGATAAATACAACGATCAATATAACAGCAAGTACATAGCCGCCAAGCTTCATCATCTTACGCCGGCGCAGCTGCTGCTGTTTCTTTCGCATTCTTTCTCGTAATACTCTTTTATCCATTTGCTGCCCACCCATTATTACATGAATCTATGTTTGTTTGTCTTGTCTATCATACTCTATTTTCCAGAGAAATACAATAGAACTTCCCCTGTGATTTCGGGATTTTTCTTAAATTTTCCTAAAATTATCCATTTTCCACAGATTCATCCGGACAGATGATAAAAAACAGCCTCCGGCAGGTTATTCTTCGACTACCAGATCCTCTGTTTCACCGCTGTCTGTCTGCTGCACACCAGCCTCTTCTTCTGTAACGTATGCATCGTCTTCCTCCAGGGCGTCCTCATTCTCAGCAGCGTCAGCGCTTCCTCCTGTCTTTTCATTGATCTCTGCGTTATCTATGATAAATTTCTCTACTCTGAGAAGTGCCAGAGATTCGTTTACTGCAGTCTGTCCATAATATTCCACAAGCTCCTCAATATCCGCAGCGCCATACTGCTGTATCAGTTCTTTCTGAATCTCTTCTGCATCCTCGTCCTCAAAGCTCAGATTCTCCTGATCCATAATATACTGTACGATCAGATTCTGTTCTACTTTGGACTCGGCATATTGTCTGCACTCTTCTTCATATTCTTCCTCTGTGATTCCCTGAGACTTCAGGAATTCACTCATATCCATTTCGGCCTGCTGGATATATTCCTCATTTAAGGCCTTATAGGCATCAATCGCTTCCTGAATATCCTCTTCCGGGTATTCCTTTATTTCTGAAGTTTCCAGAACCTGATTCCATGCATCTGTCTGCAATGCGTATCCTGCCATCATCTCTGCGTCTGCTTCAAGTTCTTTTTTTACAGCCTCACGGTATTCTTCCACAGTTTTGCTTTCTGTATTGGCAGCTACCCATTCATCTGTCAGTTCCGGTGTACGGCTGATCTTCTGCACCGTTACCTCATACACTGCAGATTTTCCAGCTACTTCACTGTCATAATATTCTTCCGGAAAATGAACATTGATCTCTTTTGTTTCACCTTTCTTCATTCCCAGAACACCCTGATCGAATTCCTCTGTAATTCCGCTTTCACCCACGATCAGATCATAATCCTGCTCTGTTCCTCCATCAAAAGACTCTCCATCAATTGTACCTGTAAAATTGATCCTTACCTGGTCTCCTGTCTCAACAGATGCTCCCTGGACCTCCTCCGGACTTTCCTGAAGGCGGAACTCTATTTCTACATCTGTCTCACTGTCTGATACCGGAGCAACCACCTTGTCCAGCTCCAGGCCTTTATATTCTCCAACTGTGATATACTTGGATATATCTTCTACAGAAACAAGCCTTACCGATGCTTTTGCCTGATCCTTTGTATTTTCTGCTTCGGTTTTCTCTTCCTTTTCTTCTTCCTTGTCTGTCTCTGCTGTTTCTGCGGCACTTTCTGTCTTTTCAGCGGGCTTCTCTTCTTCTCCGCCGCAAGCTGTCATACTAAGAGTCATACACACCATCAACATTGCTGCAACTGTTTTTTTCTTCATAATAAAAATTCTCCTTTCGGTCAAATCACATCTCCGGAACCGGGGTTGGTCTTGTATTATCCCACACCTGCGATACATCAAAGAGATCGCTGAGCATTTCCGGATTATAATACATACGGTATCCGTCCAGGTTACGTCTTCCCTGACGCAGATACTGATCTGTAAGCTGTACAAAATACTGACTGGAATCTACATTACAGTAATAATCATAGCCTCTGCTTTTATAGTACTGGAATTTAGGATTATCCGCGGAATATCCTTCCCATCCGCCGATGTCCGCTCCGAATGCAAAGATGATCATATCTGTTTTTCCCAGGATCGGCGCCACATAAGCTTCCCACTTTTCGTTATCTGCCTTCAGATCCTCAGCGGAGCGATCCGTGGCATTCATATGTCCCCAGGTATGACTTGCAAATTCCCAGCCCTCTGCTTTCATCGCCTCTGCTACTTTCTTTGCTTCTGCTACCTCTGCCTCATAATCAAAATCCGGATTATCCTGCAGAAATGCTTTCTGGTCATCCTGAAGATTTTCTTTTGTCTTATAAGCAATGTCCGTACGATATCCCAAAACTCCATTGTATCCGGTCATAGCCAGGATTCCCTTACGTCCATGATAGGAAAAATCCGGGTGTTCCTTTACAAATGCATCGATAAGCGGAACCATATCATAATTTCCAACGGAAACTGTTCCGTCATCTTCAATATATTCGTTCTTTACCTCTCCGTTTTCATCCAGGATCAGTCTTGAAGCATAGCCGTCTCCATCCATATAATGGTAATAGCTGACATCATCCTGCGAAAGTACAAAAGGAATCTTGCCTTCCGGAAGCATGATCTTTCCCCTGCTCATAGTTCCATCTTCATTGGCTGTTGCCATGTCGTGAAGACTTACCATCACATATCCTTTTTCATACATGATCTGAATCATCTTATTAAATTCATCAATGGTGGTCATCATCTGATTATAGCCGCCTTCATCCTTATCTCCGTCAAATGCCTTACCCGTATCCCGGATCAGCGTATGGAAAAATACATGAGTGATCTGTTCAATCGGGTATTCCACCAGTGAAGCTTTTGCCACCTGACATTTGGCGGCAATATCCATATACTCTTTATTTGTGTCAAAATCCTTCTGGCTTTTCAGAAGTTTGATCGCTCCATCATAATCATACTGGGCATACATCGTCTTTGCCTGCTCCAGCACAGACTCCCCGGAAACGCTCTTTTTCTCTTTTGTATTTTTATCCTTAGAAGCGGATACCGGCATATAAACCGTCTTTACCTCTTCTCTGTTCCAATCCGGCAGAATCCCGCTTCCCACAGTGATCGCGGCAAGCAGAACTGCCAGAAGTGCTTTTTTCATTTTTATGTTCCCCTTTCTCATCCCATAGGCGGCACCGGTGTAGGCCGGCTTGGATCAAACACGGCCTTGGCGTCAAACAGGTCTTCCAAAAGTTCCGGATTATAATACATACGGTATCCATCCAGGTTTCGTCTTCCCTGACGGAAATACCGATCTCTGATCTGTACAAAATATTTACTGGAATCTACATTACAGAAATAATTATATCCTGCACTTTTCAGATACTCAAATTTATCTCCGGAATAATCTTCCTGAACCGTCAGATCTGTACCAAATGCAAAAATGATAATGTCGGTCCCTCCGATCAGGGGATCTACATTCTCCTGAAATTTCCCGGTATCTGTCTGTAAATGCTCCAGGCTGATCTGAGCTACATTCTGATGCCCCCAGGTATGGCTTGCAAATTCCCAGCCGTTTGCCTTCATGGCATCGGCAACCTTCTTTGCACCTTCCCGTTCTTTTTCAAGACTGAAATCCGGATGGGCATCCAGCCATTCCACCTTGTTGGCATCCAGATCGTCCGGCCTTGTTTCATAACTGATATCAGTCCGGTATCCCAGGATTCCGTTGTAACCGGTCAGGGCCAGGATCCCCTTTGCTCCTCTGTAGGAAAAATCCGGATGCTGTTCTACAAAGCGATCGGTCAGAGGTACCATATCGTAATCTCCTATTGAAACGGTGCCATCTGCCTCCACATACTCGTTCCGTACCTTTCCTTCCTCATCTACGATAAGCTTCGAAGCATATCCGTCGCCATCCATGTAATGATAATAACAAAGATCGTCCTGGGAGAGAACAAACGGAATCTTACCTGGCGGAAGCAGAATCTCGCCTCTGGTCATATTCCCGTTTTCATCTGCCCTGGCCATATCCTTGACACTGACCATAACATAGCCTTTGTCATACATGGTCTGGGTTATTTTGTTGAACTCATCAATGGTTGTCATAACCTGATTGTAATCACCCTCCTTATAGTCACCGTCAAAAGCTCTGGACGGATCCTTGATCAGAGAATGATAAAACACATGGGTCACTTCTTCCAGCGGCCAGGAGACACAGGAATCCCTGGTTTCCTCATACTTGCTGACAGCTGCCTGCATTTCTGCATTTTCATTAAATCCGCTGTCTGATTTCAAAAGCTGGATCGCCGTATCATAGTCATACTGAGCGGCTTTCTGCGCCGCCTCTGCCAGAACGTCTGTCTGCGCAGAAGCCTGCTGACTGGCCTCTCCTTTTTCATCCTTTTTTTGATCTTTGGAAGATTGTCCGGAAGAAGTCTTTGTAATGATAAACTTCGTGATACCGTTGACTGCTCCTGCCACTACAACAAGTGAAATAGCAGCGGTAGCTCCCAAAACAGCCAGTTTTCTCCGACGTTCATTTCTCTTCTGTCTGATTTTTCTCTGTTTTCTTTTTTCTCTCAGTTCATCAAAATACTGATCTCTTTCTTCCTCTGTCATAAATTCCGGATCCCGTTTCTTCCGTTCTGTTTCTTTTATGGCCTGCTGTCCTTTTTTTCCCCTGTCTTTCTCTCTCATATTAACTCCTGGTCATCATTTTTCTGTAATTTTAATATACCCAATGTGAATTTCTTTATCCTCATCGTTTTTTATCAAATTGTGTTGTTTTGAATATTATATCTTTTTATCTATATAATTTCCACTGTTTTACTGTAATATAAACTGTTTTTCTATAAATTTTATCTAAATTCATTTTCCCTTTTCCATCGAAACTGTTTGCCTTTTGGAACGATTAATGATAAAATATACTTCGCATAACAAAGCTTCTCTTTACAGGCCTCCGTTTCTCTATCTGCCTGTCCGGAGAAAAATAATTTTACATATTGAGGAGGGTATTTATGAATACATTTACCATCGTTCTGCTGGTTATCCTGGTTGTCCTCATTGCCGCATTGGTGGCACTTTATTTTTTTGGAAAAAAGGCACAGAAAAAACAGGAAGAACAGCAGGCACAGATCGAAGCTGCAAAACAGACTGTCTCCATGCTGGTCATTGACAAAAAACGGCTTCGTTTAAAAGAATCCGGTCTTCCACAGATGGTCATTGATCAGACACCGAAATATCTGCGTCGTACGAAACTGCCTATCGTTAAGGCCAAGATCGGCCCGAAGATTTCTATCATGATCGCAGACGAAAAGATCTATGAACAGATCCCGGTTAAAAAAGAAGTAAAAGCTGAGATCAGCGGTTTATACATCGTAGGTGTACGTGGTATCCGCGGTCCTCTGGACACACCGCCGGCCAAGAAAAAAGGATTTTTCAAAAGAATGTTCAGCAAAAAAGAAAAATAAGCCATAAAAAATAAGGATGCTGCTCACCGCTGCATCCTTATTTTTTATTGTGTTTTATAATACAAAATCCTTAGAATGAGCAGGCTGTGCCTGAACAGACAGATAACAGTCAGCCACATGCTCTTCATTCATATCCAGTGCATAATCCACTTTCATATCAATACTGTCTTCACTCTCTTTCAGCTCCATCCCTGTCGCTGCGATCCCCATCTGCAAAGTGCCAAATGGAGTGGTATATAAGGTCATATTCTTTTTTCCCTGTTCAAATACCATATGTACATTGACCAGCCCCTGTTTTCTGACCTCCATACTGCCGGAAGATATTTTTATGTAATTGATGGTTGGTTCGGAGCTTTCATCCAGAATTTCCTCATATCTGAGATAGTGACTCCCATTACGAAAATAATATTCTCCGGGAACAACAAGCTCAATCGGTTCCTGATCGTCCCCTACTTCCATCATCTGAAGTCCACGCACATGAATCAGTACGTTTTTGTCCATAAGTGCCTCCTAATATTTCTCAATATCAATCTTTTTTGTAGTCTCCACATCAAAAGGCAGGATCGAACCTGCAAAAGCCTTAAATTTATCTGCCAGATCACTGACATAAAAACGATATGGAAATTCCTCCTGTTCCTTTCCTGTGCTGACCAGATCCCTTTTCTGCAGAAGTTCTTTCAGATCCAGGGCTGTCTCATATGCAGGATTGACAAGCCGCACTTCTTCTCCCATAAATTCCCGGATAGTAGAACGGATAAGGGGATAATGGGTGCAGCCCAAAATCAGCGTGTCTACATTTTTGTCTTTAAATTCCTGAAGATATCTGGCTGTAACCTCCATTGTAACAGGATCATGAAGCCATCCTTCTTCTACAAGAGGAACAAACAGAGGACAGGCCTTGCCAATCACCGTAATATCCGGATCCAGCTTTTTCAGATAAGATGCATGGATACCGCTGTCAATAGTCCCTACGGTTCCAATGACGCCCACTCTTTTGTTCTTTGTTTCCTCAGCTGCAATCCGGGCTCCCGGTTCGATCACCCCGATAACAGGAATCTCAAATTCATCCCGCACCTCATCCAGAGCAAATGCACTGGCTGTATTACATGCGATCACAATGGCCTTTACCTGCTGCTCCATAAGGAAATGAATGATCTGTCTTGAGTAGCGGATAATGTTTTCTCTTGATTTCGCCCCATAAGGTACACGGGCCGTATCTCCAAAATATACGATTTTTTCTGACGGAAGATTCCGCATGATCTCACGGGCAACTGTAAGTCCGCCTACACCGGAATCAAATACACCTATAGGTGCATCTCTGTCTGGCTTCATATATCATTCTCCATTTCTGAACTGATAAGCATATTCAATACTCTTAGCCTGTATATCATATCACCAATCCAGAACTTCCGCAAGACGGAAGGCTATCTTTCGGGGACTGTCCTCATCCCCTTTTGCAAAGCAGAATTCCGGATACATAGTCCCCCACCAGGCAGTTGTCCGGCAGACTCCTGACTCTCTCACTCCGCCGGCCACCAGCACTGCTGCAGCCATAGCCGCAAAGATGGAAACGACCCATCTGTTTTTTTTATCTTTTAACCATTCCATTTCTTTCTGCCTCCTTATTTCACTATCAAGAGTATGGACGGTTTCGTTTTTTTTATTCCAGGTATACCTGGATTTCTTCTTTTTCCAGAACGATCACCGGAAGCGAAGGAAGTGTTCCATCCTTATACCATTGGTGATAGACCTGCCGTAAAGTCGTCCCTTTTTTCTGCTGATCCGGAAGACGGTTTTCCAGAAGCCCTGTAAGATATTCTCCTATAGACGTTCCGCCGCTGTCCCAGGAAAGAACAGCAGATGGATCTTCTGTGCGAAATACATAAACATTTTCTCCGACAAAGGGATCCTTATCCAGAAAAGCAAGAAATTCTGTCCACCGTCCACTTTCCAGAAGCTGATCTCCCATCAGAATCACCTGAATATGACTCATATCCAGGTACTTTTCCTGCGACCGGTCATAACGTTCCCGAATCTCTGAAAAATCCTTCCCGGCAATAGACAGAACGGAAGCATCCTTTTCTTTTTCTTCTTTTTCCTGCCCGGTAGCCTGAGGAAGATCCGGCATCCCATATATCATCGAAAAACCTGCTTCTGAAGTATTTACTCCTAAGGCAAGAGGATACATTCTTTTTTCCGGTTCTATTGCTGCACATCCGCTCAGAAGCAGCGACAGCACAAGAAAAACGCAGCCGGCTGCTTTTTTTTGTCTTTTTTTCTTTCCATAAAACAACATGCTTCCCTGTATCAGAATCAGTCCCGGCACAAACACATAACTCAGATATTGTCCGAACACTGCTGCAATCCCCTTTCCCTGTACTTTTATCACCGCTGCTGCAAATACAGCTGTCGGAAACCACAGCTTTCCTGTTCCCATATGAGACCGGACAAGAATCTGGTGTCCATAGTGAAAGAGACTGCCTGCTGCAAAAAGCAGACTGTAAAGAAGGAATCCCATCCACAGTACATCAAATCTTGCCAGCACATTTCCCGGAAGGTCAGCTCCAGCCAGAAGCGGCAGCACCGGATAACGTTCATGCTGCAGCCGATTCCAGCCAAGGACTGCCGGAAGCAGAAGAAGTATTGCTGCCAAAAGCCCTGTCAGAGTCAAAATTCCCATGACCACCGGTTTTCCCACCGTACTTCTTTTTTCCACATCACGAAGTATAAAAGGAAGAAGTGCAATACCGGAAAAACCACAGATCACTCCGTAAACACTTTTAAAAAAAGCATCACCAGAAAACACAGCAGTCTCTGTCATCTCTCTCAGATAGGAAATGCGAACCTGCCCCGCACACAATACCATCATTAAAAAAACACCGCCCAGAAGCACACCTCCGGATACTTCAGCCATCCTTCCTCTTCTCTGCATCCCTTTGCGCGTACCAAAACTGCATACAAGGGCTGCGAAAAAAAGAATCACTGTTCCCGGAATTCCTGTTACCAGCACAGCAGGCACCAGTTCTCCGGTCAAAGCAAGAATGTAAGCTGCGGCAAGAATCACATAGCTTAAAAAGAAAAGGCCTGTCAGGCGCCCTGCCACCGGTCCCAGCATTTTTACCGGATCCGAATACCAGGGAATCAGACGTCTGAGAAAAAAGCTGTACAGGATCAGAAAAACAGCCGCCGCCGCTGTACCTGCAATTCCCGTTTTTCCCAAAATCCGCCCCTCTCCCGGCAGACATAAAAGCACCGGTGCCAGAAAAGCAAGGACCATCTGCCTGTAAAGCTGGCGATGAGAGATCCTGTTATTGTCCACATATTCCATCCTTATTTCCTCCTTCGAAGACGGCGTTTCTGTTCCTGACGTGCATATAGAGGACGAAACTGGCGTTTACGAAAAGGCAGTCTCAAAATTCCGTCACCTACTTCCTTCACCGGTCCTTTTTTTACAAAGGGCAGAAGATAGGGCATACCAAAGCTTAAAAGCCCTGCAAGATGTGCCACAGTCAGATAGATTCCCAATACAATACCAAAAATTCCAAAATATCCTCCCAAAAACAAAAACATATATTTTAAAAGCCGGAACGCTGAAGCAAATTCCTCGTTCGGGATCACCATGCCGCCAAGAGCTGTCAATGCCACGATCATCACCACGATCGGACTGACCAGATTTGCACTTACAGCCGCCTGACCAACGATCAGGCCTCCAACAATTCCTATTGCATTTCCCAAAGAGCCTGGTATCCTCACTCCTGCCTCCCGTATCAGTTCAAAGGAAAGCTCCAGAAAAACAAGTTCTGTTACACTGGAAAACGGAACGCCTTCCCTCGCCTCTGCAAATGAAAGAAGTAAATTGGTAGGCAGGATTTGCGTATGAAACCGTATCACCGCAAGGTAGAGTCCAGGAAGGAGTACAGACATAATAAGCGCAAGATACCGAAGAATCCGCAGAAAAGATGCCATCTCGAAGTGGTGATACCAGTCCTCACTGCTTTCCATAAAACCATTAAAAGAACTTGGCAGAATCAGAGCGTAGGGTGTGTTGTCACAGATCACAACGATTTTTCCATTTAAAAGCTCCTGAGCTGCACGATCCGGTCTTTCTGTTGTCTGGTACTGAGGAAATGGGGAATACCATGTTTCTTCTGTAAGCTGTTCCAGCATCCCGCTGTCCAGGATACCGTCGATTTCAAATTCCTCCAGTCTTTCTTTCACTTCCTCCAAAAGTTCTTCATGAACCAGATCTTCTATATAAAGAATCTGGATCATCGTATTGGACCGGACTCCTGCACTTGTCTCTACTACTTTCATTCGAGTATCACGCAGCCTTTTTCTTACAAGGGCAGAGTTGGTCTTTACTGTATCGGAAAATCCCTCTCTTGATCCCCGCAAAACCTTTTCTGTCTCTGCTCCGGATACTCCCATATTCGGATAACCTTTGCTCGAGATTTTCATTGCCTTATCAAAACCGTCTATAAAAAAAAGAGCATTTCCGGCAAGAAGCGCTGCAAAGGCATCCTCCATATTGTCAAACTTTCGTACATCCGCGATACCAAGGCTGTTGTTTTTCACAAAATCCTGAATCTGTTCAGGCGAAATCTCCCAAAAATGATTGATCATTTTTCCAATAGCAGAATCATCCAGCATCATATTGGATACTGCCACTTCAATGTATACCATAAGGCAATCTACTTTTCGGCTGTCTCCCAGGCGCATAGGACGAATCAGAATATCTGCACAGTTTTCACACCGTGAACGTATATAAACCTCATTTTCTTTTAAATTAGAGGAAATTTTTGTTTTTTCCATGTGTTCCTCCTGCTGTTGCTGGTAATAAAAAAAGGGATACTTGATGTATCCCTCTTAGCGTAACCACATTTTATGATTTTATTTATTCTTTCCTTCTTTTTCCCTCTGTTCATTCTCTTCTCTGATAGAACGGACAATGGCTTCTCTCTGATTTTCAATATGGCGGAAAGAAATTTCCTGAGCTGTTTTTACATCTCTGGCTTTAATAGCCTCATACAGTTCTTCATGTTCTTTTACCAGAAGGTTTCTGGTCTCTTCGTCCTTCAGATACTCTACCCTGTATCGGTATATCTGTTCTCTCAGATTGTTCAGTACCTGATTCAGACGCCGATTATCAGAAGATTGATAGATCACTTCATGAAAGGCCACATCTGCTTCTGCAAGTTTTACCAGATTTCCATCTGCCATTGTTCTTTCAAAAACCTTTGCTGCCTCCCAAAGCTGGGACAGCTGTTCCTCTGTCATCCTGGTACATGCATTTTCTATAGAAAGGTTTTCCAGTGCGATCCGGACCTCCAGAACATCGTTCAGATCTTTTTCTGTAATATTGGCAACCTGAGCGCCTCTCCTGGGGATCATCACTACAAGTCCTTCCAATTCCAGTTTACGCATTGCCTCACGGACAGGCGTCCGGCTGACCCCAAGGCGTTCTGCCAAAGCGATCTCCATCAGTCTTTCTCCAGGTTTCAGTTCGCCTTTTAAAATCGCTTTTCGAAGCGTATTAAACACCACGTCTCTCAGCGGCAGATATTCGTTCATATCAACAGAAAAATTGTTCATCTCTTGTGTCTCCTCTTTTTTATCTGTTTTTCATTCCCGTCATCACTGCTCCTCAGGCCGATTATATATCCCGGCAGCAAAAACCGTCTTTGCCAGACCGGTTTTCTTAAGAGCTGAAGCTGCTGCATTCATTTTTTCTTTGCTGTCAAAAATACCGAATACGGTAGGACCACTTCCGCTCATCATAGCCTTGAGAGCGCCTTTTTCTTCCATGAAATCTCTGATCTCCTGAATGACCGGATATTTCTTCATAAGGCCTGGTTCGAATACATTGACCATTTTTTCAGTCATAGAATAAAGGTCTTTGTTTCGGATATCCCAAATCATTCCATCAATGTCCGGGTGCTGTTCGATCGCAGCCAGATTCAGATTCTCATACGCAGTCTTTGTAGAAACATTGATTCCCGGTTTTCCAATCAGCACATATCCTTCCGGCATGGCAGGAAGCGGTGTCAGCTTTTCTCCGATTCCCTCTGCCAGAGCAGTCCCTCTCATAATGCAGTACGGCACGTCTGCACCAATCTGAACGGCTCTTTCCATCAGTTCTTCCTGACTGAGTCCCAGCCGGAACAGTCGATTAACTCCCACAAAAGCCGCCGCCGCATCTGAACTTCCTCCAGCCATTCCCGCAGCAACCGGAACAAATTTGAAGAGTCTCATGGAAATTCCTTCTTTTATATCAAATTCATCCATAAGAAGCTTCGCCGCTTTATAAACCAGATTTTTCTCATCAGAAGGCACATATGGCAGGTTAGTAGAAAGAGATATTCCCTGCGTCTTTTTTTTCCTGATATCCAAAACATCATACATCTTGATTGTCTGCATGATCATACGAACCTCATGGTATCCATCGTCTCTTTTTCGGATCACATCAAGGCCAAGATTTATCTTTGCCATTGCTCTCAAGCGCATAAGCCATCCCTCTATTCTTTCGTGATTTTCTGTGTTTTCTGTACTTTGTATACAATTCTGTATGAATATTTTATATGATTTTCACAGGAATTTCAATAGTCATTCATCTACTTTTTTTACCAGAAGAAGCGGCTGTCCCGAAGTGATTTCTCTATTTTCCAGTTCATTCATCGTACATATTTCTTCGGTCGTAGTATAAAATTTTTTTGCTATATCCCACAGGGTATCTTCGGGTTTTACCACATAAAC
Organism: Lachnospiraceae bacterium; assembly: GCA_021771755.1. Classification (GTDB taxonomy): domain Bacteria; phylum Bacillota; class Clostridia; order Lachnospirales; family Lachnospiraceae; genus Blautia_A. Next base: position 70,143 of record JAETOL010000002.1, on the reverse strand, counting down.
CGTAATTCCCGGAAGCTGTCGGATTTTTTCCATATCAAGAGGTTTCTCTTCTACTTTTTCAATAATCTGTTCTTCCTGGGGCGCAACCACGAGAAGATTCAGACTTACCGTTGCCTTAATCTCGATCTCGCTGCTGTCAGACATAGAGGTAAAAAGTTGTTCCAGATCCGCATGAAGATAATAGGTGCTGTCCTCCTGAATTCCCCTTGCCTCAGTTACGTGAGAAAAAGGAAGCATGGTGTCCACAGAGTAAAAAGGCATATCGTCATTCCCCAGAATATAAAGAATCTTCAGATATACGATTCCATCTACCTGTACCCCATCTTCTACGATTCTTGTTTTGTCTACTTTTACCCTTCCCTGGCTATGACAGATCTGAAGGATTTTACCCTGATTCTCCTTCATTTCAATCCTGTCCGCAAGCCTGCATTTTGAAAAATTCCTTACCAGCAGCCTTTCCAGGATCTGAGGTTTTCCCTCTGGTATACACTGTCTGGCAGGAGAATAGACATCAAGGATCACTTCATATTCTTCCTCACGATAAAGCTTCATATCGATTTCCAGAACTACATCTGCAAGAATCTGTCTTTCCTCCCCATCTGCATCAGGCTTTACCTCTATCGAACGGCTTACTACAGAAGCTTCCATATTAGGAATCATATCAGAAGTACACCCTTCACATTCCACTTCTCCCGAAAAAGGAACCGAATATTCCAGCCACTGAAGCGTGCTTCCTTCATCGTCTCCTTCATAGAGCACAAAAACAAAAAGTTCTCCCTTGGCTCTTATTTTATCCTCCTCCGGCCTGAGATCCAGCCCTCTTACCTCGGCTGTATACCAGATAATCTCTGCCACATTTGGCTTATTGGATGCAAGCGTGATCTCCTCTTTTTTTCGAAGGATATCTTTTTTATGTACGGCAAGACTCATAAGCCGCATTTTCTTTTTCTTTACGGAAACAGACTCGTCATCTGCCGCTACAGGAAGTCGGATTCCCGTCAGTTCATCTACCGAAGCCGAAAATGTCACGACTGCCTTGATATTCATTTTTCTGGAATGAATCAGATGGAGACTCAGATCCTCAATCTCCCATTTCAGGCACATTTTGTCCCCTCCGGCAATCCCTTCCAGATTCATCGTCTCCTCTACAGGCAGTCTCGCAGTCAGACTGCAGATCCTGCCTTCTTCCTCTCCTACGTAAAGAAGGTCCACCGTAAGCATTCCCTTTAAAAAGGCGTGACCATCACTAAGGCGTACCTCCTCTACGGTGACTTCTCCCTTATTCTGGATCATACGCCCAATATCCGGTTTTACATCCGGAACATTATAGTCTTCGTCAAAAGTAACCTGACTGACTGCATGACTTTTTACTTTGAGCATCTGGATATCTTCTTTTTTTAATTCCATTTTTCTCCCCCTGTCATTATCGAAACTGTACCGGATTTTTCCGATACTCTATTTTTACAGCTATATACGGATAAGACGGCTCCCCACTCTGCTTTTCCGGGGCAGGTCCTATTAGCCTGGTTTCAAAAAATACCGCCGTAGAAGATTCTGACAGTTCCTTTACCTGGATACTGTAACCGCCGCTCATCTGCTTTCCATAACCGCGGATCAGATAAAGATCCTCACCACTTTGGTAAGTCATCTGAAACTCCTCTGCCTTTTTTTCTTCCACAAGAGTCTCAGCCTCTTCCGGAAGCTCTCCTGTTTTGACTACCGTATAGGCAACTGGCTTCCTTTCCTCCTCTTCAATCCTTACCAGACGGCATCCTCCCAGCATTAGGGCTGCTGCTATAATAAAAAGCAGGGAGAATATTTTTTTCATCGCTCTGCCTCCTGTCCGTCCCTTAATAAGTATTCTATGTAAGAAGGAAAAGATTTATTGCAAGAATTTCATTTCATTTGTATAATATGAATGAAATAATGATTCCTGTTTAGATTAACAAATAAGCAGAATACTATAGAATACGAAAGAGGTAAAAGCATGATCCGTTTTATACTTGTCGCCATCATAGTGATTGGCTTTCTGATCCTTTCCATTCCGGTTCTTATTATCGAATGGATCATCGGAAAATTTTCTCCCATGACAAAAGACATCAGTTCACTCCGGATAGTCCAGGGAGCCTTCAAATTTATCCTGTGGGTTGCCGGAACCAGGGTCACAGTCATTGGAGAAGAAAATGTTCCAAAAGACACTCCGGTTCTTTACATCGGAAATCACAGAAGCTATTTTGACATCCTTCTGACCTACAGCCGCTGCCCTATCCGTACCGGTTATATCGCAAAAAAAGAAATGGAAAAGATCCCGCTTCTGTCCAACTGGATGAAGTATCTCCACTGTCTGTTCCTTGACCGTAAGGACATCAAACAGGGATTGAAGACCATCCTGACTGCCATTGACAAAATCAAATCCGGAATTTCCATCTGCATCTTTCCGGAAGGAACCAGAAACAAGGCACAGGATGAGACAGAACTTCTTCCCTTCCACGAAGGAAGCTTTAAGATTGCCAGCAAATCCGGCTGTCCCATTATTCCCATTGCCATGAATCATACCGCAGAAATCTTTGAGGCACATTTTCCAAAGATCAAACCCTGTCATGTAATAGTGGAATACTGTAAACCTGTTTATGTAAAAGAACTGGGCAAAAACGACCAGAGACATCTTGGGGAATATACACAGAAGATCATTCTGGAAACCATAGAAAAAAACAAACACCTGGTATGATTTTCACATCAGGCAGGTAACAATCCATACTGACGCAATTACCCCTGCGGTTGAGGCAAGCAGCGCACCTGCAAGGGTATATCTTGTTTTTTGTATTCCCACAGAGCCAAAATAAACACTCATACAGTAAAACACGCTTTCTGTGGCGCTGAGCATTATCCCTGCCATTAACCCCACCGGAGAATCGGCTCCGGATTCTTTGAATATATCCAGAAGCAGCCCTGTTGCCGCGCTGGAAGAAAATAGTCTTACAAGTCCAAGAGGAACAATCTGCGGCGGGATTCCCGCCGCAGTTGTTATCTTTCCAAGTAACTTTCCCAGAAAATCCAGAAAACCCGACGCTCTTAGAACTCCCACTGCTGTCATTAATCCTACAAGGACCGGAACAAGTCCTCCTACCGTCTTTAAGCCTTCTTTTGCCCCCTCCAGGAAGTCACTGTATATATCTCTTTTTACCAAAATCCCATAGCCTATCACGTAAAGCAAAAGAAAAGGTATCATAAACTGTGAAATATAGGAAAGAAACTTCATTTTTTCTCCCGTATTTCTGTTTATGATACCTTATGAAACAGATTTATGGTTTATGTCTTTCTATCTTTTGAATCTCGTCTACAGAGACGTCCGTCATGTCAGAGATTTCTTCATAGGTAAATTGTTTCTTTGCCAAAAGCTTCCGTACAATTTTTCTTTCTGCGGATTCACGCCCCTCTTTACGGCCTTCCTCACGACCTTCCTCTTTCAGATCTTCCAACGCTTTACACATATTGATCTCCTCCTCTTTTTCATTAATCGCAAACTCGCTGCCTGTTATAACCTTTATCACCTGACTGGCTTTCTGCTCTACAGACAAAAATCGTGGATCTGTGGAAATAAGCTTCTGAAGCCGTTCTTTATCTTTTGAATATTTGATAAACAGCAGTACCTCCCTGAGACTGGAGTGGAAGTGCTCCATTTCTGTATCGGTAATACTGTGCGGAGAAATAAGGTTGATTCTGTAATCCGGGATGTAAGGGAGAAGCGCAGGTTCCCTGATATCCATCATATCATGGATTCCTACCGGACCATCCCATTTATCCGGTCCAAAATACAATACCAGGGTAATAACAGGAATCAACCTGTCTTCTTTATAAAAACCTGAAAGAAATTCCCCGGAACTTATCTTTTGTAAAAAATTCTTCCCATGATTTTTTCCTGCATTCATATGCCGCCTGTGCTCCCGGGAAATTTTATCTACCTGGGAGGCATACTCCATAGAATCATAGAGCATATTTTTTACCGGCATGGCATAATGGATCTCAGACTGATCCTCCACTCCCAGAAGGAGATACGCAGTATCCTTATCCTGCATGGCTGCCATATACTTGAAGTTATCACGAAATCTCTGAACCGGATGTATCTTACCATCTACTCCATAAGGAAGGGCAATCTCCGCAGTATCCAATGGATAGAGATCTTCTGGAGAGATTACCTGCTTTCCGTGATAGATGAAATAATTAAATGCATCTGCAAAAATCCTTGGATCGTTCATATAATCTTTTGTAATCGTATCTTTTTTACCCAATTTTATCACCACCTGCTAAGATTTTCAGCTGCTTCCATTCTTTCGATCGGGATTTTGTTTATGGAAGTTTATCTTAAGTAAATGGCAACATAAAAAGTGCTGACTTTATGGTAACATAATGTGCTGTGCAAAACAATTAAATAACCATAAAGTTTTGCTTATTGTTATAATGTAATATTTTTATCCTGTTTTCATTCTGTTTCACCCAGCACCTTATATTTTAACGTTTTCTATATTTAATCAAAATTACTATTCACTCCAGAGGACTTTCCAACAGGGAAACTCTTTTCTTCTCTGCATCCAGCTTTACCTGACAGCCAATAGGCAAGGTAAACATAGGGTGGGTATGACAGCAGTCAAATTCTGCCAGAATCGGAATTTCTGTTTCGCCCAGCACCTCCTGCAGAATCTCATACGGTTTTCTTCCTGTTCCATTATCATCAAATTTTTCATGTTTTCCCAGAATAATCCCGCTTACCCTGTCTAATACTCCTGCAAGCTTCAGCAATGAGAAAGACCGCTCAATGGTACAGGCATCTTTCAGGGAATCTTCTATAAATAAAATATCCCCTTTTTTTATCTCAGGCATATATTCTGTACCAAAAAATCCCTCCATGGTATTCAAATTTCCACCGATCAGTCTTCCCTGGCATACTCCTGGTTTTACGCATATCCAGTCATTTTTGTACTGTTCTTTTGAACGGTTCTGTTCATCCCATTTAATCACTTCGTCCGTCCAGAACTCCGGCATCTGATAATCATAAGGACAGATTATCTCACTCTTTATCATGGATTCAAAATACTTAAATGTCCAATCTACAAAAGGCGGTAATTCCCCGAAGGAAGAGGCTGCCGCAGGTCCATAGAATGTTACCAGACCTGTTTTTACATAAACAGCAAGAAACAAAGCCGTAGTATCAGAATATCCTATAATGATTTTCGGATGTTTTTTCAGATATTCATAATCAATATACGGAAGAATGGAATTTGTGTTGTTCCCTCCGATAGAAGCCATCAAAATCTGAACCTTTTCGTTATATAAAAGCTGATTAAATTCCTGCGCCCACTCCTGAATAGTTCCTGATCTGTAAGAATCCTGTTTTCTGTACAAACTCCCATTTACAATTTCATATCCTCTTGATTTCAGGTATGCAATTCCACGTTCATACCTCACCGGAACTGTTGCGGAAACAGGGGAGGAAGACGAAAACACTCCTATTGTTATTTTTCCACTTGTTTTATTTGCCTTCATTAACTGCCTGCCGGCATACTGCTTCCTTTCTGAAATGTATTCTGCTTATTTCCATTCTGGGAATCGTTTACTTAACGGCTGCTCCGCTTCTTGCAAAAGCAGGGATCCTTCCTTTCCGTTATGAATACGCAGACAACTGCCATCGCTTTTTTACCTGGTCTGATATCTGGTACACAGAATTTACTTTGCCCTCTGATCAATTTGGACAGATCATAAATCCTCTGAACGGATACCTGATCCTGGGAATTCTGAAAAGCATATTGATTCTTTTACCTTTTATATTTGTTTTATTTTTCGTAAAACGCATTTTAGACAGAACTCTGAATGGGCACTCACCTTTTATCCGTGAAACAGAAAAAGACCTTCGTAAAATTTCCCTGATTCTTTCGGAGATTTTTCAATACGGTATTGGGCTTCAGGATGGAGCTGATATGACTATATGAGGAGACATAGAAATGGCAATTATTTTAAGACTTGACCGGGTTATGGCAGACCGGAAAATTTCTCTGAATGAGCTGGCAGAAAGGGTTGGCATCTCCAATGTGAATCTTTCCAACCTGAAAACAGGAAAGGTGCGTGCAATCCGCTTTTCTACCCTTAATGCCATCTGCAGAGAGCTTGACTGTCAGCCCGGAGATATTCTGGAATATGCTCCGGACGAGAGTCCCTGAATCTTTTAATCTGCTGCCCCATATCTTTTTCTGCTTTTTATCAGCACAAGCACTGCGAACACAGCTACGATACCCTCTGTCACCGGATAAGACAGCCATACACCCCGCATTTCAAGCACTGCGGACATGATAAACGCCGTCGGGATGATCACGACCAGTCCCCTGAGAAGAGAGATCAGCTGTGCCGGAAGCGCCTGTTCTGTAGAAGTAAAAAACATGGCAGACACAATATTAAATCCTACAAACGGCACTGCCAGAAAATACAGTTTCAGCCCCTCCTCCGCAATCTTCTGAAGCTGAAGATCATTTTCACTGTTAAACACTGCCGTGATCGGAGATGCAAGGAAAAAGACAATTCCATAGATCACAACAGCCGTACCAAGAAGGGTAACGATGGCATAGCGCAGGATCTGTCTGGTACTTTCTGTATCTCCTTTTCCATAAGAACGGCTTGCGATCGGCTGCATTCCCTGAGCGATTCCCGTAAACATGGATGTTACTACCAATGAAATATTCGTTACTACTCCATAGGCGGCAACTCCCAGATTTCCTCTGATCCCAAGGATGATAAAGTTAAAAACAATGATTACGATCCCGGACGCCAGTTCTGAAATTAAAGATGGAATACCCAGTGAAAATGTAGTTCCTGTAAGCCGGAAATCCGGTTTTTCCGGGTGAAAATGAAAATTATTTTTTCGGGTGATCCAGTGTCTGGAAAGCACTCCAATACTGATCACCGGAGCCAGACCTGTGGCAAAAGCTGCTCCAAACATTCCCATTCCCATGGGAAAAATAAAAATATAATCCAGAATAATATTTGAAAAACTTCCGGTCAGCATGGCTGTCATGGCAAGTCCCGGGCTGCCATCGTTACGAACAAAACACAATAGAAAATCATTTGCCATAAAAGCCGGCGCAAACAGAAGAATGGTTTTAAGGTAAATTTCTGTTGTTCTGAATATCTGCCTGTCTGCTCCCAGGAGAGCAGTGATCTTCCCGGAAAATACAAGCCCCAGAAAAGCAAAGATCAGGGCAAAGATACCCACCAGATACACCGTGTTGGTAAAGATCCTATTTCCCTGTTTCACCATTTTCTGTCCACGGAAAATAGAATATTTTGTGGCTCCGCCCATTCCCAGCATCATTCCGCAGCCATGCATAAAGCTATAGGCGGGAATGGCGATATTTAAAGCTGCCAGACCTTCTGATCCCAGTCCTCTGGCTATAAAAAAAGTATCTGCCAGTATGTAACAGGACAGACCGATCATTCCCAGAACATTAAGACTGGTATACCTCATAAATTCTCCCAGACATGATGTTTTTTTCATAAGACCTCCTTTATCTCCTGACGATCCACCCTGTCTTTCCGGTGAAAAATAAAAACGCCAGCATTTTCGCTTTCTAAGACCTACGGCGAAAAAACTGACGTCTTTTTCCTCTTACCCGGTGGCAGAGGGATCGTTTCTTTTATTTTATTCAGGTCGTATGATATCACATTTCCAAGCTTCCAGTCAAGTACCGTATTTTTAACAGTAGTGTTCTGATGCAGGAAATGATAAGATATAGATATAAAAACAGAAAAGGAGCCAGATTATGGATTTTACAAAAGCCGCTCATGCTTTTCAGGAATATCTGAAAGACTACGATCAGAATAATGATAAAGTTAAATTAAAAATCGTCCACACTTATGGCGTCGTCCGTCAGGCAGAAGAAATAAGCCTCAGAAAAAAGCTCTGCCCGGAGGATATCGAACTGGCAAAAATTATTGCTCTTCTCCACGATATCGGCCGTTTTGAGCAGCTGAAACGATTTGACAGCTTTGAGCCAGCCACTATGGATCATGCTGCCTATGGTGTGGAAATCCTTTTTCAGGAAGGCATGATCCGACGTTTTCTTGCCGAAGATCAGTGGGATGATATCATTCGCACTGCCATTGCAAAACACAGTGATTTTATCCTGGAGAATGTAGCGGATCCCCGCGCACTGCTCCATGCAAAGCTGATCCGCGACGCAGACAAGCTGGATAACTTCCGCGTTAAGCTGGAAGACGATTTTATGACCTTTATGGGAATCACGGAAAAAGAAACCGGAGCTCTGAAAATCTCCCCTCAGATCTATGAAACAGTTTTCAGAAACAGCACGATCCTGTCCTCTGACCGCACCACAAAAATGGATTACTGGGTATCCTACATTGTTCATATTTTTGATCTTAATTTTCGGGAAAGTATGGATATTGTTGCAGAAAACAACTACATCGAGCGTCTGATCCAAAGAGTTCCCTACTCCGATCCGGATACTGCCCGTCAGATGCAGGAAATACAAAAACACGCGGAAAAATATATCCGAGAATTTCAGGAGTCACCCTTTCTGTGATCCATGATCTTACAAAATATCACCGCCACTGTCGTGCTTACCGCGGTTGCTAGGATGGCAGGGCCTACGATAGCTGTGGGATCCACACTACCATATCTGGCACGGTAAGCAATGATATTCACAGGAATCAGCTGCAGAGAAGAAACATTAATAATCAGAAAAGTACACATTTCCCGGCTGGCAATATAAGGCTTACGCAGCTGTTCACCTTTTCCCTGTGCCGTTTTTTCCCTCTGCCTTTTTTCTTCCAGATCAGACAGTTCTTTCATGGCGCAAAGTCCGGCGCTGGTGCTTGCCCAGGAGATCCCGAATAAATTTGACAAAAAATTCAGAGAAATATAATGACCGGCAGAAGAATCCGGATCCAGACGCGGAAACAGAAATTTCAGTACCGGACGCATTTTTTCTGCAAGCTGTGACACCAGTCCGGTATTTTCTGCAATCTTCATGATCCCGGTCCACATGGCAGTGATCCCCGCCATAGCGATACAGAGACTGACTGCTTCCTCTGCCGAAGAAATCAAAGCTTCTGTTACCGCCTGAAAATTCCCCGTAAATCCGCCGTACAAAATTCCAATCAGAAACATCCCACCCCACAAATATGTCATTTCTGCCGCCCGCTCTGTGTATTCCCCATATTTTATGCGCATCTGTTTTTCTTTATTCCGTTCTCTGAGCATGTTTTATTTTCCCCTCCCTGTCCGGACAATTGTTTCAAAACTTATTTTTCACCCGACTGTTGTATTCCGCATACTTTAAATAAAAGTATTTTCGTTCCCGAGGTATTCATGGAAATAAAAGGAATCGATTTAAGCTCCTATAACCCGGTTACCAGTTATTCCGCCATTGCAGATTCCGGAATCAAAGCTTCCATTCTCCGCATTTCCCAATCAGAAAATAAAGCAGATCCCTCTTTTGAAAAAAATTATAAAGGTCTGCGTTATTACGGCATAAGAGTCGGCGTCTACAAATACAGCTATGCCCTGAACGAAGCCCAGGCCCGGGAAGAGGCGGAAAAAGTCCTGGAGATCCTGAACAAACGGCCTCTTGATTTCCCCGTTTTTTATGATCTGGAGTGGTCCCGGCAGCGCGCTCTGGGTTCTGCCGCTATCACCAGAATCGTAAAAGCCTTCCGCCGCGTTATTCTTGACGGCGGGTATCTTTTTGGCATCTACTGCAATACTGACTGGTATTATCATGTGCTGGACACAAAAAGCCTTCCCTACGACTACTGGCTGGCAGCTTATCCCTATAACGACCGGGGAACTCTGGTAGAATCTCTGCGCCCGCCTGCAGGTATAGGATGGCAGTACAGCTCCAAAGGGCGGGTTCCCGGAATTTCCGGAAACGTAGATCTCGACGTATTTTATAAAACATATCCGGTGCGGCCAGCCTCCAGTGGATCTTCCTGCCCGGAACATGACGATCCGAAGCCTTCAGATTATTTTCTTTATACCATCCAGTCCGGAGATACCCTGACCTCCATCGCCAGAAGGTACAACACCACCGTGCAGAAACTGACAGAGCTGAACCATATCTCTGACCCGGATCTTATCTACGCAGGAACCACCCTGAAGATTCCCCGGGAAACGCTGACATCATAAATATTTTTAAATAACATCAAAAAACAGGAACTGACATCAATCGAAACGACAATCAGTTCCTGTTTTTTATTATGTTGATCTACCGGATGTCCCAAACACTGCGAAGGCGGATTTCTTCTGGTTTTCCTCGAAGGATCTCCACAGTCCTGCTGTCTCCATTCAGATCAAAATAGTTATCCGACAGAACCAGATCTTCCTGTCGGTTCAGAATCTCCACACTCTTGGCATATACAGGGGAAGAAACTGTAATATAATTTCCATCTATCTGACAGGTAAGCTGTGGATCCTCATAGCGGAAATACTTAGGATAGGAAAAAATCACCGTTCCGGCCGAGATCCTGTTTCCATTTTCCCAGGCTTCATAGCTCACATATTGGGTAAATACATCCAGCTCCGGAAGTTCCACTTTAGGAAGCCAGCAGCTTTCCAGCGCCGGGACAGAAATCTCTTCCTGCTCTTCTCTGAGGATCTGCGCAGAGGCATTTCTCACAGCCCATTTTACCAGGATTTTTCTGTCTTTCAGAGTTTCGTTTGTCACATTCAGATGAATCGATTTTTCAAACTGAAAATGCTGACGGTTCATATTTGCTTCCTGTGTAAGCCAGCTTTCTTCCTGACAGGATATCATCACCGGAGCAAAAAATCTCCTGGCATAATAATGCAAAGCCTTCCAGCGGCCTGTATAGTCGATCGAGGACCAGGATATCACAGGCCAGCAGTCATTCAGCTGCCAGTATACAGCTCCCATACACCTTCCCCGATTCCTTCTGAAGTGTTCCACCCCATAGCGTATGGCATCTGCCTGAAGAAGCTGTGAAGCATAGATCACGGTATCAAAATCACCCGGATAACGGTAAGTCTGCTGCATATAGTTCATGATCTTTCCGTTAGCTCCATAATTCCTCTGGTGCTTTTCCATAATATAGGAAAACAGATTCCAGTCATCCGGATTATCCGTAAATGTTTCAATGGTCTTTTTTGCCGGAAGAGCCTGGAAACCAAATTCAGATGCATAACGGAAAAAGTGTTTCCTGTACTCTGAAAACGGACGGTTTCCATGCCAGACTTTCCAGTAATGCACATCTCCTCTGTTCGGATCATTCGGGTTGTCAAAAGAGCCTCCTGAGGACGGGCTGGCAGGCCAGTAAAAGGTTTCCGGATCATATTCCTTCAGTACCTCGGGAATGATCCTCTCATACATAAACAGATAATCCCTGACTTCGGATGCCTTTGTGACCCAGCATCTTTCATCCACAAACATTTCCATCTCATTGTTTCCGCACCAGAGACCTAACGAAGCATGATGGCGGATTCTTTTAATGTTGTCAATGAATTCTTTTCTGATATTCTCTTCAAACTCCGGTGTCAGCTCATAAACAGAGCAGGCAAACATAAAGTCCTGCCATACCACCAGTCCCAGTTCATCACAGATATCAAAAAACCAGTCATCCGGATAAAAACCTCCGCCCCATACACGGATCACATTGAAATTGGCAAGCTTACAGTCCTCCAGAAGCTGCTTTGTCTTTTCCCGGCTTCTTCGCCCCAGAAGATGTTCCTCTGGAATATAATCCGCTCCCATGGCAAAGAACGGTTTTCCATTGACCTCATGGGCAAAGCTTTCGCCGTACTGGTCTTTTTCCCTTCTCATGGTCATAGTCCGAAGACCGATTCTTCTTTTCCAGCTATCCTCTGTTTTTCCCTCATAAAGAAGAAAAACCTCTGCCTGGTACAAAGGCTGCTCTCCAAGGCCGTTTGGCCACCAGAGCTGCGGATTCTGAATGGTCAGCTGGCCTTCTCCCTCTGGTGAAAGAACCGTTTCATATTTTTGTCCGTCCGGAGAGGTAACCAGAACCTTCCAGGAATATGTTCCTTCTGCCTCTTTCAGACAGGCGGCACTGAACTTCAAAGTACACTGACCGGCTTCATGCTGCTGTGTAATATAAATACTGTCAATTCTTCCATGAGGAACACTGCACAGCAGAACCGGACGAAAAATACCTGCGTCAGGAAGATGCGCACCCCAATCCCAGCCGAACATATAGTGAGCTTTACGAAGATGCATAAAACCCTCGTAGGTGTCCTCGTTTCCGATATTTCTGTATTTCTGATAAGCCTGTGCAATGAACTTCAGGGGAGAATGAAAGATCACTTTCAGGATATTTTCACCGGAAGTCAGAAGCTCCCTGACTGAATATTCCCAAATCCGGTGCATATTTTCTGCATTTCCCAGATATGTGTCATTCAGATAAATATCAGCTTCTGTATCCAGCCCTTCAAATCTCAGAAATACCTCTGCATATCTTTCTGTATCCTGTCCCTGAAATACACATTCATATTCATAATCTTTTTCCATCAGGCGACAGATGTTGTCTTCGTTATCTTTCCAGTAAGGATCCTCCATATTTCCGTTTCTGAAAAGATCTGTATATACGGTTCCCGGAACCACAGCTTTCTGCCAGTTTTTTTCTCCCAGAGAACGCATTCTCCAGTTTTGGTTTAATTCTCTAGTTTCCATAAAAACCTCTGACTGTTTTTATTTTGCTTCCGGATATTCGTTGCAGAGGAGACGATATGCCGGCTCATCCTCCTCGATCTCCGGAAATCTTCCGATCGGTTCATAAAAACGATTGTCATTTTCATCATCATTGCACATGGATACTTCACCCAGAAGCACTGCTCCCGTTCCTTCTTCTACATGGAAGTCATGATACATATACGGATAGATGGTGATGCTTTCGCCTGGAGTCAGACGAATCTGTGTTCCGGCCTTTACGGTATACTCTCTTCCGTCACAGTGTACAGTCACATCTGTATCCGCAAACTGTCCATCCTCAGTAGAATTATAGACAGTAATCAGCACATTTCCGCCTCCACGGTTGATGATATCCTCCATTTTATTCCAGTGAAAATGCATCGGGGCCATCTGGCCGTCATTGACCATAAGGAGCTTTTCTGCATAAGTCTTTGTGTATTTATCCATTTTCAGATTTCCGTTACGGATAGTGATCAGAGCAAAACCTACCTCATCAAATTTTCCAAGGCCATAATCGGTAATATCCCAGCCAAGCATGTTGTCTCTGATCTCATCATACTCATGTCCCTTTTCTTTCCAGTCCTGTGGAGTCCAATTACAGAAAGGAGGAATCTGGAATCCATGATCCTCTATCAGCTTTTCCATATCTTTGATTACTGCGTTGATCTTACTTCTTTTCATGTCTTATTTCTCCTTTTCCTGCCAGCTTCTCTGCTTCTTTCTCTGTACGGGCAAGCTCTTCACCTTCCAGAACAGTGATCACAAGTCTGTTTTTTTCTCTGGCAAATGGTCTGATCCTGTGAAGATCTCCCTTTTCTTCATGATATGCTCTTCCATATACACTGGAATTGGCAGGCTCCAGTCCTACCACATAATCTCCGGATGCAAGAGACTTCCATTCCATAAAATAGGGAAGATTTGTTTTGTTAAAATCCAGGCGAATGCCCAGACCTTTTTTTTCGTTGATCACAGCCCCAAATGTATTTCCTTCCTCATCCGCTGCCAGCTGATGAAGGAATACATATTCCGGCTCCTGATCTTTCGGTGTTTCCATTATACAATATTTTTCTGTATGAAGGGACGCTGTTTTATCTCTTGGGACTACTTTTTCTGTAGGAAGGATAATCTTTGCTCCTTCCTCCAAAAGAGGATAACCCACATTAAAATGATACAGAAGCATTGCTGTTTCATCCCGAAATCCCTGATTTTCAATCTCATCCTCAATGATGATCTGTTTTCCCGGATAAACAGTGGATATCCTCCTCTTCAGCACAAGATTTTCTCCAAAAAGCTCCGCCTCTCTCATCTCTCCATGAACAGAGAGGTGATATTCATCATCCTTCCAGTATACCTCCTGTCCGGTATGCTCTGCCGGGGTTGTACGAATCCTGCCATGCATAGGATATTCCCTGTCTCCAGCATAAGGAGCACAGATATTTTCCAGTCCGCAGGTAAACAGCATACCGCCCATAATACTTCTCTGGGCTTCCTGTCCGTTGGTATCATAATGATTCCGTCCCTGCAGACCCGGTTTGGACAGGAAACTCATATTCATTCCTTTATAAGAGAGTTCGCAAAGATCCAATGCTTTATCTTTCATAACGGTAAAGTGTAAAGGGCCGTTTTTGATCTGCCATCCATTCATGCCTCCGGCTCTTCCTTCCCGAAAAGCAATCTCTCTTATCTCTGCCACCTGGCTTATATGCCCTACATGGCTCAGTATATCCTGTCTTTTCATGACCTGCGCTCCTTTTTCCTTACTTTTTATTTAGAGGCTTTCCACTCATCGATCTGAGACTGCATCTCCTCAATTACTTTATCTACACCTGTTGCGTTCAGTTTATCAAGAAGCTTCGGCAGATATTCCTCTGGATCCACACTTCCTGTATATAGTGATTTTCCAAACTCATCCAGAACATTTCTGAATCCGGCTACCTCTGTAGCTACCGGCTCCAGATTAAAATCGAATCCAAAAGACGGAGCTTCCATGGAAGCATCATTAAATTCCTTAAAGGTTGCCCATTTGTCCAAAGGTTCATTATCCATCACATAAGTATTGAACAGACCGCCCTGTACCCAGTATGGTGCAGAATAATCCTTTTGCTTTTCCGGATTTAATTTTGCCTTATAATCATAGATATACGGCTTTCCTTCTGCTGCTGCCTTTTCTTCTTCCGTTACCTCAACTTTATCCCAGTGTGTTCCTTCGATACCATAATTCAAAATGTTTCTCAGTTCCTGGTCTGTATTGATCAGATTCAGAAGCTCCATGGCTTTTTCCGGATGCTCAGAGTTTTTGTTGACAGCTGTCAGAGCGCCGCGGGCAGAAGCGTTGGTAATCTGTGTATCCATAATCTGGGAAGCCACTACCTCATAGCCAAGATCTTTGCCCCAGGTCAGTTCTGCATATGGCTGACCATCACCCTTAGTTACAAAACGCTTGATAGATTTATCATCAGAAGCAGTCGCAGCATCTTTATTGATATAGCCTGCCAGATAATATTTACGCATAGTCTGTAAGGTGGATTTCATTTTTTCTGTTTCAAATACGTTCTGTACAGTCAGAGTGTCGTCACCATACTCAATACCAATCGGATCCTGGATCTTATCCATGTAAGTAGGCGCTGTGTAATCCTTTGTCAGATACATAGGAACAACATCCGGTTCATTCTCCTGTATAAGCTGCAGGTACGGCTCCAGATCTTCAAGAGTATGGATATCTTCATACGGGATATCATATTTGTCTACATACTCTTTGGTAAATACCCACATAGGACAGCTTCCGATTTCTTTTTCACTTGGAACTCCGTAGGTTTTTCCTCCTACTTTTGCAGCCTCCCAGAAGCGGGGATCAATGGCATCGTACATTTCTTTTCCCTGTTCCTGAAGAAGGTCGTCCAATTCCAGAAATGCACCCTTCTGTGCATTCTGAAGATAATCATTTGCCCAGGAGCAGGTGAAACACAGATCCCACTGGTCTCCTGTGTTGATCACAACCTGCATTTTCTGGTTATAATCTCCCCAGCCTACTTTTACTACATTTAATTTTACACCGATCTTATCCGCCAGATAATTGTTCACCTGCTCAAAAACTTCTTTATCATCTGCCTGTGCATCTCCTACCTGATACCAGGTAAGTTCCACGATCTCCTCACCATTCTTGTTTGTTTCCGCTTTATTTCCGCAGCCGGTGAGCATGCCTGCTGTCAGGACTGCTGCTGTTCCCAGGGCTGCCGCCTTTTTCATAAATCCATGTTTCATTTTTATTAGCTCTCCTGTTTTTTATTCTTTTACCGCTCCAATTGTCAATCCATTGACAAAATATCTCTGGAAAAATGGGTAGGCAAAGATGATCGGCAAGGTAGAAATTACTACAATCGCCATCTTAATGGTCTCTTTCGGCAGATTTGCAGCTGCCTGAATACCATCCACACCCATCATAGACTTATTGCTTGCCAGCCAGTCAATAGAGTTCTGGATCTGCATCAGAAGAAACTGAAGGGGGATCCAGTCTTTATTATCAATATACATCAGGGCATTAAACCAGTCGTTCCAATAACCAAGAGTAAGGAACAAACCGATTGTGGCAAGTCCCGGCATAGCCATCGGAATTACGATCCGGAAAAACAGCTTCCACTCAGAGGCACCATCTATCTTGGCTGATTCCACTACCGAATCCGGGATACTGGTCTTAAAAAATGTCCTTAATACAATGACGTTAAAAGAGTTCATACACAAAGGCAGGATCAAAGCCCATATGGTATTTTTTAACATCAGCACCTTTGTCATTACCAGATAATTTGCAATCATACCACCGGAAAAAAGCATGGGAACTGTGATCACTTTTGTAAAAAAGGAGCGAAAAGCATACGTCTTTCTGGAAAGCGCATATGCATAGGTTCCGGTAAGCAGAAGTCCGATCACCGTGCCGACTACTGTAACCAGAATGGTAACACCATAACTTCTCAGAATATTTTCTCCTGCACTGACAATATACTGATACGCATATAAACTCCATTTTTCCGGTATGAACCGGTATCCGTTCATAGTAAGCGCCTGCTCATCTGTAAACGAAATGATGATAACAAAAATGAATGGTATCACACTCAAAAGAGATAAGATGGTAAGAATGGCATTAAACAATACATTGGTAGATTTTTTGATCTTATTGTATTCACACTGCTGGTCTTCCAGATTTCTAAACATCTTTTCCCGTTTGCGGTCCATCCGGTACTGTTTCCATTTTGAAACTGACATAACCTTACTTATCTCCTTTCTTAGAATAATGCATTTTCACTGTCTACCTTAGCCACAATTTTATTAGCAATCATGATCAGTACAAAGCCTACAGTTGACTGGAACAATGCAGCGGCAGAGCTCATACCGATCTCTCCGTTTGTTTGCAGAGCCCGGAATATATAGGTATCCAGTACGTTTGTCACCGGGTATAAAGGACCTGAGTTCATCGGCAGCTGATAAAACAGTCCGAAATCCGCCTTGAAGATTCCACCTACAGCCATGATCAGCAGAATAGTGATGACCGGTTTCAAAAGCGGGATTGTAATATATTTGATCTGCTGCCATTTGCTCGCTCCATCCAGTACGGCTGCTTCATAATAGGTCTTATTGATTCCGCAGATGGAAGCCAGATATACAACGGTGTTGTATCCGATTCCTTTCCACTGGCTCATAAAGATAATAATAAACGGCCAGAAACTTTTTTCTGTATACCAGGAAATTCCATCATGTCCAAACTGCTGCAGAATACTGTTGAAATAACCTTTCTCCGGATTAAGGAATGCATAAATACAATAGCTGACTACAACCCATGATAAAAAATATGGAAGGAACATAGAGCTCTGGTAAATCTTTGCCATTCCTTTATTTCTCAGTTCGTTTAATAATAAAGCTACAATAACAGGAAGTACAACACCGAGAACAATAAATACTGCATTATATAATACTGTGTTTCTTACAATGATCCATGCATCACCGCTGCTGAACAGGAATTTAAAGTTTTTAAATCCTACGAATTCACTTTTGATAAGACTCTCAAAAAAATTTCCTGACAGACGGAACTGTTTAAATGCTACAAGAACACCAAACAGTGGCAGGTAAGCAAACAAAAGAAACCAGATCGCACCAGGCATACTTAAAAAAAGCAGTTCCTTATTGGTTTTCAGGCGAGTGAGAAATCCCACTTTTTTTGCCTTTTCTTCTTTTTTCACTTCACAACCTCCTTTTCAGGTACTCCCTACAACTGCCGGCCTGTCATATTGTGCACCTTTTTTCATATACAAATATACTAGGAAAAAAGTGCAAATCCTAGTCGAAATCTTTCAGTTTTGTTGTACAAATTCTAGTGAAAAAAGTTCAAAAAATGGACAAATCCTACATGCTGTCCCGAAAAAAAACTATAATTTTTCCACTTGCAGAATCTGTCCATCTGTGTACCACATATTCAGTTTCAATATTTTTTCATGTTTCTTAAAGATGCCGGAGATACTCCATAGCACTGCTTGAATTTCCGGTAAAAGTAACTGGTATCCGGATAGCCCACTTCTCTTGCTATGTCATTGATTTTCATATTGGTGTTCAGGATCAGATCCTTTGCCACACCGTTTTTGATATTGCTGAGATACTGAGAAAAAGAGCATCCTGCTTCCTTCTGAAAGATCTGTCCCAGATAAGATGCGTTCATATGATATTTGTAGGACAGAGTTTTTAGATTCATGTCCTCTTTGTAATTTTTCCGTACCTCTGCCATAATCTGCTTTACCACCGGAGTATACTGAGAATCCTCTGTATGAAGATAGGTGATGATCTCTGAAATCTCTGAAATAAAAATCGTCTTAAGACCAAAGATATCATCTGCCTGGTATATTTTTTCAATGATATCCGAAAAATCCTGAAAATTTCGAAATTGTGCCAGCTTATATTCTACCTTGATATCCTGAAGCAGCATGGCTATCTTCAACGCCATCTGATAAAGAACATCTACATTTACCTCCGATTTCAGGTTATTGATAAACAGATCTTCCATATAATTCAAGGCGCCCTCTTTGTCTTTTTTAAGGATCATCCTGCGAAGCTGCTGTTCATCAATGACCACATCTGCCGATTTTCTGTCTTTAATGTGATTTTCGTTAATGCAGCTTCCATATCCCTCCAGCATTCTGTATTTCTGAAGCTTTGACACTAGTTTATAACATTCCGGAAGCTGTCCATAGCTGTCGATCCCGTGACTTAAAGTAAGAAAGCTCATAATTCCACAACCGCTCTCCAGTCTGTCCTGAAAATCTTTATAATACTCAAGTATATCTTCTTCCGAAGTATTTTCTTTCTGGTACAAAAGCAGGAACAGAGTATCCGGTGAAAGACAGATTGCTCTGCTTTCCTGCTTTTCTTTTTGAAGTTCTGCCAGAATGTCATTCAACCCTTCTGTTTCATTCAGAGACCCGGGTTCCACCTTCATCAGAGAAACAAAAACCTTTTCTCCTTCTCTTATCGCAGGAAGGATATGATAAAACTCCGCTTCCTCTTCCGGTCTCAGTTTTCCTTTCAGAAATCTGTGCCATCCGATCTTGTCCTCCAGGCTCCCTGCATTTCTTCGATCGATCTGGTTCAAATGCTCTTTGGCATGAATAAGCGCCTGCTTCAGCTGCTCTTCGTCTACCGGTTTCAGGATATATTCTTCTACGTCCAGTTTCATTGCTTTTCTTGCATATTCAAATTCGTCATAGCCAGACAGAATGATACATCTTGTCCGAGGGCTGATTCTACGTATCTCCTCCAGAAGCTCCAGTCCGCTCATAAAAGGCATTTCCACATCTGTAACCACAATATCCACCGGTTCCTTCCGAAACAGATCCAGCGCCTCTCTGCCGTTATGAGCCATATGGCTCACTTCCATGGACAGCTCCCCCCAGTCAATAATATAACGGATTCCCTGAAGAATAAATTCCTCATCTTCCACCAGCATGATCTTTTCCATCGCCATTCCCCTCTTCTATCCTGATCGTTAATATCACCTGCAGACCTTTTGGTTCCGCTTTCTGTATGAAGATTCCGTATGCATCTCCATACACAGCTTTGATCCTTCTGTTTACATTTCCTATACCAATTGATTTTTTCTGTTTGTCTCCGTAATCATCTTCTCTAAGTTCCCGGTTTTTCTCTCGAATCTTTTCTTCGTCCATACCGCAGCCATTATCCTCCACATAGATACACAGCTTTTCTCCCTGTCTTTCTGCATAGATCAGAAGATGGTTGTCTTTTCTGTCTCTTTCAATGCCATGGATAAAATAGTTTTCCACTACCGGCTGAAGAATAAACTTTGGCACAGGCAGCGCCAGAAGCTCTACCGGGCATTCCACCTCTGACAAAAAACAGCCCTGATACCGATATTCAAATAATTCCATATACTGCTTACAGTAATCCAGTTCCTGACCCAGCGTGATAATATCCGCTTCTTTCAGCTGGCTGCGAAATAAAGCTACCATACTGTAAAGCATTTTTCCTACTTCTCTGTCTCCATTACAGATAGCTTTCATTCGTATGGCTTCCAATGTATTATAAAGGAAATGAGGATTGATCTGACTTTGAAGCGCCTGGATCTGCGCATTTTTTGTCTCAATTTCTGCCAGGTAACTTTTTTGTATATAAAGCTCCAGCTTTCCGCACATTTCATTAAAATTCCCTGCAATCATATCCAGTTCATCCCGTTCCCTGTCAATCTGAATACGTTCTCTGAGATTTCCGGTTTTTACCTTATTCATAGCATCCAGGATTCCTTCCACCCGGGCAGTGAATCTCTTTACATAACATGCAATACCAAAGATTCCCGCTGTCATTACCAGAATACCTACTCCCAAAATTGCAAAAACCACCGGATACTTCAGTGCCGCTGCGGCTTTTTTGTCCACATATGCATATACCTTATATTCATCTGCATAGTCCTGGGTCACGTCATATTTTTTCTGCTGAGAAGCTTCTTTCCACTTCCATTCTCCAAGACTCTCATCTGCAAACACCTCCTGGGCATCCCGGGATACCACCGCCAACATCACATGATCTTCAGGAGCATTCAGTTTTTCAAAGGCTTTGCGTCCATCAAAAACAAAGACCATACAACCTTCCTGTTCCAGCGTATCCGGGTTTCTTATTTCTTTCAGATAAACCAGTTCTCCCTTTTTCCAGTTCTGTCCTGTTTCCAGATCTGATATTCTTTTTTTTCCGTCTTTTCCCGGAAAAAACACCTTTTCCGGATAACAGCGAGTCATCTTCATTGTCGCATAGCTGACCAGTTCAATCTCTTTCAGCTCATCATAAGTAGTAAAAGCTTCATTGATAAAATCATAAATACTACGGTATTCCAGTTCCTTTGTAGCCATATATTTTTCCAGGCAATATTTCTGATATTCTTCTTCATCCAGACGAAAATAAGCAATCATATCGTCCAGTTCTCTCTGAGAACGATACAAAGACATATAAATGTGATCTGCCTGCTGCTCAGTCTCCTTCAGATAATCCAGTGCATCCTGACAGATCTGATCTCTGATCTCTATACTTTCTTCAAAATTTTTCCTGCTGAAAATTGTAAAAAAATAAAGTTCCAGCACTGCTGCAACAAAAAACAGAATAATCGTATATCCCCAGAATAATCGAAAATAAAGCTGCTTTGAAGAATGTTTCTTCATGCTTTATATCCCCGCTTTCCCTTCTCTTTTCTGTTATCGGAGATGTCAGGATCAGACATTTCCACTATTAGTATAGCATAAAAAGAGAGCACAGTCAGCGGCTCTCTTCTATGACTCTCATTACTTTTTGATTCATAAATACAACCATAAACCCGTAAATACTTGCAATAAACAACATAAAGGTTCCGGGCTGTATCTCCAGCAATATCAGGACAATGACCAGCATGGCTGTATTTCCCAGGGTAATCACAGGCCTTGTAAATCCCAGAATCACAGCCCCCTTAAAAACATCCTTTACCTTCATCTCATATCGTGAAGCCAGCAGGTAAAGATCCGGGGTCATGATGATCACACCTGCAAACAAAAGAAAAAACAGGATGGTCAGGGGCAGAACAGGGATCTCCATGGAAAAAAACTCCACGTTTGTCCAGAACATCCACACCAGAAACAGCTGGATGACTGCAATCCCCATCTTACTGCCCCAGGAATCCAGATATCCGGTTTTATAATCCTTCCATGCGGTGGTATCTGTTTTGTGTAAAACACGATTCATGGCAAAGAATACCGCACTCAGAGCCGGACCTGCCCATACTGCACATATCAGGAAAAGAGGAAGGTAAGTGCGCACCTGGCTGATTCCCACAAACAGGAAAAATAACAGCACAGGAAGATTTGAAACTAAAAAGAAAAAATTGATTTTTAAAAAGTATAAGATTCTGTCGCATACGCCAAGTATTTTCTCTATCTGAAAAATTTCGCCAAACACGGCACTTCCTCCTTCATAATCCTCTTATCAAAATTTACTTCTGTATCTGAAACAAAACTGTCTTGATCTCATAAGGATGCAGTTCCAGTTTTACCGCATCATTTCTGAAGTCTTCTGTCGGTCTTTCCATCAGGTCACTTTCTGCCCATGCCTGATATGCAAAAGTCGGAGATACACAGACTTTCTGTCTGGAGCCTGCAAAATCATGGAAACGTACCACCAGATATTTTCCATCCTCGGATCTCTTCACTGCATCCACTTCCACCTGACTGTTGTCCAGGGTAAAGAAACTGTCAGAATTTCTGTCCGCACCTTTTACAACATCTGCCGGATTGTTCAGTCTGTAAGCAGTCTCTACTACTTTTCCTTCTACAAAGTCTCCCTTATGAGGCAGAAGAGAATAGGTAAACTCATGTCTTCCCACATCCTGGATATGATCCGGCTGAAGTCCTGATCTGAGAAGAGAAATCCTCATAACATTATCTTTTACATCATAGCCATACTTGCAGTCATTGAGCAGTGCCACACCATAATCTCTTTCAGAAAGATCTGCGAACCGGTGCCCTACGGATTCAAATCTTGCCTGATCCCAGCTTGTATTCCAATGATTCGGACGGCGTACATTGCCATACTGAATATCGTAGGTTGCATAGGTACTTCTGATATCCACACAGAATGCAGCTTTCAGAAGCTGTTGTCTTTCATGGAAGTCCACATCTGTCTTAAAGTCAATCCGTCTGTCTGTACTGTACAGAATCATATCCTGACCGATTACAGTATTCATATATTTCCATCCCATGTGAATTACAAGACGGAGCGGGCCGCACTGCGTTACCTCAAAGCTTGTAAGCTCTGTAATCTCACGCATTTTCTGCTGATAAAAGATATCAATATCCCAGGCATCGTTATCGATCGGCTTATCTTCAAACATCTGAAGAACATTTCCCCGTTCTCCCTGTGCAAGGACTTCTCTTTCCTGTTCCTTGTCATACAGTCTTGTGATCTGACCATAATCATTAAGAGAAATAGAATAGAACGGTGTTTCGATATTCTTTCCATTTACGGCAAAAGCAGTGTTCTTTTTCGGAAGTTCTCCTTCTTTAAAAAGGATCACCTTATGTCCCATTGCAGGAATATCTGTCACATGAACATACTGGATTCCGTCTGCCTTCTGTACTGTCAGTTCATTTCCTTCTGTATCCACGCAGATTCCGTTTTTTTCCTCTGGGATCCCTACGATATCGTTCATTTCCCATCCGGAAGCATTGTATACGGTGAAGCAGTTTTCTTTTGCTTCTGTCAGAACACTTTCTGCTTCTGCCGCAACCTCTTCTCCGATCTTTCTTACTTTTTCATAGTCTCTTCTGGAATCTTCATATACTTCATGAATAGAAGATCCAGGAATAATATCGTGGAACTGATTGGTCAGGATCAGTTTCCAGCCTTCTGTAAGCTTGTCCTGCTGAGCCTCTTCCAGCTTGCCCTGCGCCAGAGCTTTCATGGCGGTCAGCCACTCTGCCTTACGGTACAGAAGCTCCATTTTGCGGTTCATTCTTTTATTATAGCCCTGACTGGTATAAGTTCCTCTGTGATATTCCAGATAAAGCTCTCCGTCCCAGGTATGTACATACTGATCTGTATTTTTAACAGTTTCTTTCAGATTCCGGAAATATTCTCCTGCAGTTCCGGTCTTCAGATTCGGCAGTCCCGGAATCTTGTCAATCCTTCTTCTTGCTTCCAGAAGATCACGGTTTACACCGCCGCCTCCGTCTCCATATCCATAAGAGATCAGAAGATCTTTATTCATTTCTTTTTCACTGTAGGCGTCCCATACACCTTTTACTGTTTTTGCAGTAAGAAGTCCATTGTAGGTATAAAACCAGGAGCCCGGTTCATTCCATGGTTCTGGAGTGGTAATAAAATGCGTCAGGACTTCTGTTCCATCCATTCCCTTCCAGTTAAAGGTATCATGAGGCATACGGTTAAACTGGTTCCAGCTGATCTTGGTAGTCATAAACATATCAATGCCGGATTTTTTAAGAATCTGAGGAAGCGCCCAGGAATAACCAAATACGTCTGGCAGCCACAGGTATTCTACATCTTTCCCAAATTCTTCTTTCAGGAATCGGCTTCCAATGAGAATCTGACGGGTCAGGGATTCTCCGCTCGTAAGATTACAGTCCGCTTCGACCCACATACCGCCATCTGCTTCCCAGCGTCCCTCTTTTACACGTTTTTTGATTTCTTCATAGATCTCCGGAAAGTCTTCCTTGATATAAGCATATAGCTGAGGCTGTGTCTGAAGGAAAATATATTCCGGGAACATTTCCATCATTCTCAGTACAGTGGAAAACGAACGGGAAGCTTTTTCGTGAGTATGTTTTAATCTCCAGAGCCATGCCATATCAATATGGGTATGTCCTACGCAGGTTACATTTACAGAAGAATGTTTCCCCATATCATCAATCCTCTGGTTCAGAAGATCATCTGCCTGATGTAAAGTATCATAAAAAACATCGCTTCCCGGATAAGCCCAGTCAATGCAGTGACAGGCTTTATCCAGTGCAATCCTCAGGTCATATTTTACCGGATTTCCATCTTCCAGATTTTTGATCGTATCCAGGATCAGGGAGCCCATATAATAAAAATCATCTGCTTTTTCATCCAGCCATGCAAGATCTGCCTGACGGATCTTATGCTCCTGGCTTCTGGGAGCTCCGCCTCCCTCCAGTCCTGACCAGAGACGGAACGTAAGGCTGAAAGTGATTCCATATAATTCTTCCGGGAAGAAAACTTCCTTGTGATTTACATCAACACCCTGATAAGGCTTCTCGTTAATGTAACACATAGCTTCAAATCCACTGTTGTTTCCTGCTCCGGTATTTCCGAAATCAAAAACGCCAACTACACGTCTGCCTTTCCATTCCTCCGGAATATGAATCTCCTTATGCATCCACAGGTAACGGTCTCTTCCTGACCAGCAGTCTCCTGTATAAATCCTGTCCCATCCTTCAAAGTTTGTAGGAACAACCGGATTAACTACTCCCTGCTCATCTTCACATACTGCAAATTCCTTCAGATCCTTTGCATCTCTATATCTGTAGTTCTTAATCTCTGAAATTCTTCTGTCCAGTTTTCTGTCGGTTAAAAACATGTCTTTCATAGGAATCCTCCTGATTTTCCTTTTTTCTGCTCTTATTGTACTCAATCTGCTGTCTCTGTACAATTTTCCATTTTCTATGTTTAGTGTACAAATTCAAGATATTTTGCGGCCGCACTTTTCTCTTCGTGTGTCTTTATTTTTCCAGCCGATAACCCAGCACATCCAGAAACAGCTCCACATACATAGCGTTTGCCCAGGAAAACCACTCTCTCGTATATCTACGATCATCTTCACAGAAAAAGCCTTCATGCATGACCTTTTTTCCTGCAGTGGTAGCTGCCATTGTACGAAGGATCTCCGTTTTTTTCTCCAGAGAGGTACTGGTCAATCCTTCCACAGCCTTTGCAATATGCCAGATATACCCGGATGGAGTATGAGGGCTTCCAATACCGTCTGCTTTTGCTCCTTTAAAATAATAAGGATTGGCATCACTCAGCAAAAACTTTCGGGTATTTTCTGCCGTTTCCCGGTCTGCCGGATATCCCAGATAATCCATTGCCAGAAGACTGGGTACATTTGCATCGTCCATAAGATTATACATTCCCCATCCGTCTGTTTCATAAGCGTAGATCATTCCAAACTCTTCTGTCCGTGTTTTTCCTTCTTTTTCCACAGCCTCATAGACCTGCTCCCGGAGAGTCCTTGTCTCCATTTCCATCTGTGTATCTTTCCAGTATTCTCTTTCAATTTCTTCCAGATAACCAAGAATCACCACTGCAAACATATTGGACGGAATCAGATAGCCATAGGTACAGGCATCATCACTTGGCCGGAAACCGGACCAGATAAGACCTGTACCGGATTTCACCAACGCGCCCTTTCCTTCTCTGGAAAGCGTATCCTGAAAATAACTTCCCGTCCTCTGGAACCGATACAAAGATCGCTCTTCGTGGTACTGTTCTGTACGGAAGATCTCCAGAATCCTTTTTGCTCCTTTCTGAAAATTATCATCAAACTGAGAAACACAGCCTGTATTTTTCCAGAGAAGCCAGGCAAGCTGCACTGGATAGCAGAGAGAATCTACCTCAAATTTTCTCTCCCATACCCAGGGATTCTGATCCGGATCGTCCTTTTCCCAGCAGGCTCCGTTTGGCTCTTCATTAAACGCATTGGCATATCCATCTATACAAATGTAAAAAAACTGCCGTCTGACCAGACCTGCAATAATCTCCTGCAGCTCTCTGTTTTTCTTTGCAGGAAAAATATAAGGGCGGAGCTGCGCCGCCGAGTCTCTGAGCCACATTGCAGGAATATCTCCAGTAATCACATGAGTCGTCCCATCCGCCATCTGATGAACGGTAGTGTTCAATGTATTCTGATAACAGTTTTCAAAAATTTCCAGAAGCTCCGGCCAGTCTGACGCCTTCTCCCGGATCTCTCCAATAAATTCATCCAATAATCTATTTGCTCCATGTTCTTTCATAGTAAACTTTGCTGCCTCCGTATATTTCTGTATTTAATTTTCATTCTATCAGCCTCTCTGATTCTGATACAGTGTAATAACTACAGAAATCCCGTACAAATTCTATCTCTTTGCATATTGGCTTTGTCAGCATAAGTAAAAAGAGCCGCTGCAGACCTTCTCCCTATTATGGTTCAAAAGTCTGCAGCAGCTCTTTCTCTGCTGTATCAGCGTATTCTTTATTTTGTCTCGATCATAACCTTATCCAGATGCCAGATATCGTCTACATATTCCTGGATTGTTCTGTCTGATGTGAACTTACCGCTGCATGCAGTGTTCATCATTGCCATACGAGCCCAGCGTTTTTCGTCGCGGTATGCTTCCTCTACACGTTTCTGTGCTGCCGCATAGGAACGGAAGTCAGCCAGGATAAAGTATCTGTCTGCACGGTCTGTATTCTTCGTTGTAAGAAGGGAATCATACAGGTCGCGGAACAGTTCTGTATCATGAGAGAAGGTTCCGTTGATCAGCTCCATAAGAACCTGACGGATCTCGCCGTCTGTGTTGTAGATCACGTTTGGATCATAACCGCCATTGTTCTCATAATTGATGACTTCATCAGAGCTGAGACCGAAGATAAATGCGTTTTCCTCTCCAACCTCCTCAACAATCTCCACGTTTGCACCGTCCATAGTTCCCAGAGTAGGTGCACCGTTCAGCATGAACTTCATGTTACCTGTACCGGAAGCCTCTTTACTTGCTGTGGAAATCTGCTCGGAAACATCTGCAGCGGCAAAGATCATCTCTGCATTGGATACACGATAGTTCTCAATAAATACAACTTTCAGCTTGTTGTTGATGGACTTATCGTTATTTACCACATCTGCAACTGAGTTGATCAGTTTGATGATCTTCTTGGCTGTATGATAACCTGCAGAAGCCTTTGCACCGAAGATAAAGGTTCTCGGGTAGAAATCCATCTCCGGATGAAGCTTGATCTGGTCATACAGATAAATCACATGAAGGATATTCAGAAGCTGACGTTTGTACTCGTGAAGTCTCTTAACCTGAACATCGAAGATGGAACGCGGATCTACCTCAACACCGTTATGCTCCAGAATATATTTTGCAAGGCGAACCTTGTTCTGGTATTTGATGTTCATGAACTCCTGCTGTGCCTTTTCGTCATCCACATAAAGTTTCAGCTTGCTGATCTGGGAAAGATCTGTGATCCATTCCGGTCCGATATGATCGGTTACCCAGTTTGCAAGAAGCTGGTTTCCGTGAAGCAGGAAACGTCTCTGTGTGATACCGTTTGTCTTGTTGTTGAATTTTTCCGGCATCATCTCATAGAAGTCTCTCAGCTCCTGGTTTTTCAGGATCTCTGTGTGAAGTCTTGCAACACCGTTTACAGAGAAGCCTGCAGCGATTGCAAGGTGAGCCATTTTTACCTGACCATCATAGATGATCGCCATCTTTTTGATTTTCTCATAGTTACCCGGATATTTAGCCTGGATATCAAGGATGAATCTTCTGTTGATCTCCTCGATGATCTGGTATACACGGGGAAGAAGTCTGGAGAACAGCTCGATCGGCCATTTTTCCAGTGCCTCGGACATAATAGTATGGTTTGTATAAGCAACACACTTGGTTGTGATCTCCCAAGCCTCATCCCAGCCAAGACCTTCTTCGTCCATAAGGATACGCATAAGCTCTGCAACTGCCACAGTCGGATGAGTATCGTTCATCTGGAAGACAACCTTCTCATAAAGCTTGCGGATATCATCATGGTCTTTTTTGTATTTTTCAATTGCTGCCTGAAGACTGGCAGAAACAAAGAAATACTGCTGTTTCAGACGAAGCTCTTTACCTGCCATATGGTTATCGTTCGGATAAAGTACCTCTACGATATTGCGGGCAAGGTTTTCCTGCTCTACCGCCTTCTTGTAGTCACCCTTATCAAAGGAATCAAGTCCGAAATCAACGATCGGCTCTGCATCCCAGATACGAAGAGTGTTTACGATCTTGTTGTTATATCCAAGGATCGGCATATCAAACGGAACTGCTTTTACTGCCTGGTATCCTTCATGGATGAATTTATTTGTGCCGGTAGCCTGATCGTACTCTACACGTACATATCCGCCGAAGTGTACTTCCTTTGCATATTCCGGACGGCGCAGTTCAAAAGGATATCCGTTTTTCAGCCAGTTATCCGGTACCTCATACTGGAAACCATCCTTGATCTGCTGTTTGAACATACCATAGCGGTAACGGATACCACAGCCGTATGCACAGTAGTTCAGGGTTGCCAGAGAATCCAGGAAGCATGCTGCCAGACGTCCCAGACCGCCGTTTCCAAGAGCCGGATCCGGCTCCTGGTCTTCGATCGCGTTCAGGTCAAGTCCCAGCTCATCAAGAGCTTCCTTTACCTCGTTATATGCGGTAAGGTTCAGAAGGTTGTTTCCAAGGGCACGTCCCATAAGGAACTCCATGGACATATAATAAACAATCTTCGGATCCTTTTCGTGATATGCATTCTGTGACTCCAGCCAGTTATCAATGATCACGTCCTTTACTGTATAGCTGACTGCCTGGAAGATCTGCTCCTGTGTTGCCTCCTCCAGTGTCTTGCGGTATAAAAACTTTACGTTTTCTTTCACGCTTTCTTTAAACGCCTCTTTTTTAAACTGCTTGTTAATCATTTTCTCTTTCCTCCTACTTTCTGGTTACTCCGAGAACAACATTCTCTTTATTGATATTCCATTCTTTTACATAACCATCGGTTTCATTGAGGGTGATCTCCTCTGCCAGCACTTCTGACATGATCTCCTCTTTATGTTTTTCCATAATATCCATGATACACTTGTTATCCTTTGCATAAACATGGATCTTATCCATAACCTCAAAACCAGCCTCTTTTCGCATAGTCTGGATCTTACTGATGATCTCGCGGACAAATCCCTCTTCGATCAGCTCCGGTGTCAGGTTTGTATCCAGGACTACAGAAGTATCTCCGTCTGTCTCTGTTACATAGCCTTCTGTCTGGGCAGTCTCGATCAGGAGATCCTCCTCAGCCAGTTCCACTTTATTTCCATTGATATCCAGAGTAAGAAGTCCTGTTTCCTTCAGTTTCTTCATAGCCGCTGTACCATTCATCTCTGTAAGGGCTGTACGGATACCGCCCAGAAGCTTGCCATACTTTGGTCCCACAGTACGGAGCTGCGGTTTAAAGCTGTAGGAAATAAAGGATTCTACATCTTTTGCAAATTTAACCTCTTTTACATTCAGCTCGTCTGCAATAATGTCTGTGTAGAACTGATCCATTTCTTTCTCAGATTTTACATACATTGTGCCGATAGGCTGACGGTTCTTGATATTGGCCGTATTTCTTGCCGCACGTCCAAGAACAACCACCTTCAGAAGAGCTTCCATGTCCTCTTCCAGTTCTTTGTTGATCCATTCTGTTTTTACTTCAGGGAAGTCGCAGAGATGGATACTTTCCGGTGTGTTCTTATCTACGCTTCTTACCAGGTTCTGGTACATGTCCTCTGTCATAAACGGAATCATAGGCGCTGCAGCCTTGGAGATTGTCACAAGGGCTGTATAAAGAGTCATATAGGCATTGATCTTATCCTGCTCCATTCCCTTTGCCCAGAAACGCTCGCGGCTTCTTCTTACATACCAGTTACTCATTTCATCTACAAATTCCTGAAGAGCTCTTGCACTTTCCGGGATCTTGTAGTTTGCCAGATTTTCATCTACTGCTTTTACCACAGAGTTCAGCTTGCTGAGAAGCCATTTGTCCATAACCGGAAGCTGATCGTAATCCAGTGTATATTTCGTCGGATTAAATTCATCAATATTCGCATAAAGCACAAAGAATGCATAAGTATTCCAAAGTGTGCTCATAAATTTACGCTGTCCCTCTACAACTGCCTTGCCGTGGAAACGGTTCGGAAGCCATGGAGCACTGTTGATATAGAAATACCAGCGGATCGCGTCTGCGCCGTATTTTTCAAGAGCATCAAAAGGATCTACTGCGTTTCCTTTGGACTTACTCATCTTCTGTCCGTTCTCATCCTGTACATGGCCAAGAACGATAACATTTCTGTACGGAGCCTTGTTAAACAGCAGAGTGGATTCTGCCAGAAGAGAATAGAACCATCCTCTTGTCTGGTCAACTGCCTCGGAAATGAAATCTGCCGGGAACTGCTGTTCAAACAGATCCTGATTTTCAAATGGATAATGATGCTGTGCAAAAGGCATGGCTCCTGAGTCAAACCAGCAGTCAATTACCTCCGGTACACGGTGCATGGTTCCGCCGCACTCCGGACACTTCATAGTGATCTCATCAATGTAAGGGCGATGAAGCTCTACGGTCTTCGCCTTCTCATCACCGCTCATCTCATAAAGCTCCTGACGGCTTCCGATGGAGTGCATATGTCCACATTCACACTGCCAGATATTCAGTGGTGTGCCCCAGTAACGGTTTCTGGAAATACCCCAGTCCTGAACGTTTTCCAGCCAGTCGCCGAAACGGCCTTTTCCGATGCTTTCCGGAATCCAGTTGATGGTATTATTGTTGCGGATCAGATCGTCCTTTACTGCTGTCATTTTGATGAACCAGGACTCCCGTGCATAGTAGATCAGCGGTGTGTCGCAGCGCCAGCAGTGCGGATAGTCGTGCTCAAACTTCGGAGCATCAAACAGCTTGCCTTCTTTGTCAAGGTCAACAAGTACAAGCGGATCTGCCTTCTTTACAAATACTCCTGCATATGGAGTTTCTTTTGCCATATTTCCCTGTCCGTCTACAAACTGTACAAACGGAAGGTTGTAATCGCGGCCCACACGGTTATCGTCCTCACCAAATGCCGGAGCAATATGAACGATACCGGTACCGTCGCTCATGGTAACATAGCTGTCGCATACTACATAATGCGCTTTTTTCTTCTGCTTTGCAGCTGCTTCTCTGGTACATTCCCAGAGAGGCTCATACTCTTTGTATTCCAGATCGGTTCCTTTATAGGTTTCCAGAACCTCGTAAGCCTTTTCATCCTCTTTGGCAAGCTTACCAAGAACCTTGTCCAGAAGAGCCTCTGCCATATAATAGGTGTATCCGTCTGCTGCCTTTACCTTACAGTAAGTCTCATCCGGATTTACACAGAGTGCCAGGTTGGAAGGAAGTGTCCATGGTGTGGTTGTCCATGCCAGGAAATAAGCATCCTCTCCTACAACCTTAAAACGAACGATTGCAGAACGTTCCTTGACTGTCTTATAGCCCTGGGAAACCTCCTGTGCAGAAAGCGGGGTTCCGCAGCGTGGGCAGTAAGGCACGATCTTAAATCCTTTATAAAGAAGATCTTTATTCCAGATTTCTTTAAGAGCCCACCACTCAGACTCAATATAGTTGTCGTCATAGGTTACATAAGGATGATCCATGTCTGCCCAGAAACCAACAGTAGAGGAAAAATTCTCCCACATTCCTTTGTATTTCCAGACACTTTCCTTACACTGCTGGATAAACGGCTCCATACCGTAAGCCTCGATCTGCTCCTTGCCGTCAAGTCCAAGTTTCTTCTCAACCTCAAGCTCTACCGGAAGTCCGTGAGTGTCCCAGCCTGCCTTACGCGGAACCATGTTTCCTTTCATTGTACGGTATCTGGGAATCATATCCTTGATAACACGGGTCAGTACATGGCCGATGTGAGGTTTGCCGTTAGCGGTAGGCGGTCCATCATAAAAGGTATAGGTTTCTCCTTCCTTACGGCTGTCCATACTTTTTTCAAAAATATGGTTTTCTTTCCAGAACTGCTCGACCTTT
Organism: Lachnospiraceae bacterium; assembly: GCA_021771755.1. Taxonomy (GTDB): domain Bacteria; phylum Bacillota; class Clostridia; order Lachnospirales; family Lachnospiraceae; genus Blautia_A. The sequence goes on along the minus strand of JAETOL010000002.1, from coordinate 37,567 downwards.
TTTTCACGGTCAACAAAGTTCAGGTTCGTATCTACTTTCTGATACACGATAAATTCCTCCTGTCTCATAACTGGTAGTATATGAATAATAGAAAAGCGGACGAGTCCGCCTCGAACCCCCTAAATCCCTCAATCGTTGAGGGACTTGTTCCGCTTTGCGCGCCAGATGCAGACTGCCATGGGCAGTCATATTCCGTATGCATCTGGTCGCATCCTCGCGGAGCGTTTTTTGTTTGTTAGGAAAGTTAGTACAGAATGTACTGCTTTCCTAACAAATAAAAAACTCCCGTCCTGTAAAAGGACGAGAGTATACTTCACTTCGCACCACCTCATACACTGTACAGGCAAAATCCTGCCAATACATGTCCCCTTTAACGGCGGGAAACCGTCCGACCCTATTCCCTGTCAGTTTCAGGCTGGAAACTCCGGAGTGATATTCAGCCGTTTCTACTTGCGCCGGGCTTCCACCTGCCCCCGGTTCTCTGAAGCGTTCGATCTCTTCTCAGTCAGTCTGTAATGTCTGCGGCTTACTGTCTCCATCACAGTTTTTACGTGATTGTATATGCAGACTATATTATAAAATGAATAAATTCCTTCTGTCAAGCCTTTTTCAGGAATCGCTTCTGGAAAATCCATTCCTCATCAAACTGCTTGAGGTAAACAGCACCTTATCCAGAACCTCTGTTGTCTTCTCTTGTGTAAAATCAGAAATCTCCTGATTGGCGGCCTCAAAAAACGCTTTCTCATTTTCAGGCTTTTTCTCCATAAATTCCCGGTCAAATTTATTGACCAGCGCATATACCTTACGGTCTACCGCTGCCTGATACCGTTCAATATTGGACTGGTTCTCATAATAATGAGCGTCCGCCAGGGCTCCGATAATCCGGTTTACCCAGTAGAAGCTTTCTGTCGTTGGCTTTACATATGCCTTTGAAAGATATTCCGGCATCTTATCCACATGAGGATAAACAGGAATCATGGCATTAAATACATTGGATCCCACAGCCAGCCACTGAAGAACCTTCAAAGGCTCCGGCATATAAGGTCTGATCTGCACCAGACCCAGAGCGTTATTTCTGTTTACGCCAATTGCCCGGTATATGCCAGCCTCTTTATTTTTCTTTCCGTATACATCATACGGTGTTCCCTGATAATGATTAGAGAGAACCCATTTCACGTCTTCTACGGTAATCTTTTTTTCCGGAACAAGAGACCATGGAAGGTCATCATCCTCCGGACCATATTCTGCATCCGGACCGTCCCAGGTATAAGTACGGGGATTAAAATAACGAAGCATAGCCCAGGCACGGGGTGTATTGTAAACATGGTCAGAATCGTCATGAGAGCCAAAGGCATCCCTGGGATTAAACTCCTCTTCCGGATCCATGCGAAGATCCAGATGATTTTCTTCTATCAGCTTTCTTAAAGTCCCGGAACACATATGGTTTCTTTCTTCCCCGTAAGCATCCTCCAGATCAAAACTGTCAATTCCAAGCTGGTTTGGCATTACCACATATTCATTATCCGGTACTCTTTTTGCGATCCAGTTATGACCTCCGATGGTTTCCAGCCACCAGATCTCATTCTCATCCTGAAAAGCAATTCCATTCATCTCATAGGTTCCGTAAGTTTCCAGAAGGTTTCCCAGTCTCTGTACACCTTCTCTTGCCGAAGAAATATAGGGAAGGACAATCGTTACCAGATCCTCCTCTCCGATTCCGCCTTTGATTTCAGGCTGATCTCCCTGCGCTTTTCTGTAAACCACAAGAGGATCTCCTCCTGCCACTCTTGCATTGGTAGTTAAGGTTTCTGTTGCAGTCATAGACACATTTTTTTCATTGACGCCGTAGGCGCCCCAGATTCCTTCCACTGTATCGCTGTTTGGAAGGTATGTATACTGCACAGGAGCTTCCGGAAGAGGAATCTCTACATGGGAAAGAACAGATTTATAAAGTCTGGGCTGATCTTCCGGCTTCATGACTTCCAGTCTCTTGGCACAAAACTCTCCGGAAGGAGAATCTTCGTTTCTCGCAACAATCGTTGAGCCGTCATAAGAGGCTTTTTTTCCGATTAAAATTGTTGTGCATGGCATAAGTATTTTCTCCTTGGTAAAACATGTAATTACATAAAACTACTATACCAGACAGTTTTTCTTATTTCAATCTGTTCACCGGTACAAATATCCCCGGACCATCAGTCCGGTCCGGGGATGTGATTTTCATAATTGTCTTTTTATTTTACAATAAAGGATTTTCTCTTGCTGACTACGTCAAAGATAACGGCTGCCAGAAGTACAAGACCCTTAACCACCTTCTGCATGTTCTGGTCAACTCCCATGATACTCATACCAAGGTTCAGAACACCCATCAGAAGAGCACCGATAATAACGCCGGGAACTGTTCCTGTTCCGCCGTATGCAGACGCACCGCCGATAAAGCAGGCACCGATGGCATCCATCTCAAAGCTTGTTCCGGCTGTCGGGTTGGCAGAATTCAGGCGGGCTGTTGTGATCATGCCTGCAACTGCTGACAGAAATCCCATATTCAGATAAGCAAGAAAATAAACTCTGTTCGTGTTGATACCGGAAAGCTTAGTAGCCTTTTCATTGCCGCCTACCGCATAAAAATGACGGCCTACTGTGGTCTTAGAAGCAATATAAGTATACACTGCAATTACAACAGCGATCCATACCAGAGAATTTGGAATACCTTTATACTGTGCCAGACGGAACATAAATGCCAGAACTGCTGCACAGATCACGATCATTTTGATCAGCACTCCGCCGAAAGGCTCTACACGATATCCTTTTTTGGCTCTTGTAATACGGCCTCTGATAACAAGAAGCACATAGATCACACAGACGATCACTCCCACAAGGAAGCAGGTCAGATTAAAGCCTTCTACTCCAAAGAAATCCGGTACATAGTTATTAAACAATGCCAGGAAGCTGTCCGGCATTGGAGCCAGCGTCATACCTTCCAGAACAACATTGGAAAGACCTCGGAATATCAGCATACCTGCAAGAGTTACAATAAATGGAGGGATACGCACATAGGCAATCCAGAATCCCTGCCATGCGCCGATAAGAAGACCTACCAGAAGCATCACGATCATGGTAAGGTAAGGATTCATTCCGTTTGTTACCATCATTTTTCCGCCTACAGCTCCAACGAAACAGACAATGGAGCCTACGGACAGGTCGATATTTCCTCCTGTCAGAATACAGAACAGCATACCTGTTGCCAGAATAAATACATATGCATTTTGTACGATCAGGTTATTGACATTCTGCGGAAGAAGCATTTTTCCTCCTGTATTCACTGTAAACAAAATGATTACCAGTGCAAGTACAATAACCATCGTATATTTTTTCAATACTTCAGAAACTCTGATCTTGTTTTCCATGGCTTATTCTCCTTTACTTGATTTCAAAATACGTGACATGATCATTTCCTGGGTTGCTTCCTTTCCATCAACCTCACCCACAATTCTTCCTTCATTCATGATATAGATCCTGTCAGACATACCAAGAACCTCGGGAAGTTCCGATGAAATCATGATCACGGATTTGCCCGCTGCGACCAGGTCATTGATAATACAGTAGATCTCATATTTTGCACCTACATCAATACCCCTTGTAGGTTCATCAAGAATCAAGATATCCGGTTCTGTAAACATCCATTTTGCCAACAGTACCTTCTGCTGATTACCTCCGCTTAAATTTCCAACGTTCTGTTCTACGGTAGGACATTTGGTTTTCAGCTTTTCCCTGTATTCATCTGCTACCGCATACTCTTTGTCTGCGTCAAGTACGCCATGGCTGCTGACGTTTCCAAGGTTAGCCAGAGTGGTGTTTGTTTTGATCGAATTACTTAAGATCAGACCATTGCCTTTTCTGTCTTCCGTTACATAAGCAAGTTTCTGTTTGATCGCATCAGAAACGGTGTTCATAGTTACTTCTTTTCCATTCATAAACACCTGTCCGCTGATGCCTGTTCCATAGCTTTTTCCAAAAATACTCATGGCAAGCTCTGTACGCCCTGCTCCCATAAGTCCGGAAATACCCACTACCTCTCCCTTATGGACTTTAAAGGAAGCATTATCTACTACTTTCCTCTCAGAATACAGCGGGTGATGAACTGTCCAGTTTTTAACCTCCATAGACACATCACCGATCTTTACATGAGGACGTTTCGGGAAGCGGTCGGTAAGTTCACGTCCTACCATTCCCTGAATGATACGTCCTTCAGAAATATCATCCGTCTTTTTGTCCAGAGTTTCAATGGTAGATCCGTCGCGGATTACTGTGATCTTATCTGCCACATAAGAAATTTCATTCAGCTTATGTGAAATAATAATGGAAGTCATGCCTTCCTTTTTGAATTTCAGAAGAAGTTCCAGAAGCGCTCTGGAGTCATCCTCATTCAGAGAAGCAGTCGGCTCATCCAGAATCAGAAGCTTTGCATGTTTTGCAAGAGCCTTTGCAATCTCTACAAGCTGCTGCTTGCCTACTCCTATATCTTTGATCAAAGTACGGGAAGATTCTTCCAGTCCTACTGTTTTCAAATATTTATCTGCCTCTCCGTAGGTTTCATTCCAGTTGATCGAAGCGGCAGTTCCCCTCTCGTTTCCGAGATACATATTTTCCCCGATAGTCATATAGGGGATCAGCGCAAGTTCCTGATGTATGATAACGATCCCTTTTTCTTCACTGTCTTTAATTTTTGCAAATCTGCAGATCTCACCATTATAAATGATATCTCCCTCATAAGAGCCATATGGATAAATACCGCTGAGTACGTTCATAAGAGTGGATTTTCCAGCGCCGTTCTCGCCTACCAGAGCGTGGATCTCTCCCTCTTCCACCTTCAGATTTACATTGTCCAGTGCCTTCACACCAGGGAAAGTCTTGGTAATATTTTTCATTTCCAAAAGTATTTTAGCCAATGATATCCCTCCCTAAATTTTAAATGAGAAGGGGGCGGAAACCGCCCCTTTCTTAGTCTTTAGTTTTATTTAAGCTGATCTGCTGTGTAGTAACCGGAATCAATAATGATTTCTTCATAGTTGTCTGCTGTTACAACGGTTGGCTCGCAAAGGTATGTCGGAATGATGCCTGTACCATTGTCATAGCTTTCCGTATCGTTTACTTCTGCTTCTTCACCGTTCAGAACGGACTCAACCATCTTAACAACCTGGTCTGCAAGTGTACGTGTATCTTTAAAGATATCCATAGCCTGTTTTCCGGCTGCAAGGTTTTTCACATTTGCAATATCACAGTCCTGACCTGTAACAACCGGATAATCGCCGGTGTAGGAAGCTGCCAGAGAGTTTGCTACGCCAAGGGCTGTGGAGTCATTGGAGCAGAGAACAGCGTCAAGTGTTGTTCCGTCAGAGTAGTTACCTGCAATAATGGTATCCATTCTGTCCTGAGCCTTTGCTGTATCCCATGCCTGAGTTGCGCATTTCTCAAATTCTGTCTGTCCGGATTTCACTACGAGAACACCCCCGTCAATGTACGGCTGAAGCACGTCCATAGCGCCGCCGAAGAAGAATTTTGCGTTGTTGTCATCCGGTGCGCCTGCAACAAGCTCAATGTTAAACGGTCCTTTTTCTTCTTTCAGGTTCAGAGCCTCTTCAATATATTCGCCCTGTTTCTGTCCTACCATATAGTTATCAAATGTTGCATAGTAGGAAACCGCATCAGATTCCATCAGAAGACGGTCATATGCGATAACCGGGATTCCCGCTTCTTTTGCCTGTTTCAGCGGCTCGCCCAGAGAGCTTCCATCAATTGAAGCAATGACAAGGATATCGCACGCATTGGAAATCATGTTCTCAACCTGAGATACCTGAGTTGCAACATCATTGGATGCATACTGAAGATCTACTTCAAATCCTGCTTCTTCCAGAGATTTTTTCATATTTTCGCCGTCCTGGTTCCATCTCTGAAGATCCTTGGTAGGCATTGCCACACCTACAAGTTTTTTGTCATCTGCCTTAACCTCTGTCTGTAATGCCGGTACAGCTACAAATCCGGCTGCCATAGCTACTGTCAAAAGACCTGCAAGAACTTTTCTTCTCATAATGAATTCCTCCGTTTTCTTTTTTAGGTTTTCGTTCCTTTTGATGTACTTACTATAGCATGAGGCAGTCTGGAGTTAGTTGGCATGGTTCTGGAGATTTTTTTCAAATAAAAAAATGTCCTGTATGATACAAGACATTTTTGTTGCAAAAAAATCCTATTGACTGTTTTTAACATTAAAATCCTGATTCTGCACATTCAGATATACATCATCCCTGTTGTGAACGCCTCCTTCTATGATCACCTGATCCATATTTTCACTGGAGACATATTCCGGTTCCAGGAAATAGCATGGTACGTCATAGGAGCCATCATCCATGGTTTTTCCATCCAGTCCCAGATCCTCTCCTTTCGCAAGCTTTACTGCCATTTCAGCTGCCTTTTCCGCCAGACTTTCCACAGATTTGTAGGCCGTCATCGTCTGTGTTCCCTCCACGATCCTCTGGCAGGCTGCAACGTCTCCGTCCTGTCCTGCTACCGCAAGACTTCCCGCTCTCCTTGTCTCTGCCAGAGTATTCACCACCTGGCTTGCAATATCGTCATTTCCACACATGATCCCTTTTACATCAGGGAACCGCTTCAGTCCTTCATTCAGATCCTCTGCCGCCTGCTCTGCCAGCCAGCCCGGGCAGTTGCTCTGATAGACCACTTTAAGGCTGCTGTCCTCTATCACACGGTTAAATCCTTCCCGTACAAGCTTTACATTATTATCCTCTTCCGGTCCCTGAAGCATAAAGATTTCTCCTCCCTCAGGTATTGCCCCGACCAGTGCTTCCGCCATATATTCTCCTACTTTTTCATTGTCAAAAGAAATGTAAAGGTCTGAATCCGCATTCTGGATCAGACGATCATAAGAGATCGTGTGGATCCCCGCATCCTTTGCCTCCAGCATGATCCTGGAAAGAGCCTGACAGTCCGCCGCCACCACAACCAGAACATCCACCTGTTTTTTGATCAGATAGCGGATCTGTTCAATCTGTTCCTGAAGATCTCCATTTGCATTCTGCACATTGACCTCTGCTCCCAGCTTGTCTGCCGCTGACACAAATGCGTCTCTGTCTCGAAGCCATCTCTCGATCACAAAAGAATCAAAGCTCAATCCGATGCTGACTTCTTTTTCTTCCTGATCGCTTTCTATTTCAATATGTTCTTCTGTTTTCTGATTTTTCTCTCCACAGCCTCCCAGAAACAACAGTACAAAAACCAGAATAAGACACCCTTTTCCAACTTTTTTCATATGTTATCCCAGCCTTTCTCTATATTCACTTGGAGTTACTCCTTCATATTTCTTAAAGATCCTGCTGAAATAATTAGGATCTCCATAACCGGACATTACGCAGATTTCTTTAATAGAATAAGAGGGATCTAAAAGAAGCTTCTCCGCATTTTTCATCCTTATCTTCGTCAGATACTCGATAAAGTTCTCTCCTGTTTCCTGTTTAAAAAGCTTACTGAAGTAATAGGGACTGATATCCACAATCTTTGAGACTTCATCCAGTGTCAGATCCTTCTGGAAATTCTGCCGGATATAGTCTTTGGCTTTCTCCATAACAGATTCTGATCTTTTTTCTCTGTCAGCGCCTGCATTTATACGGAACTTCTTTTCCTGCTCACGGAACCATCTTCTGACCTCTTCCCTGGTTTTCAGGCTTTCAATTTCTCTGATATAGCTTTTTTTCACCTCTTCCGGACATTCTTCTTCACTTTCCGCCTCAGCCGGAATATCATTGATATGTACAACGTGGCTTTTTCCCTCTCTGAGGGCCTGTACAGCTTCTGAATAGGATTCCCTTAAATTCTGTTCTTCCCGGATCCTTCCTATACCTGCGCGAAATCGGCTGTCTATCCTTGTTTCCAGCTTATAGATCATATTTCTTGTTTTGGTCAGGATATGAACACGTTCATCATAATCAATAGAAGCATTTTCATACGGAATCAGAAGAACCACCCGGTTTCCCATAACAGGTCCTACCAGACAGTGAAAAAACTCTCTGGCGATCTCCCTGATATCCGGATAAAACTTTTCTGCACGCACTCCTGCTCCTACCGCATTTGTCAGTTCTCCGTTTTCCTGACTGTCTCCAAATTCCACTACGATCATAAAACCATACTTTTCCTGTATACCAAGAAGCTGTCTGTAATTGTCATTATAATTATGAAAGCTGTCCATCAGAAGGATATTATATAAATAGCCACTTTCCAGAATAGGGATCACCGTCTCCAGTTTTTCACGGATTTCCAGATCATCACTTCTCTTCTGTCTGTCCTCATCTACTTTTTTCATCGCTTTCATGCACACATCGATAACCACACGTTTATTTACCGGTTTGGTCAGATATTCCAGAACTCCCAGATTAATGGCTTCCCGTGCATAGCTGAATTTGTCATAGGCGGAAATAACAATAAAAAGCATATTTTTATTATATTTCCGGATTTCCTTCATTGCCTGGATCCCATTAAGACCGGGCATCTGAATATCCATAAAGGCAATATCCGGGCGGAAGCTTTCTGCAAGCTCAATGACCGCTCTTCCTGTTTTTGCAGTGGCGATCTCACACTCCTCTCCAAAATTGGAGGTAATAATATTTTTCAGTGCTTCAAGCATGATTCCTTCATCATCTGCCAGCATGATTCTGTACATTTACTTTTTTCCTCCTGTTCGTGGAAGTCTCAATATAATCTCTGTTCCCATATTTACGCCCTGACTGTTGATCTCTACCAGATTTTTCTGATCGTAATAAAGCTCCAGACGGCTGATCACATTATTCATCCCTACTCCTGTAGAATCTGACTGTTCCTCAGCCTCTCCGGAATTCCCGCTCAGGACCTCCCGGATCCGTTCCTGACTCATCCCTTTTCCATTATCTTTTATCCGGATAAGAATCTGATTCTCCGCTCCGGTAATTTCCAGTAATATTTTTCCCTCCCAGTCAATATTACGGATTCCATGATTGACTGCATTTTCCACAATAGGCTGAAGGATCATGCTGGGAATCCGGCAGTCCATCAGACTTTCATCCACGGCTTTTGTAAAATGGATATCTCCGGCAAACCGGACATTCAGAATATAAATATAGTTGTCCACCGCTGTAAGTTCTTCCTCAAGACTTGCATCTTCCATCCCCTTTTTTACATTATAGCGGAAGAAATCCGCCATTTTCTCCACAAAAATACAGGTCTTTTCCGCGTCCTCCATCATGGCAAGCTGCGCGCCTGCATTCAGGGAATTAAAAAGAAAATGAGGATTGATCTGAGACTGCAGATACTTCAGCTGAGCTTCTTTGAGATGGTTTTTCATAAGAAGCTCTTTTTCCATCATCTGCTGCTCCTTTTCCATACTTTCCTTCGTGCGGATGATATACTCCTCCAGGCTTTCCACCATAGTGTTAAAAGCTCTTGTCACAATTCCCACTTCATCCAGTGCATCCGTCCGCGGCATTTTTACATTAAAGTTTCCCTTTCCAACCAGATTGGCGGTTTCTGCCAGATTCGTAAGTGGTTCAATCATTCCCTTCGTGATGCCAAAAAGCATCATTGCTCCAAGCCCCATCATCAGCACCATAAGAACCAGACTTGAAATTTCCAGATATTCCAGCATCTCCCGGAGTGTCTGATAACTGGATGAGTTATTGCGAAACTGCTGACTGTTCAGTTCGTTGATATAAAAATTAATATATCCATAAAGCTTCCGGGACTGGTCATACAGTTCCTTATACTTTTCTACATTACGGCTTCTTTTGGCAGTTACCGCCTCCTCTGTAATGGAAGCATATGTTTCTGACATACTTTTGATATTTTTTTCCAGAAGTCTGGAGGGATTCGACGATATCTGACTGCTTAATTTATCAAGAAGATTTACATAATTTTGCTTGCTTCTGTAATAGCTTTCCAGAGAATCTGAGGACTTCACACTGAGATAGGCATAAAGGTCTTCCTGTACCCTTTGCAGAGAATCGGAAAGCTCTGTCAGATTCACGTTGCTGGAATAGACCGTGTCCATTCTTTTTATTGTCTTATTTACCTGCCCATACAGGATCACATTGATCGCAAGCATCATGGTCATAATGCTTCCTACTGCCAGCATCACCTTTCTTGCAAGGGGAATGTCCTTCCATCTTTTTTTATTCATATTTTTTATTCCTCTTCTTCTGCTGTTTCCGCAGAAACTGCTTTACGTGCTTTACGAAGGTCCTCTTTTCCCAGGAATTCAAGCTCTGCATTATAATAGGAATTCGCTCTTCCCTCCTGCTTCAGCTCCCACAGTGCATCCACACAGTCCTTTCCCATTCCTTCCGCATCCAGTGTACAGGTCACAGAGATCAGCCCTTTTTCCACTGCACTGCGGATGGTTTCGGAAATATAATAACCAATGATCTTTACTTCACCTACCATGTTATAATCGATCATTGCCTGATAAGCGCACTCTGTTGTCATCTCATCCATGCAGACAAGAATCTGCGGGGGGCCTTCCGGTGACTGAAAGATCATTCGGATGGCTTCCTCAATGTCAAATTTGTTCTCCGGAGCAAGATTTTCTGCCCGGATTTCAATTCCTTCTGTATTGTTCTGGCTTAAAACTGCATTGCTGATCTGACTGTAAAGCTGATTTTTTTCCAGATCTCCTTTTTCACTGTCCAAAAGGATCAGGATTCTCTTTGTATTTTCGTCCAGAAGGCGTACGATCTGCTCTCCATATGCCTGTCCCATCTGGTAGTCATTAACCCCCACAAAGCTCTGGCGTCTGCTGTCAGGAGCATCGTTCATAATCGTGATCACAGGGATTCCGGCAGCTTCCGCTTTGTCGATCTCATTTTTAAGGGCATCTTCTCCATTATATTCCAGGATGATCCCGTCCACTCCTGACGCAATGCTGATTTCCATATAATCAATTTCATCATACCCTGTTTCCATATCACTTGCATGGAACTCCACATATGCGTCATGCTCCTCTGCGGTTTTTCTGGCACTTTCATAAACAGCCTGCCAGAATTCGCTTTTTCCGCTGCCTACGATCATTTCATACTGCCTGTCGTAATTCCTGATCTCCTCTGCCTTCTCAAGACCGCTTTTTTTCCACACACTTTTATAAAAATTATTTGTGAAAAACAGGAAAAACCCCACTATAAAAATCCCCAGCAGAAGTAATCCTATTCCTTTGTTCTCCGATTTCTTCATCTGCAGTTCCTTCCGTTTTTTTTGCATAATTCCTTTAAATTATAACTTTTTTTCACTATTTTTAAAACTTCTTTTTTGACCTGTTCGTAGCTGCTTTTTGATATACCGGAACAATTTTATCAAATCCTCAGAGGGCGTTTACTTTTCCAAGATATGGCTACAATATAAAAAACAAATATGCTATAATGATTTATCAGCAGCTATATTTATAAAGTAAGAAAGGTTGTTTTCATGAAAAATAAAATTATAAAATACCTGAAAAAATCCTTGTGCGGTGTTTTATGTACAGCAATGGCTTTTATACCGGCAGCCTCTGTCTTCGCCACAGAGTATGACGAAACAGGAGCTCCTATCGTAACTGCCACCCCCACGCCTGATCCACATACAGAATTTTATGACCAGGCAGCTTCTACAGATAATATTCCCGGATGGCCGCAGGGTCCTAAGATCGAAGGAGAATCTGCCATCCTTGTAGACATGATCACCGGAACTGTTCTGTATGCAAAAAATGCCGACAAGGTTCAGTACCCTGCCAGCATTACCAAGATCATGACTGCGCTTCTTGCCGCAGAGCATCTGGATATGAAAGACAAACTTGTCATGTCGGAATCTGCCGCACATGGCATCACCATCAGCGACAGTTCCAGTATCTATGCAGATACCGGAGAAGAGCTTACTATAGAGCAGGCGATGATGGCTGTCATGCTCCAGTCCGCCAATGAAATGACACTGGCCCTTGCGGAAGAAACTTCTGGCTCTGTGAAAAAATTTGTAGAATTGATGAATCTGAAGGCAAGGCTTCTCGGTTGTACAGGAACTCATTTTAACAATCCCAACGGACTGCCTGACGAGCTTCATTATACAACCGCCAGTGATATGGCAAAAATCGCCCGTGCTGCATGGTTTAATCCGACTTTCCGCAAATATGCTACTACTACTTATTATGAAATTCCCCCCACAAATAAATTTGCAGAAACTCGTTATCTTCTTAACCATCATAAAATGATGAAAGGCAATACCCGCGCTTACGAAGGTGTTCTTGGAGGAAAAACCGGCTATACAGATGCTGCCGGAAATACGCTGGTAACCTATGCACGGAGAGGCAATCTGTATCTTGTTTCCGTTGTCATGAAATCTGTAAATGGAGCATATTCCGATACGGCTGCTCTTCTGGATTACGGTTTCAACAGCTTTACAAGATCCGCTGTAAAAACAGAACCGGAAAAGATCGCGGTTTCCTGTCTTCCTTCTGAAAAATATATACTGAAAGATTATAAGGATTCTGTTTTATTTTACCGTGTCCAGACACCTTCTGTTACTCTTCCAAACGGTACAGATATCAATACCTTGAATAAAAGCCGTAAATTCAAAAAAAATCCTGCAGGCCTTCCCCTTCTGGAGATCACCTACAGTTTTAATGGCCAGCAGACCGGCTATGCAAGATATTATCAGAAATCTCTGCTATCCGATCTGCTCATCTGAACTATGTTTTACTTTGCGTTTTCTGCGGAGAGAATCCCGCTTCTGGCGGAGTTCCTCCGCTTTTTGTTCGTTTACAGGCTTTAACGTCTTTACCGCATAAAACGTATCTTCATCTGTTCTGCGGATTCTGACTTTTCCTTTAATATATCCATGCTCCTGACACTGAGAAATACTCTCATACATTCTGGAATTATTCATAAACCATCTCAGTCTTCTTTTTGCCGGAAGATGGCAAACCGGACAGCGGGTACTTACCACCTCCCGGTCTTTTATAACTTTTTCCCGATCATGAAACTGTCTGGATATATATTTGTCATATGTGGGATATGAGATATAAATCTCTTCTTTTCTATTTTTCGGCGGCTGATAAGTATCAACGGAATAATAAGGAATAATCTCTGCCATATCCAGTTTTGCAAAGACTCTGGCCGTATATTCCGCATCTTCCAGCGCTCTGTGAAAATCTTTTTCTTTTTCAAGATCCAGGCAGTCAATGGCATATTTCAGGCTTCTTCTCAGCTTGATATTTTCATGAAACCAGCTGAACAGCTTCTGAACATCATAATAAACCACAGGACCGGGCAAAAGATCAAGAAGACCATAATATCTCATATTTCTCTGAAGTTCCATCAGATCCTGCATGCCCCAGGTACAGAATACAAAATCTTTTCCACACCAGTCCAGAAACTCCCGGACTGCCTGAGGAAAGGATATCCCCTTCCTAAGTTCTTTATAATCCACATGAATCACACTATGAATACTATCATGGATCCAATTATAAACCTGAGGCTTTATAAGCCTGTGAAATTCACCGATTTTTTCTCTGTTTTCATTCAGTTTTACTCCGCCAATCTCTATGATCTCAAAAGGCAGATCCGGATCAGATCCATTTTTTCCATCCGGACACTGATTCCACTCCAGATCAAAAACAATATAATTCATATAAAATGCTTCCTTTACTTTTCACTGTGCCAGCTCATACAGCGATGTGATCAGATACTCCTGAAATTTCTTTTTATCTGCATCTGTCAGCACATAAACATTTGTCTCCTCTGTTTCATTTTTCCACCAGCGGAATCCTCCCAGAACTGCCCCTCGGGCTGTTCCCTCTGAGCAGTCCACATCCAGGATCTTATGTCCGCCTTCAAATATTTCGGGATGAAGAAGATATAGCACTGGAACTGCATCATGAACGCTTACCTCTCCTCGATATTTCTCAGAGGAATTTTCCAGACAATATCCCAGCATGTCCCCGCAAAGCTTTGCCGCAGGGCTTCCCCACTGACACATTTTCAGTATTTGTTTCCGGGTCAGTGTACATTTCTCTGTAACATCCAGTCCGCACATTACAAGAGGAACCCCTGAATGAAGAACGATCTTTGCCGCTTCCGGATCCTCATAAAAATTAAACTCCGCAGCATCCGTCACATTTCCTCCGGAAAGTGAACCGCCCATAAAAACAATCTCTCTGATCCGCTCCGCCGTCTCTGGAAACATCCGCAGCAAAAGTGCAATGTTGGTCAGTGGTCCGGTTGCAACGATTGAAGCCTTTTCCTCAGGCTGCATTTCTTCCAATAGTTTTCGCATAAACAGAATCCCGTTTTCCCGGATTTCTGTTTTCTGTGCAGCCGGAAGAACGCATCCGCCAATTCCGTCTTCTCCGTGAGTTTCCGGCGCATACAGCGGCTTTCTCACTATCGGTCTGTCCATTCCTCTGGCCACAGGAGCTTTCATACCAAAAAACTCTGACAGATCCCGCGCATTTCTGCTTACTTTTTCTATATCCTGGTTCCCGCTTACGGTTATGATACCCATAATTTCCAACTGTTCCTGATGCGCAGCTGCCAGTGCCAGCATCACTGCATCGTCCACGCCCGGGTCACAATCAATAATCAATTTTCTTTTTTTCATATTTTCTCACCGTTTTCCACATATATTCTCCTGACGAAAGATGTTTTCCACATAATCCCCGGAGCCTCTGTGTCTAAGTATAGCAGACCTTTTCGCCTGTTTCAACCAGACTGTGCATGACAAAATCCGTACAGAATGTACTACTTTCCTGATAAACAAAAAACTGCTGCAGATAAATGTTCTGATCTATACATATCCATATTTTCCAGAACATATTCTGCAGCAGTTTTTCTGCTTATATTTTTATCCTTTTACAGGAAGTCCTGTCTTACCAGATATCACCAAAAAATTCCTCGTACGTGGAATCCTCTTCATTTCCGTTTTCAAACTGATCCAGAATGCTTTCTTCCTCTTGTGCATCTTCCGGATTCTGAGAGCTTTCTTCTGTTTCAGATGCGCTCGCATTCTTATTGGTATTCTTATCCAGCTTCACTGTAACTTTCTTTTCTTCGTATCCACCGTTTCCAAGAGCCTGAATTGTCACCTCAACCTTTTCACCCGGCTCATAATACTGAAGCATATCTACCAGTGCATCAATGCTGCGTACTCTCTTTCCGTCAAACTCTGTAATGATATTTTTTGCCTCGATTCCTGCCTTTTCAGCTGCGCCGCCCTTTGATACCTCTGTGACGAGAACACCCTCCGGAATATCATAAACGCTGGCTGCCTCTTCACTTACAGAAGTTCCTACAATGGCCAGAACACCATGATCTTCTACCTTGTCTCTCGGTGTCTCGTTCATCAGATTTTCAAGGATATCCGATACATCTGTAATGGCAATGGCATATCCCATGCCCTCTACCTCAGTAGATGCAAGTTTTGCAGAGTTAATTCCCACCAGCTCACCATTCATATTAAGAAGCGCTCCACCACTGTTTCCAGGGTTGATCGCTGCGTCTGTCTGAATCAGATTCACACCGTCGGAATCCTCATCTGCCTGACCGGAATTATCCAGCTTACGGTTCTTTGCACTGACAATACCAGTCGTAACAGACTGTCCGTATCCAAGAGCATTACCAATGGCAATGACCTGTTCCCCTACTCTCAGATCATCAGAACTTCCAATAGTCGCAATCTGAATCTGATCCATAGTATCATCAGAAACATCAGAAACTGCCACAGAAACAACTGCCAGGTCCTTATCCGCATCATAGCCCTTTACAGCAGCCTCATAAACTTCACCGTCAATGCAGGTTACAGACACCGTATTGGCGCCCTCGATCACATGATAATTTGTCGCGATCAGAAGCTCCTCATCATTCTGTCCGATGATGATACCGGATCCGCTTCCTTCCACCTCCTGCTGCTGTGTGGTAAATCCGCCGAATCCAAAATCACCCAGATAAGTCTGAACTTCCTGAACGGACTTTGTGGTGATGGCAACGACTGACTTCATTGCCTCTGCCGCAATATCTGATACATCCAGACTGCCTTTGACTTTTGTCTCAGCAGGTTCTTCTGCAGGTTCCTGTGCGGTATCTGCCACTTCTTCCGTATCTTTATCCTCTGATTTCTTTTTTGTTTTCAGCAGCTCTGTTCTGTTTTCTTCTGTATTGGAAGCTTTCACCGTATCGCTGAAATTCCATCCGGAAGCAGCGCTGATTCCTTCAAAAGCAAGACCTCCTGCCAGTACCGCACAAAGAGCGATCCCGGTTCCTTTCAAAATCCTGTTTTTTTTCTTTTTCTTTTTTTCTTTATTATCATCATTATTTATATTAAAATCCTGGTTCATGTTCTCCATTATGATTTCCCTCCTTGAATATCTCTGTTTTCATTTGATGGTATGAGTATAAAAAAAATTTGTGTTGACTTTGTGGGAAAAATGTGAGTAAACTGTTAATTCTCACTCCACTTTTTCTTATCATACTCTATTTTTATCTGTAAAACCAGTAGTACGCAGGAAAAATTCCTGACTTTGTGAAAAAAAGCACAAAATAATTGTCGGCATCCTGTAAAAATGATATAATGAAACCAGCTGAACACAGCAGATAATGAGATTGAAAAAGAACAAAAAGCGGAGGTATGGTAATGAAAAAACTGGCAGTAAAAAAAGGCGCTACCTGTATGGCATGTCTGGCATGTGTGGAGGCATGTTCCAATGCCTACTACAAAGAATCCAATGTACTTGCATCCTGCATTCAGATCGTAGAGCGCAAAGGCGAGCCAAGACCTGTGGCATGTCCTCAGTGCGGTAAATGTGCAGAGGTATGTGAGGCAGGAGCTATCACTCAGAACGCAAAAGGTGTTTACATGGTAAACAAAAAACTCTGTACAGGCTGCGGCAAATGTGTGGAGGCATGTCCATTCGGACTTATGGTCAAAGTAGACGCAAAACCTGTGGCTTCCAAATGTATTGCCTGCGGTATCTGCGTAAAAGCCTGTCCAATGGATGTACTTGAGATTGTAGAGAAATAAGCCGTAAAAAATCAGCAGAACCGAATCAGGTCCTGCTGATTTTTATTGTTCTTTATACAGTTCCTTGAATCTTAATCCACTGCAAGAGAACTTCTTTCTTTTCAGTTATGCCAGGCCAGACGTTTCACATCTGCATGAACTTCTCCTGTCATCCAGTCCACGTCATTGGTGATCCAGTCCATGATCTCCAGCTGACGGGTTTCCCAGGCAATTGTTTCCTCTCTGGCTTGTGCCGTCTCCTGAACCTCCATCGTCGTATCAATCTCATTGTAGCCAAAAATATAGCCGCCTGCACTCCAGATGCTGAAGTTGCTGTCCGGTCCCGGATTTACCGCATCTCCTCTTTTTGCAACCAGTCCGTCATGGCGCGCCTTATACTCTTCCTCGCAGCCTTCCTTCAACTTTGTCATAAATACTCTGTGCCGGATCAGTTCCTTATTTTCTCTTACGATTCCAAAATCATGATACATCAGACGCATATCCTGCCCGGGTACTGAGATCCACTGAAATGTATCCTGCATCTTTTCTATGAGCCGAGATCTTACTGCGTCTTCTGCCTCATCCAGTTTCTTTCCCTCTGTATTTTCATAATATCCAAAAATAAGATCCTCCGCATTCCAGATACTGAAATTTTTCATTCCATTTCTGTCCAGAAAATCTGTCAGTTCCTTCCAGATTTCTCCCAGCTTTTGTCTGTAGGCATTCATCTGGTTTTCTTTTATTCTCATTGCAAATGCATGTCGTTCCATTTTTTCTCCTCCTTCTGTAACAACAATTTTATCACATGAAATATTTATTTTCCAGACGTTTGACAGATTTACTCCGGTTTTATATACTTAATGTTAAGGGCAAAAGATGCCAGCCCAATTATTTCGTACTTCACATCTACGCGAAACTGTAATACAAAAAAAGGAGTGATCTGCCATGGACTTATCGACACATTTTCCCATTTGGGATAAACTTACCCCGGCACAGCAAAAAGTAATTTCCCAGTCTTCTCAGACCCGTTCTGTCCCTAAAGGAACCGTTCTCCACAATGGCTCTATTGACTGTCTGGGACTTCTGCTGATCCTTTCCGGACAACTCCGGGCCTATATCATTTCTGACGAGGGCAGAGAGATCACTCTCTATCGTCTTTTTGAACGGGATGTCTGCATTTTTTCTGCCTCCTGCATTATGCGCAACATTCAGTTTGAAGTGATCATAGAAGCTGAAAAGGACAGCGAGATCATTGTCCTGCCTCCTCATATTTATAAAAAGCTCATGGAGGAATCTGCTGCGGTTGCCAACTTCTCCAATCAGGTCATGGGAAGCAGGTTTACCGAGGTCATGTGGCTGATCGAGCAGATCATGTGGAAAAGCTTTGACAAACGCCTTGCCTCATTTTTAATTGAGGAAAGCGTTCTTGACAATACGGACTCCCTGAAGATCACCCATGAAAAGATCGCCAACCACCTTGGCACAGCCCGGGAGGTTGTAACCCGGATGCTCCGCTATTTCCAGAGCGAGGGACTTGTGAAGCTTTCCCGGGGGACAATCGAGCTTACTGACAAAAAAAGACTGGAAGAAATTTCAGAATAGGATCTTTACGCCAAACAGGGAACTCCGTTTTCCGACACCTGTCGTTTAAACGGAGTTCCCTGTTTTTATTTCTATGATCGTTTTCTCTTACTGAAGCATCTCCAGGATTTCTTCCTTTGGTTTCACTCCCATGGAACGGCTCTGCAGTTCTCCGTTTTTAAAAACCATCAATGTAGGAATGGTCATGATCTTAAACTCTGAAGCCAGATCCTGCTGCTCGTCCACATTGATCTTGCAAACCTTGATGTCGTCATTTTCTTCTGCGATCTCATCCACTACCGGAGAAAGCATCCTGCACGGTCCGCACCAGCCTGCCCAGAAATCAAGGAGCACAGGTTTATCACTGTTCATAACCTCTTCATGAAAATTATTTTTTGTAATATTTAAAGCTGACATATTTTCCTCCTGTCCGCCCCTGCCTGTATCCTTCTGTTGTTCCGGGGCTGTGTGTATTTTTATAAGAAACTCTTTCTGCCATCTCCGGCAGCTGTCTGTTTCTTAGTGATAGACTTCCCTTTTTCTTCGGGATTTATTTTATGGTCTAAGCATACACGAAAAAAATATATCTGTCTGTGACAAAATCACTTTTATCTTTCCACACTTCTGTATTTACTGATCACCAGAGTCAGGCCTACCAGTGCAATACAAAATACCAGCTGGATCCCAACTGCCTGAAGTATCTGTATCCTGGCTTTTTCTGTAAGTACTGTAAAGCTGCTCAGAATATCATTTGCCCTTTCATACCAGTAAACCGGCAGGAACTGGCTGACGGTTTTGACACCTCTGGAAATATAGTCCAGAGGGACAAAAACACCGCACAGAAAACAGATTCCAAGAGAAAGTATATTCACCAGTCCTGTAAGGGCATCCTTATTCGGCGCAAGTGTTCCTGCCAGATATGCGACAGACATGGATACCAGAAATACTGCCAGTGTATTCAGAAGATAATATCCGAAGTTTTCACTTCCATAAAGATCTTTTCCATAATAGAGCACTGCTGCAAGAAGAACAAAGAGCATCACACCTGCTCCGAAAACCCCCAGACTTAAAAGCCCTTCCAGGCTCTGGCGTCTGGCTGATACCGGAGAAGCCAACATTCTGCTTCTTACTTCTTTTTTGCTGAAAACAATCAGGATATTTCCTGCTACAAATCCGAACAGAGCAAGAAACAGATATGGAAGATACCGGAAATAATACATATATCCGGCCTTGTCTCCTCTGCTGTTTTTTTCGTCCAGCACTACTTTTACCGGAGCCTTATCCGTCAGGATCCGGGCCGTTTCTTCTTCTGTAAATCCTGCTGCCAGACAGGTTCCCGCGTTATTGAGAAAGCTGTTGATCTGCTGATCCACATAAATACCGGAATAAGTATCCGGAATAGTGGTAACTTCTATTTTTTCCCCATTTAAGATGCATTTTTCAGTGAAATCTTCCGGAATCCGGACAATATATTCCACTTCACGATAAAAAAGCTTTTCCTGCATGGCAGAAATCTCATTTTCCATGGGAATGATCTCATGAAAGTTTCCCAGATATGTTTCCAGGGCTTTTGCCAGGATGCCGCCGTCTCTGTCTGCCACAGCCACCTTCAGGGACTCTGCCTGATAGTTTTTTTCTGTTTTTCCTGCCATGGACTGCATCAGAATCGTACATGCAAAAAAGATTGCCATATACAGAAGGATCAGCCCCCGATTCTGACGGATCACTTTCATATAACCTTTAAATACTGTCATAACGTTCCCTCCTGACTATCAGAAATGAAGCCACGGTAAGCACTGCCGCCATAGCTGTCAGCGTTATAATATTATTTCGCATACGCACCGGATCCTCGTATACATTGATGCAGTAAAAAGCATCTGATATCAAGGCTGCCGGATTCAGCTTATTGAGCAGAGGGAGTTTCTGGTCCACCATATATTTGATCTCTACATTCACCAGACCGGCCAGGGTGCTGGCTGTCATGGAAATCGCCAGCATGATCCCAACCTTAAGCTTTTCACTGAAACGGGATGCACTGGACACAAAGATTCCCATACTCACACCTACAATACAGCCTGCCATGGAAATCAGAAGCATATCTGCCATACTTCCCTGAAACTCCATCCGCAGCACATATTTCAGATACAGGATCAGGATGATCACATTCAGGAAATGCAGTCCAAAGGAAGTCAGCACTTCTGTAAGGATCATAGTCATCCTGTGTACCGGAGACGCACACTGTCTTGCTGCCAGATAAGTTACATTTGCCTGCAGCCAGCAGGCGGAGCCCATGCCCACAAAGCAGCCGTACAGACAGGCCATTCCGATCAGCGCATAAAAAAATCCCGCGTTTCCGTTGGTCGTCCTTCCTCCAAGAGAAACATTCTTTATCAGTTCCTGATAGTCTGCCATAGAAACAGCTGCCTGCTCCAGTTTTTCCGGATGTGTCTCTGCCACTGCCTCCATGATGTGTTTTCCGTTAAGATAGCTTTCCAGCAGACTCTGCATAATACTCTGCGCCATTCCGCTGCCGGCCACCTGTAAGCGGGGAGTCTCCCCTCCAACAAAAATCCCCTGGATCTCCCGGGCTGCCAGTTTTTGGGAAGCCTGTTCCTTTGTCATTTTTTCAATCCGGATCACAGACCCCTCCTGATCCACTTCCTCCAGAAATCTGGAAAAAACCGGATCCCCTTTTTCTTCCACATAAGCCGCCTGTACCGTTTCAAAATCTGCCTCAGACATATTTCCAAAGGCAAAATAAAACAGTGTTCCCATAATCAGCGGAAAAATACATGGCCAGAATAAAATATTAAAATTTTTTACTTTTCTGATGATACTGTACCTGATCAGATCTCTCATACTCTCCTCCTAATCCCGAAGCTGTTTTCCCGTAATCTCAAGAAATACATCATTGAGAGTGGGAAGTTCAGAATATACTCTCCCGAAAACTGCTTCCTGTTCTTCCAGATAATGCAGGAGTTTTACCAGATTATTCTTTGCTTCTGTACAGTGAACCGTAAGAATATCATTTTTGTAATCCACCTGAAATACATGCGGAAGCTGTCTGATCTGTACAAGCTGTTCTGAATCCAGGGCTACCGCCTCAATGGTTATCTTTTCCCCTGTTTTTATCATTCCCACAAGCTGCTCTTTGGTTCCCACCGCAATGCTTCTTCCATGATCCATAATGGCAATCCTGCTGCAAAGCTGCTCTACCTCCTCCATATAGTGAGAAGTATATATAATAGTCGAGCCCTGACGATTCAGTTCTCTGATCCCCTCAAGGATCCGGTTCCTGCTCTGGGGATCCACTGCCACTGTCGGTTCATCCAGTATGATAAGCTTCGGTTTATGAGCAATGCCGCAGGCAATATTCAGTCTTCTCAAAAGACCGCCTGACAGCTTCCCCGGCCGCATTTTCCGGTAATCCTCAAGACCGGTAAATACAAGCGCCTCCTCCACAAGCTGTTTTTTTCTTTTCCTGTCCTTCACATACAGCCCGCAAAAATAATCAATGTTTTCGTATACCGTCAGCTCCTCAAAAACCGCTACATTCTGTAGTACGATCCCGATCTGGCTTTTTATCTCGTAGCTGTCCGGAGCCATCTCCTCACCCATGATCCGGATACTTCCTTTGTCATATTTCAAAAGCGCCAGCATACAGCTGATGGCTGTTGTTTTTCCGGAACCGTTCGGACCCAGAAGCCCAAAGATCTCCCCCTCCATGATATCCAGATTCAAATGATCCAGCGCTACCAGTGATCCATATCTTTTTACCAGATTCTCTATATGTACGATTCCTTCCTTTTTCCATTCTGCTCTGTCCATAATCTTCTCCTTCTTTATTGATTATACAGAAATTATATCAGCCTCTTTTTCGCTCCGGTAGTGAGCGCCGTCATCTTCTCATATGACAAATGTCACGATCTTTCAGGAAGGCGCTTTTTTCTTTGCCACAAAAGCTGTTTTATATTATACTGAAACCATCAGCAGCATTTACTCCGGAGCTGTCCTCTGACAGTTCCTTCACCGGGAGGAATCATTATGGACCGCATTCAGGATATGGGATTTTTAATACTGTTCAGCTTCTTTTCTCTTATGTACCGGAAACCGGACTATGAATTTGTACTGGCTTTTCTTCTCTGTCTCTGTTTTTGCTCCATAGGATATGTTACGGAAAGCTCCCCGGGACATCTGATTACCGGTCTTCTCCTGATGGGCGCTTCTCTTTTGCTGCCCCGTCTCTGCATTTTCTTTCCCGCAATTTTTTATATATTTTTTATGGATCATCTGTATGTCCCTGTTTTTGCAGGAAGCATCCTCTGCGGTTACCATATTTTCTCCGCCGATCAAAACAGGTTTTTTCTTTTCCTGTGGAGCTTTCTGCTCATAATCCTTTCCTTCATCCTGCAGCGCCGTACAGAAACCTCCGAGAAACTGAAGCAGAAGCTTATGAAGCTCCGAGATGACAGTACAGAAAAAAACCTCCTTCTTGCAGAAAAAAACAGTATGCTTGTGGAAAAGCAAAATTCTGAAATTTATGCAGCCACTCTGAAAGAGAGAAACCGCATTGCCCGGGAGATCCATGACAATGTAGGCCATCTTCTTTCCCGTTCCATCCTTCTTACCGGAGCGGCAAAAGCTGTCAATAAAGAATCCGCTCTGGACTCTGTGCTGGAAAATCTGGATCAGTCTTTAAATCAGGCCATGACAAGTATCCGGACAAGTGTCCATGATCTTCATGACGATTCCATAAATCTGAAAGATGCAGTCACCGGACTGGCTTCGGAATTTCAGTTCTGCCCGGTAACACTGGATTACGATATGGGATATGAGGTTCCAAAAGAGATCAAATACTGTTTTATCAGTATTATAAAAGAAGGGCTTTCCAATATATCCAGACACAGCAGCGCCACTGAGGCACACATTATCCTGAGAGAGCATCCGGCTCTTTATCAGCTTTGTATCGAAGACAACGGAAAACCTGCTGGCACGTTATCCGGCAAAAAGGACGGTCATATTTCCTCTGATGACCGCTCCCGCGGCATCGGTCTTTCCAATATGAAGGATCGACTGGAATCACTGAAGGGAACCCTTCAGATCACTACAGACAATGGGTTTCGGCTTTTTATCACCATTCCCAAAGAACAGGAGTAAAAAATGAATGTTTTGATCGTAGACGATGATATTTTTGTATCAGGAGCATTAAAGACCATTCTGGAATCCAGCGGCGACATCACAGTTCCTGCCACCGGGTCTGATGGAAAAGAAGCGGTTGCATTATTCCGCAGATATCACCCGGATGTACTTCTTATGGATATCCGGATGAAAGAAGTAAGCGGCCTGGATGCAGCCGCAGAAATACTGAAAGAATTTCCAGATGCCAGAATCCTCCTTCTCACCACCTTTTCCGATGACGAATATATCGTCCGTGCGCTGAAGCTGGGCGCTAAAGGATATCTTCTGAAGCAGGACTATGCCAGCATCCTTCCTGCTCTCCGGGCAGTTTATTCCGGACAGACAGTTTTTGGTCATGAAATTGTATCCAAGATCCCCGAGCTGCTCCATTCCGGCTCTTCTTCCTTCAACTACAGAGACCATGATATCAGTGAACGGGAACAGGAGATCATCCGGCTGATTGCCGACGGACTCAGCAACAAGGAAATTGCCGCCCGTCTGTTTCTCAGTGAAGGAACGGTACGAAATTATCTCAGTTCTATTCTGGATAAGCTGCAGCTTCGGGACCGGACACAGGTAGCTGTGTTTTATTACAGGAACCGTTAAAGATCCCGGACCATTTCATGCCATTCTTCACCGCCCCACACGGATCCGGAAAGTCCCAGATCCTGAAAGCCGAACTTCCGGTACATTTCCACCTTTTCGTCCAGACAGGTAAGAACCAGACGTTCCCGTCCTCTCTGCCTTTCCCGTCCGGCATAACGCTCCACCAGTTCTCTTGCAAGACCCTGTCCGCGATAATCCGGAAGTACGGCAAGACCTGTCAGCATGATATTTTTTCCGCCTGCATCATGAAGGGAAGCATCTGTAAAAACTTCATCCCGCAGATGCTTTTCCTCTGTGGCGATCCCGTTGAGAAATCCGGCAATCTTTCCGCTTTTCCTGTCCACCGCCACCAGAAAGATCTCCGCTGCCGCCTGAATCCTTTCTTTCATGAATTGAGGGGCACAGGCCTCATTTGGCGGAAAGCATTTCTGTTCCAGCGCTGCCGCCTCCTCTGTTTCCTCTGTCCGCACACTGCGGAATTCAAACTGTTCTTCTAATTTTGCATCTTTCATCTGTTATTCTCTGCCTTTCTGAAATCACTTATACTTTCTCTGGATTCTTCTCCGGTTTTCCGGAAAGTTTTACCGTTGCACTGTCAATCTGATGATCCTTAATGCCACTGATATGTATCTGAAGATTCCGGATCTGAACATCAATATCCTGTTTTCCGTCCTCCGGGATCCACCCTAATTTCTGAAATACCAGTCCTGTCACTGTATCAAACTCCGAAGAAGAGATTTCCACACCCAGAGCATCCTCAAACTTATCAATTTCCACATTTCCACTGATCATCCAGGTATCTTCATTGAGTTTTTCCATATAGGGATCTTCATTCTTGTCTGCGGTCGGTTCGTCCTCCAGATCTCCTACCAGCTCTTCTATCAGATCATATAACGTAACGATTCCTGTCATACCACCATATTCATCAATGATGACCGCCATGGATTTTTTCTCTGTTTTCATATTTTTGAACAGAACGTCTGCTTTTGTGGTCTCCAGAACAAAGTATGCAGGATATACTGCTTTTTCAAGAACATTTTCCCGGCTTTTATCTTCCATACGGAAATAATCTTTGGCATTTAAAACACCGATCACATTATCCGGTGATCCGTCGCACACCGGATAGCGTGTATGGCGGCTGTTATGAATGGTCTCCGCCCAGGAATCCATATCATCCTCCAGCCACAGGATTGTAACATCTGTGCGGTGAGTCGCTATGCTTTCCACCATGATGTCATTAAATTCAAACACATTCTGGATAAACTCTTTTTCCTGATGATCAATCGTTCCTTTTTCACTTCCCGCATCAACCATCATTCGGATTTCTTCTTCACTTACCTGCTCTTCTTCCTCATCAGGATCGATTCCGCACAGGCGCAGAACAAAATTTGTAGATATGGAAAGAAAAGAAACAATTGGTTTAAATACAATGGAAATGCCGCTTACCAGACCAGATATTCCCATGGCAAGCTGTTCCGGTTTTTTCATGGCGATCCGTTTCGGAACAAGCTCTCCAAAAATCAATGTGAAATAAGAAAGTACCAGTGTGATCACAATTACCGCTCCGGCATCCAGAGTTGCTCTCGGAATCTCCACTCCCAGAGAAAGGATCCAGTCTACCAGTGGTTCCGAAAAATTATCCGCTGCAAATGCACTTCCCAGAAAGCCGGAAAGTGTGATGGCAACCTGAATCGTGGCCAGGAACCTTGCCGGCTCCCGTGTCAGCCGAAACAGTCGTTTCGCACGGTTGTTTCCCTGCTCTGCCATACGTTCCAGCTTCGTTTCGTTAATGGACAATACCGCTATTTCCGCACTTGCAAAAACAGCATTCAATGCAATCAGTACAACCTGAAGCAGCAATAAAAATATTACAGAACTATTCATATTTTTGACCTCTCTCAAATTTTTTAATAATCTTTTATATACAACACAAGACATGACCTGTAGATTAAAAAATACACAGACCATGCCTTGAAATATATGTCATTCATTCAGATTATTCTTTTGATTCGGGTCAGCGCAACTGTCGCTATCTTCCATTATAAAAACCCCGCCTCCTGTAAAAGATTTAATGGTACATATTATAGACATTCCTTCCACAGCAGTCAATATTACAGACATAAAATTCCATAAAGATTTTATAAAATCATCTGCCCGGTCATTGGTCAATACCGCCTGTTCCACATGCTGAAATAGAAAACTCAGCTTTTGTATTCATGAATCTTTACCAGAATATAATAGAGCGGCTTAAACAATATCAGACACAAAAATACCTTCCTGATGCAGGCGAAAAAAAGATTTCTGAATCTCTCTTTCTGTGCTGCACTCTATGGTGCAGGAAATCCCGGGTCTGTCGCGAAACAGTTCAAGAACCTGTCTGTACGGAACTGTTCCGTCTCCAAGAGCCTGATGTCTGTCCCTGTCTCCCGGATTATCATGAAGATGAAGGTGGCGGATATAAGGAAAAAGCATTTCTGCCCATTCTTTACAGTCTGTCCGGGAAAAACAGTTTGCATGACCAATATCCAGACAGATCCCAAAAGACGGATGAGAAACATTTTCCATGATTTCCCTCAATGGTTCCGGAAGAGGATCCATTACATTTTCCATAAGTATTTCCACAGAATCATCCTTATCCTCCAGAAACTTCTTATAAAAATCTGCCATCCGCTCTGCCCATCCCGTAAGGAAATAAACAGAAGGAATAAATCCGCTGTGAAGGATCAATTTTTTTGCTCCCAGTTTCTTTGCCGCCTGATAGGCCTGTTCGTATCGTGTCCGTGTAGCCTGTACCACAAGGCTGTCATATGCCATGGGATTCAGATCAAGAAACGGGCCATGGAGAATAAGTTCTCTGCACCCCATAAACTCCAGTCGTTTCCGATAGGTTTCCAACGTCCGGCCAGGCTTATCCAGATTTTCCGCAACTGAAAACTCAATGCTTTCTACTCCCATACCAGTCTGGGCAATTATTTCTTTCATTTCTTCATCTTTCAGCAGATGACTGACATAAATCATATCTTCTCCCCTTTGTTTTTTTATATTATACAAAACTTACTTCCGGTTTTCTATAAAAATAAACACATGGAAAAACCGGAAGGCTCCGATATGGAACTTTCCGGTTTTCTTAAGAGCTTTTTCCCTTTGAGGAATTGTAAAAATTCATGGCATTTTACAAGAGTTCTGACAGTTTCCCTGGCAAAGAAACTGTCAACTATGGGATTTGTTTATCTTAAAGTTTTACAGCAATCCTCCATACTGCAGGAAGATCGGTGCAAAAACCAAAGATACGATAGTCATTAATTTGATAAGGATGTTGATAGACGGTCCTGAAGTATCCTTAAAAGGATCTCCTACTGTATCGCCTACTACAGCAGCTTTATGTGCGGTGCTTCCCTTACCTCCGTGATGACCGTCTTCTATGTATTTTTTGGCATTGTCCCAGGCGCCGCCGGAATTTGACATAAAAATAGCAGTCAATACTCCCGTAACCAGCGCTCCGGTCAAAAGTCCGCCCAAAGCATTCGGTCCAAGAATCAGACCTGTTGCAAGGGGTGCGAGAACCGCCATCAGTCCCGGAAGGAACATCTCACGGAGAGCAGCATTCGTAGAGATTGAAACACAGGAAGCATAGTCCGGTTTGGATGTTCCTTTCAAAATACCGGGGTTCTCTCGAAACTGGCGGCGCACCTCTTCGATCATCTGGTGAGCTGCCTTGGAAACAGACTCCATTGTCATGGCAGAGAAGAGGTAAGTGAGCATACCTCCGATAAAGAGTCCGATAATTACCTTTGCATCAAGAATATCTATCTGATCAAGCTTTACTGCTTCTGCATAAGATACAAACAGTGCAAGAGCGGTAAGGGCTGCAGAACCGATCGCAAATCCTTTTCCAATAGCCGCCGTTGTATTTCCTACAGAATCAAGCTTGTCTGTGATCTTGCGGACAGAATCATCCAGACCGGCCATTTCTGCAATGCCGCCTGCGTTATCTGCTACAGGACCGTATGCGTCAATGGCAACGGTGATCCCTGTTGTAGAAAGCATTCCTACTGCTGCCAGCGCGATACCATAAAGTCCCATCAGTTTATAGGAAACCAGAATACCTGCACATACAAGCAGAATCGGTACTGCCGTAGACTGCATTCCCACTGCGATACCACTGATCACAGTTGTGGCAGATCCAGTCTCAGACTGAGCCGCTACCTTTTTTACAAATCGATATCCGTCAGAGGTATAGATCTCTGTTACAAAACCGATCAGAACACCAACCATAAGACCGGTAATAACTGTCAGTGCTGCACCAAAGCTTCCAAAAAACAGATGACTGAATGCAAATGCTGCAACGATCACCAGTGCAGTTGCAGAGTACTCTCCGATTTTCAATGCCTTATGAGGATCTGTTCCTCCCAGCTTTTTCACAAGAAACGCTCCGATCAGAGAAGCAGCTATACCTGCTGCAGACAGAAGAAGCGGGAACATGACTCCTGCATCTTCAAAAAATACCAGCCCAAGTGTCAGCGCTGAGATCAGAGAACCGACATAGGATTCAAAAAGATCAGCTCCCATACCTGCAACATCTCCGACATTATCGCCGACATTATCTGCGATCACTGCCGGATTACGGGGATCATCCTCTGGAATTCCTGCTTCCACCTTACCTACAAGATCGGCTCCTACATCTGCCGCTTTTGTATAGATTCCTCCGCCGACACGGCCAAACAGTGCAATCGAGGAAGCTCCCAGACTGAAGCCGGATAAAACAGAAACATCTCCGATGATCATATACAGAAGTCCAACTCCCAGAAGCCCCAGTCCTACTACAGCCATTCCCATAACGCTTCCGCCGGAAAATGCAAGTGACAGCGCACGGGGCATACCATGAAGCCTTGCCGCATTCGCCGTACGGCAGTTCGCACGGATAGCCGCACTCATACCCAGATAACCGGCTACTGTTGAAAAAGCGCTTCCAACCAGAAAACATACTGCTGTCAGCCAGTTTCCTGTACCAAATCCAATGATCACAAAAAGAACTGCAACGAATACGACCAGAATCCGATACTCAGAGGTCAAAAAGGCTCTTGCTCCCTCTGCAATAGCATCGGCAATCTCCCTCATTTTCTGATCGCCCGGATCCTGACTGATCACATATAATCTGGTAAATACAGCATATAGTAATCCTATCAGCCCTGCTGCCGGTACCAGATACATTATCATATTCATTTGTAATCACTCCTCCCTAAAAAATTTTGTTTTCTCCTTAAAATTATTGTAGCACAAACTTTTTAAGGTTTCAACAAAATTTTTTAGTCTTGCCAAAATTTTTTAGGGAATATTTTAATTTTCTGTTTTTATTATATTAATTGATAGGATTTCAGTCGATTTCTGCGTTTTCTGTAATCCGGACAATAAGTTTCCACTTCTGCCCAGAACTCCCTGGAATGATCCATATGTTTCCGGTGGGCCAACTCATGGATCACTACATAGTCCAACAGCTCTTCCGGAAGGTAATAAAGCTGATAATTAAAATTTACATTTCCCTTTGCACTGCAGCTTCCCCACCGGGTCTTCTGATTCCGGATAGTGATCCTCCCTACTGTGACTCCCATAACCTGACAGTAATGCTTTACCCTTGCTCCTATTTTTTCTTTAATTTTTTCCATCTCTTCCGGGGATAAATTTTCCGGCGGCACCGCGCAGGTTGAATTACCTGTCTCCCTTCTGCTCTGTACCAGTGCAGTTTTATTAAAAATCCATTCTTTGTGCTTCTCCACCATATTTTTCAGTTCCCGGTCTGATAATCGTGCAGGAATCCGGATCAGGACTTCTTTCTCACTCCGTACCTCCAGTCCCACACTTTTTCTTGATGAGCGAAGCACAGTCAAAAGGATCTCCCTCTCCCCATTTTGTATTTTCAACTGCTGTAACAAAACGGATCTCCTTTCATAACCTCAGAGAGTATTTCTTTATTCTTCTGACAGTGCTTCCTCGATCGCTTCCCCTGCGTCCTCCAGCGCATCCAGCGCTTCTGTAAGAATATCCGCCTTATCCTGATTTTTATCCTCGTATTCCTCCAGAACCTCCACCAGCTGATCCTTCAGCTCCTCCAGCTTCTCTCTGATCGCTTCCAGATTTTTATTCTCCTCTTTACCTGCTGTAAAATTTCTTACCTTTGCCATAATTGCTTCTCCTTATCTTTTAATCAATGGTTTCTACTTCTACCTTTCGGTTTTTTCCTTCCTGCTTCCAGATCATCAGATGAATCTTATATTCTACGGAATCCTTTACATAAAGAAAAGGCTCCTCTGTCAGCATTTCCACCTGTTTTCCGGATTTCTCCAGCTGCTTTTTTCTCTGTTCTGCTTTTTCCTGTATCCGGCGGATTTTTTCTGTATCTTCTTCATATGACTTCTGATTCTGTTTTTCTGCAGGATGGTTCCAGTGATCTGTGCCAAAGTCCCGGCGTTCATATGCAGAAGCCGCCTGAGACAGCTTCGCGTTAAGCAGATCCACCACTTCTGCATGTTTTATTTTATGCAGCATCCGCGCAATCTGCTTTGCGACACATTTTACAGGAATCCGCTGATACAGTCGAAGCCATTTTTTCAGACTTTTATCTCCAGCTTCCTCTGCAAGCTGCGTCATTACCAGCAGTGCCTCCTCTGAAACCTGCCACCAGGAACAGGAAGGCACCAGATACTTCTCTGAAACAGCCGGATAACAGCAAAAATTCAACGGCGGAAATTCTGCCAGACTGGAAATCCGTCTTTCCTCCTGAGAACAGAATTCCTCTCCCAGATACTCCCTTTTATCCCAGAGAATAGCAATCCTGTATTCCAGCTGTCGGAGATATTCATAGCCCTTTACCCAAAAATGTCCGGTCTTCCCATAATCAAACAAATGAACCTCCAGCTTCAGATCCTGAAAAAACAAGGTACAGACCGTAGCTTCCTGATGCACCACCAATACATACTGATCTCCATCCTGATCCAGATCCGCCCACAGTTCTCCCTGAAAATCCGGCAGATAAGTTCCGGTCAGTTTTGCCTGACAAAAAACAAGAAAGCTTTCCACAGCGTCGTTCATCAGATATACCAGACGAATCTCTCCCGTCTCCTTTCCTTCGGGCAGGATCAGTTCAAACTGCCCCTGAGACAGAAGCAGTTCCAATTTCTCATATTCCTTTTTAAACGGGAATTTTTCCTTCATAAGTCCTCTTCCTTTTTCTTGATCGCCATAAGTATAGCATATTCGGACAATATTCTGTACCACTCTGTTCACATTCCGTTTTCCTGCGCATTTTTCCTTAAAAAAATCTTTACTTTTCACAAATTTTGTAAGAAATAACCAATTTTTTTGTTTACAAAATATTTTTTTATGCTAAAATAGAATTAGTTGTATTGCAATCATAATTATTTTTATGGCGTAGCAAAAAAAGTGTACAAAAAATTCAAAAAGGAGGATTTCACTTATGAAGAACGCCAAAAACGCAGATATTGCAAACATTTATCGTCTTGACGGGCAGGTTCCTGTTATGAAGGCTATTCCATTTGGTCTTCAGCACATTCTGGCAATGTTTGTTGCCAATCTGACACCCATTACCATTATCGCCGGTGCCGGCGGACTGAAGCAGGCGGAGATTGCCATACTTCTCCAGAATGCCATGTTCGTTGCCGGAATTGCAACTCTGATCCAGCTTTATCCGCTCTGGAAGATAGGATCCCGGCTTCCCATTGTAATGGGTGTCAGCTTTACCTTTGTAACAGTTCTCAGTACAGTGGCCGCCAATTATGGCTATCCATCCGTTGTCGGAGCTGTTCTGGTCGGTGGTATCATGGAAGGTACCCTTGGTCTTCTGGCAAAATACTGGAAAAAGATCATCTCTCCGATCGTTGCCGCATCTGTTGTAACTGCTATTGGATTTTCTCTTTTCACGGTTGGTACCAGATCCTTTGGTGGTGGATACTCAGAAGATTTCGGCTCTGCCCAGAATCTTATTCTCGGTACGATCACTTTACTGGTATGCCTGATCTGGAACATTCTGGCAAAAGGCTACTGGAAACAGCTTTCTGTATTAGCCGGTCTGATCGTCGGCTACATTGTAGCCATCTTTATGGGAAAAGTAGATCTCTCTGTGATCTTTTCCGGAGGTATCATCTCTTTCCCGAAATTCCTGCCTTATGCGCCGGAATTTCATCCCGGAGCCATAGTTTCTGTTGCAATCATCTTTCTGGTGTCTGCTGCTGAAACAATCGGAGATACCACAGCCATGGTTTCCGGAGGACTGGAACGTGACATAACAACTGAAGAAATTTCCGGCTCACTTGCCTGTGACGGATATGCCTCCGTATTTTCTTCTCTGTTAGGATGCCCTCCTGTTACCTCTTTCTCTCAGAATGTAGGTCTCATTGCCATGACAAAGGTAGTAAACCGTTTCACAATCATGACCGGTGCCGTATGCATGATCCTTGCAGGTCTGCTTCCTCCTGTCGGAAACTTTTTCGCCTCCCTTCCGGATTCTGTTCTGGGCGGATGTACCATCATGATGTTTGGAACCATCCTGACATCCGGAATTGAAATGATTGCCAAAGCAGGCTTCACTCAGAGAAACATTACGATTGCCGCACTGTCCCTTTCCGTTGGTATTGGCTTTACTGCTGCCAGCGAAATCGAGATCTGGCATATTTTCCCACAGCTTCTCCAGTCTGTATTCTCTGCAAATGTAGTAGCTGTCGTATTTGTAATGGCAATTATATTAAACTTGGTTCTTCCAAAGGATATGGAGATCAAACGTGTTCAGTAAAAGCTGTATACACCGGATCCTCATTTCTTACATATATTGAGCCCTCTATGAAGGAAAAACCCGGAAACCGATCTGTATTTCTCAACAGATCATTTCCGGGTTTTTCTTTTTCTTCTGTTTTTCAGTCTTTTATTGTATAACACATCATTTCATAATGGAGCTCCGTTCCCTCCATGATTTCTGCCGGAAGAAGTGCTCTTGCCACACATTTTAATTCTTCCTCCGGCATGTCCGTTCTCTTTAACATAGCATAATCGCCGTCAATTCTTTCTACAATGTAATCACAGACTAACATCTTTTGCCCTCCTTAAATGCAACCGTGTTCTTTTATCCCTGCTTTTTCTCCATGGATTCTATTTCCACTTTCAGTTTAAAAATATTTTCTTCAATTTTGGAAATAATCCTGCGGAACTCTTCGTCGCTTTTCCCCGTCGGATCTTCCAGCTCCCAATTATCATCAAATGCTCTTCCAATAAAAGGACAGCCGACATTACATCCCATAGAAACCGCAATATCCGGGGACGGAATCTCCTCAATTAATTTAGAATACTGTGTTTTCTCCATATCAATATCGTAAAGCTCTTTCATTATACGAACTGCATCCTGATTGATTCGGGGCTTTGTTTCTGTTCCAGCTGAATAGCTTTCAAATACATCCGACGCAAAATAGTTTCCAAGCGCCTCTGCCATCTGGCTCCTGCATGAATTATGTACACAGATAAATGCTACTTTCAATTTCGTCATCCTATTTTCCCCCATGAAACGGACATGCTTTATGAAGACATTGATTGTTTTGTTCTGAACGGGTACACTTTATATCTCCCAGTTCCATTTTTACTCCAATCTTTTCTTCTGTGAATTTTACTGCTTCCATAATAGCCAGATAAGAATCCCGTTTACAGCAACGTGGTCCGCCGTTGCTGCCGATTGCGCCAAGAGCTCTGGATGTCATCAGATTACATAATCCCCAGGCGCCTCCTGGAACTTCCTTTCCTCTCCGGTAGATTTCCGGTAATGCCTGGTTCAGATCGACCTCACCGCCTGCATTATGATATGCAGTCAGCAAGGCTGCCCCAACCATCACATGATGCTCCGGTCCATGCATATGACAAAATGGCATCTCCATCATTTTTTCAATAATTTCAACAGGGTTTTTACTCTGTTCATTCAGGCATACTCCAATAATGCTGTCCATCCCCTTTGTGTGACATTCACTGCATACATAATGTCCATTTGCACAACGGGTTTTGCTGTTTTCTTTTTTATGGCAGACTGCACACTCCATCTCCACATCTTCTTTTAAATATTCTAACGGTGCCTTGCAGATCAGACATTCTTCTTTCATTACAATCTTTATCTCCATGGTATAAATTTTTATATTTGTATGTTTCCACATTTTATAATAACATCAATCTGCTTATCCACACAAGAATTACTTTAACCACATATCGATTAACATTACCGGATCCACAACCGTCATACTCTTATGCTTTTGGTAAGAGCAGCGCAGCAATTCCTATTACGATCAATATCGGAAATGCTATGTAGACCAATCCGCCTACGACCAGACCGATCAATATCAAAGGCAGCAATACAATCGTAACCACAAACTTTGAAATTCCCCATGCAGCTTTGATTCCAAAAAATAACAGCTTACCAAATACCCATATCATACAAATAGTAAATAACAATGATAACATTTTTCTACCTCCATTATGCAACTGTGCTTATCTGCTTTTGTTCTTTTTCCGGTTTCAGTACTGATTTATTCTGTATTCCCAGCTTTGCACTGAATTCCGGATTCTTTTTTATTTTTCCGATAACTGTAACCAGCTGGATTCTTTTTGCTGTATCCATCCTGACACCTCATTTCTCCCGACTTATCCTTGCCGTTTTTTCATGTTTTCAGTATAATTATTTTATATGCGGAAATACACGATAAATAAGAAGACTTAGGACTGTGTATTTCTCTGTTTTAGAGAGATGGGGGAAAAACAATGGGTAAACAATCGACAAGGGAAAATAAAAATATATATCAGCTGTGCCGGGAAGCACAGGGACTCACACGGGAAAAAGCAAGTGAAAATATGGTCGGCGTATCTGCCTCAAGAATTGAAAAAATCGAATATGAGCTTCAGGAGCCAACGCCTTATGACATCATCCAGATGGCAGATTGTTATAAAAGACCGGAGCTTTGTAATTACTACTGTTCTCACAAATGTACGATTGGGGACCGCTATGTTCCGGAAATTGAGATCTCCGAATTATCCAATATTATCCTGGAAACAATTGCCAGCCTGAATGAGATTAATCCACTGACCAGCCGTCTGATCCAGATTTCACGGGATGGAAAAATTTCAGATGATGAGATCAAAGACTTTGCCTTTATCAGTAAAAAACTGGACGAAGTATCCCTGGCTGTGGATTCACTGAATCTCTGGGTTGACAAAACCGCCAGCGAAAACAACATTAATATTGAACTGTTAAATGCAGAAAAAGAAAAACTGAAATAAAAGGAAAGGGCAGTCGTTTACGAAAATCCCGTAAATCACTGCCCATGCGAATCCTCTGCCAAAAAGCAGAAAGACTTTTATAGCTGTCTCAGGATTCCCTCAACTCTGCAGATTGCATCCGAAACCTGCCAGGAAGCCTGATTAATCCGATCCTGTACCATCCAATCCACCACAAAACCATCAAAAAACCAGTCTGCAAAAGAAAGAAAATCACCTGTCTCAATATCAAGATGACAGGCTATATTAACATCATTCAATTCTCTGCTGAAATTTCTGAGATCATGTTTCGCCTGTTCCATGTTTTGTTTTGCCCGGTCCATTTTGGAGTGTTTTGCCATCGTAGAAATAAAGCCCGTTTACCGGCCTCGACTGCTTCTCTCTTTTCTTTTTCTAAATCATATGCCATAATTATCCCTCTCTTGTATGTTTCTTGAGAGAATTATATCTTTTGTTTAAAAATAAATATACTGTCTTTATGTGGAAACAGGATTCTGTATTCCACTATTTTTGATAAAAGTGTAATCTTAAATTTACAGGTTTCTATTTTCTCAAAATTTTTTCCATTGCCTTACCCCTGGCAAGTTCATCCACCAGCTTATCCAGATACCTGATTTCACGCATCAGCGGATCTTCAATGTTTTCAACCCGAACCCCGCATACCACACCTGTAATCTTTTCCCGGTTTGGATTCATTTCCGGAGCCTGACGGAAGAAATCACCATAGGTAATCTCACTGTCTGTAAGCGCCTCAATCTGCTGCATCGTATAGCCGGTAAGCCATGAAGTGACCTGGTCAACCTCTGCCCTGCTGCGGCCTTTTCGTTCTGCTTTTGCTGTCAAAAGACCATATACCTTTGAAAAAGACATGGCAAATACCTTTTCATTCTCCATATTTATTCCCCTCCATTATCTTTGTTTCTTAGCTTTTTTCGGACGATTATTCATATACTCATGGGCCAGGATATCCTTCAGGACCAGCATGGCATCCTGCTCTGAATAGCCGTAGTCTGCCTGAAGCTCTGTCAACATGCGGCGGATCTCTGCCGCGTATTTTGGAATATCTACTTCCTGCTGATAGGCATCAAGAACAGGATATTTTGTACTCCATGCTTTTGTCCAGTCTACCTTTTCCTGATTTTCTTCCGTTGAATTTCGAATAACTTCTTCAATAGGTTTCATCTGTATCTCCTTATCTCAGGCATCGGTCATATCTTCATTCCTTTCTAAACATCCACAAGATTTTCTTTGGCCGAAATACAGAAAATTATAATGACTTTAGATATTCCTCTACATTCAGATATTGAATACCTTCCAGGCTACCACTTTCACCACGATAAATGACATATTTTCCGGTAATTTCTCCATAGCGATGGCTTGTCATAGCGCATTTTTCCTCGTCTTTCAAATGGCGGCTCTGTTCTGGAACCTGTTCTTTACTGTACTTCACTTCGTAGATCTTGCAGTTAAGTTCTTTTGGGTCAAAAACTACCATATCGAACTCTCCGACTGCGAATTGAAGCTTGAATACCTTTTTCTCCGGATGAGCAATTTTCGTTTCCAGTAAAACAATATCTTCCATCATTCTTCCACGGATCTCACTGAGCAATCTATCCAGAATTCTCTGTCTTTCAACCAGCGATAATTCACTGAACTTTGCATCGAGAAGCAGGTTAGACACAATCGCATTGGCCTGCGCATATCGCATACCTGGCTGAGTGATTACTGTCACACTTTCTTTTCGATTGACTTCCGGCAATGATTCGAGATCAATCTTCATAATCAGATCCAATAAGGTAAGGTATTCCTCTATCTGTGCCATATGATAATCTTCAATCTGAAT
>JAETOL010000104.1 GCA_021771755.1 Lachnospiraceae bacterium | reverse complement strand
GTAGTTATAATGGCAAAACGCGTAGGTAACATATATCTTCCGAACTGTAACTACACAAGTTTGTATAACGCCTATCGGAAAGCCGCAAAGGGTAAGCGGTACCGTGGCGACGTTTTACAATTTACTGATAACCTTGAAGGAAATCTGTTAGCCCTGTTAGACGACTTACAGAACCACACCTACGCTGTAGGGGCATACCGGGAATTTTACGTATATGAGCCTAAGAAAAGGCTTATAATGGCGCTTCCTTTCCGTGATCGTGTCGCCCAGTGGTGGGTGTATTCCATACTTTACCCTATCTTTGATAAGACTTTTATAGAAGACAGTTACGCTTGTCGAAAAGGTAAAGGCCAGAAGGCGGCCGCGGACCGGTTACAAGGTATGCTGAAACAGACAGAAGTAATAGGCGGAAAGTGGTATTACCTTAAGCTGGACATAGCAAAATACTTTTACCGGATTTACCATGATAAGCTTCTGGAAATTATAGAAAGAAAAATCAAAGACCCGGATATGCTGGAACTTTTAAAAGTTATCATAAAAGGCGACGGTACAAACGCTTTCGGTCTTTCTATTTGTGACAACGTAGAAGACGCCAAACGCCTTACAGACCGTGGTATGCCGATCGGTAACTTGACAAGCCAGCTGTTAGCAAATGTTTATTTGAATGAGTTAGACCAGTTCTGTAAAAAGGTTCTTGGTATTAAGTTCTATGTACGTTACATGGACGACGTAATTATTCTTTCTCAAAGTAAGGAAGAATTACACGAAATCCAGAAACGTATCAGCGCTTTCCTGGAAGAGGAACTACAGCTTACTTTAAATAAAAAGACTTGCATACGTCCGGTATCTATGGGTATCCAGTTTGTGGGATTACATATATGGTCTTCACACCGTACTGTAAGAAAGTCTACTTCTTTGCGTATTAAACGCCGACTTAAGGCAGCTGCAAGACTATACGCGGCAGGGACCCTTACTTATGAAAAGTATAACAGTACATTACAGTCTTATATGGGAATGCTGAAACATAATGACTGTTACCGTTTTAAAATGCAACTGTTAGAAGACGTCGAAACAATACTAAACGAAAGTGGGGTAGCAGCATGACCGGAGATACAACCTTGTCCCTGGCTTTAATCTTATCCCTTATTACGATTGCCTGTACCGTGTATAACACGTTCAGCGGTCGCAGATCACGAAGCCAGAAAGACGTAGATCAGCAGATTAAAGAAGCCACCCAGAGAGTGGCAGAGGATACAAAAATCAGTCTTAAGCTGGACCAGATCGGGTATGATGTAAAGTCTATTAAAGAAGATATTAACAGCACAAAGAAAGAGGTAAGAGAACTTGATAAAAAAGTGGCAATACTGGACGCTTCTGTACGTTCCGCGCATAAACGACTTGACGGCGCCGGTATTGGAAAACTTGAACATTTAGACCATGATAAGGTAGAAAGGAATGAATGATTATGGCAAATAAAGACGCACAGCAGACCACAGCTGTAGAAAACAACCAGAATAAGATTAACTGGGCTGTAAGGGTAAAAAATAAAACCTTCTGGGTTTCCCTTATCCCGGCGTTACTGCTTCTTATCCAGGTTATTGCTTCCGTGTTTGGCTATACGCTTGACCTGGGCGAACTTGGTAACAAGCTTCTTGCCGTCGTAGAAGCCCTGTTTACTGTACTTGCTATCCTTGGTATCGTGGTAGACCCGACTACTAACGGCGTAGGGGACAGCAAGCAGGCACTTACATACACAGAACCGAAGAAAGACTGATTACTGATCGGACGCCGCGCGGGGCGTCCTTTTCTTTTGGCAGAAAGGAACTTTTGATATGAAAAAAGAAAACATTACAGTATTACGAAAAATCCTTTATGCTGTAGAGTCCGGCGGCCAGACCTACGGAAAACAGAACTACGGCGCTTTTGCTGGCGTGGCACAGAACACGCCGAACGAAAAGGCTATTACGATCGGTGCCGGACAGTGGTACGCAGAAGAAGCCCGTACACTTCTTTTACGTATCCAGGAAAAGTACCCAGCGGAATTTAAGAAGATGGATACGGCCGGTATCGCAGAAGACTTAAAGAAAAGCTGGGGGACCTACGGCGTTACAAAAACTTCCGCGAAAGGGAAATGTATTATTTCCATTATTTCTTCTGACGTCGGTATTAAGTGCCAGGACGCTTTAATGGAAGATCAGATTAAGAAATATGCTGCTTCCATTGAAAAGAAGTATGGAAGCTTAAGCGACGATGCTATGATGGAATGTATCAACATTACCCACCAGGGCGGAAGCGGGGCGCTTAGTCGTATCCTGGCAAAGACGAAAAAGCCCTATACCCTGGATAACATCTACGCGGCGCTTTGCACTGACCCGGCGGACAAGTCCAATAATAACCAGGTGGGGGACTACGAAAGGCGCCAGAAGATCGTATACGGATTTATTCAGAAATACTGTGTAAAGGAAGGGGTAAATACTATGGGATATTCCAGACAGGCTGTAGCTGACCTTGTTAATTCCTGGGTAGGAAAGAAAGAAGCAGACGGCAGCTATAAAACAATCATTGACATTTATAACGGATATAAGGGACCTTTCCCGCGCGGTACAAAAATGCAGTATGGATGGGCTTGGTGCGCTTGTACATGGTCCGCGGTGGCTATTAAGCTGGGCTATACGCCGATCATGCCTATCGAAATTTCTTGCTACTATCTGATCGAAGCAGCGAAGAAAATGGGTATCTGGATTGAGAACGACGCCCACGTACCGAAAGTAGGGGAAGCTGTACTGTACTACTGGAAAGACGGTACAAACTACGCTGCTACAGACTGTACCGGCGTTCCAGATCACGTAGGAACCGTAACAGAGGTTTACGAAAAAGCTGGTTACTTCGTTGTAACAGAAGGTAACTACGGAAATGCTGTAAAGATACAACTACGAAGAAGTACGTAAGAAGGTAAATGAAATCCTTAACGGAAGCGCTGCCAATACTACGACGACTTCTAAGCCGCAGACGACCACAAACAAGGTGGTAGCTGGTTCTGGTGCGTCCAGCTTTAACAAG
This sequence comes from Lachnospiraceae bacterium, assembly GCA_021771755.1. Classification (GTDB taxonomy): domain Bacteria; phylum Bacillota; class Clostridia; order Lachnospirales; family Lachnospiraceae; genus Blautia_A. Next base: position 2,793 of record JAETOL010000104.1, on the reverse strand, counting down.
TCCCTGGCTGGCACTTACGTTACAACAGCTAACCTGTATATGAGACACGGCGCCGGTAAGAATAAGAAAGCTATGGTCCTTATTCCGAAGGGTACCGAAGTCAAGAATTATGGTTACTATAGTACCTATGACGGTACGAAGTGGCTGTATATCCAGGTTACTATCGACGGTGTACAGTACACCGGATTTAGCAGTAAAGACTATCTGAAAAAGAAATAAGATAAGCGGGCGGTTACTTCGGTAGCCGCCTTCTTTTTTATTGTCTAAAAGTAAAAAGTTGTCCTATTGACAAATGAATAGATAAATCATATACTTGTCTTGTAGACAAATTTATACTTTAAGACAATGAAAGGAAGGTAGGTTATGCAGGATAAGAAAACTTTTTACAGGACGCTTCCTACGAAGGAACAGGCTGTAGACTTCGCAGAACAATCACATGGAATTATACAGGAAGACGGCTGTACCGTAAAATTTGAAGCTTCCTACAGCATTTCTAAGGCGCTGTATAACGTGAAGTCTGATAAGTACAGGGTTTATGTAAGGATACGACCGGACGGCGGAAATCCTCTTACGTATGTCGTGGTATCGGATTATTCTAAAGAAGCTTATGAAATGGCCAGAAAAAGAGTGAAAGACGGGTGGTTTTAATGCCAGGGAATACGAAGAAACATAGACGCGGAAATGGGGAAGGAAGCGTTTACCAGAGAAAAGATGGAAAGTGGGCGGCGGTTATTACCGTCGGCGTAAAAGAAAATGGGAAACCAGACCGTAAGTTTTTGTATGGTAAGACCAGAAAGGAAGTGGCGGATAAACTTAGGGAAGCACAAAATAAGTTAGACGTCGGCGTTATACCTGGTGGCGATAATGTGTTATTCAGTGCATGGATAAGGAACTGGCTGGAAGTCGTGATTAAGCCGGGGATAAAGGAAAGAACCTATAAAAATTATACCGCTGCTATAGAAAAGCACATTATACCTGGGATAGGAAATTACAGGCTTAAGGACCTTACAGACGACGTAATACAGAAATTCCTTAACGATCAGAGGGAACACGGGAACCTTAAGCTTGAAATTAACGAAGATACCGGGGAAGCGTCGCCTTCCCATGGACCGGTAGCGGCTTCTTCTATCATACAACAGCGACGACTTATTATAGCCGCCCTGGAATACGCCGTAGATAAAGGTAAGATAGCCAGAAATCCGGGAAAGAAGACCAGGCGACCGAAAAGTAAACCGAAGACAGATAATATACTTACGGACGAAGATATGGAAATACTGGCTACTAAGGGAACAAAGTACCGCTATTATCCGGCGTATATGCTTACCCTTACCACGGCCTGTAGGCGTGGGGAAATCTTAGGGTTAAGCTGGAAGCACGTAGACATAGGGATACCATGGGCTACGGTAGATCGGTATTTTCCATGGGGAGAAATGCGAAAGCTACAGCTGTGGGATACAAAGGCGCTTAAGAAGCTTCTGGAAGACCACAGTATTAAGCTGGGCGACGGATATGTACAGATCGTGTACCAGATGGCCGACGACAAAGGTAAGCCGCTTCTGGACGAACTGAAAACGGACCTTTCCAGGCGTTCCCTTATGATTACCGAAGAAATGGTTCTTCTTCTGATCTTCTGGCGTATGGTACAGAATGGAGAAAAAAGGAAAGCCACAGAGAAAGGAAAAGTATATAACCCGGATAACCTGGTATTCTGTACCAGAAAGGGTACCTATATTTATCCCAGGAACTTTACGAAAACATGGGGCGAAAACCTTAAATCTATGGGTATTGAACATAAGCGTTTCCATGATCTACGTCATACGGTGGCTACAGTTATGCTGGAAGAAGGGGAAGCCATGAATACGGTACAGGAACAGCTGGGACATTACGACGCCGGATTTACAGCTTCCAGGTATGGACACGTTACTGCAAAAATGAGAAACAGCGCGGCGGTAAGGCTTGGGGAACGGCTGGAAAAAGCCAGAAATCCAGAAGAGGAAAAAGCGGAAACTATCAGCTTTCCTTCCCAGGAAGAACGCAAGCTTAAGTCTGCCGCCTGTAAAATTAAATAGTGGACAAAAGCGCCGACGCTGTTTATAATTGTCTGTAGGACAAAAACAGAAAGGGGCGGAAACAGTGATAGGTAGGAATATACAATTTTACCGCGAACTTCGTAAAATGAAGGGTAAAGACCTGGCCGCAAGGGTCGGGTGTTCCGTCGGCGCTTTATCCCATATAGAGAAAGGAAGCAGACAGCCCAGTGTAGAAATGATGTATAGAATAGCTGACGCCCTGGGCGTATCTGTTATTAACCTTGTCATGGACGAAAAGGAAATAGATAGATTTTATTACGACGACGCTGTAAAAGCGTTCCACCCAGGAAGCGAACAGCTTAACCGTGTCCTGGACATTCTAAGAAAGGATAATGCTGCCTGGTCGGACGCGAAGCGTATAGCGATCGTAAACTTAGACGACGTATAGAAAGGTAGGTACAGATATGGAAAATAATAATCCTGTAGGCGATTACTATTTTGTGAATAAGGAAGAAATAAAACGAATACGTGAAAGGGAAGTTATGGAAGGGAACCCGTTTGTATCTGGAAGTATGGCCGGTATGCAGTTCTTAACAAGACCTTCCGGTTTAGCTTCTGGTTCGTATGGTAAGGTTTATGTAGGACCAGGTATAAGCAGTAAAGGCAAACTGTAGTAAATTTGTAGTAAAGGGAGATTTTGAACTATGGAAAATGCTTATAAATCCAATGCTTACGGGTCTTTCGCTTCTGTTTACGACACCTT
>JAETOL010000027.1 GCA_021771755.1 Lachnospiraceae bacterium | reverse complement strand
CCATTCGAAAGAAGTAAGACCCCTTGAAGACGACGAGGTAGATAGGGCAGAGGTGGAAGTGCGGTAACGTATGGAGCTGACTGCTACTAATAGGTCGAGGGCTTGACCAAAAAGCTGAGACGAGCGGCTGGAACAGGATGGAAACAGACCGGAGTGAGTTTACTCACAGAGGGAGGTTTACAGACTGGGACAGACATTTGCGAAGCAAATGACATCGAGTGACGGAAGTCACGAGATGACCGGCGAGTCGTAGAAAGCGAAAGCTTGGTCACACGATTCCAAATGTCAACATGTATGTAGTTTTGAATATATGATCGTTAAGAGACTGTAGTGCGAAAGCATTACAGTTTTTTTATTGCATGAAACTTTTTCTTCTCTTTTTCTATCTAATAAGTGTAAAGAAACAAAAAGATATTTATAACGCGCGATATAAACGAAGAGAAAAACATAAAGAGGAGGGATTTACTTGAAACATTTGGTGCAACGCGCCATAAAAGGGGATGCAGATGCATTTCTGGAGTTAATGGAACAGAATTCTTTGAGTATGTATAAAGTTGCCAGAGCAATTTTAGCAAATGATGAGGACGCAGCAGATGCCATCCAGGACACCATTCTTACCTGCTTTGAAAAATTAAATACTTTGAAAAACCGGAATATTTTAAGACATGGATGACCAGGATTTTAATTAATGAATGTAATAAGATTCTCAGGCATTACCGCCACATAAAAATGCCTGAATTTATGCCGGAACAGTCCATAGGGGATTCATCTATGGCAGAGATTGAATTCAAACAGATGCTGGAACTGGTAGATGAAAAATACAGAGTAGTCTTAATTCTTTATTATGTATACGGTTTTAAATTACAGGATATTTCAGAGCTTCTGGATATAAATGAAAATACAGTAAAGACTCGTCTGGTCAGAGCAAGAAATCAATTAGGAGAATTGTATTTTGGACACAGCCAGAATGAAAAATGTCATACTGCACGTAAGAAAGAAGGGATGATCTTATGAGTAAAAGAAAAGATTTTTATAGTGTAGATCACAGATCTGATAAGGCTTCAGACAGACAGGATGAAAACAAGATCAGGGAGACCCTGAATCAGGAATTTGACCTTCCGGATGTGGTAGACCGGGCAAAATCAGATGCTTTTGAAAGGATACGAGCTCAAGCAGAAACAGGAAAAAAGATACGAAATTATTAAAAAGAAAAAGGTATAAAGCAGCTGCCGGGATAGCGGCTGCCGGTGCGATTTTTTCAACAATCTGTATTACCAATCCCGCACTGGCAGAAGAAATTCCTTTGATTGGAAGCGTTTTTGCCAGGATAGGAACGTCACTTGGGTTTGCGGGAGATTATGAAAAATACGCTTCAAAACTGGAAGAACAGACGGAAGAAACAGGGGAAAGAAACACAGAGGACTCCAGGGCAAAAATAGATAGCGAAGACAGTATTTACAGTAAAACTTCAAACGGAGTTACGATAACCATGAATGAGGTTTACTGTAATGATACTGCCATGAATCTTACTTTTACCATAGAATCAGAGAAGCCTTTTCCCGATACGATGATTAATGAAAACAATGGAATTCCCATTATGTATCTGGGATCTGGTACGGAAATGCCATTAAGCTATAATGCAGATTTTAAACTAAATGATCCTTATCTGGACGGTCAGATGATAGATGAACATACTTATGCAGGCGTATTAAGGGTTGACCTTGAAGAGACGAAGTATAATGCTGGTGGATCAGAACAGTATTATGAAGCTCAAAAGAAGTTCCTGATGGAAAAAGGAGTGGATCAGGATGCTTTGACAGAAGGAGAAATCAGCTTTGAGGAAGCTGCAGATATTCTTGGTATTCCGGAATTTACGGAAGAATATCTTTATGAAATAGGTATGACCAATCCTGAGGATTATGAACCTATAGTGGAAATTCCAGAGGAATTTACAGTTGGATTGAAAATAAAATCCATTCACGGTTATCGTCCTGCAGATCAGGATACCACGCCGGAAATGCCAAGGGAATTGAAAGAAGAATATAATGAGGCGTTAGCGGAAAAAGGGCTTGATATAAATAATTATGAGAGCTTTACAGAAGAGGAGAAAGAGTTTGTCCGTCAGCTTGATACAGAGATGCACAATAAATATATAGAGCTTTACCCGGAAATGGCTGAGATGGATAATGAGCATAATACCTGGACGCTGGAAGGAAACTGGGAATTTTCACTTCCGGTAAAAAAGAATCTGGAAGATACGGTTACAAAAGAAATTAATCTTGTAGATGAAAATGGACATGGAGTTGTATCAGTGACAAAAACACCTTTTGAGATTCAATTAAATGAAGTTACCGGAGGAGATTATATCTGTACGGTTCTGGATGCTGACGGAGAGCCGTTGTCTTATGGAAATCAGGGAGGTGACGGCAGGATATTTGCCATAAAAGACAGAGACGTTTCCAAAATATATGTTTATATCTGTGACTGGACCGAATATATGGATGAACTGAAAGGCTATTACTGGTCAGAAGATTACAAAGAAAAAAAGAAAGAAAAGACTTATAAAGAATATCTGGATGAAAGAGCTGTTTTACATACAGAAGTAGTATTTGAACAGTAAAATAATATTCAGGATTCCATAGAAAATACTTGAAAGCCTCTCTTTTTTATAGTATGATTTTTTCTAGTACGCTTATGCGGAAAGAAGATTTCAAAAGAGAAAAGGGAGGAGGAATCTCATGGAAATGACAAGAACAAAGACAGGTTTCTGGCGAAAATTTGTAGGTGATAAGGCTTTTTATAAGATGGTGCTTGCCATAGCAATTCCTATCATGATTCAAAATGGAATCACGAATTTTGTCAGTCTTCTGGACAACATTATGATCGGACGGATCGGAACAGAGCAGATGTCAGGCGCTGCGATTGTAAATCAGCTGATCTTTGTGTATAACCTTTGTATGTTCGGAGGACTTGCAGGAGCGGGAATCTTTACGGCACAGTATTTTGGACAGAAGGATCACGAGGGTGTGCGGCAGACCTTCCGTTACAAATTCTGGATGGCGGTAATTCTTACGGTTGCAACAGCTGTTGTATTTCTCACTGCCGGAGATTCACTGATACGGATATACCTTCAGGGAGAAGGCAGCGCAGAGGAAATTGCAGCAACTCTGAATTATGGGAAACAGTATCTTTATATTATGCTGATCGGACTTCCGCCTTTTATGCTGGGACAGGTATATTCCAGCACCTTAAGGGAATGCGGAGAGACAGTTCTTCCTATGAAGGCAGGAGTAACGGCAGTTCTGGTAAATCTTGTTTTTAATTATCTTCTGATTTATGGAAAGCTTGGTTTTCCGCAGCTTGGAGTCAAAGGAGCTGCCATTGCTACAGTGATTTCCCGCTATGTAGAGGTGGCGATCATTTTAATCTGGGCAGCTCATAATAAACAAAAGCTTCCGTTCATAGAAGGTCTGTATCGAACCTTAAAGGTTCCGAAAAACCTGGCATGGAAAATATTTGTTAAGGGAACACCGCTGCTTCTGAATGAAACGATGTGGGCCTGCGGTGTGGCGATTCTTGCCCAGTGTTATTCTGTTCGCGGACTTAATGTTGTGGCAGCGCAGAATATTTCCAATACCATTAATAATGTATTCAATATTGTATTTATTGCTCTGGGTGACTCTGTAGCAATTGTAGTAGGACAGCTGCTGGGGGCAGGTGATATGAAAAAGGCAAGAGATACCGATAATAAGATGATCGCCTTTTCCGTATTCTGCTGTATTGGAGTTGCGGCTGTGCTTCTTGTTCTTGCTCCGCTTTTCCCGGAACTTTATAACACAAATCCTGAGGCAAAGAAGCTGGCCTGCTGGTTTATTATGATCAGTGCTCTGTTTATGCCGAATAATGCGTTTCTTCATGCTGCTTACTTTACACTTCGGTCAGGAGGAAAAACAGTGATCACGTTCCTTTTTGACAGTGTATTTATGTGGTGTGTCAGCGTGAGCATGGCATTTGTACTAAGTCGCTATACGGGATTATCTGTTGTGGCTATTTTTGCTTTTGTTCAGGCGGCAGATATCATAAAATCCATTATCGGTTTTATTCTGGTAAAGAAAGGCGTATGGCTGCAGAACTTTGTTTCTGAATAAAAATGAATATTTTTGGAAAAATCCTTTTCTGCTATTGACAATTGTTCCTTTTGCATGTATAATTCATAAAGTAATCGCAAAGGGGATTGGTCAAATGGTATGATAGGGGTCTCCAAAACCTTTGGTGGGAGTTCGATTCTCTCATCCCCTGCTATATGAGAACCAGAAATATCTATAAACAGGTATTTCTGGTTTTTTTGTTGAACAAAAAGCGGTATATATACTTTTGTCAAAAGTGTATAATGAAGCCGATGTCTGATTCGGACAGGGAAGGATATCCTGCTTTTTATATGCAAAAAGAACAGCTCCTGACAGTTGATTTTATGGAAAAAAAGATTTATAATTTTCTGGAATAAGGAGAATTTTGCGAAAATGAGAAAAACTGTAAACGCGGAAAAAAATCTTACCGAAGGAAAAATCCTGAAGACCATGCTGATCTTTGCTTTTCCTATGATAATGGGAAATCTTCTGCAGCAGATTTACAATATTGCAGACACCATGGTAGTCGGAAGATTTCTGGGAGCGGAGGCTTTGGCGGCGGTAGGATCAGCGTATACCTTGATGACATTTTTAACCTCCGTGATCATGGGTCTTTGTATGGGAAGCGGTGCTGTTTTTTCTATTGCTTATGGAGCGGGAAATCAGCAGGAACTGAAAAAAAGCATGTGGGTGTCCTTTGTATTTGTAGGAATTGTTACCATAATCATGAATGCAGCAGTATTTGTCTGGACAGAACCTATCCTGAGACTTTTACAGATACCGGAGGAGGTTTATCCTCTGATGCATCAATATATACGGATCATTTTTTCAGGGATCCTTTTTGTTTTTTTATATAATTTTTTTGCGTGTCTGCTCCGGGCAGTGGGAAATTCTGTTGTTCCTTTATGGTTCCTGGCGGTGTCTTCTGTTTTAAACATCATTCTGGATCTATGGTTTGTGGCAGGACTTGGGAAAGGTGTGGAAGGTGCGGCTGCGGCAACTGTGATCGCACAGATGACAGCCGGGCTTGGAATTGCTGTTTATACTTTGTGGAAGGTTCCGGTACTTAGAATAGAAAAACAGTATATGCACATGGAAAAAGCTATCTTGAATCGTGTAATGCAGTATTCGGTTCTTACCTGTGCACAGCAGTCGGTAATGAATTTTGGGATTCTGATGATCCAGGGACTGGTAAACAGCTTTGGAACTGTGATCATGGCAGCATTTGCAGTTGCAGTAAAAATTGATACTTTGGCATATATGCCCGCACAGGAATTTGGAAATGCATTTTCTCTTTTTGTTTCCCAGAATTTTGGTGCAAAAAAATATGACAGGATCAGAAAGGCGTCCGGTATGGCAGTAAAAGTTTCTGTAGGCTTCTGCCTTGTAATATCTGTGATCGTATGGATCTTTGCTGCACCTCTGGTTGAAATCTTTCTGACGGATCCACAGCCTGCCATCGTAAGTGCGGGAGTCAATTACCTTCATATAGAGGGGGCATTTTACTGGGGAATCGGGTGTCTGTTTCTTCTGTATGGATTATACAGAGGAATAGAAAAGCCTGTGATGTCTTTGATCCTTACGATTCTGTCCCTGGGAACCAGAGTGGCGCTGGCGTATCTTCTGGCTCCCCGGCCTCAGTTTGGCGTCAATGCCATCTGGTGGGCGATTCCTGTGGGATGGATTCTGGCAGATCTGACGGGATATATCTATTATCTGAAGATCAGAAAAAATCTGGGAACAGGGATGTCCCGGTAAAGCAGCGGATACGGATAAAAATGTTGAATTAATTAAGGGGAGTTTTTTGTTATGCAGGAAATAATAACATTTATCATGGAAATCATAGGAACAATTGCTTTTGCAGCTTCCGGCGCTATGGTTGGTGTGGGGAGACGGATGGATATTTTTGGTGTCTGTGTCCTGGGAGTCGTTACCTCGGTTGGAGGCGGACTGATCCGTGACATTGTTCTGGGGATCATCCCTCCGGGAATGTTTCAAAAGCCGGTGTATACGATTGTGGCGACTATAACCTCCTGTGTGGTTTTTGGAGTGCTGTATCTGAAAAAGGAACTTCTGGAAGGGCACTTCAGAGAGATTTATGATCGGTTTATGCTGATCATGGATACCATAGGGCTGGGAATCTTTACAGTGGTTGGCGTCCATACCGGAATCCGTCAAGGGTATGTGGACAATACCTTCCTTCTGGTATTTCTGGGGACGATCACCGGAGTGGGAGGCGGACTCCTAAGAGATATGATGGCAGGTGTCCCGCCTTATATTTTTGTAAAGCATATTTATGCATGTGCGTCTATTGTAGGGGCGATCGTCTGTGTTTATATGTACCGCAGCTTTGGGACAGTAGCTGCTATGGTGGGAGCTTCCGCAGTAGTGATCCTGATCCGTTATCTGGCAGCGCATTATCGCTGGAATCTTCCAAGACTGAAAAGAGAAGAATGAACAAAAGGTAAATTTTTTGTTCACAATGTATATTTGTGTCTAAAAGCCCATATTTAAACTGGAAAATATGGCTAATATATGTTATACTAAATTGTATTAATGCAAGCTGAGTGATTTGCTTATTATTTTTCCGGGCAGAGGGAGAGATAATTTAAACAAAGAAGCAAAAGGCTTGTGTATCAAATGGATAAGGAAGGTGAGCAATTGGAAAACTACACCAAGTACAAGTTAAAAAGTAACGATGAACTGGCAGAATTGTTAGCCGATAAAGACAATCTGTTCATTGTTGCCTGCAACAAATGCTTTAAAGAATTTGAAACTGTGGATGAACCGGAATGTAGTGAACTGGAAAAATTTGCCGCTGAACAGGGTAAGACAGTGACAGGCAGCATCAGAGTTGATTTCCTGTGCAACAAAACTCTGACAGAGAAGAAATTACAGGATATCATTCCGGAGGGAACCGAAAATGTAATTGTGATCTCCTGCGGACTGGGAATCCAGACAGTTGCAGATCTTGCCGGCAAGCCTGTTTATGCAGCCAGCAACTCCCTGAACTATACCGGACATCATGGAATGGCTCTTACCAAAAAAAGCTGTGATGCATGTGCTCAGTGCTATCTGAATATCACAGGAGGTATCTGCCCTATCGTTGACTGCTCCAAGAGTCTTGTAAACGGACAGTGCGGTGGCGCCAAGGATGGCAAATGTGAGGTTGACGGGAACAAAGACTGCGCATGGGAAAAAATCTACAAGAGACTCGAGAAACAGGGTCGTCTGGAAGAATTTTTAAATCAGCCGGTTCAGCTTCGCGATTATTCCAAAGTAAATGTCAATGTGATCCGTAATTATGTCAATGCTGTTCGTGAAGAGCGTTTTGCAGGTTATTACGGCGGCGTTCATCCATCTGAGCGCAAGGAACTCAGTGAACACATTGCACTGGAGAGATTCCCGGAACCAAAGACAGCAGTGATCTCTATGTCACAGCATCTGGGCGCTCCGGCCAATCCTGTAGTACAGGTAGGAGATACCGTTAAGGTAGGACAGAAGATCGGTGAAGCCTCTGCTTTTATCAGCGCACCTGTCCATTCCAGTGTCAGCGGAACCGTAGTAGCAGTAGAGCCGCGTCTCCATGCCACCAGAGGCAGTGAGGTCATGGCTGTTGTAATTGAATCCGATGGAAAGAACACCCTGCATGAATCTGTGAAGCCTCATAAAGGATATGAGGAGCTTACACCGGATGAGATCATTGAGATCGTCCGTGAGGCAGGTATCGTAGGTATGGGCGGAGCAGGCTTCCCGACAGCTGTGAAGCTGAAACCAAACAAACCGATCGAAGCAGTGATCCTTAACGGCTGTGAATGTGAACCTCTTCTTACGGCAGACCACAGAGTCCTTCTGGAATTTGCGGATGATATCATTTATGGATTAAAGGCAGTTCTTAAAACTGTAGATGCACAGAAGGGTATCATTGTAATTGAGGATAACAAGCCGGATGCCATTGCTCTTATGGAAGAGAAGGTTGCTGACTGTGAGAACATTGAGGTTGTGACAGCCAGAACCAAATATCCTCAGGGTGCAGAAAAAACTCTGATCAAACGTGTGACGGGCAGAACTGTTCCGCGTGGAGGTCTTCCTGCAGATGTAGGTGTTGTAGTCAGCAACATCAGTACAGTCAAGGCTATTTCTGATGCGATCCAGACAGGTATGCCGCTGATTGAGCGTGTTGCTACCGTAACCGGAGAAAAAATCAAAAAACCTGGAAACTATATTGTGAAGATCGGTACCAGCGTAAAAGACATGATCGACTATTGCGGCGGTACTACAGATGATGATGTACAGATCAAGATGGGCGGACCTATGATGGGATTTGAGCTTACTGATCTGGACGTTCCGATGATGAAGGGTTCCAATGGAATCATTGCCGTTGACACAGATCAGACACAGCCAATGGAATGTATCAAATGTGGACGCTGTGTAGATGTCTGTCCAATGGAACTTTCACCGCTGTATTTTGCAAAATATGCGGATGAGCAGAACTGGCAGGGAATGAAGGATATGAACGTTATGGATTGTGTGGAATGCCGCTCCTGTGAGTTCATCTGTTCCTCCAAGATTCCGTTAGTAAGCAAGATCAAAGCCGGAAAAAATGCGATAAGGGAGATGAAGTGATATGCTGATTACCGAACTGAAATCGAAAGAAATTATCGCATCACTGGTGGACGGAAAAAAAGTATTTATGATCAACTGCCAGGGATGTAAGGAAGTCCGTTTCCCGGAAAAAGAATCCGTAGAACTCCGCAAGGAGCTGGCTGCTGACGGGAAACTGACAGGATTTATTACAACCGACTATATCTGTAACCCGGAAAACATGAAGCTTCGTCTTCAGAAACATATGAGCGAGATTGAGGCAGCTGACGTGGTTCTGGTTCTTTCCTGCGGAGTGGGAGTACAGACAATTGCAGAATATCTGGAAGATAAGCCGGTATATGCAGCCTGTGATACATATCCTCTTCCCGGGTTCCAGGGAGTAACTCCTCTGGAATACGACTGTGACCAGTGCGGCGAATGTTATCTGAACTTAACCGGAGGTATCTGTCCAATCACTGCCTGCTCCAAGAGTCTTGTAAATGGACAGTGCGGCGGCTGCAAGGATGGCAAATGCGAGGTGGACAGTGAGATGGAATGTGGATGGGAGCGTATCTACAGACGACTGGCACAGATCGGACGCCTGGATGTGCTGAAATGCCCCACACAGATCCGTAATTTTGCAACAGATGATGAAGTGTCCAAATAATAAGACACCGGTTAAAATTTATAGAGTAGGAGCAATGTACAATGAAAATTACTGAAGCATTTGAACGTGGCGAATTTGCAGTAACAGCGGAAGTAGGACCGCCAAAAGGAATTCATATTGAAGGATTGCTGGAAGAAGCAAAAACATATTTAAGTGGTATTACAGCAGTAAATGTAACAGATAATCAGTCTTCTGTTATGCGTCTTGGTTCCCTGGGCGTATGTAAGGCTCTTAAGGATGAGGGGCTTACCCCGATCTTTCAGCTGACATGTCGTGACAGAAACCGTATTGCACTGCAGTCTGATCTTCTCAGTGCTGCCATGCTGGGAATTGAGAACCTTCTGCTTCTGACAGGTGACCATACAAAGATGGGAGACCATCCGCAGGCAAAACCGGTTTTCGACCTGGATTCTGTTTCTCTGATCCATGCAGTAAGACAGCTGGAAGAAGGTGTAGACCTTGGCGGAAATCAGCTGGTTGGAGAGCCTCCTAAATTTGCAAAAGGTGCAGTTGTGTCTCCGTGCAGCGATTCTGTAGACGCGCAGCTTGCAAAAATGGAGCGCAAGGTTCGTGCAGGTGCAGACTATTTCCAGACTCAGGCTGTTTTTGAGCCGGAGAAATTTATTAAATTTATGGAAAAAGCAAAACAGTTTGGAAAACCTGTTCAGATCGGTATCATTATTCCGAAATCTGTCGGAATGGCAAGATTCATGAATGCAAATGTTGCAGGTGTTCATGTTCCGGAAGATATGATCAATGAACTGAAAGCAGATAAGGAAAAGACAAAAGCAGGTATTACCGGAGTTGAGATTGCTGCCCGTATCATCAGAGAATGTAAACCATATTGTCAGGGTGTACATATTATGGCATTAGGCTGGGAATCTAAAGTACCGGAAGTTCTGAAACTGGCTGGAATCTGAAGAAAGATTAGAGCTGTGAAGTGATAGCTTTCCCAAATTGAAAGAGACTGTGGTTTGGAAACCACAGTCTCTTTGTCTTATACTGGGAAAAGAAACGGACAATTATTCGATTGGCTGTGTATCCTGAAGTGCCAGATAGCCTTCTTCTCCGGTACGGATCTTGACAACATTTTCGATATCATAGATAAACACCTTGCCGTCTCCATACTGTCCGGTATGAAGCACTTCTTTGGCAGCTTTCAGAACTGTCTGAACAGGAACCAGACTGACAACAATTTCAATCTTTATTTTTGGAAGAAGATTCATATCCATTTCAATACCACGGTAATAGGTTCGAGCCCCTTTCTGTACACCACATCCCATGACATTGGTGATGGTGATTCCGGTGACCCCGATTTCGTTCATGGCATGCATGAAATCTTCCAGTTTATTCTGGCGAGTAATAATAACGATTTTCGTCAGTTTGTGAACTCCCTCTGCCGGAATCTCCGGAATGGCTTCTGCAGGAGCAGATGCGGCAGAATAGTTCTGTACAGGAACTTTTTTAGTGACACCCATAGGTGTCGGAACCGGTGACACGGTATCATGAACAACAAATCCTTCATAAGCACTGGCAAGACCGTGCTCTTTTCCATCAAGACCTGCAATTTCTTCTTCAGGAGAAACACGAAGTCCCATGGTGTGCTTCAGTGTCTGGAAAATGATGGTCATAGTAACAGATACCCAGGCAATGGTGATGCACATACCAAGCAGCTGTATGCCGAAACCATGGAAGCCGCCCCCGGTAAGAAGTCCTTTCCATCCTGTTCCCGTTCCGTCAGAAAAAAGACCAACAGCAAGTGTACCAAAAGCTCCGTTTAAGGCATGAACACCAATTGCACCTACCGGATCATCAATTTTCAGAACCTTATCGATAAATTCAATACCAAATACAACAACAAAACCGGAAATGATGCCGATGATAGCTGCAGAAGCCGGAGAAACGGTATCACATGCAGCTGTAATTGCCACCAGACCTGCAAGAGAGCCGTTCAGGGACATGGAGACATCCGGTTTTTTGTAACGGAACCAGGTGATAAACATAACGGCTACCGTGGCAACAGCTGCGGCAAGGTTGGTGTTTACAAAGATCTTTCCGGCGCTTACAATGGCGTCCCCTTCCATACTGACAGTAGAAGCACCGTTAAAACCAAACCAACAGAACCAGAGGATGAAAACACCAAGTGCGCCAACGGTCAGGTTATGGCCGGGAATGGCTTTGGATTTTCCGCTTTTTGAATATTTTCCGATACGGGGTCCGAGAATGGCTGCACCGATCAGTGCTGCGATACCGCCTACCATGTGTACTGCACAGGAGCCGGCAAAATCATGGAAGCCCATCTGGCTGATAAAGCCGCCGCCCCAGATCCAGTGTCCTGATACCGGATATACAATAAGGCTGATCAGAAAACTGTAGACACAATATGCGGAAAATTTGGTACGTTCTGCCATTGCGCCGGAAACTATTGTGGCGGAAGTGGCACAGAAAACTGTCTGAAAAATAAGAAATGCCCAGAAAGGTACACCATCCGGAAGCATTGCATTACCATAGTTCGCTTCAGATGCAATTCCGTGGATGGAACCAAAGAATCCGTTTCCTGTACCAAACATGATACCGAATCCGATAATCCAGAAAGTCGATGTACCAATACAGAAATCCATCAGATTTTTCATAATGATATTTCCTGCATTTTTGGCACGGGTAAAACCTGTTTCTACCATTGCAAAACCAGCCTGCATAAAGAAGACCAGCGCGGCGCCTACCAGCACCCAGATCGTGTTTACTGCTGAAAATTCCATAATAAATCTCCCCTTTTCCTTTTTATATCGAAAAAGCGCGGGAAAATCAGATTTTCTCGCGCCTTTACGAATCTTTATAATATGTAAAACAGAAGATATCCGTTATGATGTATGACGAATGGATGAGGAAATCGATAATCAAATTGAGCAAGTCTGACTTGCAGGATATCCTCTGTATTTACCAAAGTATAAAATTAATAATGTTGATTGCTGTTTATACAGAAAACAGCAGTTTTCCATAGGTCGGATATGGAAGAACAGCTTCAGGAAGCAGTGTTTCCGCTTCATCCGCAAAGCTGCGGAGTTTATCCATATCTGTGAGGACTGTTTTCTGATACATTCTGGCACTTTCCAGAAGATCCGCTGTTTCCTGAGCCCGGGCGGTATCTGATTTCAGGGAGGAAAGTTCTGTCATCATATTTTCAGAAAGTGCCGTCAGTTTTTTCAGAAGTTCAGCTTCGCCGGAGACAGAGATATCCGGAACGACAGCCTTCTTCAGACTGGCTGTGTGAGCAATCTGTTCCATATAGGTGCAGACAGCCGGGATCAGATCCTTCTGAATGATCTCTGCCATAGTGCAGGATTCAATGTGAAGTGTTTTCACATAGTTTTCAAGCTTGATCTCATAGCGGGAATAAAGTTCGGGTTCTGTAAAAATTTTATGTGAGATCAGAAGCTCTTTATTTTTAGTATCTGTAAAATGAGGCAGAGCATCCGGTGTGGAAACCAGATTGTAAAGTCCGCGCTCACTGGCTTCCTTAAGCCATTCTTCTGTATATCCGTTGCCGTTAAAGATAATCCTCTTGTGTGCGATCACAGTTTCTTTCAGAAGATTGTGGACAGCCGCTTCCATTTTGTCAGCCGGAACGTCCTTAAGCTGTTCTGAAAACTGACGGAGTGCTTCCGCAACAGCCGTATTCAGGATGATGTTGGGATTTGCCACAGAGGATGAGGAACCCAGCATACGGAATTCAAATTTATTGCCTGTGAAGGCAAAAGGAGAAGTACGGTTTCTGTCTGTTGTGTCCTTTATGAAATGCGGAAGCACTTTGGCTCCGATATCCATCTGTACAGAATCATGACTGCTGAAATACTCATCGTTTTCAATTGCCCTGAGAACCTCAGTCAGCTCATCGCCAAGGAAAATGGAAACCACAGCAGGCGGTGCCTCATTTGCGCCAAGACGATGATCGTTTCCGGCACTGGCAACTGAAATACGGAGAAGATCCGCATAATCATCCACAGCCTTGATAACGGCAACCAGAAATACCAGGAACTGTGTATTTTCAGCAGGTGTTTTCCCGGGATCCAGAAGGTTTACACCGGTATCGGTGATCATGGACCAGTTGTTGTGCTTGCCGCTTCCGTTAATGCCTTCAAAAGGCTTTTCGTGAAGGAGACAAACCAGGTCATGGCGGTCAGCCACCTTTTTCATGATTTCCATGGTAAGCTGATTGTGGTCTACTGCAACATTGGTGGTGTCAAAAACAGGAGCAAGCTCATGCTGTGCCGGTGCAACTTCGTTGTGTTTGGTTTTTGCCGGGATTCCCAGTTTCCACAGCTCTTCATCCAGATCATGCATATAGGCAGATACACGGGGTTTCAGAGTTCCGAAGTAGTGATCTTCCATCTCCTGGCCTTTTGGTGCTGGAGCGCCGATCAGTGTGCGTCCGCAGAAGATCAGATCTTTTCGCTGATTATAAAGCTTCTTATCTACCAGAAAGTATTCCTGCTCCGGGCCTACGGTGGTATTGATATGCTTTATCGCGTTATTTCCAAGAAGATGAAGAATCTTCACAGCTTCTCTGTTCAGGGTATCCATAGAACGGAGAAGAGGAGTTTTTTTGTCCAGCGCCTCTCCACTGTAAGAACAGAAAGCAGTAGGAATGTAAAGGGTACGGTCTTTGATAAAAGCCGGAGAAGTAGGATCCCATGCAGTATAGCCTCTGGCTTCAAAAGTTGCCCGAAGTCCGCCGGATGGAAAACTGGAAGCATCCGGTTCTCCTTTTACCAGCTCCTTTCCGGAAAAATCCATGATGATCTGTCCGTCTCCTGCAGGAGAAATAAAGCTGTCATGTTTCTCTGCCGTGAAATTGGTCATTGGCTGGAACCAGTGAGTATAATGGGTTGCACCGTTTTCAATGGCCCATTCCTTCATTGCAACAGCTACAGAATTGGCGACATCCAGTTCCAGATGTGTGCCGTTCTGGATGGTTTTACGCAGAGCTTTGTACATATCCTTAGGCAATTTGTTCCTCATGATCCTGTCGTTAAAAACAAGACTTCCATACAGTTCAGGAATATTTTTTTCCATAAAGAGTTTCTCCTTTCAGGTATAAGTTTCAGAAAATAAAAAAGGCGCCTCGGATCTTAATTTTTTAAAATCCAAAGCGCCTTTGCTTATGTGAAGTAGTATACACAAAAAAATACGCTTGTCAATAACTTTTTACAAAAAACTTGACAAAAAAAATTATCACACTATAATGGCAGTGTGAAAAAGAGAGGAGGACGTAAGATGGCAGAATTAAAAGAAGCCTGTGGTGTATTTGGAATTTATGACCTGGATGGAGGGAATGTAGTACCGGCTGTTTATTACGGACTTACGGCACTGCAGCACAGAGGACAGGAGTCCTGCGGACTTGCAGTTTCAGATACAGAAGGGGAAATCGGCAATATCCGGTTTCATAAGGATCTGGGACTGGTAAGCGAGGTGCTGCGCCAGGAAACACTGGAAAAAATGTCTGGAAATCTGGGAATCGGACATGTCCGGTATTCGACTACCGGAGCATCTGTGGCGGAAAACGCGCAGCCCCTTGTACTGTCTTATATTAAAGGAACACTTGCCCTTGCCCACAATGGAAATCTGATCAACACGAAAGAACTGAAATGGGAACTGATCCAGAATGGGGCTGTTTTCCATACGACAACAGATTCGGAAGTGATCGCTTTTCATATTGCAAGAGAAAGAGTTCATTCCGGATCCGTGGAGGAGGCAGTTCTGAAAACAGCGCGAAAATTAAAAGGTGCTTACGGACTGGTGATCATGAGTCCTAGAAAACTCATCGGTGTCCGCGATCCTTATGGGCTGAAACCTCTTTGTATCGGAAAAAGAGACCATACTTATGTTCTTGCTTCTGAAAGCTGTGCGCTGGCTTCCGTAGGAGCAGAATTTATCCGTGATGTGGAGCCGGGTGAGATGGTGATCATTTCCCGGGACGGAATCCGATCCAACCGTGAGCTTGCCGGAGAAAAAACTGCACATTGTGTATTTGAATATATTTATTTTGCCCGTCTGGACAGTGTCCTGGACGGAGTTGGAATTTATGATGCCCGTATCCGGGGCGGAAAGTCCCTTGCAAGGTCTTATCCTGTGGAGGCAGATCTGGTTACCGGCGTTCCGGAGTCCGGTATTCCGGCGGCAAAAGGATATTCGGAAGAATCCGGGATTCCTTTTGGTCTCGCCTTTTATAAAAACAGCTACATAGGAAGGACTTTTATCAAACCTACGCAAAAGGAGAGGGAATCCAGTGTACATATGAAGCTCAGCGTACTGGAATCTGTAGTAAAAGGGAAGAGGATCGTTCTGGTGGATGATTCCATAGTAAGAGGAACCACCATCGCCAACCTGATCCATATGCTGAAGAAAGCCGGTGCAAGAGAAGTCCATGTAAGGATTTCATCCCCGCCTTTTCTTCACCCCTGTTATTTTGGAACAGATGTCCCATCCAACGATCAGCTGATCGCATCCAGTCATAGTACAGAGGAAATCTGTCATATGATCGGTGCAGATTCTCTGGGCTATATGAAACTGGAATATCTGGAAGGGATGGCAGGGGGACTGCCTTTATGCAGAGCCTGCTTTGATGGAAATTATCCGATGAAGATCTGATAAGAGAGGATCGGAGCTTTTTAAAATTGAAAAAAATATCTTTACAAACGAAAAAAAATAGGTTATAGTAGGGAACATATTTTAAACAGATCAGTGATATCTGACAAAGGCGTCAGAAGCTTTGGGGCTTAACCCCTTCAGGCTTCCGACGCCTTTTTTTGATGATCTGGAGGAGGAAATCGAAGATGGTAAAATATGTGTTTGTTACCGGAGGAGTGGTATCCGGTCTCGGAAAGGGAATCACGGCAGCATCCCTTGGAAGGCTTCTGAAAGCCAGAGGATGTCAGGTGACCATGCAGAAATTTGATCCCTATATCAATATAGACCCGGGAACTATGAATCCCATCCAGCATGGAGAAGTATTTGTTACAGAAGACGGAACAGAAACAGACCTGGATCTTGGTCATTATGAACGTTTTATTGATGAGAATCTGGACAAGAATTCCAATGTAACAACCGGGAAGATCTACTGGTCTGTTCTTCAGAAGGAAAGGCATGGAGATTTTGGGGGAGGGACCGTTCAGGTGATCCCTCACATTACAAATGAGATCAAAAGCCGTTTTTACCGTCCAAAAACACAGGACGAAGACCGGATCGCCATAATTGAAGTGGGAGGAACTGTAGGTGATATGGAAAGTCAGCCTTTTCTGGAGGCAATCCGTCAGTTTCAGCAGGAAACAGGACACGAAAATGCAATCCTGCTCCATGTGACGCTGATCCCATATCTGAAAGCATCTGGAGAAATGAAAACAAAACCTACCCAGGCAAGTGTAAAGGAACTTCAGGGAATGGGAATCCAGCCGGATGTTCTCATATGCAGAAGCGAATATCCTCTTACCGAAGAAATCCGGCAGAAAATTGCCCTTTTCTGTAATGTTCCGGTCAGTCATGTACTGCAGAATCTGGATGTGGAATATCTTTATGAAGCCCCTCTTGCCATGGAAAGAGAGAGACTGGCAGATGTGGTACTGGAAAGTCTCAGAATGGAAAACAGAAAACCGGATCTTCGTGACTGGGAAGCGATGGTGGCAGATCTCCGGAATCCGGAAACGACGGTGAATATTGCCATTGTTGGAAAATATACGCAGCTGCATGACGCATATTTAAGTGTAGTGGAGGCACTGAAGCATGGCGGGATATCCTGCAGGGCAAAGACAGAGCTTATCTGGATCGATTCCGAAGAATTAAATGAGAGAAATCTGGATCAGATGCTCCATACAGCGGACGGCATCCTCGTTCCCGGTGGTTTCGGGAACCGGGGAACAGAGGGGATGATTCTTGCAGCCCAGTATGCAAGAATCCACAGGATTCCCTATCTGGGGATCTGCCTGGGCATGCAGATGGCGATCGTGGAATTTGCCCGTCATGTACTGGGTTATGAGGACGCAAACAGTATAGAGCTTGCGCCTTCAACCGGACATCCGGTGATCGCACTTATGCCGGATCAGGAAAAAGTGGAGGATCTGGGAGGGACCTTGCGGCTGGGAAGCTATCCCTGTATTCTTGCAGAAGGCTCCAGGGCAGAGGCTCTTTTTGGAACAAGGGAGATCCGGGAACGCCACAGACACCGTTATGAGGTCAGCAATGCGTATCGGCAGGAACTGGCAGAGAATGGAATGATGATTGCCGGAACATCCCCTGACGGAAGAATTGTGGAAATGATCGAGCTTGCAGATCACCCGTTTTTCGAGGGAACACAGGGACATCCTGAATTTAAGTCAAGACCCAACCATGCACATCCCCTTTTCCGGGGATTTGTAGAGGCGGCCAGTGCACACAGGAAGGAAATGAGGATATCTGATTAAAGCTACAGGAGGATGAGGATTATGAAAGAAGTGAGAAAGGAAGAACAACAGGGGCTTTATCGCCGGGAGTTTGAACATGATAACTGCGGTATCGGTGCAGTAGTAAATATTAAAGGCAAAAAAACGCATGAAACAGTTGCCAATGCCCTGAGGATTGTAGAGCATCTGGAACATCGTGCAGGAAAGGATGCAGAAGGCGAGACTGGTGACGGAGTAGGGATCCTTCTGCAGATTTCCCATAAATTCTTTAAGAAGGCATGCAAAAAAGAAGGGTTTGAAATTGGCGGGGAAAGGGAATACGGAATTGCCCAGCTGTTTTTTCCGCAGCATGAGATTCGCCGTGCACAGGCAAAGAAAATGTTTGAGATCATTCTTGAAAAGGAAGATCTGAAGCTTCTGGGCTGGAGAACTGTCCCGGTATTTCCGGAGGTTCTGGGAAGCAAAGCGAGAGAATGTATGCCCTGTATCATGCAGGCATTTATTCAGAAGCCTCAGGATGTGGAAGCCGGCATCAGTTTTGACCGGAAGCTTTATATTGTCCGCCGGGAATTTGAACAGAGTAATGATAATACCTATGTGGTATCTATGAGCAGCAGAACCATTGTATATAAAGGAATGTTCCTGGTGGGACAGCTTCGCACTTTTTTCGCGGATCTTCAGAACAGGGATTATGAATCTGCCATTGCCATGGTTCATTCACGGTTCAGCACCAATACCAATCCCAGCTGGGAAAGGGCACATCCAAACCGCTTTATCGTTCATAACGGAGAGATCAATACCATCCGCGGAAATGCAGATAAGATGCTTGCCAGAGAGGAAAACATGGAGTCTCCCTATCTGAAAGGAGAGCTCCATAAGGTACTTCCGGTGGTGAACAGGAACGGATCAGA
The DNA here is from genome assembly GCA_021771755.1 of Lachnospiraceae bacterium. GTDB lineage: Bacteria > Bacillota > Clostridia > Lachnospirales > Lachnospiraceae > Blautia_A. The sequence goes on along the minus strand of JAETOL010000027.1, from coordinate 16,704 downwards.
TTCCGCCATGCTTGACAACACACTGGAATTTCTTGTGATGAGTGGTATGGATCTTCCACTTGCAGTTATGATCACGATTCCGGAACCCTGGGCATACAACGATACGATCTCTCAGGAAAAAAGAGATTTCTATCAGTACTATGCAACAATGATGGAACCCTGGGACGGTCCGGCTTCCATTCTGTTTTCGGATGGAGATGTGATGGGGGCGGTTCTTGACAGAAACGGTCTCCGCCCTTCCAGATATTATATTACTTCTGATGGATATATGATTCTTTCTTCTGAAGTAGGTGTGCTTCCGGTACCGGAAGAGAATATCGTTCTGAAGGAACGTCTCCACCCGGGAAAGATTCTTCTGGTAGATACGGTTCAGGGCAAGGTGATCGATGATGATGAACTGAAAGAAAAATATGCGAAAGCACAGCCGTACGGAGAGTGGCTGAACAGTAATCTGGTCCGTCTGAAAGATATCAAAATTCCGAATGTCCGAGTGGAAGAATATACAGAGGAACAGAGGGCAAGACTGCAGAAGGCATTCGGGTATACCTATGAACAATACCGGACTTCGATCAGAAATATGGCACTGAACGGAACCGAAAGCATCGGAGCCATGGGAACAGATACACCCCTTGCAGTTCTTTCCAGAGAACACCGTCCGCTGTTTGATTATTTTAAACAGCTTTTTGCACAGGTTACCAATCCTCCGATTGATGCGATCCGTGAGGAAATCGTCACATCTACCAGTGTTTATGCGGGAAAAGACGGAAATCTTCTGGTGCAGCAGCCGGAAAACTGTCGTGTTCTGAAAATCCTGCATCCGATTCTTACCAATACGGATATGCTGAAGATTAAAAATCTGAAACAGGATGGTCTCCGGAGCGCAGTTGTATCGACTCTCTATTATAAAAGCACCAGACTGGAACGGGCGATTGACCGGCTTTTTGTGGAAGTGGACAAGGTATTCCGGGAAGGTGCCAATATTCTGGTGCTTTCAGACAGGGGAGTGGATGAGAACCACATGGCAATCCCGTCTCTTCTGGCAGTTTCCGCAGTTCATCAGCATCTGGTAAAAACCAAGAAGAGCACTTCTCTGGCTATCATTGTAGAATCCGGAGAGCCCAGAGAGGTTCATCATTTTGCAGCACTTCTGGGATATGGAGCAAGTGCGGTTAATCCTTATCTTGCCCAGGAGACCATCCGTGAGCTGATTGATAATCATATGCTGGATAAGGATTACTATGCGGCAGTAGAAGACTATAATCATGCTGTTCTGAGCGGAATCGTAAAAATAGCATCCAAAATGGGAATCTCCACGATCCAGTCCTATCAGGGATCTCAAATCTTTGAAGCAGTGGGTATTTCCAAAGAGGTGATCGACAAATACTTTACCGGAACCGTGAGCCGGGTTGGCGGTATTACTCTGGCAGATATTGAGGAAAATGTAGAAAAACTCCATTCGGAAGCCTTTGACCCTCTGGGACTGAATACAGATCTGACTCTCGACAGCGTGGGTGCACACAAAATGCGCAGCCAGGGAGAAGAGCACCGCTATAATCCAAGAACCATTCATTTGCTCCAACAGTCTGCAAAATGTGGAAGCTATGAGATGTTTAAAGAGTATACAAAGCTGGTAGATGAGGAAAATCACGGATCTTTAAGAGGCCTGATGGATTTTGTCTATGCAGAAAATCCTGTGCCTTTAGATGAGGTGGAAAGTGTTGAAGAAATCGTGAAACGCTTCAAGACAGGTGCCATGTCTTATGGCTCCATCTCACAGGAAGCCCATGAGACCCTTGCTATTGCCATGAACCACCTTCATGGAAAGTCAAATACAGGTGAAGGCGGGGAAAGTGAGGAGAGAATTGCTTCTTCCGGATCAGAGAATGACCGCTGTTCTGCGATCAAGCAGGTTGCCAGCGGACGATTTGGTGTGACCAGTCGTTATCTTGTTTCGGCAAAAGAGATCCAGATCAAAATGGCACAGGGGGCAAAGCCGGGAGAAGGCGGACACCTTCCGGCAAAGAAGGTTTATCCATGGGTTGCAAAGACTCGCCATTCTACTCCCGGGGTAAGTCTGATCTCTCCGCCGCCGCATCATGACATTTATTCGATTGAGGATCTGGCTCAGCTGATCTATGATCTGAAAAATGCAAATAAATTTGCAGATATTTCGGTAAAGCTTGTATCAGAGGCCGGAGTAGGAACCGTAGCCGCCGGAGTGGCCAAGGCAGGAGCCCAGACCATTCTGATCTCCGGATATGACGGAGGAACAGGAGCTGCGCCCAGAAGCTCCATACACAATGCGGGACTTCCCTGGGAACTGGGACTTAGTGAGACCCACCAGACCCTTTTGAAAAATGGACTTCGCAGCCGGGTGCGTATTGAAACGGACGGAAAGCTTATGAGCGGACGTGATGTTGCCATTGCAGCACTTTTAGGCGCAGAGGAATTTGGATTTGCCACAGCGCCTCTGGTAACTATGGGCTGTGTGATGATGAGAGTCTGTAATCTGGATACCTGTCCTGTAGGTGTGGCCACACAGAATCCGGAGCTTCGGAAGCGTTTCCGGGGAAAACCGGAATATGTGGAAAATTTCATGAAATTTATTGCAGAAGAGCTGCGGGAATATATGGCCAGACTGGGTGTACGCACGGTTGATGAGATGGTAGGAAGAAGTGATCTTCTCAGGGCAGCAGAGAACGTTGACGAGCCTCACATTGGAAAAGTAGACCTTGGTGCCATCCTGGACAACCCTTATGCAGGCAAAGCACAGAAAGTTACTTTTGATCCAAGGGCTGTTTATAATTTTGAACTGGAAAAAACGTTAGATGAAAAAATTCTTCTGAAAAAGTGTGCCCAGGCTGTCTCCGGCAGAACCAGGGTGGAATTAAATGTAGAAGTTACCAATACAGACCGTACATTTGGAACGATTCTGGGAGCAGAGATTACCCGACAGATTCCTGCAGGGCTTCCGGAGGATTCGATCGTGATCAACTGTAAAGGAGCCGGCGGACAAAGCTTTGGAGCTTTTATTCCAAAAGGACTTACCCTTCGCCTTACCGGTGACAGCAATGACTATTTTGGCAAGGGACTGTCCGGGGGCAAGCTGATCGTGAAAATCCCGGAAAAGGCCGGGTATAAGGCAGAAGAAAACATTATTGTGGGAAATGTGGCTCTTTACGGTGCGACAAGTGGAACTGCTTTTATCAACGGCGTGGCCGGAGAACGGTTTGCAGTGAGAAATTCCGGGGCCTGCGCTGTGGTAGAAGGTGTAGGCGAGCACGGCTGTGAATACATGACCGGAGGTCGGGTCGTGGTTCTTGGAAAGACCGGTAAAAACTTTGCTGCCGGTATGAGCGGCGGTATTGCTTATGTTCTGGATGCAGAGAATATGCTTTACCGGAACATCAATAAAGCAATGATCTCTATTGAACAGGTGGAAAATAAATATGACAGACAGGAGCTGAGAAATCTGATCGAGGCGCATGTGGAGGCAACAGGGTCAGAGATTGGTAAAAAGATTCTGGATAATTTTGCATATTATCTTCCCCATTTTAAAAAATTGATTCCGGATGAATATAAGAGGATGCTTACTTTAAGCGCCAAGCTTGAAGAAAAAGGCCTTACCGGTGAACAGGCACAAATGGAAGCTTTTTATGAAAGTATCGGAGTAAAACATTAAGGAGGAAGCTATGGGAAAACCAACAGGATTTTTGGAATATAAAAGAGAAAATGCAAAGGTACTGGCTCCTAAGGTGAGAATTGCGGACTTTCATGAATTTCGTTTACCTTTAAGCCGCGAAAAACAAAGACTTCAGGGAGCGCGCTGTATGGCCTGCGGCGTTCCTTTCTGCCAGTCCGGAACAATGATTGCAGGAATGACCTCGGGATGTCCTCTGCACAATCTGGTGCCTGAGACGAACGATCTGGTATATACAGGAAACTGGAAACAGGCTTATTTAAGGCTGTGCAAAACACACAGCTTTCCGGAATTTACTTCCAGAGTATGTCCTGCTCTCTGCGAGGCGGCCTGTACCTGCAATCTGGACGGGGAGCCGGTGGCAACCAAAGAAAATGAAAGGGCCATTATTGAAACAGCCTTTGCAGAAGGCTGGGTGAAGCCCCAGAAGCCAAAAGTGCGTACGGGAAAAACAGTTGCTGTCATAGGAAGCGGACCTGCCGGTCTTGCAGCGGCTCAGGAACTGAACCGGAGAGGGCATACGGTGACAGTTTATGAAAGAAACGACCGTCCCGGAGGACTGCTGCGGTATGGGATTCCGAATATGAAACTGGAAAAATCAGTAGTAGACCGTCGGATCCGGCTGATGGAAGAAGAAGGTGTGGAATTTAAAGTAAAGACAGATGTGGGAAAAGATATCAAAGCGGAGGAGCTTTTGAAAATATATGACAGAGTGCTTCTTACCTGCGGCGCTTCGGCTCCCAGAGACATCAAGGTACCGGGAAGAGACGCAAAGGGGATATGGTTTGCCGTAGACTTTCTTGGAACAGTAACCAGATCTCTTCTGGACAGTGATTTTGCTAAGGTACCATATGAGCTTGCCAGAGGAAAAAATGTGCTTGTGATCGGCGGAGGCGATACCGGAAATGACTGTGTGGGTACTGTGATCCGGCTGGGCGCAAAGTCTGTAAAACAGCTGGAAATGATGCCTGAGCCACCGGTCGAACGAGCTGAGGATAACCCATGGCCACAGTGGCCGAGAGTCCTGAAAACCGATTACGGTCAGGAAGAGGCTATTGCTGTTTTTGGCAAGGATCCAAGAGTATATCAGACAACCGTTACAGAATTTATTGCTGACAAAAAAGGAAATATTTGTAAGGCAAAGACCGTTCGGCTGAAAAGAAAAAGAGACGAAAAAACAGGAAGGATGCTTATGGTTCCTGTAGAAGGAACGGAGAAAGTGATTCCAGCAGAGCTTGTCCTGATTGCGGCAGGATTTCTGGGAAGCCAGAAATATGTGACAGATGCTTTTCAGGTGGCGGTAAATGAGAGAGCCAATGTAGACACTGCCTTGGATGGATATGCAACCAGTGTTCCCCGTGTGTTTGCAGCCGGAGATATGCGGAGAGGACAGTCTCTTGTTGTCTGGGCAATCCGGGAAGGAAGAGAGGCGGCCAGGGCAGTAGATGAATCTCTGATGGGGTATACGAACCTCTGATTCTGTCGAAAACTTATCGGAGATCTTCTTCAGGAATTTGTTGACAAAGACAGAGCATATTGCTATAATACCTGCATGAACAAAGGCGTTCTTTCAATGGGGATACTGTTGAAAGTGCGCCTTTTTTAATTTAGTGATTAAGGAGAGAATGACATGGGGAATTATTCCAGAGAGGAAATATTACAACTGGTTGAAGAAGAGGATGTGGAATTTATCCGCCTTCAGTTTACGGATATGTTTGGTGTTATTAAAAATATCGCAGTGACATCCAGGGAACTTCCCCGGGCACTGGATAACAGATGCAGGGTAGACTGGACTCTGATAACAGGTGAATGTATGGAGGATGAGGCAGAAATGTTCCTTTATCCGGATCTTGATACCTTTGCAATCCTTCCCTGGAGGCCTCAGCAGGGAAAGGTGGCCAGATTTCTGTGCGATCTTTATCGTGCAGACGGCACACCTTATCAGAACAGTTCACGATATATTCTGAAACAGAATCTGAAAAAGGCGAAGGAAGAGGGCTACACGTTTTATGCAGATCCGGAGTGTGAGTTCTTTTTGTTTCATACAGATGATAATGGAATTCCGACCACTGTCAGTCATGAACAGGCAGGATATCTGGATGTGAGTCCTCTGGATCTGGGGGAAAATGCCAGAAGGGACATGGTTTTTACTCTGGAAGACATGGGAATGGAGGTGGAATCCTCCCATCATGAAAAAGCACCGGCACAGCATGAAATTGACTTCAGATATGGGGAGGCAGGTAGGATCGCCGACTGTATCATGACTTTTAAAATGGCAGTTCGTACCGTTGCCAGACGCCATGGGCTTCATGCAACCTTTATGCCAAAGCCCAGATCAGAGGTCAATGGATCCGGAATGCATCTGAAATTTTCTCTTGTAAAGGAAGGAAAAAATATTTTTGAGTGTCAGGAGACTCCGGGTAAGATTAGTGATGCGGCATTTTATTTTGCAGGAGGTCTTCTTGCACACAGCAGAGAGATGGCTCTTATTACGAATCCGCTGGTGAATTCCTATAAGCGCCTGGTACCCGGATATGGAGCGCCTACGGAGCTTACCTGGACAGAGGCGGATCAGAGATCCCTGATCCGGATTCCGCCATTCCGGGGGCAGGAGTCCCGGGTAGAACTGAGGAGCCCTGATGCTGCGGCAAATCCTTATCTTGTGCTGGCGGTATGTCTGGCAGCAGGGATGGACGGGATCAGAAAACAGATGATCCCTCTGAGGGCAGGGGAAAAGGAACATCCGGATGGTCTTCCGGAGACTTTGAAAGAGGCAATTGATGCTTTTGAAAACAGTTCCTGGATCAGGGAAATCCTGGGAGAGGATTTCTGCAGAATTTATTTGGAGGCTAAGAAAAAAGAATGGCTGAGATACACACGGCAGGTAACAGACTGGGAGGTTAAGGAATATCTGTATCGTCTGTAACAGGCAAAAAAGGAACGATGGTTCCGGAAGGATGAGGAGAGGAACATATGGACAGCATTGTGATCGCATTACCGAAAATTGAAGATGCAAAAAAGCTGCGTTCAGTTCTGGAGCGGCATGGGTTTTCGGTGGCGGCCGTCAGCTGTTCCGGTTCGGGTGTTCTCTCGCATTTATCAGAGCTGGGAAGCGGTGTATTGATATGTGGACGCCGTCTTTCCGATATGGGATATCTGGAGATTAAGGAATGTATGCCGGCAGGATTTGAAATGCTCCTGCTGGCATCTCAAGGAATCCTATGTCAGGTGCCGGATTCTGTCCTCTGTGTGGAAATGCCTGTAAAGGCTTCTGATCTGATCAACACTGTTCATATGATGCTGACCCAGCGGGAGCGGCGCAGGAGAAAGCAAAAGAAAAAAACCAAGAGCAGAAGCTGGAAAGACCAGAATTATATTTCTAACGCAAAACTTGTACTCATGCAGAGAAATCATCTCAGTGAGGAAGATGCATACCGCTATATCCAGAAATGCAGTATGGATTCAGGTACGAATATGGTAGAAACGGCCCAGATGATTCTGATGCTGTTTTTTGAGGAATAACGAGGAGTAACATGAAAAAATAATAAGCCACAGGTGTAATGGAGGATGAGGATATGGAATTTATGGACGGAAAATGGAAAAAAAGCAGTACTGACTGGGAACAGCTTCTGAGTGATTCTCTGCTGAATCAGGAAGCGGTGGTTGAAGGAGCCGTTCACAGCATCCGAAATATGGGCGATGTGGCTTTTATCATACTGAGAAAAAGAGAGGGACTGTTTCAGACCGTTCTGGAAAGGGATATCCCGGAGTGCTCGGTTCATCAGTTGAAAGAAGCGATGACTGTACGGGTGAGAGGAATTCTGAAAAACGAAGCGCGGGCTCCTCATGGACGTGAGCTGAGGATCACAGATGTGGAGATATTGTCTGCGCCGGCAGAACCCCTGCCCCTTGCTGTAGATAAATGGAAACTGAATACCTCGCTTGAGGCAAAGCTGAATAAGCGTCCGATTGCTTTGCGAAATATCCGGGAACGATCCAAATTCAGGATTCAGGAGGCTCTGGTGAGAGCATTCCGCGATTATCTTTATGAAAATGGTTTTACAGAGATCCATACGCCGAAACTGGGAGCCAGAGGAGCAGAAGGTGGTGCAAATGTTTTTAAATTAAGCTATTTTCATAAGCCGGCTGTTCTGGCACAGAGTCCGCAGTTTTATAAACAGATGATGGTAGGCGTATTTGACCGAGTGTTTGAAACGGGTCCTGTATTCCGGGCAGAAAAGCACAATACCAAACGCCACTTAAATGAATATACCAGCCTGGATCTGGAGATGGGATACATAGACAGCGTTCAGGAGATCATGTCCATGGAAACCGGTTATCTTCAATATGCCATGGCGCTTTTAAAAAACAATTATGAAAAAGAACTCTCCTTATTAAATATAGAGCTTCCGAATACAGAGAGAATCCCGGAAGTACGGTTTGAGAAAGCAAAGGAACTGGTTTCAGAAAAATATAACAGACCTGTTCGCAATCCTTATGATCTGGAACCGGAAGAGGAAGCTCTGATCGGAAGATACTTTAAGGAAGAATATGGTTCGGATTTTGTATTTGTCACTCATTATCCATCAAAAAAGAGACCGTTTTATGCAATGGATGATCCGGCAGATCCACGTTTTACGCTGAGCTTTGATCTTTTGTTCCGTGGTCTTGAGGTGACAACAGGAGGACAGCGTATCCATGATTACCGGCAGCTGATCGCAAAGATTTCAGACAGAGGTATGGAAAAAGAAGGCATGGAGCAGTACCTGGATGCCTTTAAGCATGGGATGCCGCCTCATGGTGGACTGGGTATTGGTCTGGAAAGGCTTACGATGCAGCTTCTGGGTGAGGAAAATGTCAGGGAGGTCTGCCTTTTTCCAAGAGATATGAATCGTTTGGAACCTTGATCCGGATACGGGAAAAAAGCTTTGAGTCAACAGAGAATCAGAGAGAAAAGAGGAATATCCATGGCAAAGATCATAGATGATGAAACAATGGAAAATGTCTGCCTCCTTGCAAAGCTTTCTCTGGAAGGAGAAGAACGGGAGGCTGCACGGGCGGAAATGCAGAAAATGCTTACCTATGTAGAAAAGCTGGATCAGCTGGATACAGAGGGGACAGAACCTTTGTCCCATATTTTTGGCAGTGAGAATGTGTTCCGTGAGGATGAGATCGTAAACGGAAACCAGAAAGATGCCATGCTGTTTCATGCACCGAGGACAAAAGACGGACAATATCATGTGCCGAAGACAATAGGATAGGAAGTGACGTAAATGGAATTAAGTCAGATGACTGCATTGGAACTGTCCCGCAATATCCGGGAAAGAAAGATCAGCGTTTCGGACGGTGTAGAAAGTGTGTTTGCACAGATCAGAAAAAAAGAAAAAAAGATTCATGCATATCTGGATTTATTTGAAGAGGATGCATATAAAAGAGCAGAACAGGTTCAGAAAGGAATCGCGCAGGGGATATATACAGGTCCTTTGGCCGGAGTGCCGATCGCAGTAAAGGATAATATCTGTATCAAAGGCAAAAAGACAACCTGTGCATCCAGAATACTTGAAAATTTTATTCCCACATATCAGGCTGAGGTGATCGACCGTCTGGAACAGGCGGGAATGATTCTTATAGGAAAAACAAATATGGATGAATTTGCCATGGGAAGTACAACGGAAACTTCTGCTTTTGGTGTTACGACAAATCCGTGGAATACAGCGCATGTACCGGGAGGCTCTTCCGGGGGCTCCTGTGCTGCGGTAGCAGCCGGTGAAGCCTATATGGCACTTGGATCTGATACAGGCGGTTCCATTCGTCAGCCCAGTGCTTTTTGCGGAGTGACCGGGATCAAGCCAACCTATGGAACCGTGTCCCGCTATGGGCTGGTGGCATATGCATCATCTCTTGACCAGATTGGTCCTGTGGGAAAAAATACAGAAGACTGTGCCGCCCTTCTGCAGGTGATTGCCGGCCATGACCAAAAGGACAGTACTTCTCTTAGGAGAGAACTTCCGAAATTTGGTCTGACTTCCGGAGAAGACCTGAAAGGAATGAAATTTGGAGTTCCGGAGGAATATATGGCGGAAGGAATGGAAGAAGGAGTCCGTAATACTTTTCTTGCCTCCCTGAAGCTTTTGGAGGAACTGGGAGCTGACGTGGAATTTTTTTCCATGAAAACAACAGAATATGTGATACCGGCATATTATATCATTGCCAGTGCTGAGGCCAGCTCCAATCTGGAAAGGTTTGACGGCGTGAAATATGGATTTCGTGCGGCAGAGTACAAAGGACTTCATGATATGTACAGAAAAACAAGGACGCAGGGATTTGGAAAAGAGGTAAAACGCAGGATCATGCTGGGTTCTTTTGTATTGAGCTCCGGCTATTATGATGCCTATTATCTGAAAGCATTAAAAGCAAAAGCTATAATCAAAAAAGAATTTGACCAGGCATTTGAAAAGTATGATGTGATTCTTGCTCCGGTGGCTCCCCATACAGCTCCAAAGCTGGGAGAAAGCCTGAAAGATCCTCTTGCTATGTATCTGGGAGATATTTATACAGTAGCAGTAAATCTCTGTGCGCTTCCGGCAATATCCCTTCCGGGAGGTCTGGACGGAAGAGGACTGCCTGTGGGATTCCAGATGATTGGCCCCTGCTTTGGAGAGAATACGCTGATCCGGGCGGCTTCTGCATTTGAAAACGCACGGGGAACATTTCCGTCAGCAGAAAAAGGAGGCATAAAAATATGAAGCAGTATGAGACCGTGATCGGACTGGAGGTTCATATAGAGCTGGCCACCAAAACCAAGATTTTCTGCGGCTGTTCTACGGAATTTGGCGGAGAACCCAATACACATACCTGTCCGGTATGTGCCGGGATGCCAGGTGCGCTTCCTGTTCTGAACCGTCAGGTGGTGGAATTTGCATTGAAAGCCGGAATTGCAGCAAACTGTCAGATCAATCAGCTGTGCAGATTTGACCGGAAAAATTATTTTTATCCGGACAACCCGCAGAATTATCAGATTTCACAGCTCTATCTTCCTGTGTGCCATGATGGATGGATAGAGATTGAAACTTCAGCCGGAAAGAAAAAGATCAGAATCCATGAGATGCATATGGAGGAAGATGCCGGTAAATTGATTCATGATGAATGGGAAGATTGTTCTCTGGTGGATTATAACCGAAGCGGAGTTCCTCTGATCGAGATTGTTTCCGAGCCGGATATGAGAAGCGCTGAGGAGGTTATTTCATATCTGGATAAGCTCCGCTGCATGATGCAGTATCTTGGAGTATCGGACTGTAAGCTTCAGGAGGGCTCTATGCGTGCAGATGTCAATCTTTCTGTCTGTGAGGCTGGAAGTGGTGTCTGGGGAACCAGAACAGAGATGAAGAACCTGAATTCTTTCAAAGCAATCACTAGAGCGATTGAAGCTGAACGGGAAAGACAGATTGAGCTTCTTGAAATGGGAAAGCCGGTGATTCAGGAGACAAGGCGGTGGGACGATAATAAAGAAAGTTCCCGTGCCATGAGATCCAAGGAAGACGCCAGGGATTACCGGTATTTTCCGGATCCGGATCTGCCTCCGGTCCATATTTCAGATGAATGGATTCAGAGAATCCGTAATACGCAGCCGGAACTGCGCGAAGAAAAGCAGCAAAGGTATCAGGATGAGCTAGGACTTTCCGATTATGATGCCAGAGTTTTGACGGAATCGGCACATCTGGCTGCCCTTTTTGAAAAAACAGCAGAGCTCAGTCAGAATCCCAAAAAGACAGCAGCATGGTTCATGGGGGAAGTCCTTCGCCTGATAAAAGAATACGGGACAGAACCGGAAAAAGTTTGTTTTTCACCGAAGCATCTTGCCCGGTTGATTTGTATGGTAGAAGAGAAGAAGGTCAGCCCTGCCAATGCAAAAAAGGTATTCGAGCATATTTTTGATGAAGATACAGATCCGGAAGCTTTTGTCCGGGAGCATGGTCTGGGAATCGTGCAGGATGCGGATCTTTTGCAGCGAGTGCTTCAGAAGGTTCTTGCAGAGAATCCGGGTCCCCTTTCAGAACTTCTGGGAGGCAAGGAAAAAGTATTCGGTTTTTTTGTAGGTCAGATGATGAGAGAATTGAAGGGAACAGCAAGCCCTGAGGCGGTAAGGGAAGCCCTGATGGAAGAAATAAAAAAGAACAGGAGATAGAATATGGTAACAGTAAATAAAAACTATCTGAAACTGCCGGGCAGTTATTTGTTTTCTACAATTGCCGGAAAGGTGTCCGCTTTTCAAAAGGAAAATCCGGAAGCCCATATCCTTCGTCTCGGGATTGGAGATGTGACTCAGCCTCTTGCCCCGGCAATCATTGAAAGTCTTCATAGATCCGTAGATGAGATGGCACATAAGGAAACATTCCGGGGATATGCACCGGATCTGGGATATGAATTTTTGAGAGATGCCATTGCAAAGAATGACTACAAAGACAGAGGATGTAACGTTTCTGCAGATGAGATATTTATTTCTGACGGAGCAAAAAGCGATTCCGGAAATATTCAGGAGATTTTTGGGACAGATAATAAAGTGGCTGTCTGCGATCCGGTTTATCCGGTTTATGTGGATACCAATGTGATGGCGGGGAGGACAGGAGCTTATAATAAAGAAAAGGAAAATTTTGACGGAGTGATCTACATGCCCTGCCTGGAATCCAATGGATTTCTTCCGGAGATTCCCGGTGAAGTGCCGGATCTGATCTATCTCTGCTTTCCGAATAATCCAAGCGGCGCTGCCATTACTAAGAAAAAGCTTCAGGAGTGGGTAGACTTTGCAAACCATACAGGTGCAGTGATTATTTATGATGCAGCCTACGAGGCTTATATCACGGAAGCAGATATCCCTCACAGTATTTATGAGTGTGAGGGTGCAGGAACCTGCGCTATTGAGCTACGCAGTTTTTCAAAAAATGCCGGATTTACCGGTGTGCGTCTTGGATTTACAGTGATCCCACGGGAACTGGTCCGTGACGGTGTGTCGCTTCACAGCTTATGGGCACGACGCCATGGAACCAAGTTTAATGGTGCGCCTTACATTGTTCAGAGAGCCGGAGAAGCAGTATATTCTCCGGAGGGAAAAAGACAGCTTCGGGAACAGGTGGCCTATTACATGAGAAATGCTCATTATATCTACAGTGAACTGAAAAAAGCCGGATATTCTGTTTCCGGAGGAGTGAATGCCCCTTATATCTGGCTGAAAACACCGGATCAGATGTCTTCCTGGGAATTTTTTGATCATCTTCTCAGAAATGCGCATGTAGTAGGAACTCCAGGTGTTGGATTTGGTGCTCATGGAGAAGGCTTTTTCCGATTGACAGCGTTTGGCTCTTATGAAAATACACAGGAAGCGATCCGTCGTATAACACAACTGTAAAGAAGCAAAAAGCTGCAGATCTATGTATGACCTGCAGCTTTTTTGCGCTTTTTTGGATAAGACAGGTTTTCATTGCGTTACTGTGAATTTTACCGTATAATGGAAAGTAGTCAAAAGATAAAGGAGTAGCAGGATATGTATTACGAAACAGCAGAGAAACTGCTTGCATTTATCAGAAAAAGCCCTACCGCTTTTCATGCAGTGGATACAATGAGAAAAACACTGGCAGACCAGGGATTTCAGGAGCTTTCCGAAAAGGATTACTGGAAGCTGACACCTGGCGGCCGGTATATGGTTACAAGAAATAATTCAGCGCTGATCGCATTTTCCATTCCGGAGGATGCACCCAGAAGATTTCATATTATGGCAAGTCACAGCGATTCTCCCACCTTTAAGATCAAGGAAAATCCGGAGATCACTGTAGAAAAGGCTTATGTAAAGCTGAACGTGGAGAAATACGGCGGTATGCTGATGTCTCCATGGTTTGACCGTCCGCTGTCAGTGGCAGGAAGAGTCATTGTTTCAGAAGGCGGAGAGATCAGAGAAAAACTGATTGATATTGACAGGGATCTCCTGATGATCCCAAGTCTGGCCATTCACATGAACCGTGAGGTAAACTCCGGTTATTCTTACAATCCTCAGAAAGATCTTCTTCCTCTTTATGGTACTGCAGGAACCGAAGAGACCTTCAGCAAAACTCTTGCAGAAGCAGCAGGAGTCCGTGAGGAAGAAATTTTAAGTCATGACCTGTTTCTTTACAGCAGGACAAGAGGCGCTGTGTGGGGTGCAGAGAAGGAATTTATTTCTGCGGGAAGACTTGATGACCTGCAGTGCGCATTTGCTTCCATGGAAGGTCTTCTTTCCGGAGAAAAGAAGAAAAGCATCGCAGTTCACTGTGTTATGGATAATGAAGAAGTAGGAAGCGGAACCAAACAGGGAGCCGCATCTACATTTCTGAAGGATACACTTCTTCGGATCAATTCCGGACTGGGAAGAACCTATGAAGAATATCTGATGTCACTGGCAGACAGTTTTATGATCTCGGCAGACAATGCCCATGCCCTTCATCCGAATTACACAGATATGGCAGATCCTGTAAACCGTCCGCTCCTTAATAAAGGAATTGTGATCAAGTACAATGCCAACCAGAAATATTGTACAGACGCGGTTTCGGCGGCAAGGTTCAAGGAACTCTGCAATAGAGCGGAAGTACCATATCAGACATTTGTAAACCGTTCAGATATGGCAGGAGGCTCTACTCTTGGTAATATTTCCAACACACAGGTTCCTGTGAATACGGTGGATATCGGACTGCCGCAGCTGGCAATGCATTCTCCTTATGAAACAGCAGGAGTCAAGGATACCCTTAGTCTTGTAAAAGCAGCAGAGCTGTTTTTTGAATAGAAGAACGGAACCGGATACGGGGAGAAAAGAAAGACAGAAGAGGAAAAATGAATAAAAAAGCAGTGTTTTTTGATGCAGACGGTACGGTCTGTGATATAAAAAAAGGAGTTCCGGACAGCGCAGTCAGAGCAATCACTCAACTGGTGGAGAACGGACATGAAGCGTGGTTATGTACCGGAAGGAGCCGGGCCTTTGTTCCCTGGTATCTGGAGCAGATCCCTTTTACCGGAATGATCAGTGCCTGTGGAGCGACTATTGAAAAAAATGGCCAGCGACTTTTTAACAGAGAAATGCCTGCAGAAGTTGCACAGAAATCAGTGGAGATTCTGAGAAAATATGGTCTGATCCCGGTAATGGAGGGAGCGGATTATATGTATTATGATAAAGAGGAATATACGACGGAAGTAAACTGGTACAGAGATCTGATCACAGAGGCGCTGGGACCAAAATGGAAACCAATTGCAGGAAACGAAGCCTGTCTTCAGATCAATAAGATCAGTGCCAAAATGACAGAAGGCTGTGATGACCGGCAGGCAGTAAGAGAACTTTCCTCCTGGTATGATGTGATTCGTCATGAAAACAATGCCTTTGTGGGAACCACTATTGAGTTTATACCAAAAGGCTGCAGCAAGGCAGTGGGGATTGCCGCCGTATGCAGGATTTTTGATATTCCCTGGGAAGATACGGTGGTATTTGGAGACAGCAACAACGATCTGTCCATGTTTGAATATGCAGCTACTAAGGTAGCAATGGGAAATGCATCGCAGAAGATTCTGGAGCTTGCAGATCATATCACTACGGATATGTTTCATTATGGTATCAGAAACGGACTGAAAACACTGGAACTGATCTGAAAAAGGTAAAGAGATAAGAAATCAATGAAAGATTTTAAAAAATATGAAGAGGAGCTGCTCCGGCACAGGCGGTATTTTCACATGTATCCGGAGCTGGGACTTCAGGAAAAACAGACATCGGCATATATCAGGGATTATCTGGAAAAACGGGGATATGAGATCACCTTTGTTGAGCCCACCGGGATGATTGCTGAACTTCCGGAGCTGAAAAACAGAAAAAAACAGTGGTTCTCAGAGCAGAAATGGATGGTCTTCCCATGGAAGAAAAGACAGGACTTCCTTTTGCATCCCGAAATCAGGGCTGTATGCATGCCTGCGGTCATGATGGGATTCTTGCGGTGGCACTTACTCTATGTGGGATCCTTGCAGAAGAAAAAGACAGTTTTCCGGTTAATGTGCGCTTCCTTTTTGAACCGGCAGAGGAGATCGGAGAGGGAGCAAAAAGGATGCTGGCAGCCGGAGCTCTGGAAGATCCGGTGCCGGATGCTTTTCTGATGTTTCATTTTGCAGTGGACATGCCTTTTGGAATGGCCGTTCATGAAGGTCAGGCATCTGCCATGATCGCAGGGATCGGAATTGATATAAAAGGAAAGGCAAGCCACTGGAGTGAGGCCCATAAGGGAATCGACAGCATTTATGCAGGTGCAAGAGCTATCCAGGAGGTACATGATCTGAACAGCTCCTATAAGGGGGCGGCTCCCTGCCTTGTGGGAATCGGCACAGCCCATGGCGGCGAATACACAAATATCATTGCTGATTCCATGCAGCTGACCGGTAATATCCGTGCGTGCAGAGAGGAAGACTTCCGGGCTCTGTATGAAAATCTGGAAAAAAGACTTCAAAATACAGAAAAAGAAACGGGAGCAGAGCTGACGCTAAGTATCCTGAAGGAACCGGTACTCTCTTTTGCCAATGATCCGGAATTTACCAGAAATGCAGAAGAAATCGGGAAAGATGTTTTTGGAGATCGTTTTATTCTGGAAGGAGAGGAAGAACTGTTTCTGGCAGGGGACAATGCCTATCGGTATTTCCAGAAGACAAGAGGTATTTTTCTGGTCTTTCTGGCAGCCGTGCCCGGACATGAGCATCCTCTTCATCATCCGCAGATGGAGATTGATGAGAAAATTTTTCCATACAGTCTGGAGACTGTTTATCGGATGATACGGAAGATCGGCGGGGTCTGACATACGTATCAGACAAAAAAGAAAAAGTTGCTGCGAACGGAGTGAACCAATGGTATTTAGGTAAACAAGAACAGCACTTGATTAAATTTTATGCCAAATGATATTGTTTGTTCCAAATGATGCCTAAGACTTGATTAGTGATTAAGAAAATTTGCGTGC
>JAETOL010000026.1 GCA_021771755.1 Lachnospiraceae bacterium | reverse complement strand
GCGATAGTTATGTCTGTTTCTCATGTCTATTTTAATTCTTTTCAGATAATATTTACTTTTCAAAGTTCAATGCCAGCTATGCTGGCTATAATCACTCAGGATTCCGAGAGATTATTTCAGAATAATGCTCTGCTGGAAATTATCCTCCTCGTACAGGGAGTCTACATGAGCATCTGCAATATCTGTTCTTTTCTTGGAAGTGGTGGTGACAGGGTCGATGATAACCGGGAACAGACGAGCCGTACTTCCCAGCCATGCCATATCCGGAACAAAAGTGATCCTGCATTCTTTTGCCTGCTCCTTATCACCGGTGCGAAGTACTTCCAGGGAAAGACGGATGGCTTCTGACTTTTCGCCTCCGGCATCCTTCATGCAGGGTGCATGGACGCAGAAGACTTCATTTCCCTCATCGTCCAGGAAATATACCCTATTGTCTTTCAGTATCGGCTGCAGCCCTTTCATCCTGTAAATATAACGATAGCTTTCTCTGATGGCTTTCGGATCATGAAGGATCAGGTCTTCCTTTACCCCTTCTCCATGTATCCGGCAGCGAAGATCCGCCCCTTCAAAAATTTCCGGATAGATCACCATGTTTTTCTGCTGTTTCCGGGCTTTTGCCCCATGGCATCCCTCCATTCCCCAGGAAAGAGAGGTCTTTTCCTTCTTCATGGAAACTGTGCGGGATTCCTTTGCCATACGGTGCAGGGAGATATCCAGCGCACCCTTACGGTTACGGAAATCTGTATCCTCCTCCAGAGAATCGTCCATGTCTTTCCAGGCTCCGTCCAGATCCTGGTAGTGAATCGGCTCCAGATAAATCTCCACTGTTCTGGAATGATCCTGATTCTCAAATACTTTACGGTTTGCCGTACGCATATCTGCAATTTCTCTTCGATTTTTGTTTCTTTTCTGCTTCATAAGTTTGTTCTCCTTTATCAAAATTATATTTTTTATTACCTGTAATTCAGTTCCGGTTCTGTTTTACATGAATTATGATAGCAAACTTATGTTCTGTTTTTCCATATCTGCCCTGTATAAAGCTATTCAGCTGTGTTATAAGGCTTATATACTATATATATGGTTTTCCCTCTTGACAAATACCCTGTAGGGGTATATATTATCCACATAATCAATACCCCTGTGAGGTATATTTCAATAAAAGGAGGCAACTTATATGTCAGACCAGACCACATGCTGCTGCACCAGATCCACCCACCGTTCTCCGGAAGAGAAGAAAAAGCTTATCAACCGGATGAAGCGTATTGAAGGACAGGTGCGGGGAATCATAAAAATGGTAGAAAACGATACCTACTGCAACGATATCCTGATCCAGTCCGCTGCCGTAAACGCAGCCATAAATGCTTTTAACAGAGAGCTGCTTTCCGCACATATCCATACCTGTGTAGCCCGGGATATCCGGGAAGGAAAGGACGAGACCGTTGACGAACTGATGACAACTCTGCAGAAGCTGATGAAATAAAAATCCGAAAAGGAGGAATCTGAATGGAACAATATAATGTAACCGGAATGAGCTGTGCAGCCTGCAGCTCCCGGGTAGAAAAAGCAGTCTCTCATGTGCCGGGAGTCACTTCCTGCTCCGTAAGCCTCCTCACCAACTCCATGGGTGTGGAAGGAACTGCTTCTGAGGCAGATATCATCGCTGCAGTGGAGGAAGCAGGCTACGGCGCTTCTGTAAAAGGCTCTGCCGGTCAGAAGGTATCCCCTTCCGAAGCTGCGGAAGCCCTGGCCGACCACGAAACACCTGTGCTTAAGAAACGTCTGATCGCATCTGTTGGCTTTCTGCTGGTACTGATGTACTTTTCCATGGGACATATGATGTGGGGATGGCCGATTCCCGCCTGGTTTGAGGATAATCACATTGCCATGGGGCTTCTCCAGCTGCTTCTGGCAGGTATTGTCATGGTCATCAACCAGAAGTTTTTTATCAGCGGCTTTAAGAGCCTCTGGCACAAAGCCCCCAACATGGATACCCTGGTAGCCCTTGGCTCCATGGCGTCCTTTGTATGGAGCGTGTATGTGCTGTTTGCCATGACAAGGGCTCAGGTGGACGGCAACATGGACGCTGTCATGGATTATATGATGGACTTTTATTTTGAGTCCGCCGCCATGATCCTGACTCTTATTACTGTAGGAAAAATGCTGGAAGCCCGTTCCAAGGGAAAAACCACCGACGCCCTGAAAAGTCTCATGAAGCTGGCGCCGAAAACAGCCGTGGTGATCCGCAGCGGGCAGGAAACCACGGTTCCCATTGAACAGGTAAGAAAAGGAGATATCTTCGTTGTCCGCCCCGGAGAAAATATCCCGGTAGACGGGATTGTTCTGGAAGGCTCCAGCGCGGTAAATGAATCCGCTCTTACAGGAGAAAGCATCCCCGTTGACAAGGCTGCCGGAGATACGGTTTCCGCAGCTACAGTAAACCAGTCCGGCTTCATCCGCTGTGAGGCCACTCATGTAGGCGAGGATACCACCCTTTCCCAGATCATTAAAATGGTCAGCGACGCAGCCGCTACCAAGGCTCCCATCGCAAAAATCGCCGACAAAGTTTCCGGAATCTTTGTTCCGGCTGTGATTGCCATCGCCGTGATCACCACCCTTGTATGGCTGCTTGCCGGACAGACCTTCGGCTATGCCCTTGCAAGAGGAATCTCTGTTCTGGTAATCAGCTGTCCCTGCGCCCTTGGACTTGCCACCCCGGTAGCCATCATGGTTGGCAACGGAATGGGCGCCAAACATGGGATCCTGTTTAAAACCGCCGTTTCTCTGGAAGAAACAGGCAGAGTTCAGATCGTTGCCCTTGATAAAACAGGCACGATCACCAGCGGTCAGCCGGAAGTGACCGATATCCATCCAGCTGAAGGATTTACCGAAAAAGAGCTTCTCACCCTTGCTCTTTCCCTTGAGAAAAAAAGCGAGCATCCTCTTGCCAGAGCTGTCCTGAAAAAAGCAGAAGCCCTGTCTCTTACTGCCGCTGACGCAGAAGATTTCCAGGCGCTTCCGGGCAATGGGCTTTCCGGGAAAGTAAACGGAGAAACACTTACCGGAGGAAATATGAAATTTATCAGCAGCCGTGTAACAGTTCCCACCTCTCTTCGCAAAAAAGCCGAGGACCTGGCAGAGCAGGGAAAAACGCCCCTTCTCTTTGCCAGAGGAAACCAGCTGGCAGGTATCATTGCTGTTGCGGATGTGATTAAGGAAGACAGTCCCCGGGCAGTAAAGGAGCTCCAGAATATGGGCATCCGGGTTGTGATGCTTACCGGCGATAATGAGAAAACCGCCAACGCCATCGGCAGGCAGGCAGGCGTGGATCAGGTGATCGCCGGAGTCCTTCCGGACGGAAAGGAAAGTGTGATCCGCTCCCTCAAAGAAAAAGGCAAGGTTGCCATGGTCGGAGACGGGATCAATGATGCGCCGGCTCTTACCAGGGCAGATATCGGCATTGCCATCGGCGCCGGAACAGACATTGCCATAGACGCGGCAGATGTAGTTCTGATGAAAAGCCGGCTCAGCGATGTTCCTGCCGCCATCCGTTTAAGCCGGGCTACCCTGCGCAGTATCCACGAAAATCTTTTCTGGGCATTTTTCTACAACATCATCGGCATCCCCCTTGCCGCAGGTGTGTGGATCCCCATTTTCGGCTGGACGCTGAATCCTATGTTCGGGGCTGCGGCAATGAGCCTTTCCAGCTTCTGCGTGGTAACAAATGCCCTGCGGCTGAATCTTTTTAAGATCCATGATGCCTCAAAAGACAAAAAAATCAAACAAATGGTTTCCATTGACACAGAAAACCCTTATAATGAAAATAAGAATGAAAAGGAGAATCAGACTATGGTAAAGATCACTGTAAATGTAGAAGGTATGATGTGCCCCCACTGTGAGGCTCATGTAAACGAAGCTGTCAAAGCCGCTTTTCAGGCAGAGGATGTTGTTTCCTCCCACGAAAAAAAGACGACTGTCTTTACAGCGCCGGAGCGTGTAGACGAGGATAAGATCCGCGAAGTAATCAAAAACGCAGGATATGAAGTAACCGGAATTACACAGGAATAAGTCAGAAACGGCGGCCGGGACTGAGGATCATTCCCGACCGCCGGACTTTATTCTGACACATAAGGGGGAGAAATCATGGATACACAACAGAACATACAGGATAAAAAAGGACTGGATAGGGTCCTTTTCTATTGGAATCAGATATGGAAGTACACGGTACATCTTCTTAAGTGGCTGGCTCTGGCTGTTATCACCGGGCTGGTCGTAGGCGCGGTAAGCAGTATTTTTGCTCATGCACTGAAGACGGTCACCCTGTTCCGCATGGAAAATCTCCAGGTCTTTCTTCTGCTTCCCATTGCAGGCTTATGCATTGTATTCCTTTACCAGAAATTCGGAAAAGACGACGGCGGCACCAATCAGGTTCTTTCTGCCATTCGTTCCCAGGATAATATCCGTCTCCGTTCTGCCCCTATGATTTTTGTCTCCACACTTCTGACTCACCTGACAGGAGGCTCTGCAGGACGTGAGGGAGCCGCCATTCAGCTTGGGGGCAGTATCGGAAATCAGCTTGGTTCCTGGTTTCATCTGGACGAAGAGGATCAGCATGTGATTATTATGTGCGGCATGAGCGCCGCTTTTTCTGCTGTTTTCGGAACTCCCATGGCTGCCGCCGTTTTTTCTCTGGAGGTCGTCAGCGTAGGGATCATGTACTATGCCGCCCTGCTTCCCTGTGTGATTTCCTCTCTGATTGCAGCTAAATTTGCCGCCGGCATCGGCATACACCCGGAAAGCTTCCATGTATACGGTATCCCGGAGCTGACCGCTTTTACCGGCTTAAAAATGCTTCTTGTGGCTGTGGGCTGCGGACTTGTCAGTATTCTGTTTTGTGTAACCCTGAAAGGCATAGGAGATTTTTATAAGCGTTTTCTGAAAAATCCTTATTTCAGGATCCTTGTCGCCTCTGCCGCTCTGATCCTGATCACCCTCCTTCTTCAGACAAAGGATTTCATGGGCGCAGGAAATGAACTGATCCAGTTAGCTGTAGAAGAAGGACAGGCCCGTCCTTTCGATTTTTTCTGGAAGCTGCTTCTTACAGCCATTACTATGAAAGCAGGCTTCCGAGGCGGCGAGATCGTTCCCTCTTTCTGTATCGGTGCCACCTTCGGCTGTGTCATGGGGCAGCTTGTGGGACTTTCTCCTTCTCTCTGTGCCGCTTCCGGGATGGCCGCTCTGTTCTGCGGTGTGACCAACTGCCCCATTACCTCTATCCTTATTGCCTTTGAGCTGTTTGGATTTGAGGGTGTATCTTTTTATCTGATTGCCGTGGTGGTCAGCTATGCCGTATCCGGCTATTATGGTCTGTACAAAGATCAGACCATCGTATACTCCAAATATAAGGCGAAATATATCAATCGCCAGACAAAGTAAATTGCGGTATTGCTGTGTCTTCGGATATTTTAGCTGCGTTTCTCATGGCATTGGTCAATGTCTAGTCAACCATTATTTCTACAAATGTAGAAATAATGGTTGACTTTTATCTTCTACAGATGTAGAATAAAATAAACTTCTACAGATGTAGAAAATAAAATTCAGGGAGAATCCACTATGAAGAAAAGAACAACAAAGTTTATGACACTTATGACTGCAGCAACACTTGGGATTTTTTCAGCAGGAACTGTTATGGCAGCTGGAAATAATGATTTTTATACGCAGCCGCCGACTGGTTCTGCCTGGGAGAATGCAGATACGGAAGGTACTTATGCCAGCTATACCAATGGAAGTGATTATGTAAATATTTATAAATATTCGCTGGAGGATGTCAAAACAGGAATTGCCAAATGCAACGACACTTATGAGGCCTGCTACCAGACAATTTATTCAGAAGGAAACAGCCTGTATATGGCAGTAGGATATGCAAAAGACGCAGCTGATATAGGTGATGTCAGGAAATTTATAGAATATATCTCCTACCCTGGAAACCCATCTTTTACCAGACAGACAGAGGAAAATGCAGCAGGAAATTCTGATGCTTCCGTTCAGCAGTCAGAGGAAGATTCAAATTCTTCCGATACAGAAGAAAATAATTCTTCAAATTCCGAAGATAACAGTGATGATTTGGCTGTTATTTCTACTACGCCTATGACATTAACTGACAGTAATGGAAATACAATTGAAATCAATTATATTCTTTACGAAGACTACTCTTATGAATATCGTGGAGATGATGGAATGAAATATACCGATAATGGGGATGAAACCTATACGGACGAAAACGGAAATACGTATTCAGCTCTGAATGATGCTACACATCATATGGGATATCCGCTGGAACAGCACCATCTTCAGGATGTGGAGGGCAATACTGTAACGGTTACCCAGACTACAAATGGCGATTACTATTTCGCCGATGAAAACGGCACCGGATTTACCAACAATGGAGACGGGACATGGTACGATGAAAACGGCAGCAGTTATACGGAGATAGACTGACAGCGGTCAGCAGCTGAAACAAAGGGCTTCTGTAAAATATGCAGAAGTCCTTGTTATTTCCGTAAATCATGGTAAAATAAAATTATCAGAAAATTATTCCCAGTACAACGAATACTGGATTTATAGAGAATATGTAACAGGAGGGCTGAAAAAAGGTGAAAAAAACATATCAGAGACTACCCGAATCAGAACTGGATATTATGCTTGTTCTTTGGAATGGCACTCCTCCAATGACCAGACCGGAGATTGAAAAAGTAATCAATACGAAGAAAAAGCTTGCGTCAACAACGATCCTGTCGTTACTGACCAGACTGGAGAACAAAAATTTTGTAAAAGTGACGAAACAGGGAAAAATGAATCTATATACACCACTGGTTTCGCAGTCGGATTATCAGACCCATGAAAGTCAGAGTCTTCTTGAAAAACTTTATGGAAATTCACTGAAAAAATTTGTAACAACACTATATCATGGAAAAAAGATCAGTTCAGAAGAAATCCAGGATCTCAGTAATTTTCTCAGGGAACTGGAGGACAGGGAGGAATAGCGAATTATGGAAGTTTTTGTTCTGCATATTCTGAAACTGAATATTATTGCAGCAGTTGTAATCTTGCTGGTCAAAGTGTTTGCGGCTTTATCGAAAGGTAAAGTATCTGCCAGATGGAAATATTTTACCTGGCTGTTTGTAACAATCAGTCTTATGATTCCAATACAGCTGCCATCAACTCTGTCACTGGTAAATTTTAAAGTGCAGAGAAGCAGTCATTTGGAGGCACAAGATCCGAAGACAGAGAATCATGCTGTCAGACCCAAGGAGAGTCAGCAGCTGACAGAAGCTGTGCCGTCTGTGAGCAATAATATGGAAAGTCAGACCGGGGGCTCAGCTCCAAAAGGATATATCACCTATGAGTCAGGTAAATGGACAAGAATTGCAGCTGTAATTGTTACAGTAATCTGGCTGAGCGTGGCAGCGCTTAAACTGGCAGGCGAACTGCTGTCATATTATCTTTCCATGAGGAATCTGAAACGGATGAGTATTCAGGTCAGTGATCCGGTGAGTATTCAGATGTACAGAGAGGCGTGTCGAAGGAAGCATGTACGAAAAATGCCGGAACTAAGGCGAAATGCAGGTCTTACCACACCGCTTCTTGCAGGACTTTTTCATACAAAGCTGTATCTTCCTGCAACCGGATATTCAGCAGAGGAAAGGAAACTTGTTTTTTATCATGAACTTACCCATTATTGTCACCGGGATCTCTGGTATAAGATGCTTCTTCGAGTCTGCGCATCAATATACTGGTTCAATCCATTCCTTCTTATTATGCTGAAAGAAGCGGATAAGGATATTGAGAATCTGTGTGACACAGCAGTTGTGAACCGGGTAACCAAAAAAGACCACAGGCTTTACAGACAACTACTTCTTCGGACAGTAGCCATGGAAAATCAGATCCCCTATGTGACGGCAAGCCTCAATGACAGCGGGATGGTGTTTAAGGACAGAATCCTGTATATGGTGAACCTGCGGAAGCTTCGCAGAGGAATCCTGCCGGGAATTCTTGTAACGGCGCTCCTTGCAGGCGGTAACCTGGTATTTAATGTTTCTGCCGGAACAACCGCAGTACCAGTGAATACAGAAAAAACTGCTCTGGAAAAGAATACAGATTCAGAAGAAAAGAACGCACCGGATTATGCGCCATTTTCTCAACTGGTAAACATGCAGAAAACCACAGCGCCCCCGATTGAAGAGAACCCGACAGAGAATGCCGCAGCAGAAAATGCAGAGACAGAAATAACTCCTGAATCCCTTATAGAAAATAGTGGACAGGTAAGCGGAGCCACAGACTATGACAGTGATTCTGACAGTGACGGGTCTGTATCAAATTATGACACTCTTCCAGAAGGCGTGCCGTACACCAGTGGATTCAGTAATGCTTCCGGTGTAGCATCAATTGTAGCACCAGGTGAGGACGAGGACGAATCCAGAGTCCTTTATGATAACGGAGACGGAACCTATTCCGACGATTACGGAACCCAATACAGTTATCAGGGAGAGGGAACCTGGGCAGATGCCAATGGAAATTCCTACCATACCTGGAACGATGAAGATTACTATTTCGGAATCCAGCTGGGGCAGCATGAGCTCCAGGGCAGCAACGGCACCGTCGATATAAAAGAAACCACAAACGGGGATTATTTTTACCGCGATGCAAATGGCGTAGGCTATACTGACAATGGGGATGGAACCTGGACAGATGAAAACGGAAATACCTATACGGAATAACATTTATCTCAAGTTCCCCAAAAAAGCCAAAGCCCTTTCAGACAGTCAATACACTGCCTTGAAAGGGCTTTTATTATTTTTAATATTCTCCTACGACTGTTGCCTTAATAAGATTTGTATTTCCGGAACGTCCCAGAGGAACGCCTGCGGTAAGAACCACAACATCGCCTTTTTCCACATATCCGGCTCTCTCTGCCGCCTCTGTTGCATGAAGCAGGAGGATTTCCATGCTGTACTCCTCTTTGATGTGAACCGGAGTGATGCCCCAGGACATGTTCAGCTGTCTGCAGGTATGTTCTTCCGGAGAACATCCTACGATCATGCAACCCGGACGGTATTTGGAGATCATCCGCGCCGTATTTCCGGAACGGCTTACTGTAATGATCGCCTTCGCGCCCAGATCAATGGCTGTCATACAGGTTGCATGAGAAATCGCGGTAGTCATATTGATAGCAGATGCGTGTTCTCTGGAGAGAATACTGAATTCTTTATTATATGCAATATCGCTTTCTGTACGAAGAGCAATCTTCACCATAGTACGGAGCGCTTCCACCGGATACTTGCCCGCCGCAGTCTCTCCAGAAAGCATGATGGCGCTTGTTCCCTGATAGATGGCATTGGCAACATCTGTTGTCTCTGCACGGGTCGGACGCGGGTTTTTCATCATGGAATCCAGCATCTGAGTTGCTGTAATAACCTGTTTTCCTGCATTATAAACCTTGTTGATGATCTCTTTCTGGATCACCGGAACGTCCTCCAGCGGAATCTCCACGCCCATATCTCCGCGGGCGATCATAATGCCGTCTGCAGCCTCAATAATACTGTCGATATTGTCTACTCCCTGCTGGTTTTCAATCTTTGCGATAATATTCAGATCACGTCCGCCGTTCTCATCAAGGATCTTGCGGATCTCCAGAACATCATCTGCCGTTCTGGTGAAAGAAGCCGCAATAAAATCAAATTCTTCCTGGATACCAAACAGGATATCCTCTCTGTCCTTCTGGCTGATAAAAGGCATATTCACATTGACACCCGGAAGGTTAATGCCTTTTTTATTGGAAACAACACCGCCATTGATTACCACACAGTGGATATCGGAACCTTCGATCTCTTCTACTTCCAGACCGATCAGACCGTCGTCGATAAGGATGCTGTCACCTGGTTTCACATCCTTATAAAGATCCTTATAAGTAACGGAAACTCTCTCTTCATCCCCCTGGATCTCGTCTGCTGTCAAAGTA
This sequence comes from Lachnospiraceae bacterium, assembly GCA_021771755.1. Lineage (GTDB taxonomy): Bacteria > Bacillota > Clostridia > Lachnospirales > Lachnospiraceae > Blautia_A. Next base: position 47,803 of record JAETOL010000026.1, on the reverse strand, counting down.
AATTTCTGACCTTCTGTCAGGGTTATTTTTCCTTTGGCAAACTCCCGGATACGAATCTCCGGTCCCTTTGTATCGAGCAGCGCAGCAATGGGTCTGTTGATCTTTGTGCGGATAGCTTTCAGACGGTCCAGACGGCCTTTCTGCTCCTCATGATCTCCATGAGAAAAATTAAATCTGGCAACGTCCATTCCTTCTATAGCAAGCTGTTCAAGTATTCCTTCTTTATCTGTCGACGGACCCATAGTACAAATGATTTTTGTTTTGCGCATATACAACTCTCCTCCTCAAATTTTACGAAATATATATTTATTTTATAACAAGTACAGGGTATTGTACAAGCAGATTTCTGTAAAAAATTTTGAAGATTTTCCAAAAAAATTTAATGTGTTTTGCAAAAAATCTTTCTCCTATTTTGCAAGATCCCTGATTACCTCTCCGGCAAGAATCAGCCCTGCAACCGATGGCACGAAGGCCACAGAACCCGGAACAGACCTTTTTTGCGGTGCCGTAGAGGAGGTTTCCTCGCTGTAGGAGCGGAGAAGTTCCGGATCAGGCATCACCGGAAGTTCCTGGGAATAAACCACCTTCAGCTTTTTTATCCCTCTTTTTTTCAGCTCACGACGCATGACTTTAGCCAGCGGACACACGGATGTTTTATAAATATCTGCCACCTGAAAAGCCGTCGGATCCAGCTTGTTTCCGGCTCCCATACTGCTGATGACAGGAACTCCTGCCGCTTCCGCCTCCTCAACGATCTGCAGTTTCGCTGTCACTGTATCCACAGCATCCACTACATAATCATACTGAGAAAAATCAAACTCATCCTTCGTTTCCGGAAGATAAAAGCATTTGTGTACATGCACTTTCACATCCGGACTGATATCCATGATTCTTTCCTGCATTACATCCACTTTATATTTTCCTATGGAACTTTTTGTCGCTATAATCTGACGGTTCAGATTAGTAAGGCTTACTGTATCACTGTCGATCAAATCAATCTCTCCGATACCGCTCCGCACCAGAGCCTCCACTGTATATCCACCTACACCGCCAATGCCAAAAACTGCCACTCGTGCTCCGGCAAGCTTCTCTATGGCTTTTGTTCCAAGAAGAAGTTCTGTTCTCGAAAACTGATTTTCCATTTTACTTCCCCCATTACTTTTCTGTGATTTTCGTTACTTTCTAAATATTTTTTATCCTTCTGATATCCAGATTCGTATTATAGCATATCCTATTTTTGTCCACAAGAATCTGATACAGGCATATGAAAGATTTACCTTTGATAAATTCAACAAGATTTTACCTGATTTTGACTTTTTTCTGGTAAGAATCACAATTATACGTGCTATACTTACCAAAATCTGATAAAATAGGATACAGAAACAGCAGTTTTCACTTATAACAGAAGATACAGCTGCTGAAGGAGGATACTTATGAAATTTAAACTAAACAGTATGGAAAAGAAATGGATCCTGTATGATGTTGGAAATTCCGCCTTTACGCTTCTTGTCTCCACCATCATGCCCATCTATTTCAACTATCTTGCAGATCAGGCAGGGATTTCGGAAGTAAATTATCTTGCCTACTGGGGCTATGCAGTCTCCATCGCCACCATCATCGTTGCTGTTCTGGGTCCCATTGTAGGGACTGCCTCTGACACAAAGGGCCGGAGAAAAAAGATTTTCCTTGCAGCGCTTCTGATCGGAGCCATAGGCTGTGTCTTTCTTGGTTTCAGCCAGTCATGGATCTGGTTCCTGCTGCTTTTTGTCATTGCAAAATCCGCTTACTCTCTGAGCCTTGTGGTTTATGACTCCATGCTTCCGGATGTAACCTCTGATGACCGTGCAGATGAGGTTTCCGCCCAGGGCTATGCCTGGGGGTATATCGGAAGCTGTATCCCCTTTATCCTGAGTCTTGTCCTTGTTCTTTTTTATGACAAGATCGGACTCACCATGAAAGCAGCCATGGGACTGGCTTTTCTTCTGGTAGCGATCTGGTGGATCATGATGAGTCTTCCGCTGCTCAGACATTATGAGCAGACACACTACCAGGCAACAGGCTCCGCAAACAATCTTGCCGCAAGCTTTAAACGTCTGGGTGGGATTTTCTCTGAGCTGAAGAAAAATAAAAAGATCCTGTTTTTCCTGATTGCATTCTTCTTTTATATTGATGGTGTCTATACCATCATAGACATGGCAACTGCCTATGGAACTGCTTTGGGACTGGATTCTACCGGTCTTCTGCTGGCGCTTCTGGTAACCCAGATCGTTGCCTTCCCGGCAGCTCTGATCTTCGGTAAATTATCCCGAAAGGTCAACTCCTCACGACTGATCACGGTCTGTATCGGCGCTTATTTCCTGATCGCCATGTACGGGATCATTCTGAAAGAGCAGTATCAGTTCTGGCTTCTGGCCATTGCTGTAGGTATGTTCCAGGGTGCAGTGCAGTCCCTTTCACGATCTTATTTTGTAAAAATCATCCCGGCAAATAAGTCCGGCGAATATTTTGGAATTTATGATATCTGCGGCAAGGGAGCTTCCTTTGCAGGAACAATGGTCGTATCCATGATCAGTCAGATTACCGGCAGCGTAAATCTGGGTGTAGGAGCGCTTTCCATTATGTTCCTCATCGGTATTTTCTTTTTCCGCAAGGCGGACAAAATCCCGCTGGCATGATTCATTACATAAAAAAAAGAACCACAATGTCTTATCCGGCACTGTGGTTCTGCTTTTTATTCATCAAAATTCACTTCAAAAACACCCTCCGGAAGCCGCATGGTCAGCACTCCCAGATTAAACTCATCATCCATGACCGTAATGTGATATTCAAAGATCACATCATCCTCAAACTTGGACAAAAGTACATAAGAACCGTTCTCTTTCCCATCGATCTGATCACAGATATCCTCATAAACCGCCTCTCCGGAAATCGGTCTTGGATAGCCGGAGCTTTTGATCTTATTTTCAATTGCCTGATATAATTCTTCCATATTAATTACCTCTCCTGTTATAAAATTTCCTGATGTAGCGCATCATAAGCTCTTGCTGTATTCGGTATTCTGGTTCTCATAAGGACAGCGGTATCTTGGCTTTCCAAGAGATTTTTTCCCATATTCTATCGCTTTTGCAGGACACTGAGTAATACATGCCATACAGTGGGTGCATTTCTTTCCCCATTCCGGTTTGCCCTTTGCCATGCTGATATTATCCAGCGGACAGACTTTTACACATTTTCCGCAGCTGATACAGGTGTTATCCACATGAAATTTCCCTGCATGCACAAAAAGTGGATAAAAGATCTCATTGACCGGGCCACTGCACACAGCGCCTGCCATATTGTCTTTTTCCGGCTTCAGTTCTTTCCCTTCTGCAATTCTTTGCGCCGTAGCCTGAAGTTTTTCCTGGGAATTCTGGATAATTCTGCAGGCTTCTTTCTCAGACGGAACCGGGAACATGGCAAGATAATTTTCCGGCATGATGATCTGGGCGCATCCCATATAAACAAAGTCCTTTTCCCTGCACAGCTTCCTTACATATTTCGGTGCATTTCCGATTCCGTCACCACAGGTCATTACAAAATATGCCTTCACTCCGGACGGAAAATCCGATTTCCGGATCCACTGTTCCACCAGTCTTGGTATTCTCCAGGCATAAGTAGGCACCACAAAAACCGCTGTCTCCAGTTCCTTTCCTGAATAAAATCTATGGGATTTTATCCTTTCATTTATTGAGCAGATCTGATCTCCTGTTTTTCTGCTTATCTGACTGGCAGCATATGCACTGTTTCCTGTTCCGGAAAAATAAAAGATCACAGCAGTCCCTCCTTTTTAGTTTCTCATAGCAAATCCCCGTTCGTTTTTTTCCAGCGGAAGAGCCTTTGTCTCCATATCATCAATTCGGATATACCTGTCATTAAAAAGTGCCTGAAGGATCATATCCACGGAGATCTCATCTCCCTGAACCTCCGAGGTAACAGAACCGTCAAATTCATTTTGTACCCATCCGGTTGCATTATATTTCTGTGCCAGATAATACATCTTATATCGAAATCCTACGCCCTGAACATGTCCCTTAAAGCAGAATCTCCTGCGTATTTTTTGCTTCATCACTTTCCGTTTCTCCCACAGCATTTTTTATATTTTTTCCCGCTTCCGCAAGGGCATGGATCATTGGGATAAACTTTTTTATTGCTGCTCACCGGCATATTATTCTGGAACATCCCCGGAAATACCGTCTCGTTTCTTCTGTTTCCCATACCTTCCTCATCGGGGGTATGTCCGCACAGTTCCACTTTTCTGGTTGTATTATATGCCTCCATCAAAAGCTCTGCCATTTCTCTGGCCTGCTTCTGTGTCTCAAAAATAACGTCGTTTTTGTTCAGCTGATCCATGGCCTCAGACATAAGTCCACCTGTATAATAGACTCTGTAAATTTCACAGAGATAGGCTTCCGCCAGCACAATATCCATTTCAAGTTCCTCTGTCAGAAGATGCTGAATCCTTTTGTAAACCGGCGCCTGAGAAGGATATCCATGGTATGTGCAGTCAACGATCTCTTCCTCAAAAGGAATATAAAACTCTCTGTCTCCCTGGTACTCCAGAAGCATATGGTAAATTTCTTTTTCTTCCAGTAACCCCCGCAGACTTATCCTGTCCCCGTCAAGCACGCAGATATTTTCCTCTTTCGGAACAGACTGGAACAATTCTATAAATTCTTCGAAGCTTACTCTGCACTCTTTTCTCCTGCGGTACATTCTGTATACCACTCTTGCCGGCGCTGTACCATAAAGATATTCCACCATAACCATACATGCCGACAGCCAGCTTCTTTTTTTCTGAAGTTCACAAAATTCCGGTGTACAGATCTTCTTAAAGACAGCAGAGACTTCTGACGGAACCTCCGCATATCCGTCATCGTAAGCTACAAGATATCCGATGTCACTGGCCCATTCCAGATTTTCCCATTCATTCTCTTCCACATAAAAAAGTCCTTTTTTTGTTGCTTCTTCAAAAGCCCGGAATTCCCATTCGTTCAACCTCAGAAGCTCTTTTTCCATAACCTCCGGTTTTAAAACTTCCTCTGCAAACCTGATTGCAAGCTCCGGATTTTTCAGTTCTTCTGCACCGGAAATTCCTATTTCTCCGGCAAGAAAAACCAGATCCTCTTCGTCGTATGCCTGAAGATACTCTGCAGTTTTGGGATTTCTGCTTCCAGGCATATTTTTCATTTCTTTAAAAAGCGCTTTTGTTATGGTTTCTGTCATATCCTTCAAAAGTGACTTTACACATTTTTTATTATTTTCTGTTTTGCTTTCCGCATTTTCGCTGAAAATCAGAGAAGCTTTTCCCTGACAGATGTCCTCATGAATCTCTTTGCTGATTCTGTAATCCGGTTCTCCTGCCTCCAGTGTGAACAGCTCCGCCAGACGTTTATTTTTCTGCTCTGTATCCGACCAGAACTCTTCCTCTGCGCCTGTTTTTTCTTTCAAAATTACAGGACAAAGAGCCCTTCCATCCTCACTGACTGCGGGAAGCTTTTTTTCCACCTCTGCCCTGTATTCCGGCAGTTTCTGCTCATCCGTCTTTACCCGGAAGGTAAACCATGTCATCTTATCCAGCAGATCATTTACAAATGTATCGGAAGCATTTGAAAAGTCATACTGATAGGAAGTCACCTGAAGTTCATCTTCTTTATATTCTCTGACCTGAACCTTTTCCTGATAAAATTCAAACTCATATCTGTCTGTAAATGTGTACTCAAGGATTTCTTCCAGAATCACTGCCATCTGTGCAAAAGTAATATCGGAAGGAACAAGGCATCTTCTCCAAACCGGCGGCTTTGTTCCTTTTCTTATAATTTTAAGCTGATAAAATTCCATGTTTTTTCTCCTGTATCTGTCTTTCTGTTTATCTTTCTTCTTTTCATTTCTTCTATTCTACTTCATATTTCTCAAACACACAACAGTGTTTTGCAGGACAGAAATAAATACAAAAAACAGACATTAAGCAAAAATACAGGAAAGCCAGAATCATCATCCGTTCCTCCCGTATTTTTATTTTTCTGTTTTAATTTTTTACATGCGCTTCATTCAGTCAGACTGCATTTTTTCTTCCTTCTCCTTAAATGGCTTCAAAAAGATCACCCATCCAAAGATCAGCAGATTCATTACCAGTGCCACAGGAATGTCTCCCCAGTGAATCTGCTGATTCTGAAGCACCTCAGCAGAATATGTTCCCGAAAAGACTACCGCCATATTATTATTCAGAAAATGAATAATTACCGGAACCCAGATATTCTGGGTTTTCATATAAGCGTATGCCATAAAAAGCCCGATTGTAATACAGGTAACAAACTGACTCGCCAGAGCCGCCAGTCCCATATCCGGCGTAGTGTAATAAAAAAAGTCTATTGGCAGATGCCATACAGCCCACACACAGCCCAGGAGGATCACGCCGCCTTTCAGGCCGAAACGCTTCTGAAGAAGAGGCTGAAGATAATATCTCCATCCGTATTCCTCCCCAAAGAACGCCACTACTGACAGGAAAAAGTTCACCAAAACAGTAAAAAACATGATCCAGGTAGTCGGATTTGCCATTATTTTTCCAAATTCAGAAAGCTGGCCGCCCAGAGCGCTGGCAAGTACAAATCTGAGAAGATATAATCCAATAAACAACAGTATCATAAGAACAGATGTATTCCAATGACTGCTGTTCAGTCCATAGGTTCTGCGCTTTTCTTTACCGGATACCAGAAGAAGGATCCAAAAAACAATACTGCCGCCTATCATAACGTACTGCAGGATCAGCATCCACTGAGAAAACGGTGTGCCCATCAGATCAATATTTTTCGGCACCAGAGCAGAGGCCGCCGTACAGACAACCAGCACTGCCGTAAGCACCACAAAGAATATGTAAAAAGCTTTTGGAAGATTTTTATCCCCCTTTCTGGTAATTAAATAAGCCAGCATCACACCAGCTGCCGGATACAGCATCTGCGCGTTGGGAAAAGCGCTGAGATCAAGTCCCTTTCCATACCCATACCACATCAGAAGCCCCAGTATATAAGTGATCCCATATGCTACGATCACATAAATCATAAGCTGTTTTTTCTCTGTCTGCGTAAATTTCATAATTCTCCTCCTTATTCTCCCGGAAATACTACTGTCACGGAAAAAATCCCGTCCTTTGTTTCTATATTCAGTGCACCGTGATATTTTTCTACTGTATGGCGCACATTTTCCAGGCCAATTCCTTCATGCCCCTGCTTGCCGGAATGCCCCGGGGCATACATCTCTGAAGATGGATTCCATATTTTTACTATTGTAAAATCCTGTATCTGTTCTCCTCTTATTTTTATCCAGAAATTCTTTTTATTTTCGCCTGCCTCTATAGCATTATCCAGAAGATTTGCAAAAATTGTTGTCACATCCATGTCCGTCAGAAAATCCAGGCTGACACCGCCCATATTACATTCTGCCTGTCCCGGTTCCAGCTTTTTCAATTTGTCATTCAGGATCATGTTCAACATTCTGTTGTCTGAATAAAATTTCAACCCAAGAGAATTCAGCATTCCATGAACATCTTCAAAATAATCAGTATTATCCGTCTTTACTGACTGCTCCAGCATATTCAGATGATTCCTGATATCATGAATGATTCTTCTGGATCTGTTATAATTATTTTCCATATCCGCATAATACTGATGTGTCAGTTCATTCTGCTGTTTCATCAATTCTACCTTGTGCTTCAGCTCTCTGTTTTCTGCCAGATCATACCACACATAAAGACAGTAAATATTGATAACCAGCAAAAGGATCATGCAGAGAATAACTCCCCAAAATCCATGCTCCAGAAAAAAACTTTCCCCGGAAACACAATACAAATATACAAGAATCATGCTAAACAAAGGTACCAGGATCATTCCTCTGATATGCAGTTCCGTCTGATCTTTTACCATACGTTTCCGAACAATCCGCCTCATAAGATAAGTCACGGAAAACAGACATATCGTCTTTGCCAGTACAAGCGTATAATAAGAGAGCATCTCCTGATAAAAACCAAATTTTTTACTGATATATACGGTAAAGTAGATACCGATTACCTGAGCTCCGTAATTTGCCATTCCATAAATCAGAGAATACAGAATCCAGGTTCTGCTTCTGTGATAAAAAAGCCAGCAGACGGCAATGTAATATACTGTAAGCACGGACATTGTAATGATGTCATTCCACCATAATGCCGGGAGCAAAAAAGTAAGTACCATAAAGATTCCCCAGACACAGTATCTTACCCATGGTTTCGACTCTGTCTCTCTTGGCATGGAATACAGAAACCAGATGAAGCTTCCTGTATGGATAATCAGTTCAATGATCTGAAAAAAGTAATATAATACATAATCCATTTCGCTCATCCTCTCCGGTATTCCAGGCGCGCCGACAGCCAGGCCGTCAGCTCCTGTTTCCATATTTTCTGTTTTTTCTGGGAAAGAGGAACTTCCATTCCATTATCCAGATAAATGTGCTGCCCTTTTACATTTTTCACATGGAGCATATTCACGGAAAAACTCTGATGGGGCATGGAAAACCCGAAGTTCTCCATCCGTTTTGCCACACTCCCAATTCGTTCTACCATATAATATTCTTCTTTATCTGTCACAATCCGTATCTTTCTGTTCTCATACTCAAAAAAATAAATGGACTCCACAGGAAGACAGACAATTCCATCCACCGTGTGAAAATCAAGGATGATCTTTTTGTCCGAGATTTCCATATATCGGAATATCTCTTCCAGAATATTTATGATCTCCCGTCTGTTTACAGGCTTCAGAAGATACTGAAATGCATGAACTCCAAAAGCTCCTGCCACATAATCCCTGTAAGCCGTCACATACACAATTTTTACCTCCCGGTCTATGATACGAAGCGCCTTGCCTGTCTCAATGCCATTCATTCCCTGCATATCGATATCAAGAAAAACCGCGTCATAAGGCAGATAATTTTCCAACAAATCCTCTCCGGAAGAAAACACCTTTAGCTCTACTTCTGAATTCCATTCCAGAATAAGATTTCTGATTTCATCCCGGACATTTTTTTCATCATCACAAACTGCAATTCTGTACATTTCAGCCACTCTCTCCTGTTGTTTTTACTATAATCATTATACCTGAAATTGTAAATACAGTATACACAAGAGACAAAAATCATGTACTAAACGACAGAATTTCAAAAAACAAAAGACTGCTGTAATCCCTTACCAGAGGAAATTTTCTCCTATCTGACACAGCTCTTACAGCAGCCTTTTTATAATATTTTTACATTCTCAGTTTCTTATGAAATTCCCTGACTGTACTTTTTTTCTGAAAGATAAACAGGCCTGCCAGAACCAGAAAACTGATTCCTGAACAGATTACCGAAGGATACGGGAAGCGGATCAGCCCGATCCATACCAGAATCATGGGAATGCATCCTGCGATACCTGCCTGGATCAGATAAAACAGATATTCTTCTTTTTCCAAATGGTTCACCTTGGCGATCACCGGCATGGAACCCAGTACTGCCATAGCCCCAAATGGAAGCACGAAATCAATCGACCAGCCTCTCCATCCTGTAAAATTATCCCACAAAACAGCAATCACCGTAATCAGGATCAGCTGCCACATTTCATTCTTCAAAATATTTCTCCGTTTGGTATATCCCACAGAAACAACAAGCCAGGCGCAGAAGCTTCCCGCCGCCGCAAACCAGAACCAGTTCAGCGTATCCCAGATCATGTAATTGACCATTCCGCAGATCACTGCTACTGCCAGACAGAGAAAAGAAAAAATCTGATAAGCCTTTCTTCCTTCCTGCTTCTGTTCCTCCTGGCATCCCGGAAAATCATTTCGTTCTTCTGTAAACGATATTTCATCTTCTCTCAGGTATCTGAGGAAATTTCTCTGAATACTCTCTCCTGGAATCTTTGAAGTAAATCCCAGAAGAAGCTCGTCTCCATAGGAACAGGAACAGAGCTGCAAAGCTTCCGTACAGGTAAAAAATCCAAATCTTCTGATATAAGGTTCATATTCTTTCGGGAACCGGACCACGCCAATATTGGAATATACTGTCGTAATCCTCCGGCTTCCCCAGGCTGCACCCACCATCAGAAAATACTTCTTGACTTCAAGAGGAACCGCACGGATCAGAGGATTCTTTTCCAGACGCACATAACCGTTCATATGCATGGCGATCTTTTCTTTTACCAGCTCTTCTTCAAACTGTTTTTTTACACCTTCCAGCACATCCCGGAAGGTAGTGGTATCTGTAAACGTATATCCTACCTCGATCCAGCCAAAAAAATTTGCCATGGACTCTGACGGAAAAAAATTCCTCAGATTTACAGGAACCATCAGGGTCACCGGCCGTTTCTGCCGGCTTTTCGGGATCTCCTCATGGATGGAACAGATAAATACAGCTGACAGATACGCTGTAAGTGATGCTCCGTATTCCCGGGCTTTTGCCAGAATCTCTTTTACAGGTATGGATATCTCCAGGATCTCCATTTCCTCATGACTGAGCATAGCACCTCTCAGGGGTACTGCCCGCGGATTTTTGTCTTTATTTTTAGGGGTTTCCGAGGAATAATACTGAGAAAAACTATCCTCCTCGTGATCCCGGAAAGTGGCTTTTTCCTCTGTTTTTATATGGGGAAATTCTGCCTCCGGATGCCGGAGAAGCAGATAATTCTGTACCAGCTCCTGCAAAAAATTCCTTGCCCCTGTACCATCTGTAAGTGCATGATAAACTTCAAAATTAATGCGGTTTTCATAGTAGGAAACCTCAAAGAGAAGTGACTTTTTATCCGGGATATACAGTCTGCTGCAGGGAGGCTTTTTTTCCTCTTTTGCCACAGCCCGGATGTCTCTTCTCTCCAGATAAAACCAAAAAAGCCCCTTCCTCAGAACCACCTGGAACAATGGATATTTTTCCATTGTCCTGTCAAGTGCGTCCTGGAGGATCCGGGGGCTTATTTCTTCCGTCAGTTCACAATACATCCGAAAGACTCTGGTATCGTTTTTATCTGTTGCCGGCGGAAATGCCAGCGCTGCATTATCCAGCTTTCTCCATTTTGAATATCCTGATTTCACGATCTGCCCGCCTTATCCACATTTGATGTTTCAAATATATCACAGACTCTGAAATCAGGCAAGAAAGGATTTGGGAGATGTTTCTGTTCAGGCTTTTTTTCTGTCCTGAATTTCCTTTACGATCTGATTGTAATATCGTTTGTTCAGTCTGTAGAAAAACAGAACCGCCGCAGTAATGATCCATAAAACTCCCGGGATCGTCGTAAAGGAATGTTTCATAACAGCAGTAACCACTGCATTCTGCGGCTGGTTTGCCACATATCCGAAATGACCCAGAACAGCTGCCAGAAGCGCAGTCCCAAGCGCCATACCCACTTTATTCCCAAGAGAGATAAACGCATACTGGAACCCGTCATTTCTCAGTCCGGTCTTCCATTCTCCATACTCCACACAATCCGGAATAATCGCATAAATAGCCGTATTGAATCCGGAGAAAAAGAACTGTGCCAGACAGGAAAGAATATAAAAGGGAACCGGTGAAGTCCTTACCGTAAAGAAATACATGCCAAACATGCTTAATCCTGTAAATAATGCAAAAATAGACGCCGCTCTTCCCTTATTATTAGTAATACGAAACAGAACAGGAAAACAGGCTGCACCAATTATGGACGGAATAATAATGCACAGAGAATAAACACTGAACAGAGCCTTGTCTCCTTCCACATAAGTAAAATAATAAAGAGCATCTGCATTTCTTCCATATAAAGTAAGACCAAACAAAAGCTGTCCCGCCGCTGCAATCAGATAGGGCTTGTTCTGCATAACTGCAGACAGCTGTCTCCTGAGAGAGATCTTTTCCTTTTCTGGAATCGTCACCACTTCTTTTGTTTTGGAAAAGCAGAATATATGACAGCCTGCAAAAATACAGCCATAAAGAACGGCAATCAGCAGATATCCCCGTTTATCGTTTCCATTTCCCAGTGCAGTGATCAGTGGAACCGTTACAATATTGATCACACCAATAGCGATCATAGCGCTGACGGAACGGAAGGTGTTGATCTTTGCACGCTCTTCTATATTCTGAGTCATTGCTCCGCACAGGGTTCCGTAAGGAATATTGACGCAGGTATAACCAAGAACCAGAATACAGTAGGTAACTGCCATATATACAATCTTCGCCGTACTGCTCCAGTGCGGATGTGCCCAGAATGTCAGGATCAGTACGATTGCGGTCAGAGGCGCCGCGATCAGTAGCCATGGGCGATATCTTCCCCATCGTGAATGTGTTTTATCGCTTAAGGCACCGATGACCGGATCATTGACCGCATCCCAAAACCGTGAAAATAACATCAGTGCAGCAACTGCTCCCATACTGATCCCAAATACATCTGTATAAAAGATCATAAGAAAATTGCTTACAAACATCCAGCTGAAATTACAGCCTACGTCACCCATACCATAGGCGATTTTGCTTATCAATGGCACTTTAACGTTTGTATTTTCTCCCATAATCATAACTCCTGTTCTTTTCTTTTTTTATGGAAATTACTTGATTTTTATCACAGCCTTCACGATATCCGCCTTATTATTCACACTGTAATCCATTGCTTTCTGAGCCTCATCCAATGTAAAAATATCTGTAACGATTCCCTTCAGGTCAACCTTGCCCGCAGCTACCGCTTCAATAGCCATTGGATAAATATGACGATAGCGGAATACTGTTTTAAAGGTAAGTTCTTTATCCAGAACAAGGCTCATTGGAAGAGTCATTTCTCCTGTTTTGCTGTATCCTACAAGAACGATATTGGAGCCTTTTCTGGCAATCTGAATGGCCTGTCTTGTAGTAATTTCTGTACCTGCCGTCTCAATGACCAGATCCATTCCTCTGCCATTTGTGATTTCATTTACTTTCTGTACCACATCTTCCTTTGCCCCGTTGATCACACCTGCTGCTCCCAGCTCAAGCGCTTTCTCCAGACGTTTTTCCATAATATCCACCACATATACCTCAGACACTCCTCTTGCCTTTAATGCCATCATGGAAACCAACCCGATGCATCCTGCTCCCATGACTACCGCCTTCTGCCCCAGATGTGCATCTCCCTGAATCGCTGCATGGAATCCTACGGCAAGCGGCTCGATCAGTGCGCCTTCCAGAGTGCTTACATTGTCCGGAAGCTTGAAGCAAAGATCTGCTTCATGAGCTACATATTCCTGAAACACACCGTCTACTGGAGGAGTCGCAAAAAATACCACCTCAGGACAGAGATTATATTTTCCTTCTTTACAGAATTCACAGTGTCCGCAGGTTCTGCCCGGTTCCAGTGCAACTCTGTCGCCTGCCTTCAGGTGCTTTACATTCTTTCCGACTTCAACCACTGTTCCGCCCGGTTCATGTCCCAGTACAAAAGGAGGTTTCACCACATAATCTCCAATAGCTCCCGTTTCATAATAATGAAGGTCACTTCCGCAGATACCTACATATTCCAGCTGTACCAGAACTTCATTATCTTTAGGCTGTGGGATGTCACGCTCTTCAAATCCCATTTTTCCGATACCAAGCATAACTGCTGTTTTCATTTTACCTTCCATTGTTTTTCTCTCCTTTTTTTATTATCTTTTATTAATTGTTTTATTAAAGTAATTATATTATTATCCTGTTTTTCTTATTTGTCAATAGATTTTCAAAACTTCCCTGTTATCCACAATTTTTATTTCCCGGAATTATGAAAACTGCACAAAAAAAGAGAAGAGATTTCTTTCATCTTCCCGATGATAAGAAATCTCTTCTCTTTGTATTTCAGAATTGTTCTGTATCAGATTGTCTCAAAAAAAGAATCAATATGCTTCCGTGTAGCTCCATATGCCGAAGAAAGCAGCTTATATCTGCCAATCTTTACATAAGAAGTATCAAGGTCAAACTTGTTCTGTTCCAGTATCTTCAGATCCAGCTCTGTACGAAATTCCTCAAGGTAGCCTCCCACATAGCCGCCAAGAACAATATCGCAGTCAAAAGCCATTCGGAGGTTAACAATCATCACAGCTAGATCTTCCAGATAGTCATTCCATACTTCAAGGATCTTTTCATCCTTTCTCCGAAGCTTTTCAAAAAAGTCCTCCAGATTACCCTCTCCTGCTTTCTGAAGCACAGCCGCTGAACAATAGACATCTGCACAGCCTTTTTTTCCACAGTAACAGGTTTTTCCGTCTTTTTTTATTACCATATGCCCAAACTCGGCACTTTTATGATTTTCTCCTGGAAACAGCTGCCCATGCATATAAACCGCACCACCTACAGTATTGCTCAGAGAAAGATACACTGCATTTTCTGAAGCGTCATCCAGCTCTGCACAGGCTGCACAATTGGCATCATTTTCAAAGCTGCAGGGAATCTGAAAAAGCGGCTTCCAGTTTCTCAGGCTTACATTCGAAATCCCCAGTATATGAGACCGCAAAAGAATCTCCTGATCACTGTCAATAATACCCGGATAAGAAAATCCCACACCCATCAGTTTTTCCCGGGAAACTTCCTTCTGCTCTGCCAGAGAAAAAACCTTTTCACAGACCGCTCTGTTATATTCCATATCACCTGCATAGCACATTCGGAAACGCTCAGCGGCAACAATCTCTTTTCTGGTGTTTACCAGCACTACGGTCAGATGATTGGCAGTAATATCCACACCGGCTACATATCCCAGATCACCCACAACCGACAGTGCCTTTGCCTTTCTCCCCCCTGTGGATTCATAGCTGCCGGTCTCCTCTATCAGTCCCGACTCCATCAATTCCTTTACATACTGTAGGGTTGTAGGCATACTCAGCTTCAGCTCTGTGGAAATTTCGGATTTGGATGTACTTCCTTTTCTGGAGATATATTTAAGGATACGGATCTTATTCTGTTTTTTTATTTCCAGTATATTTGCCCTCATACCTGTTCCTCCATACCGGTTTTTATTTTATTAAAAATATTATAAATCTTTTTATAAAAACAAGCAAGAATCAGCTTTTTCTTTTTTCCAGAAACGTGTTCATATGGCGGAAGCTTTCCTGCACATGAAAAAACCGGATTCCCAGAGCAAAATATCCATGAAGAGCATTGGGAATCCTGTGAACCTCCACATAATTTCCTGCTTCTTCCAGTCGCTTTCCATACTCTTCACCCTCATCCCGCAAAGGATCAAATTCCGCAGTCAGAATCAGGGTGTCCGGCATATTGGACAGATCCTTCTCCATCAGAGGAGAAAAATACGGATTCTGCCGGTCTTCTTTGCTGTTTTCGTAAAGAAGCAGATAATTTTCCATTCTCTCTGAAGTCAGAAGATAGTCGGTTCCATTTTCATGGACAGATTTATAAGGGGATTCCTCTGTATAGCAGTTTCCCAGAGCCGGATAGATCAGGATCTGTCTTTTTGGCATAAACTCTCCTCTGGCTCTGGCAAGCAGACATACTGCCGCAGCCAGATTTCCGCCGGCGCTGTCGCCCATAATCGTAATCTTGTCCTGATCTTCTCTCAGCAGATCCATATAAAGCGTTCTGGCTGCTGCATAGCAGTCCTCCAGTCCTGTAGGGAAACGATGCTCCGGAGCAAGACGATATTCTACGGAAATCACAATATGTCCGGTGTCCTGCGCCATCCGGGAGCACACCCGGTCATAGTTTTCCACACTGTCTGTCACCCAGCCTCCGCCGTGAAAAAACAAAAGAATAGGATACAACAATCCCTGAGACATCTCTGTTTTCATAGCTTCCTCATCTGGAAAATAAAGACGCACCGGAACCTCATGGTCTCCGTTATATACCTTTGTATCCAGTTTTTTCAAAAAGATCCGCATTGCATCGAGCTTTTTCAGATCTGCCAGCTTTCTGGCAGCATCTACTTCCACATTACTGTAGGATAATGCATGTAAAATCGCGCGCATTGTTTTTGATATCAATATACATTCCTTTCTGCCGGATTCCCGGCCGTCTGTTTTTTAACTGATCTGCCATCTTACATGACTGCCAGTCTCATCCTTTGTCACTATCAGCTGATCTTCAATCTCCTGCTTTAACTCTGTCACATGGGAGATGATTCCGATCAGTTTTGAACCCTCTGCCATTTCTAAAAGAACCTTTACAGCCTGATTTCTGGAATGTTCATCCAGTGAACCAAATCCCTCGTCAATGAACATCATATCCAGATTTACAGCCGCAGAGCTTTCCTGGATCTGATCTGCCATTCCCAGTGCAAGAGCCAGCGCCGCCATAAACGATTCTCCTCCGGAAAGCGTTCGTACCTCCCGTTCCTTTCCGGTAACTGCAGAGTAGACCATGAGATCCAATCCCCTGTTTTTTCCTTCTCCTGCCTTTTCCAGATCGTACATCCGAAGTTCAAACTGACCGGCAGACATATCCTGAAAACGCCTGTTAGCCGCATAAAGAATTTTTTCCAGGTAATATCTCTGAACGTAGGTTTCCAGATCCATTCTGGAACCGCTGACATTCCCGGAAACAAGACGGTAAAGATGGTCCAGCTTTGCATGTTCCTCCACCAGCTTCTGCCGTTCCTGAAGCTTTGGCGCAAGAGTATCATAAACCCCCTGATTGTCCTTATATACCGAGCGAATCTGATCCCTTACAGCCTCCGCTTCTCTTAATCCTGTTTCTTCCAGTTCCATTTGTCTCTGAATCTCTTCCAGTGCAGGCTCTGTTCTTTTGCCAATCGCTGACTGCATGGATTCTGCACGGCTTTCTGCCGCTGTCTGTTTTTCGCGGAAGGCCTGAACTTCTTTTCGGAAGCTTTCCGCCGCTTCCCTGCTGTATTCTTCTGTAAGCTTTTTCCATTGTATTTCTGTAAGCTTTTTTTCCTCTGCTACAGATTCACAGGCTTTTTTGCGGACTGCGGCTTCTGTTTCATAACGCGGAAGCTCTGTTTCAAGCTTCCGGATCAGCGTCTCGGAATGAACCCGTTCTCTTGCCGCTTTTTCTCTTCCTTCTTTCGCTTCCTCATAACGGCTTTTCCACTGTTCTTTCTTCCGGAAAGCCATTTCTCTTGCTTTTACCGCTTCTTCCCGGGATTGGAAATCAGAAGTTACTGCATAACTTGCAAGCTCTGCTTTTGCCCCTTCATAAGCTGCCTGCGCTTCTCGCACAAGCTTTTCGGCATCCTCTGTCCGTTTTCTGGAAGTTATCTTCTGCTCCTGAATTTCTTTCATCTCTTTCTGGATTTTTTTCAGATGCGCCACTTCGCGCTCATATTTCCGCCCATTTTCCTGAACCTTCTGCATCCAGCTACGCAGCAGTTCCTGTGCTTCCCCAGGGGAAAATTTTTCCGGAAGTTCTGGAATATTCTTTCTCATTTTCTGTTGAAGGCCTTTAAAATCTTCCTGAAAATCCTTTTCTCTTGTTTCTCTTAAATTTCTGTTTGACTGTGCTTCTGTCGCCAGTGTTTCCTGCTCTCTGCGAAGCATATCGGTCTGTTTTTCAAGATCGTCAATGATTTCCTGTGAAAGCTCCTGATGCTCTTTTTTTACTTTACAGGGATTGGGATGCTCTGTAGAGCCGCACACCGGACAGGGACTTCCCGGTACGAGCTCTGCAGCCAGAAATCCCGCCTGTCCATCCAGAAATTCACGCCGCAGCCGCTGATATTCTTCCTGCTTTTTTTCGTAATTTCCCCTGACAGTTCTGTATTTCTGCTTCAGATTATTTTCCCTTTCCCCATACTGCTTTATTTCCCCATAAATAATCGCAAGCGCTTTCAGAGTTTCTTTCATTCCCTTGATCTCTGTCATCTGTCCATTACAGACTGCCAGCTTTTCTCCTGCATCAGCAAGCTGCTCCGCCTGCTCCCGAAGGCTGCTCTCTGTTTTTTCCAGCTCTTCAGAAACCTGTTTGCAGGTCTGTTCCTGTGCCTGTGCTGTTTGAAGCTTCTGTTCACCTTCCGAAACTTTTTTTTGCGCCTGATCAATCTGCTGAAACAGCTGCAGGGCCTTTTCTGCCTTTTCAGAAACCCTGCTGAATTCTTCCCGGGCTCCGTCCAGCTCCTTCTGCATACTGGTTTCCTCCGCCAAAGTCACCTGTTCTTTTTTAATCTGTTCCGGAAGGATTTCCTTTTGTTTTTTCAGCTCTGACTGTTTTCGCTCCACCTCACTGACTGCGGCTTTAAAGTATTCATAAACCTGTTTTAGCTCATAAGCGTCTGCGATTTTTCCGGCAAGAACTTCCCTTTTTGCCATAGAGTCAGACATTTGTCTGTATTCTTCAAGCTGTTTTTCCGCTTCTTGCAGCTGCTGAAATAATCGGGTCAGCTGCTGGGCTTCTGTATATTCATCCCTTCTTTGATCTCTCTGTTCTGCTGCCTTTTCACTGTTTTTTTCTGCCTTTTTCTGTTCTTTTTTCAGACAGGCCTGGTATATTTCTAACGCTTCCAGAAGCTCCGCCATCACTGTGATCTCACCGTCTGCAATCCTGTTTTTCAGTTCTTTCAGATGTTCTGTACAGCCGAATATACTTTCATTTTCTTCTTTCGGAGAAAAAAACTTCAGCCTCGCCACTTCACTCCGACATTGTGTTTTGATGATTGCGATATCTTTTTCCCGAGCCCTTTTTCTGTTTCCCAGCTCATTGGCAATCTGTTCATACATTTCCGTATTAAATAATTTCCGGAAAATTTTCTTTTTATCATCAGATTTCGCTCTCAGAAGTTCCATAAATTCTCCCTGAGCGATCATAGCTACCTGCATGAACTGGCTTTTGGTAAGGCCTGTGATTTCCTGAAGTTTTGCATTAACTTCTTTAGGGGGATATTCTGTTCCATCCGGCATAAAAAGAGCAACAGATCCGGTGATTTCTCGGGTTCCTGTCCCTTTGGCCGCACCTCTTGTAATGGTCTTTAAATGTCTTGGAACACGCCGGACGGTATATTGATCCTCCCCTTCCATAAATTCCAGCTCCACGTACGGCTCAAGATTCAATTCTGCGTACTGGCTCTGAAGCACCACACCTTCTTTTTTATTTAATGAAGAACTGGCTTCTCCATACAGGGCAAATACAATGGCATCAAAAACTGTCGTTTTTCCCGCACCCGTATCTCCTGTGATAAGGAACAGGTTCTGTTCCGGCTTTTTAAAATCTATGACCGTCTCTCTTCCATAAGAGCCAAACGCCTGCATTTTTAACTTTAAGGGACGCATTCTACTTCACCTCCTGAACCGTATGGATCACATCTTTAAGAAGTTCTTTTTCTGCCTCATCTGTATCCTGTAAAAATGCACAGCACAGTTCAAAAGGATCCAGAATTTTCTGCTCTGTCACACGCATCTGCGTGGCAGAATTTCTCGTTCCTTCTCTTCGGATTTCCAGAATCTTTGGAAAAGCAAGCCTCAGTCGATCCTGCATATCGATCACATTCAGATCCACCTTATCCGTAAGAATTACCGTTACATAATCCTCACATCCCTGCTTCAGAACCTCTTCCAGCTTTCCTCTGATCACCCGCACCTGACGCAGAGGATTCAGAGGAAGAACAGTGATATCAGGCTGCTTCTCCTTTTCGGAAATATCCACCATAAGTATTCCTTTCTGCTGCTCCGCCTCGCTTACTGAACATGCCAAAGGTGTTCCACAATACCGAAAAATCTCTTTCCCCACTTTCATTGGTTTATGGATATGTCCCAACGCTGCATAATCAAATCTTTCCAGGATATCCGCAAAAATCTCATCGATATTCCCCACCGTACGAATCTCTGAATCCATTCTTTCCACATCTTCTGCTGTTTTTCCAACAGGAAGATAAAACTGATGGCTTACCAGGATATTTCTCTGCTCCTGATCGATTTCTTCCCTCTCGATCAGTCGGTGAAGGGTTTCGTTATAAGAAAGATTATTTCCATTTTCATCTGTCCCTGTGATTTCCTTCACCATAGAGGGCTTCACAAATGGAAGCAGATAAAAATTCACCGGACCATAAGAATCCTGTAGGATTACTTTTTCTATTTTTTCTGTTTCTTTCCGTGGAGGAAATCCGATCATATGCACATTCTGTCGGGAAAGTACACCGCGGAAGCAATTGATCCTGGGACCACTGTCATGGTTTCCACTGATAATCATAATGGTCATATCCGGAACAGCCTCTGTCAGCTCCGCTATCAGATGGTCAAATACTTCCACTGCCTCTGCAGACGGAACTGCCTTATCGTAAATATCCCCGGCAATCACCAGCGCCTGCGGGTTTTCTTTTTTTACATAGTCTGCAATCTGGTCAAAAATATATTCCTGATCTTCTCTCAGGTCCCTGTTTATTAACTTCAGACCTATATGCAGATCTGACAAATGAAATATCTTCATACCGCCTCCTGTATACCGAATCCCCCGGCACTGCTCATACAGAACCGAGGGATCCTTTTTACTGAGTTTCTATTTTTAATGTTTTTCGTTCTGAACTTCTCTGATCCATTCTTCCACCTGAGAAGGTTCCACATCAATAACCTCCGATATCTTCTGCACTTCCATGCCCATTGAAAAAAGCCTCTGTGCCACTTCTATGTTTTTTCTTTTTGCTTCCTCCACCGCTTTCTTCGTAGCTTCCTTCTCGGCTTCTTCCGCAGCTTCCTTCGCGGCTTTCTTCGCAGCTTCCTTTAATTCTTTTTCCGCTTCCTCTCTTGCCTCCTGAACCTTGTCTTCCACATATAATCTCATAATGTACTCATCATCAAACAAAAAAGACATAATATCTACAACCTCCTTTTCCCTGGATTCCAGATATTCTTTTAATAAATTCCTGTTTTTACAAATACTTATGGTCTCCATAACTGCTTTTCTGGTGTATCCAAAAATTTTCACCTGATCATTAAAGATTCTGGTAAATCTTATGCTATCTTTGGTAGTATGTTTTGCAATTTTCAGGAATTTTTCCTCAAGTTCTGCGGAGGTAAATCCTGCTTTATCTTTTGTAGTGGTATTTGTTTTTATACTGGTTTTCTCCATATGTACCACCACCTTTATAATGTTTTCACCCTTATTGTAGCAGACGAAAATATTTCTGCCAACTCTATTCACCGTTTTTTTTCATTTTCATACAGGGTTTTTGCAGATATTTTTAAGGATGTTGTAAAACAAAAAATCCCTTGTCTCTGTATCCATTTTGATGATACAAGGACAAGGGGTATTCTTTTATAATAGAAAACGCTTATGCACCCAGGATTTCTCTGGCATTTTTTATCCTTTCCTCTGCAGGAGGTTTCACTCCCTCCAGAGGATATGGAATCCCGAGTTTTTTCCACTTAAAGGTTCCAAGCGTATGGTAGGGAAGGACTTCTACTCTTTCCACATTTTCCAGAGTATGGATGAAATCCGCAAGTCTGTGCAGATACTCATCCTTATCGCTTCCGCCGGGCACAAGCACATGGCGGATCCATACAGGCTTATGCATCTCGGAAAGCTTTTCTGCCATGGCAAGAATATTCCGATTGGTACATCCGGTAAGCTTCACATGCTCTTCCTCATCGATCTGTTTGATATCCAGAAGAACAAGGTCTGTGTACTTCATAAGCTCCTGCCATTTGGAGTAAAAAGGTTCTTCCTCTGTATAGGGATTCGCACTGGTATCCAGCGTTGTATGAACTCCCGCTTCTTTTGCCAGACGGAAAAATTCTGTCAGGAAATCGATCTGCAGAAGAGGCTCACCTCCGCTGACTGTGATCCCGCCTTTTTCTCCCCAGTAATTTTTATAGCGGAGAGCTTTTTTCAAAAGCCCGGCAGGTGTATACTCCTGTCCCTGTCCCATTTTCCAGGTATCCGGATTATGGCAGAACTGGCAGCGCATCCCGCATCCGCTTAAAAAGATCACATACCGGACGCCCGGGCCGTCAACCGACCCGAAGCTTTCCAGTGAGTGAACATATCCTTTGATCTCTTTTTTTTCCATTCTTACATTTCTGCGTGGCAGGTTCTGGAAATAACATCCATCTGCTGCTCTCTTGTAAGGTCGATGAATTTAACCGCATATCCGGAAACACGGATCGTAAAGTTTGCGTACTCTTCTTTTTCCGGATGCTCCATAGCATCGATCAGCTTTTCTTTTCCAAATACGTTTACGTTCAGATGGTGCGCACCCTGATCAAAGTATCCGTCCAGTACATGAACCAGATTGTCTGTACGCTCCTCATCGTTATGACCCAGAGCATCCGGGTTGATCGTCTGTGTATTGGAAATACCGTCAAGGGCATCCTCATAGTCAAGTTTTGCAACAGAGTTCAGGGAAGCAAGAAGTCCGTTCTGCTCTGCTCCATAAGACGGGTTAGCACCAGGGGCCAGAGGCTCGCCTGCTTTTCTTCCATCCGGAAGAGATCCTGTAGCCTTACCATAAACAACGTTAGAAGTAATGGTAAGAATAGATGTGGTCGGTTTGGAATCGCGGTATGTATGGATGTGTTTCAGTTTGCCAAGGAAGGTGGACAGAAGATTTGTTGCAATCTCATCTGCTCTGTCGTCATCGTTTCCGTAGCGTGGGAAGTCACCCTCTACCTCAAAGTCTGTTGTAATTCCATCCTCATCACGGATTGCTTTCACCTTTGCATATTTAATTGCAGACAGAGAGTCTACTACATGAGAAAATCCTGCGATACCTGTTGCAAAAGAACGGTCAACCTTTGTATCGATCAGAGCCATCTCTGCTGCTTCATAATAATATTTGTCATGCATGTAGTGGATCATGTTCAGTGTTCCAACATACAGATGAGCCAGCCAGTCCATCATCTGATCGTATTTCTTCACTACCTCATCATAGTCAAGGTATTCGGAAGTGATCGGCTGATACTGAGGTCCTACCTGCTGTTTTGTCTTCTCATCAACACCGCCATTGATCGCGTAAAGAAGACATTTTGCAAGGTTTGCACGAGCGCCGAAGAACTGAATCTCTTTACCTGTCTCTGTAGCAGATACACAGCAGCAAATGCTGTAGTCATCGCCCCATACCGGACGCATCACATCATCATTCTCATACTGGATAGAACTTGTTGTAATAGAAATATTTGCTGCATATTTCTTAAAGTTCTCAGGCAGTCTGGAAGAATACAGTACGGTAAGGTTTGGTTCCGGAGCCGGTCCCATATCCTCCAGAGTATGAAGGAAACGGAAATCGTTCTTGGTTACCATATGACGTCCGTCGATTCCCATACCTGCTACTTCCAGAGTTGCCCATACCGGGTCACCGGAGAACAGCTGATTGTAAGACGGAATACGTGCAAATTTTACCATACGGAATTTCATTACCATATGGTCAACAAGCTCCTGAGCCTCTTTCTCTGTAAGAGTACCGTTCTTAAGATCTCTTTCAATATAGATATCAAGGAAAGTAGAAATACGTCCAACACTCATTGCAGCACCGTTCTGAGTCTTGATTGCTGCAAGATATCCGAAGTACAGCCACTGGAATGCTTCTCTTGCATCCTTAGCCGGCTGAGAAATATCGAAACCATAAGCCTGAGCCATAGCCTTCATTCCCTCAAGAGCACGGATCTGATCTGCGATCTCCTCACGAAGCTGGAAGTCATAACGTCTCATACCCTGACGGTCGCTTGCTGCAAAGTCTTTTTTCTTACCTTCAATCAGAGCATCGATACCATAAAGAGCCACACGTCTGTAATCGCCTACGATACGTCCACGGCCATAGGTATCCGGAAGACCGGTAAGAATCTTGTTGTGACGGGCAACCTTCATTTCCGGTGTGTAAATGTCAAATACACCCTGATTATGTGTTTTGAACTCATAGTTGTTAAAGATATCTTTAATTTTGTCACTTACTTCATAGCCGTAAGTTTCACATGCTTTTTCAGCCATTTTGATACCGCCGTAAGGCATAAATGCACGTTTCAGCGGCTTGTCAGTCTGAAGACCTACAACAGTTTCCAGGTCTTTCAGATTTTCATCAATATATCCAGGGCCATATGCGGTAAGAGAAGTCACAACCTCTGTTTCCATATCCAGAACGCCGCCTTTTGCACGTTCTTCCTTCTGGAGTTCCTGAAGTTTACCCCAGAGCTTATCTGTTGCCTCTGTCGGTCCTTCCAGGAAAGAAGCATCTCCATCATATGGTGTATAGTTCATTCTGATAAAGTTACGAACGTCAATTTTTTCTTTCCAGCGCTTTCCATTAAAGCCTTCCCACTGTGTAAAATCTTTCATTTCAGCACCTCTTTCATATAAATGTCCTGCGGGTTTCTCTCTTTTCCTGCAGGACTGTGTTAATGGTTATTTAGTGTAATTCCTTTTTTACAAGCCAAGTTTATACCAGATTTAGTGGATTGTCAATTCTTTAACACATGTTCTAGATAAAGTACAATCCGGGGATTCTCAAGCTGGCAGGCTGCCTGAAAATCCCCGGATGATCCATTGCTTTTTATTTATTATATCTACAATACAAACTTTTTTGGATATCAATCATTCCAGAAGTCTGTTTTTGTTTTCAACCCAATATCCTTTGCTCTAAACACAGGATTCTTTCCCTGCACTTTTTGCCGGAAATAATCCTGCATACAGTGGATCGCCGGTTTTGATAAAATCACGATCACCGGAAGATTGATCAGAGCCATCAATCCCATCAGAACATCTGCCGTATCCCATACAACACTGAAGTCCATGGTCGCGCCCAGGCATACGATCAGCGCTGCCGCCACCCGAAACGTATTCAAAAGAGCTTTTCCCGGAGCTTTATCACAAATATAGCGAAGCCCCATTTCTGCATAGTAAAAATTTCCGATCAGCGTTGTAAAAGCAAACATAAACAATGCCACTGTTATAAATACACTTCCAAAACTTCCCAGTGATCCTGCAACCGCCTCCTGAACATAAGGCATTCCCGCAATTCCGCCTTCCGGAGCAACTCCGGAGCAAAGCAGCATAAACCCGGTTGCACTGCAGATCACGATCGTATCAATATAAACGGAAAGCATCTGAACCAGTCCCTGTTTGGCCGGATGGGATACTCCTGCAGAAGCAGAGGCGTTTGGTGCAGAACCCACACCGGCTTCATTAGAAAACAGTCCTCTTTTAATTCCCTGCATGATCGCGGAGCCTGCAAATCCGCCAAAAATAGCCGAAAGGTTAAATGCTCCTTTGAAAATCGATGCAATCACTCCGGGAAGAAGGTTCAAATGTGTGATCACGATAAAAAGAGAAACTCCGATATAGAAGATCCCCATCAAAGGAACAATCACTTCCGTGATCCTGGAAATACGTCTGCTTCCTCCAAAAATGCAAATACCGAAAATCAAATACAATGCCCAGCCATCTTTTTTTCAGAACAGCCTGAATATAATAAGCCGGTCCTCCGTAAGAGCTTCCGTCTGCCGCCTTTCTTTTATAAATCTGAGCCAATGAGCTTTCGATAAACGCAGATGCACTTCCCAGAAGTGCAGTCAGCCACATCCAGAACATAGCTCCCGGACCTCCAATACAAAGAGCCGTGGAAATCCCCGCGATATTTCCGGTTCCCACTCTGGATGCGGTAGAGATCATCAATGCCTGAAAAGAAGAAATGGATTTTTCATCCTCCTTTGGTTCCATAACCACCCGAATCGCCTCTTTTAATGCACGAAACTGGATTCCCTTTGTCCTTATAGTAAAATAAATCCCTGCTCCAACCAGCAGAATGATCAGAATATAACTGTACATCCAGTTGCTCAGCACACCTACGACCTTGCCGTATGCTTCAATAATTCCTGAAAACAATCTTCAGTACCTCCTGTTTTTATTGTGTGTAAAGCATCTGTATTCTAACATAAAAGCAGAAGCTGCCGCAAGAAATTTCCATGATGATTTAAAATCTGCAGACAAAAACAGCCAGCACCGAAAGTGATGGCTGTTTTTCATATGTCCTTATATTATCTGCTGATCTCCATTCCACACGGAAGCGCTTCTCCGGCTGCCTCACGATCGCCTGTCACAGTCTCGTACAAACGAAAACCTCCTGAGAAATTCCTGCAGTCAAAGCCTTCCTGTGTCAGTATCCTGTATGCAATATAGCTTCTCAGTCCACTCTGACAGATAATGTATACTTTTTTATTTTTGTCCAGTTCCGAAAGTCTGTCGCGAAGTTCGTCTACCGGAATATTGATAAACCCTTCAATATGCCCTCTGTTATACTCCCATGGTGTCCTTGTATCCAGAAGGATCACACTTCCATCCCGCGGAAGCTTTTCCACATCCTCTGTAAAAAACTGTTTCAGTCTGCCTTCTGCAATATTTTCGATCATAAATCCTGCCATGTTCACAGGATCTTTTGCAGAGGAATACGGCGGCGCATAAGCCAGATCCAGTTCTTTCAGCTGAATTGCCGTAACGCCTGCATACATTGCTGTAGCAAGAACGTCAATCCGCTTATCGACTCCGTCATAGCCAACAATCTGCGCTCCCAGAAGTCTGTAGCTGCCCTTCTCAAAGATCACCTTCATGGTCATAAGCTTTCCGCCCGGGTAATAGGACGCATGGTTTGCCGGAGATAAGTAAACCTTATCATAATCAATTCCGGCTTTTTGCGCAGTACGTTCGTTGATTCCTGTAGATGCCACAGTCATATCAAATACTTTGATCACGGATGAACCCTGAGAGCCCGGGTAACGGCTGTCTCCTCCGCAGATATTGTCTGCAGCAATACGTCCCTGTTTGTTTGCCGGTCCTGCAAGAGAGATCAGCGCTCTTTCTCCGGTGATGTAATGTTTCACCTCTACCGCATCGCCTGCTGCAAAAATATCCGGGGCTGAAGTCTCCATTCTGTCATTTACTACAATACTTCCCTTCAGGCCAAGTTCCAGCCCGGCCTCTCTGGCAAGATGAGAATCCGGAGAGACTCCAATCGCAAGGATCACCATATCTGCTTCCAAGGGCTGTTCATCCTTCAGAAGTACTCTGGTTCCTGTTTCTCCTTTTTCAAAACCAGCTACCGTATGCCCAAGCATCAGCTTCACTCCGCGGCTTTTCATTTTTCCATGTACAAAAGCTGCCATATCAGAATCCAGAGGATTCATCAGCTGCTTCGGACGCTGAACAATGGTTACCTCCATTCCCAGTTCCCGAAGATTTTCCGCAAGTTCCAGTCCAATATAACCACCGCCTGCCAGAACTGCAGACCGGGGATGGTTTTTGTCCACAAATTCACGGATCCTCAGCGTATCTTCCACCGTACGAAGAGTAAAAAGATTGTCCAGATCTGTTCCGGGAAGATCAGGCCATACCGGCTTTGCACCTGTAGCGATCAAAAGCTTATCGTATTTTTCCTCAAAGAATACACCTGTATTCAGATTTCTGACTTCCACCGTTTTTCTTTCCGGATAAATCCGTGTAACCTCATGTCTTACCTTCATATCAATCTGAAAACGCTTCCAGAAGCTTTCCGGTGTCTGCAATGTCAGCTCTTCCGGATCAGTGATCACCCCTCCTATATAATAGGGAAGTCCGCAGTTTGCATAGGAAACATATCCTGATTTTTCAAAAACAGTGATCTGTGCTTTTTCATCCAGTCTGCGTATTCTTGCTGCAGCAGTTGCTCCTCCCGCAACACCTCCGATAATGACAACCTTCATTTTATCTTTCCACCTTTCCGCGGTAGCTGTTGATACCGCCAAGATTTGTAACCCTTGCATATCCCATCTGCTGAAGCTGCGCCACTGCCATCCGGCTTCTGGCTCCGCTCAGACAGTAAACAAAAAGAGGAGCTGCTTTATCTATAAGCCGTTCTACTTTTTTCAGTTCCTGAAGAGGGATATTCCAGCTTCCCGGTACTCTTCCCTCCAGATATTCTTCCGGTGTCCTTACATCCAGAAGAACCGCATCCTCTGTATTTTTATAAGTTTCGATTCCCTCATTAAAATCTGTTCCCTTTAAGAAATCAAATAATCCCATTCTATTTCCTCCTCCAGCCTTTTATCTGCTGTCTTTTCTTATCTTCAGGTTCTTGCCATTCCATCTACGCTGAGTACCACGCCGGTAATGTAAGATGCCTCGTCAGAAGCAAGGAACACAAAAGCGTTTGCAATATCTTCCGGCTGTCCCAGCCTGCGAAGTGGAATCTGCTGGATCATTGGCTCGATCACGCTCTTTGGCACTGCCTTCATCATATCTGTTTCCGTGATGCCCGGCGCCACTGCATTCACCCGGATTCCTTTTGGTCCCAGTTCTCTTGCCAGTGAAACGGTCAGTCCATTTACTGCAAATTTAGATGCCGGATACGCGATTCCACTTGGCTGTCCATAAAGACTTACCATAGAAGAAGTGCTCAGGATTACGCCATTTCCTCTTGCCACCATACACTCAGACGCGGCTCTCGTTGCATTAAATACGCCTTTTACATTCAGATCCATAACCTTGTCAAAGGCTTCCTCTGTATACTCAACAAACGGGGTGCTTTCTGATACCCCTGCATTATTTACCAGAATATCCACACATCCATATTTGGAGGTTGCTTCCTTGAATTCCTTTCTCACGCTTTCCAGACTGCTGAGATCCGGGCTGATGCCTGCAATGATCCTGTCCGGATATTTTTCCTTCAGGCTTTCCACTGCTTTATCTGCAGATTCCTGAGAACTGGCTGCCAGAATTACAGTAGCTCCCTCTCTCAGAAATGCATCTGCTGTTGCATAACCAATTCCTCTGCTTCCACCTGTAATGATCGTTACTTTATCTTTTAACCTCATATGGGATACCTCCTTGTACTTTATGTCTGTATCATACACGTTCCAGACAGATCTGTCTGTGATAATGTCACTGTTACTTCCATAAGATCCCGGGAGTTTTTTTACAGAAAAACCTTTTTAAATAACTGACTGGAACAATAATACCATCAATGGCATTGTGAGAACTGACGCCAGAGTTGTCAGTACGCCGATCGCACTGGCATATTCTGAATCATTCCCATAAAGCTGGCTCATCTGTGTCACCGTTGATGCTGCCGGTGTTGTCACTGCAAGAAATACGATCAGCAGGATCTGACGGCCGTCCGCATGAAAGCCGGCTAATCTGCTGATTTTAAGAATCAAAAGGGAAAACAGCGGTACGGCGATCAGTCTCATACCTGTTACCAGATAAGCTCTCTTATTTGTAAATATTTTTTTCAGATCAGCGCCTGCCATCAACATTCCGGTCACAAACATACTTGCAGGTCCTACCATACCCGATACCGATGCAAAAGTTTCCGTCATCAGTTTCGGAAGACGGATTCTCATAAAAAACAGCGCTACTGAGATCACAACCAAAATAATATTAATATTTGTAAAGATCTTTTTTAAATCAATCCCTTTTTCCCTGCTCAGTTCTTTTTTACAGTGAGTCCAGAAAAAAACAATCTGGATACTCATATATACACATGCATATAAAACCCATTCCTCGCCCAGAATAAAAGTCACCAGCGGAATGATCAGATTTCCGGCATTGGAATAATAAACCGAAGTCCTCTCCACTTCATTCAGTTTCAAAAATCTTCCCACAAGATTTACTGCCGGGAGCGTTACAAACATAAGCAGCAGAGATGCCACAAAAGCGAGAAAAAGCCCGCTGGCTTTTTCAGGTGAATATTCTACCTGAAATGCATTCAGGATTACACAGGGAACGATCAGGTAAAGAACAACTGCAGAAAGAACTCTGCTGTCCTCTGCTTTTAAAATTCCCGTTTTCACGATCAGATATCCCATAAAGATCATAATAAATAATTTTATAATCTGCTGCATCAATAATAAACTGAGTTCCATGTGTTCCTCCTTCTGCTTACATAATAATTATGTGTAAATATATTTTACTGAAGATTGTATTCTTTCAGGTGTCTGTATAATGTAGTTCTGGAAATATTCATAATTTTTGCCATATCCTGCTTGCTGTACCCATCCTTGATAAGCTTCTGAAGCTGCATTTTTTCCAATTCATTAATAGAATTTTCTATTTTTTCTTCTTCAATATAATCTCCGTTTTTTGCGATCCTTTCAATCATCATTTCCAGATCAACCAACAAATTCCCTCTGCATTTTCTCCATATTTCCTTTTTTCGATCAATGCTTAATTCCACAATCTCTTTTTTATAAATATTACCGTAATATTCCAGTCCACTTTGCATATACCTGTAAAACACACCAAAATCTTCATGAAGTGTTTTTGTCATATTAATTTTATTTTTTGAAATGATGTGGTACAATTCTTCATTGAATTTCTTTTCTTTCACAAGTCCTTCTAAGTCGGATGTCGTACAGAAAATAAATCGAATATCCAGATCAGATCCTTTTTGATTGTTAACTGTATTCTTTTTTTCAATGAAGCTTAATAAATACTCCTGAATATACATAGGAATTTTTTCCGGCTGCATAATAATAATAGTTCCATTTTGTAGTTTCCTTAAAATTCCTGTTTCTACACTTAAATACGAATTCAGGAGATTTCTGTAAGAATTTCTAATTTGGAGAACCTCTACATTCTCCAGTCTTCTTGGTGACTGATTATAAATTGCTTTTCCCAGCATTTCATTTAAAGTATCATCACATCCACAGATTAAAACTGGCTCATCCAACTCTGCATAATATTCTGCAATTGCCAGGGTTTCCACATCACAAAACTTTCTGAGCCATTGAAACGTAACCTGAGTCCCCGGCATAAAAATTTTGGATGATTTATAAATATTCTTATATGGCTGAAAACACAGGATAACCGTATATTCATCTTCTGTCTGGTAAATTCGTTTACTGTTTACGATTCCATAGAAACTGCATCTGTCATTTTGTATACAGATTTTAAAATCCTTAAAAACATTTTCTTTTTCATACCATTCTCTCAACTCCGGATATACATAGGTAATATTTTCACCTATAAGGTCTTTATCAGCTCCAAAATCCTGTTCAAATTTTTTATTAAAGTAAATTACATTACCATATACATCTGTGTGAACCAGAGCTTCATCCATAAGATCAAGAATTAACTCAAATTCTGCCATTTTTTTTGATAAAGCTTTCTTTTCCGTATGATAATGAATCCTGTTAGCAACAAGCTCAGCCATTCTTTCCATAAAAATAACTGTAGAATCTATATTTTCAAATAAGGCTTTCACCTTGGAACTCGGAAGTATCAAACCTATTGCTCCTAACGTCTGATTTCCATAATGAATAGGCACTCCAACAAACCCTTTCATTTTACATTTTTTATATTCTCTGCATTTTCTACAGCTTTCTATCTGAGCTTTATTCCGAATCACAAGATTATGATTATTAATCAGTACATCTGCCAGCAATGTTCCTATTTTTATATCATTATAAAGTGAAAAATACCGAAATGCACTTCCCACTATATTCATATTAGAATCTGTTATAATTACATCTATATCCAGAACATCTGAAATAACTTCTGCAAAATTATCTACAAAATTTTTGATTTTTCCAAGCATTGTATGCATATAATGTCTCCTTAAACAAAAAAGGTCCTTATATCATTTGATTGCTCAAACAATATAAAGACCTGACCTCGCTATTCTAAGAATTTATTTCTTTGTGATTCTTACTTCACAGATATCATCGCCTTTTGCGATCGTCTTTCCAAGATAGAAATCAAAATTCATTTTCTCACAGATTCCTCTGTCTCCGTCCATTGCAATATCGCAAAGTACAGCACACTCTTCGTCTGTAGCGCCCAGCTTTTTCCATGCCGCAACTAATGGACAGTAATGGAAATCTACACTTAATTTTCCATCTTCACAGGTATCCTCCATCTGGAATACGCCCTTTACGTTATCATTAATAAATTCTTTATGGAACACACTGAAATCATCTGTGTGAGTATATTTTGTTTCACCGTGGAAACGTCCGCATTCTCTGATTGCCTCATGAGCAAATTCATCGCTGAGTCCCTGTTTTTTTGCTTCCTTATACATTAAATACATCCATGTTGCTCTGTATCTGATAAGACATAGTAACGGCTCCCGGATCCAAATGTCCTACACCTTTGTTCGCCTGATAAGTAGCGCGTCCACGCACGGCTTCCATATTTTTTGTATTTTCTGCACCATCCACTGCTGCTTTTTTAACCCTCTCACATAAGGTCTTATCATCTGTGTCCTCTTCCAGGCATTTCTTGTATTCCTTCACTGCCGGAGCAAGACTGTCGATCATTGTTTTAAATCCTTCCTGCGCCTGCCCCCTGCTGATAATCGCATTGAGCATTGCTTCCAGAACATCACAGAGTTCCTTTTTTCCAAGAGTCTCTTTACCTTTTACACTTTTCGCTGCTGCCAAATATGCACTTCCATATAAAACACCTGAAGAGCCTCCAATAACAGCCATCATAATTTTTCCAATTTCTTTCAGTTCATCACTCACTGACATTCCTGCCAGCTTTTCACTGTTTTCCACAAGCTTTTCAAAACCCATATTGATATTAGACCAGTGATCTCCGTCTCCGGTAGCCAGGTCAAGCTCTGTTACATAATCGCCGTTTTCATGAATAAGCGCATATGCTTTTTTTATGTATTCTGCATAATCTGCAGCTGTCAGTTCAAATGCCATTTCTTGTCTCCTTTACCATTTTAATGCCGGTGTATCGCATGGCGCATCCAGCAGTCTCTTTAATTCATCATCAAGTTTCATTAAAGTCAGAGAACATCCCGTCATGTCTAATGCAGTAGTATAATTCCCTACTAAGGTCTTATAAATTTTGATTCCTTTAGACTCCAAAAGCTCTTTTACTTCTTTATTCAGAATATATAATTCCATTAAAGGAGTTCCACCAAGACCATTGACCAAAACAGCTACTTCACTATCAGCATAGTCATAATCTGCCAGGATTTTATCCAATAAGATCTCTGCTACTTCCTTTGCTGTTTTTACTTTTGTCCGTTCTACTCCAGGTTCTCCATGAATACCCATTCCAATTTCAATTTCATCCTCTGCAAGCACAAAACCTGGTTTTCCAACTGCCGGAAGAATACATGGAGACATCGCCATTCCCATACTTCTGATGTTCTGAATCGCATGCTCTGCTGCGGCTTTTACTTCAGCAAGAGAAGCTCCCTCCTCTGCTTTGGCACCTGCAATTTTATGTACAAATACAGTACCTGCAATGCCTCGTCTTCCTGTAGAATATGTGCTATCCGGAACTGCAACATCGTCTTTGACAACAACAGTTTCTACTTCAACATCATCTGCCTCTGCAAGATCTGCTGCCAGACCAAAATTCATAACATCACCAGAATAATTTTTAATTACAAGAAGCACACCTTTTCCGGCTTCCATTTTTTCAATAGCAGCTCCGATTCTGTCCGGACTTGGAGAAGAAAATACATTTCCTGAAACTGCTGCATCCAACATACCTTTTCCAACAAAACCTGCATGCAGCGGTTCATGTCCCGCACCGCCACCTGAAATAACAGCAACCTTATCGCCTTTTTCGTGTCTGGAAATAACCTCAGCACCAGGAGTATAGTCTAATGTTCCCTCATAGGCAGCCTGCATTCCCTGTAGTGCCTCTTTTACAACATCTGCCGGATTATTAATAATTTTTTTCATAGTCGATTCCTTTCTGTTAACTTATCCCAAACCTAAATAAGCTTTTTTAATTTTAGGATCTGAAGCAATTTTCTTTGCTTCTCCGCTCATTGTCACTTTTCCGTTTTCCAGAACATACGCTCTGTCAGAAGCAGACAGTGCCATATTTGCATTCTGTTCTATCAGAAGGATTGTAACACCCTGTTTATTGATCTCTTTGATCATATCAAAGATCATAAGGACAAAGTTCGGCGCAAGACCAAGAGAAGGCTCATCCAAAAGAAGAAGTTCCGGACTTGACATCAATGCCCTTCCTACTGCCAGCATCTGCTGTTCTCCTCCTGACAGAGTTCCTGCCTGCTGTTTATACCTTTCTTTCAATCGGGGGAACAAATCATACACACGGTCATATCCTGCACTGATTGCCCCCTTATCCTTTACAATATAAGCTCCTAATCGAAGATTTTCTTCTACTGTCAGTTCAGGAAAAACTTCTCTGCCTTCAGGAGAAATACTGATTTTCAATTTTGTCATTGCATAAGAAGGTATATTCGTAATATCCCTGCCCTTAAAGACCACCGTTCCCTTTGCAGCTCTTGCAACACCTGTAATGGTATTCAGAAGTGTAGTCTTTCCAGCTCCATTACTGCCAATCAGAGAAACAATTTCTCCTTCATCTACTTCCATGTCAATTCCTTTAAGAGCATGAATTGCACCATAATATGTATTCAAATCATTGATCTTCAGCATCATTTTGAACCCCTCCAAGATATGCTTCTATTACTTTCGGGTTATTTGCAATTTCTTCAGGAAGGCCTTCTGCAATAGGTTTTCCATGGTCGATAACATAAATTCTGTCAGATACATTCATAACAACACTCATGTCATGTTCGATCATTAAAATGGTATAACCCTGATCCTTTAATTTGTTAATGAATTCCATCAATTCTGCGGATTCCTGTGGATTCATTCCTGCTGCCGGCTCATCCAGAAGGATCAACTGCGCACCTGTAGCAATAGCTCTTGTAATCTCCAGCTTTCTCTGTTCGCCATAAGGCAGATTGGACGCATAATCATCTCTTCTATAGTCAAGACCAATTGATTTCAACAGCTGAATCGCCTCTGCTGTCTTTTTGTCCTCTTCTTCTCTGAACTTTTTGGTTCGGAAAACAGATTGGAAAAAATTATACTTTGTCTTAATATGTGCACCGATCAATACATTTTCTATAACTCTCAGGTCGGAAAACAGTCGGATATTCTGAAAAGTTCTGGAAATACCTGCTGCCACTATTTCTTTTGGATCTTTATTGTGAATAGGATTTCCGTTAAATATGATTTCTCCTTCATCTACCTCATAAACACCTGTCAGCATATTAAACACCGTCGTTTTTCCGGCACCATTCGGTCCTATGATACTGACCACTTCACCTTTTCTTACTGTACAGCTTACATGATCTACCGCTACAATACCGCCAAAGCGTTTTGTGATATTATCTACTTTCAGTAAAACTTCTTTTTCAGCCATTTCTTCACCCCTTTGTTTCATTTAATAAATTCAAAGGTGCGTTTTTGTCCATTTTTTCAACTTGTTCCTTCACATTTTTTGACAGTCGATAAGGCATTGTGGATTTCCATCCCATAATACCCTGCGGTCTGAATCGCATCATTAAGACAAGTATTACACCATACAATACAAATCTGTATTCCATCAAAAATCTTGACACTTCCGGGAATGCAATCAGAATCGCAGCGCCTACAAACATGCCCCGGATCGTCCCCATTCCGCCTAAAATAACAATACTTAAAATTAATGTAGATACATCAAAGTTAAAGGTATTCGGATCAATATATCCGATAAGAGAAGCATATAGTGCACCTCCCAGAGCACAGATACATGCGGAAATCACAAAGGACAAAATTTTATAAGATGTAATATTGATTCCCATCATTGTACTGGCCAGCTCATCTGCACGAATTGCCTGAAATGCTCTTCCTGTCTTTGATTTTACAACCGCAATACAAAACAGTGTTGTAATGAGGACAAGTACCAGCATGAGATAGTAAAGTCCATTGTTTGCAATTGTAAGATCATAACCAAAAATAGATGGTCTAGGAATATTTTTCACACCCA
The DNA here is from genome assembly GCA_021771755.1 of Lachnospiraceae bacterium. GTDB lineage: Bacteria > Bacillota > Clostridia > Lachnospirales > Lachnospiraceae > Blautia_A. The sequence goes on along the minus strand of JAETOL010000026.1, from coordinate 12,127 downwards.
AAGTACCATTGGTGACAGAAGACCAGTTCATGGCGATCATTTTAATGATCTCACCAAATCCTAATGTAATAATAGATAAATACGTTCCTGTTACACGCATGGTGGGAAGTCCGAGCAGCACACCTGCCAGACCTGCCACCACCATTCCCAGAATCATGGAAGCAAAGAAATTCATTCCCAACTTAACAGCACATAAGGATGATGTATATGCTCCTATTGCAACAAATCCTGCATGTCCCAGTGAAACCAGGCCTGTATATCCTGTCAGCACATTCAGACCAAGCGCCAGAAGCGTATAAGATCCAATTTTTACAGCAACTGTAACCAGATATTGGCTATTCAGCATATATGGAAGAGCGATCAGAAAAACGGCCAGAAGAATCAGCAGAATTTTCTTTTTTCCTTCTACAAAGGTTTCCATCGTATGCACAAAATTCATTTTCTTTCCTGTCTTACTCATTCTTTACACCTTTGTAATACCTTTCCGTCCAAATAAACCATGCGGTCTTACTATAAGAACAATGATCAGAATAACAAATGCAATAGAATCCCTGTATGTAGAGCCCATAAATGATGCTGCCATACTTTCTGAAACCCCAACGATCAGTCCTCCCAAAAGTGCTCCCGGTAAGCTTCCGATTCCGCCAAGAACAGCCGCTGCAAAAGCCTTTAAGCCTGCCATAAATCCCATATTAGGATATACGATCTGATAATATCCGCCTACTAAAGCTCCGGCAATAGTTGCTGACATTCCCGCCAGAAAGAAAGTAAAGGAAATAACAAAGTTTACATTGATTCCCATCAGATTTGCTGCCTTTGCATTCTGTTCACTTGCACGCATCGCAAGTCCGATCTTTGTTTTATAAACAATAAATACCAGGACACCCATCAGGATCAGTGATACTACGCACATCATGATCTGTGTGGATGAGATCACAACAGAACCGATTTTTACAGAACCAAAATTGAATAACTGCGGAAAGTTTCTCTTTTCTGATCCCAGAAAAACAATCAGAAGATTTGTTATGATATTTGATACACCGATCGTAGTGATCAAAGAAGCAATCGGCATGGAATGTTTCTTTCTGAGAGGTTCCAGAGCTATCTTATCAATTGCAATACCAAGAATACCTGTAAGAATCATACTGGCAATGATACCTGGCACAATACCAAAATTCAGACCAATAAAAACCATTGCCATTTCAGCACCAAAAGCATAAATTGCTCCATGAGAGAAATTGACCAGTCTTAAAATACCAAATACCAACGAATATCCAACTGCAATCAGCGCATATCCCATTCCTAATGCCAAACCATTAAATATTTGCTGTGCTAACATATTCAGTCCTTTCTCAGTCCATTTTTACAAATTTTCCGTCCTTGATTGTTACTTTAACAAATTCTTTATCAACATCACCATTTTCATCAAATTTTGTATGTCCAGTCACACCCTCATACTCAATTTCATACAGCGCATCTTTAACTTTTTCTGAATCAGTTGTTCCGGCCTTCTCAATTGCAGTTAATAAAAGTCCGACAGAGTCATAGGCCTGAGATGTTAAAGCAGATGGAGCTGCACCATATTTTTCTGTAAAAGTATCTACATATTCTTTTACTTCAGGATCATCAGATTCAGAGAAGAAGATAACCGGGAAACATACACCTTCTACTGCTTCTCCTCCTAACTCGATCAGCTGTTGGCTGTAAGCATTAGAAAATCCTACAATTTCCACATCCGGATTAATCTGTTTTGCCTGTTTTGCTACAGGTGCCACCAGATTATACATTCCACAGCAGATAATCACATCTGCTCCAGCCTCATTAAGTTTTGTAATCGCCGGTGTATAATCGTCAGAACCTTCCATTACCTCTTCATGTGCTACAACTGTTGCTCCAAGACTATCATCTTCTTCGATCATTTCCTTGATAAGCTGAGAAGTATTTGTTCCCCAGTCCGTCATAATAGAAATGATTCCAACATTTTTCTTTCCAAGATCATTAACTGCAATATCTACACTTGCCGCTGCTTCTTTGGAAATAATAGTGTTATTTCTGAAAATATAATCTCCGATTCCTGAATAATCCGGATGTGAAGAAGATGGAGAGATCTCAATAATTCCATTTTCCTGATAAATAGGAGCTGCTGTCATACATACACCTGATGCAAAATGTCCGATTACTCCTGCAGCTTCTTTATCAGAAACAATCTTCTGTGCAATTGTTGTTGCTTCCTCAGAGGTGTTTTTATCATCATATGCAATGATCTCAATCTCTTTATCAAGCACTCCGCCTTTCTCATTCCACTGCTCTGCCATCATGGTAGCTGCATTATTAAATCCGATTCCGTACTCAGAGTTATCACCTGTCATTGGTCCGGCTACTGCAATTTTAATCGTATCCTCAGAGCCTTTTTCTTCTCCCTTTGATTCTGTTTTTTCTGTTGCTGTATTTTCTGTTTTCTTTTCTGTTGATCCGCAACCAGTTAATAACCCGCTAAATACGACTGTTCCAGCCAATACAACACTTAAAATTCTTTTTTTCATCTCGTTTCTCCTTTTTGTTTATTTATTTTATATATTTTTCCAGGTTTCACCTGGTTTATTTCTCATCTACCATAATATGAAGAATTACTTCGTCTGTTTCTTTCATACCATCGCGTGCCAGTTCTACCACTCCATCTATGGTTTTCTGGAGGTTGTCTTTTACAATTCCATCTCCGGATTCAAACACATTTGCCTCTCTGGCCATGATACTTCCCATAATTGCCGCATCTACACTGGAGGCAATTTTTGCTGCGCAGGAAGCACTTGCACCGTCACAGATAATTCCGGAAATATTTGCAAGTGTATTCACCACTGTATCCGAAATCTGTTTTTCATCTCCTCCGTAAAGATAGGTGATCCCTGCACCAGCTCCAGCTGCTGCACTTACAGCACCGCAATATGCGGAAAGACGTCCGATCCGGCATTTCTGATATATGGCGATCAGATTACTTAATATCAATGCCCTGATCAGCTTTTCATGATCTACCTTTAAGTATTCTGCATATTCAATAACCGGAAGGGATACTGTCATTCCCTGATTTCCACTTCCCGAATTAATCACTACCGGAAGTTCACATCCACTCATTCTGGCATCCGAACCTGCTGCTGCTTTTGCTTTTGCCCTTACCTTCACATCATCTCCATAATGTTTCAGAAGAAGAGTTCCAATATTAGCTCCATATTTCTCCTGCAAACCTTTTTGAGAGATCTCTGTGTTGCAGCGAATCTGTTCTTCAATAAGACCTTTTACCTCATCAACGGGAATTGTATTTGCAAATTCAAGGATATTTTTTACATTTAAACAGGAATAATCAATTTCATCCTTGTCTTCCTGCGGCTGATCTTCAAACAATACCTCTCCATTTTTCGTGATTTTTATAATTCCCAGGTGTGTTCTGATAAGCTCTACCTGTACCACATCTTCCCCTGCATAAACAGTTTCCAGAATATGTAATTTCTCCGTAGTATCCAGACACTCTACCTTACAGATCTTTTCATCAAGAAGCTTCTGTACGGTTTCCAGTTCCTGTGAAGTCACTCCCGTAAGGACCTCCAGTTCTTTTCCGGCATCACCTCCCACTGCACCTGTAACAGCTGCTGCCTCAATACCTTTGAGAGATCCTGTCATTGGGACAATAACACTTTTTGCATTTTTAATAATATTTCCACTACATGCAATGATAATCTTTTCCGGCATTCTCCCGAGAATTTCTCTGGCCTTTGCCGACACATATGCAATGGCAATAGGTTCTGTACATCCTAATGCTTTTACCAGTTCACCTTTTAAAACATGAACCATGTTCTGACTTATCCCCTGTTTCATTTCGTACACCTCTTTGTATTTCTTTCTGTCTAAAATTATATGGTATCACTTGCGTTTTTTCAATAGTTTTATGCATATTGCACTATTTTCGGCATATTTTACACCTTATATATATGCAACATGTATATCGCTTGTTCAATTGGTACATTTTTTTGTAGTACATGTTTCATTTTGAAACACTCTTTTATTTTCTGACAATTTATTTTATATTATTAAATCTATACTATAAATATATACTTTTTTCCAACATCTGGTATATAATAACCCATTATATCTATCCTATAAAAAAAGATGCGGAAACCGCATCTTTTTACATTTATTTAGCAAAATAATTTTCAGAGGACTAAGTATTTCTCAAAACTGTATTTAATTCTTCAACACCCTGTAATTTTCTTTTTTGTCATACTCTTTATGGATTCCGTCATCTTCATATAAAGTATAACTGCTTTCCTCATATCCGATCAGCTGCAGATGCTCTGTATCAATCTCTTTTACACATTCTGCTGTTTCTGCGATCGGAATGCATTTTCCACTGCGAATAAAAAGCGGTACTTCGTTCAGAGCCACCTCCACATAATGGACTCCTTTTTCAAGAATTTCTTCTGAAATAGTTCCATCCGGCAGAAATTTAACAAATTTCATCTCTTCCGGCAGATAAACATAACGGCCTCTTGCATTCTGTTCATAAACCGGTGCGATCATGATCTCATTTCCAAGAATCAACTGATCTTCCACACGAACCGCCATTTTATCATTGGGATAGACAAAGCCCAGTGGCCTGAAATACATATCATCATTCAGCGCCGCTTTCATATATTCACTGTAAAGATAGGGAATAAGACGATATCTCACACCGATCACATGACGGAAATCTTCCACATTTTCAAACTGATAGCACTCCTGTTCTCTTGTTCCGGCAGCTGCATGATCACGCATCAGCGGAGTAAAAACGCCAAGCGCCAGGAAACGTAGCAGAAGGTCTCGGGTGGTGTCCGCTCCAAATCCTCCGAGATCCGCGCCTGTATACAGGAATCCACACATATTCAAAGATGGCAGCATTTTCAGATTCAGAAGAATGTGAGACCACCAGGATTTGTTATCCCCTGTCCAGATCCCGCCATAACGGTGCATCCCAATGTAGGAAGATCTGGAGAACATCAGAAAGCGTTTGTCCGGATCAATTCGTTCAAATGCCTCTCCTGCTGCCCTTGTCATATTAAACCCAAAAAGATTATGTACCTTGTCATGACGAATCTTTTTGCCATCTGCATTATGATAAAAACGTCTGTAATCCTCCGGATTATTCGCAATATCTTTCATTTTTGCCTGCATGGTCCATGCATGCACTCTGCCCTCGGTATCTTCTGCAAATTCTGCCGCAAGCTTTTTTGCCTCTGCCAGACCTTCCGCAGAATAAAAAATTGCGGGCTCGTTCATGTCATTCCAGAAGCCTTCGATTCCCTGATCTGTAAGGAAACGGTATTTATCCCCAAACCATTTCCTGGCATCTTTGTTCAATACATCCGGAAAATGTGTATCGCCGGGCCAGACAGCCGCCACAAAATCACTTCCGTCTTCTCTCTTGCAGAAATAATTGTTTTTGACACCTTCCTCGTAAACCTCATATCCCGGCTCCACTTTCACTCCAGCATCAATAATGGGGATCATTCGGATTTCCTGATCCTTCATTTCCTGAACAAAGCCCTGAAAATCCGGGAAATTTTTTTCATTTACTGTGAAATCCTTAAAATCCTGCATATAATCAATGTCCATATAGATCATATCAATAGGAATATGGTTCTCACGGTATCCCTTTGCCACTTTGCAAAAATCTTCTTTTGTCGTATATCCCCAGCGGCTCTGTCCAAATCCAAAAGCGAACTTCGGCGGGATATAGCTGTGTCCGATCACATGGCGAAACTGTTTCACAATGTCATATGCCGTTTCACCCTCGATCACATAAATATCCAGATCTGCATTTTCACAGAAAACATGCATTGTATCCGTTCTGGTATAACCGATATCAAATGTCAGCTTTCCCGGATAATCAAAAAACAGTCCAAACGTTGTTTTTCCACTTACAACAATGAAATTGTGCGCCCCGTACAGCGAGCGCTTGTCCTCCGTATGCTCCGGATCATCTGCACAATTGCTGATATAACAATAGCCCCTTTTGTTGATTCCCCGGTTCGCTTCTCCAAGCCCATAAACAATATCCTCTTCATCCATGATATAAGTAAAAACAAATCCATTTTCCAGACTGATTTTACCATAAGGGAAACCGCCTTCCGCAGTCTCGATTTTTTCCGTCAGTGCCTCTGTGTCAAAAGGTGTACCATACCTGTACTTTCTGATCATTTCAAAATATTCCTTTCATTCTTTGTATAATACAAATGCTTCATAAGGTCTCAAAACAAAATTTCTGTCAAATACAGTTCTTCCCAGATTCGTAATCAGACACTGCGCTCCTGCAAATTCTTCCGGGATCTCCATCTCAGCATCCTGATCACTGAAGTTGCAGACTGTCAGAAGCTTTTTCTGATCCAGTTTTCTTGTATAAGCAAAAATCTTATCGTCATCACGACAAAGAGCCTCAAAGGATCCATAAACAATGATATCTTTTTCTTTACGAAGGCGGATCAGTTTCTGATAATAATGAAAAACTGAATCCGGATCACCCAGCTGCTGCACCGCATTGATTTCCTTATAGTTGGGATTTATTCTGATCCATGGTTCCCCACTTGTAAAGCCCCCCTGCACAGAATCATTCCACTGCATAGGCGTCCTTGCATTATCACGACTTCTGAGCATCAGGCATTTCATCATATATTCAGGTGTCATAATCCCTGCTTCTGTCAGCTCTGTAAAGAAATTTATGCTTTCAATGTCACGATAATCTTCCAGTTTATCAAAGTACGCATTGGTCATTCCAAGCTCTTCTCCTTGATATACATACGGAGTTCCCTGCATCATGTGCAGACAGGTTGCCAGCATTTTTGCAGATGTTTCTCTGTAGGCAGGGTTATCATTTCCAAATCTGCTGACACTTCTTGGCTGGTCATGATTTCCCAGAAACAGGCTGTTCCATGCCTTTCCCTGCAGTTCTTCCTGCCATTTGATCATGGTCTTTTTAAAATCCCTGAAGTTAAATTTTGCCGTTGTCCACTTTCCATGATCACCGCAGGCATCTTCTACATGCTCAAACTGAAATACCATGTTTAACTCATTCCGATCTTCTCCGGCATACTTCTGAGCTTCTTCAATGGTAACACCGGAAGTCTCACCAACCGTCATTATATCATACCTGGAAAGCACTTCTTTATTCATTTCCTGCAGAAATTCGTGGATTCTTGGGCCATGCACACAATATGGATTAAAATCCCCATAAAGCCCGTTCTTAACCTCTCCATCCGGAAATGCCTGATTTTTTGAGATCATACTGATAACATCCATTCGGAAGCCATCAATCCCTTTTTCACACCAGAAAGTCATCATATCATAAACTTCCCGGCGCACCTTTTCATTTTCCCAGTTAAGATCCGGCTGCTTCTTTGAAAACAGATGCAGATAATACATCTGCGTCTTCTCATCATATTCCCATGCAGAACCGCCGAATACTCCGCCCCAGTTATTTGGTTCTTTTCCGTTGACCGGGTCTTTCCAGATATAATAGTCACGGTACGGATTATCCTTGGATTTACGGCTTTCTATAAACCAGTTATGTTCGTCAGACGTATGATTGACTACCAGATCCATCAAAACTTTAATGTCCCTTTTATGTGCCTCTGAAAGCATTTCTTCATAATCTTCCATAGTTCCGTAGTCTTCATATATCCTGCGGTAATCCGAAATGTCATATCCGTTATCGTCCTGAGGAGACTCAAGCATTGGCGAGATCCACAGCACATTTACGCCAAGTTCTTTCAGATAATCAAGCTTTTCTATAATTCCTTTAATGTCTCCAATGCCGTCTCCGTTGCTGTCTTTAAAGCTTTTTGGGTAGATCTGATAGACTACGCTTTCTTTCCACCATTTTTTCTCCATGTTGAGCCTCCTGTTATTTCTATATTTATTTTACCTCACTGCACCAGCGACAACACCATTCATGATCCATTTCTGACAGAAAATATAAATATCTGTCCTGTTTCCTTTCGGTAGTTTTACTATAAATCAGGTTTCCCTGTAAAATCAACAGGTTTCTCGAGAAACTAATATTTTGTCTAAACTTTATTCGATAATTTTATGCATATTGAACAAAAGAAAAACCCTGTCATTCTCTGACAGAGTCTCTCTTAACCAGATACACCGGACTTTTTACATTCATTTCTTCCAACGTATCTCCACGTATTAATTTCATAAGCCTTTTTAAAGCAATATGTGCCTTTTGCGAAACATCCTGATGAACAGTGGTCAGTTTGGGACGTACCAGGCTGGCATAAATGCTGTCGTCAAATCCGGTAACCGATATCTGATCAGGAATACTGATCTTATGATCTACAAAAAAATTAATTGCCTCTATTGCGGAAAAATCAGAAGAAAAAGCAAGTGCCCCTGCCTCCAGAAAGCGGGGAATCAATTCTTCATATTCATGAAGCCTTTGTATTTTTTTACTGGATACCACCAGCAGACGGGACTTACTGCAGAATCGTCCGTTTTTTTCCATTGCCTGTTTAAAACCCATCCATCGATAATAGTCACTGTCCTTGCCTGTTTCTGAAACAAACAGCGCTTTCTGATATCCACAGCTGTCCAGATATTCTCCAATCTGATATCCGCCGGAATAATCATCTACGCCTACATTCTGAAAATCATAAGCCCCTCTGGGATATGTATCGATCAGGATCATCTTTTTATTCAGCTTTCGGGACAGCTGTCTGTAACGTTCTTCATCATAACCAAGAATGATCAGCCCCTCCACATTCCATCTGGACGCTATGTCAACCACATTCTGAATATCTTCTCCACCTATGAGCATAACGTAATAACCCTTTTCTTCCGCTTCCATCTGAAGGGTTCCTATCAGCTCTCCTACAAAAGGATCCTGCAGCACCTGCATCCCATGCGCACGTTCAAAACCCAGAACAGCGCCAATGATCTTTGAGCCATGGCCTGACAGCATCATTGAGCCCATATGCGGAACATAATTCTGTTCTTTCAGTATTGCTGTGATCTTATCTATCGTTGCCTGAGAAACCCGTTTTGTATTTCCGTTGATAACATTGGACACCGTTGTCCTGCTGACACCGGCCATATCTGCAATATCCTGAAGGCGGATCATCTGTTCACTCTCCTCTTTTTTCTTATCAGCTAATCTGTCTTGTCCTCATGATATGTTTTTCTTCATTTTCTGTCAATCCATTCCCGCTTATTCTTTATTGCAATCATCGTCGCTGTTATATCTGCTGCCGGAACGGCGCAAAATACTGCAAATGGAAATTCCGGAAAGATTTTTGGCAGCAGATATGTCAGCGGGATCATCAGAAAAACCTGCCTTGTCAAAATCAAAAAGACCGCTTTTCTTTCATGTCTCGTCACTTCATACAACGTCATGATCGTATAAAAGATTCCCATTAAAGGAAAAGTTGAAAATACAATGAGAAGGATTCCGTTTCCTAATTGGTAAATTTTATCCGAGTTTGCAAACAGCGATAAAATATTTTCCCCGAAAAAAAATATCAGCAGCAATCCCGCCACCCCATAAAAAACAGTATATCCAATCGTTGTAATAAGCGTTTTTCTTTTCTTTTTTTCCTCCTACTACAATCAGTACATTCTTTAACATGTCAGCCACCTCGCAATCTGCTCTGTTACTTCTTCTGTAAATAATACTTATGATCACTTCTCTACATACCGTCTCCGATAATATTCCATCGTACGATACTCGATAATATCTTTCATCTGCTTCTTAAAAGCATCAATTTTAATTACATCTGCCAATTCATCTCGAATTCCCAGTGCATAGCCATCCTTATCTATAAAAAAACCTTTACCGGAAGCTTTTAAAAACTTAATCGGCATACTTTTGGCTTTGCTTAAATGCTGTTTGTCTGTTATCTTTTGATATTCCTCATAAGAAGTTACTTGTGGAAAATCTTTCCAGTTCGTGCCTCGATCAAAAAATCTTTTCCAACTTTCCACCACTTCTTCATCCGTTACAGCCAGTCTTACATTACCATCGTTATAAAAGCTGTATAAAATAGGCATCTTATATACTTTCTGCATATCTGTTGTTTCAATCAACTGCAGAAAAAGCTCCATTCGTGTCGGAACTTTTCCATCGAGTAGTTCTTTTACACGATAATATTCTTGTTTGATTCTTTCTTTGATTGATAATGATTTTTTGTCCATTTCCCGAAAGAGATCGATCAAGCGCATATCAAAATCCACGATACAATCATCAGGATATTCAATTTCAGAATAGTCATATGCGGTTCTCTCTCCGACACAGGCACCTCCATTTAATAAAAACGGTGCACGCCCGGCTTTTTCGTGATTTCCAATAAAATCAAGTACGTTGACATACTCTTTACCCTTGCTGATACGCAAGCCACGTCCCAACTGCTGTAAAAACACAGTAGGTGATTCCGTCGGTCTCAAAAACATAACCATATCAAGAGAAGCAATATCCACACCTTCGTTAAACATATCTACAGAGAAAATAACCTTTATCTCCTGATTCTTTAACTGTTCAATTGCTACATTTCTTTCTTCGGAAAATTCCCCATCTGCATCGCTGTACACAGCAACGGATTTTACGCCTCGCCTGCAAAATTCCTTTGCCATTTCTTCGGCATGCATTCTTGAACTACAAAAACCTAAAGCACGTTTGGAATGATATTTTTTGTAATATTTATAAATCAAATCATATCGTTTTACATTGCCGATATATTTATCATTCAAATCATTCTCATTGTATCTGCCTTTTACCAATTTGAGTGTCGAATAGTCTGTTTCATCGTAAATACCATAATAATGGAATGGAACTAATGCCCCTTTATTAATTGCATCTTTCAATGTGATCTCATATGGAACATTATAGTCACAAATCTCATAAATAGACTTCCCGTCCATTCTTTCCGGAGTGGCAGTAAGGCCTAGCATAAACTGTGGTTTAAAATAATTCACAATTCGCTGGTACTGATCCGTAACTGCATGATGAAACTCATCAATCACCAAATAAGTAAAGTAATCTGGATCAACCTGATCATATCGTGCAAGATCTTTTGCAACTGCAGGTTTATGCCAGTTCTTCGAATACGCTTTTAATTCTGCATCATTGATCACGTACGAATGATTCTCAAACAAATCCTCAAACGTTTCATAAAACAAATTAAAATTCTGACTATCCTGATTATTATTAAAACGATAATTCCAGATGTTAATGCACTTCTGGAATTATTGGATGAACCAATATAAATCTCACTCATGTTGTCATAATGAAATATGTATGACTTGTATTCTAAATATCCCTACCAAGTATCAATATTAATTCAAATTATATCATTCTTTTCTTATGAATATCAACTAAATCACTGCGTTATATTCACCTGTCCTCTCACGTTTACAGCACACTCCTATCCAAGCACATTTGCACCAAAAGGCATAAAAGACAAGCGCGCCATTTTAAAGAATTGTTTCCCAAACGGGATTCCTACAATCGTGATACACCACATACACCCTAAGACAATATTTCCAAGAGCCATTCCCCATCGAAACAAATCCGATGCCTTTCTGGTAATCAAGCAGATCCAAGCGATTTATCACGAAGAAGGTAAACTTAATGAGTTATCTTCGGAAGAAAGACTTATGCAGCGACAACTGGTTATAAAACCATTAGTTGATGCCTTATTTGCGTACCTAAAAAAGATGGAACCAACTGTTCCGACAAGTGGACAGCTCCGTAAAGCGTACACATATATCTTAAATCAAGAAAAGTATTTACGTGTGTTTCTGAAAGATGGAGAAGTTCCTATTGATAATAATGCCAGTGAACGAGCAATACGAGGATTTTGTATCGGTAAGAAAAACTGGCAGATGATTGACACAATCAATGGTGCCCATTCTTCAGCAATTGCAAATTCCGGCTCATCTGACCACGCATTCCGCTAAGAGCTGATCAGTCTTTCCAGATGTAACTGAACGCGTTTCCGCTTCAGCTGATCAATAAGTTTTCAACGTGTTATAGTTCTTTCGTAGTCATCAAATGATTGCGAAAGGAGGCATAACTATGCAAGACTACAACACGATTATCGGCTCCATC
>JAETOL010000025.1 GCA_021771755.1 Lachnospiraceae bacterium | reverse complement strand
TGTAATTGTTTTTGGCAATTCAATTATACCATATGCAGGCGGTTTGTGCCTTTTTTATGGGTTAAAGTATTGATTTTTCAAGGTTCAAAACATCAAAACCGTGTGGGAAGTTTGAGCTCTGTAATTTCTCTTCAAAAAAGTATATATATGATTTGCCACAAGCTGATAATCGCAATATACGTCCTTAAAAAGCAGAAGGGACTGACGTGCATTCAGATTCATATAAAAGAAGGCTCTCCGAACCTCTTTCTGCAGCAGTTCCTGAAAATCGTCTTCTATCCTGTCAAAAAAAGAAACGTCGGACTCAACCATAACCGCACAGCGCCATTGCTCCCAGTGATCAATATTTAACATACGTTTTGCTTTTTCCAGAATATCCTTATTTCCGGAATAAAGATAATTTTCAAGGAAATACTGCTGGAGAAAATCCTGCTCCTGTTTTTCCTGCTGTTTCTTTTCTTTCCTGTCTGAGATCATATCCTGCGTCTTCCGGATGATCTTATGAAACTCTTCCGGATCCACCGGCTTCAGTACATATTCTGTGACCCCGTACCGCATGGCTTCCTGAGCAAAGGCAAAATCACTGTATCCACTGAAGATCACTACAGGCAGCTCCGGATACAGTTCCCTGACTCTGGAAGTCAGCTCCAGTCCATCCATGTGCGGCATTTTGATATCCGTAAGAAGAAGATCGATCTCTTCCTCTCTTAAAATCTGAAGGGCATCTTTACCATTGGAAGCCTCATATATCTTCCATTCTCCCTCCTCCTGGGCAAGAAGATATTTTACACCTTCTCTTTCCAGTCTTTCATCATCTACGATCAATAATCGAATCATTTTTTCGCCAGTTCCTTCCCCATACAAACTCTGTTTTTTTGTAGATCATACTGTTTCTATTTTACCATTTCCATTTTCCCCTCACAAGGACACACCTTACAAACTTTCAGATAATTCATATACTTTTTGACCAAAAGACAAAATCCCCGAAAAGCGTCTGCTCCTCAGGGATTCTGACCATTTTATTTCATCAGCCTTTTACAGCTCCGGCTACTACGCCCTCAATAATATGCTTCTGGCACACCAGATAAACAATGATGATCGGGATAATGTCGATCATAATACTTGCCATCATAGGTCCCATCTGTACATGTCCGAAGCTTCCGCGGAAATACTGAACTGCCATGGGAATGGTACGATATTTCTTGATATCCAGTACAAGCGTTGGAAGGAGGTAATCGTTCCACACCCACATCAGCTCCAGGATCGCCGTAGAAATGATCGTCGGCTTCAAAATCGGGATCAGGATCTGGAAATATACCTGCAGAGGGCTGCATCCGTCGATCAGCGCAGCTTCTTCTATTTCCAGAGGAATTCCCTTCACAAAACCGGTAAACATAAATACTGCAAGTCCGGCTCCGAAGCCAAGATAGATAATGCAGATATTATACGGATTATTCAGCTTCAATGTGTCTGCTGTTTTTGCCAGAGTAAACATAACCATCTGGAAAGGTACGACCATACTGAATACACAAAGATAATAAAATGCTTTGGACAGCTTACCGTTTACACGCACGATATACCACGCGCACATGGAACAGCAAAGAAGGATCAGTACCACTGACATCACCGAGATCATAAGACTGTACCAGAAGGATTTCAGGAAATCCATCTGTGTCACACTGGCTACGAAGTTGGACAGACCATTCCAGTTTTCCTTATTTGGAAGACTGAATACTCCGGAGGTAGTGATGGCAGATTCTTTTTTCAGAGAGTTAAAAAGAATCAAAATAATTGGATACATCCATAAAACAGAGATGATTGACAGTATGATCGTTGCCAGCGGATTTTTTTTCTTGTTTTCCATTACTGCTGCACCTCCTTGGATGATGTTGCCTTAAGCTGGATCAGGGCGATCGCAACTACAAGGATAAAGAATACAACGGCCTTTGCCTGTCCGATGCCCTTCCACATCGGTCCACTTCTGGCATAAAACGTATCATAAATGTTCAGAGCAAGAAGCTGTGACTGTTTGCCCGGAGCGCCGCCGGTAAGAGACAGGTTCTGGTCGAACATCTTAAATCCGTTTGTCAGGGTCAGGAACGTACAAATCGTTACAGACGGCATGATCATCGGTATCTTGATCTTAAACAGGATCTGTCTGGAGGTTGCTCCATCGATCTGCGCCGCCTCGATCAGATCCGGCGATACATTGTTCAGACCCGCCACATAGATGATCATCATATAACCGATCTGCTGCCACATCAGAAGAATCAGCATTCCGATAAAACCGTTTTTGGCAGAAAGCGCAAGGAGCGGCTGTCCCCATTTGGAAAGAAGTCCATTCAGAAGAGTCTGCCAGATATAACCAAGAACAATACCACCGATCAGGTTCGGCATAAAAAATACAGTACGGAACACATTGGTTCCACGGAAGCCTTTTGTCAGTGCCAGTGCGATGGTAAATGCCAGCACGTTGATCAGAATACTGGATACAAATGCAAATACCACGGTCAGCCAGAAAGAATGGCTGAAGGATTTGTCCAGCATCAGCTTTGCGTAATTTGAAAATCCTACAAAAGTTACATCCTGTACAGTTGTAAATTTGCAGAAGGACAGATAAATGCCCCAGATAAACGGCCAGAGAAAACCGATGATAAAAGCAGCCAGTGTCGGCAGTACAAATATCGGCCACCATTTTTTGATTGTTTTTCCTACCATGTTTTTACTCCTCTTTCCCCTGCTTCAAAAGGTATGGGGGCTGATGCAAATCATCCGGAGGATCGTCCACCGGGAGCTGATTGCACCGCCCCCTTTCCAGTCACTTTTTTACTTCAGGAACTCTATTCTTACTCTGTAAGAGCTTTTTCCATTGCCCAGTTGTCTACGAATGCGCTTACAACGTCATCCCAGGAACCTGTCTCTGCTGCATAAGCGGTAAGAGCTGTTCCAACGCCGTTTTTCCACTCTTCAGACGGCATAGTTGTAAAGTTCCATGATACAGGAGTCAGACCTGCTTCTGTGTACTCTGCATCCTGTTTTACAAATACGTTGGTAGGAGCAGCTGCTGTTTTGAAAGGAATGGTAAAGCCCATATCCTCAGCCATGGATTTTGTTCCTGCCTCAGAAGTTACACACCAGTTCATGAAATCCAGTGTTGCCTGAATGTCTTCTTCTGATGCGTTTTTGTTTACACACCAATAGTTCTCTGTACCTGTTGCAAGACCCTGGTTCTCATCGTCTACACCAAAGTAGATCGGGATCATTGCCAGCTCGTCATCGCCGAATGTTTTGGCAAGCTCTGCATATTCCCAGGAACCGTTCTGATAAAATACTGCTTCGCTGTTTACAAATTCATTTCTGGAGTCGTCAGCAGTCTTAGCGGAAAGCTCTGCCGGATCACAGGTGGAATCTGTAATGTACAGATCAAACAGGTTCTTATAGTTGTCAAGGTAAGTTCCCTTGATCTCTGCAGTATCATCGATTCCATCTTCTTTATACTCATAGTAGATCGGAAGGTTTGCAAGATGTGTTTTGAATCTCCAGTCGGAGGAAGCATCCATACCTGCGGAGGTAAATGCGCCCTTGATTCCCAGTTCATCCTTCTTGCTCTGGATATCATCTGCAACAGCCTTTAACTGATCGTAGCTCTTGATATCATCCAGTGTATAGCCTGCTTTTTCAAGAAGAGTTTTGTTTGTGATCAGACCGTAGGACTCAATTACATATGCGATTCCAGGAACTGTATCTCCATCCTTCAGTGAATAAGTATCTGAAGTAAGCTGTGAAAAGATCTCGGAATCTTTCAGATCATAGCAGTAATCTTTCCAGTTTTTCAGACCTACAGGACCGTTTACCTGGAAAAGTGTCGGAGCATCGCTCTTAGCCATTTCAGACTGAAGTGTTGTCTCATACTGACCGGAAGCTGCGGTAACAACGGTTACCTCTGTTCCTGTTTCTTCTGTATATGTTTTTGCAAGATTCTGCCATGCTTCATCTACTTCTGGTTTGAAGTTCAGATAATAAACTTTTCCTTCTCCCTCTGCCATAACCGGAACTGCCGGGATCATAGATGCTGCCATTAATGCAGCCATGCTCATTGCTGTAAGTTTTTTCATTTTCATAGTAAAATCCTCTCCTTTTCTATAAAATACAGCTAAATAATTGGGTACTTCTCGTTCGATTTAACTTGTCTTTATTATAGAATCAGAGAGGATGATCTGCCATGATAAAAAATCAAGAAATATGTTTCTTTTTCATGTTCATGTTGTTTTTTTATCCTATATTCAATCTTTCGTATTTTCCCCTGCGTCCTCGGTGACTTCTGATCCGGAGCTCCAGGGGGCATACTCCGGCTCCTGCTGCCCGGCCGCTGTATCCTCCTGCACCTGAGAAAACTCAGCGTCTACCGTTTCCGCAGCTTCCACAGCCTCTTCCAATGCCGTTTCTGCTTTTTTGATTCCCCGGCGCATCAGCACCAGAAAAACAAAATCTGTCACACCGTTTGCAAGCATAACACAGCCTGCAAATATCATGGTGTATTTCACCATGTCAAAAGGATCCACAATCATGGCAATGCCCAGTCCGATAAATACCAGACTGCCGATCAGGAGGATCTTCCATTCGCCTCTCCCGATTTTTTTCAGCTTCAGGCTGCCCTTCAAAACCCAGATGGAATCCACCAGCACAAAGGTTCCCAGAAGAACAGGAAGAAGTTTTACCACGATCTGCGGATTAAAGAACAGGAAAATTCCGATTACAAGAATCATTCCGCCGGAAAGCAGATCCAGAAGAGTAGCATTCATCTTTTCCAGTACATAGATAAGAATATGATAGACACCTGCAAGGATCAGTACCACTCCGAATACAAATTTGCAGATGATGTTTACCGTATCCACAGGCATCAGGATAAAGCACAGGCCAAGCGCTGTATAAAGTACTGAGGTTACGATCTGTCCTTTTAATATTTTATTTATTCTTTCCAGCATATGCGCCTTCTCCTTTCACTGCAGAAGCCTCTTCAGTTCTGCTGTTCTTTTTTCTTCAGTCCCCGTGTGTTTTTTTCCACCATTTTGCGGGGCACCATGATCTGATGCCCGCATCCCATACATTTCAGCCGAAAATCCGCTCCCACACGGAGGATTTCCCATTCCTTACTTCCGCAAGGATGCCCCTTTTTCAGCGTAACAATGTCTCCAACTTCATAGATGTAATCCATCTTTTTTATTCTCCTTTAATCCTGATCTGCGAGAAAACCTGCCCGATCGGATCTTTGATCAGAAGATCCGCATTGCGGTCTCTCGGGGTAGGCGCCTTATTGATCACTACCAGACAGTCGCCTCTGAAATAATCGATCAGACTGGCAGCCGGATAAACTGCAAGAGACGTTCCGCCAATAATCAGTACCTGCGCCTGTGAAATCGCCCGGACAGAATCAGTCAGTGTCTGATTATCCAGACCTTCCTCATATAAGACTACATCCGGTTTCACCATTCCGCCACATTCGCAGCGCGGTACCCCTGTACTGTTTTTTATGTAAGAAAAATCATAAAACTTTCCACACTTCATACAATAATTGCGGTATACACTGCCGTGAAGCTCCAGCACCTTTCTGCTGCCTGCCATCTGATGAAGATTATCAATGTTCTGCGTGATCACAGCCTTCAGTTTCCCGCATTTTTCCAGTTCTGCCAGTTTCATGTGCGCTGCATTTGGCTTCGCTGTATCACAAAGCATTTTATCTCTGTAAAACTTATAGAACTCCTCAGGCCGTCTCATAAAAAACGTATGGCTTAAAATTGTTTCCGGAGGATAGTCATATTTCTGATGATAGAGGCCGTCCTGAGAACGGAAATCCGGTATCCCGCTTTCTGTGGATACGCCTGCCCCTCCAAAAAACACGATATTGTCGTATCTGTCAATGATCTCCTGCAATTTGATGATCTGCTCCTCCATATGGCTGCCTCCTTATCCCCTGTGTTTGTTGTCTTATTTTACTGGTACTGCATTTACCTGTTTTCCCTGTACTACAAATCTGGTCGCATCATTTCCCGTACAAGTAGAAAGAGTAACGATCTTATCCTTAATGGTCATTTCACCAGCCTCTGTCTGAATTTCCGAATAGCCTTTGATGTTATTCAGATACTGCTGGAATTCATCTCCCGGTCCTTTAAACAAGGTATAAGTATCGCTGTTTACACCCGTTACATACGCCGAAACAATCTCATACCTATAATTCATTTCTGGAGTTAAAATCCAAAAATATTTACTCTTTTTATATAATTCTTCATCCTGTGTGAATTTTTTCAGGCTTGCGAACATAGATCCGTTTTTCATATTATGACCGTATATCAGCGTGTTGCAGTCACTAAAATCACTGCTGTTTTCATAATCTACAAAAATAGTTCCTGCAAAATTATAATTCTTCTCATAAGTCATATGAAGATACGTTTCATTATCCTCTGCCTGTACCACCGGATAATTGATATTGTCCAGTGCTTCCACATAGATCCAGCCAATCACATCGCTGTTGATACCTCTTAGCGTATCAAAATCTACGTTAATAGGCGGAACCGGTCCTGCGTCTGCCTGCTCCATATCTACCAGCTCCGGTTCTCTCTCTGTTACTGCCATCTGTTCAATCTCATTGTATTCATCTGTACCTTTTTTATACTCAGAATAAATGTGAAACAGATTATATGCTGCAAAGCAAAATACCGCAATGGCAACGATCAGAGCCAATGTCAGGAGAAAATCTCCCTTTTTCTTTTTTTTCCTTGATCTGCCTGTGTTTTGTCTTCCCATGATCACACTCCCTTTTTCTTTTCTTTATTATAATGTTCTGAAAGAATTCCTGCAACCAGTTTTATCCTTCCATATGGCATTTATCCACTCCGTTCCAAAGGAGTTTCTATTCGCCGGAGTCTGTACTCCCACTGACATAAATTATAACACACACATCTGTGTTTTTGTAAAACCAGATTATAGAACAAAGAGAACAAATCCGCTTCCAACTCCTTAAATGTACTGCTTTTCTAAATAAAAATAAAAGTGCCTGAAATCAGGCACCTTCTAAAGTAGCGGGGACAGGATTTGAACCTGCGACCTTCGGGTTATGAGCCCGACGAGCTTCCGGACTGCTCCACCCCGCGGCATATCACTATACAATCATAATACTACTTATGTATAAATTATATGCCTGTCTTTTTTATTTGTCAAGTCTTTTTCTTTTATTTTCCGAATTTTCCAACATTAGTATTCAATGCTCCCGTAGGACAAATCTTTGTACACCGGCCGCATCGGATACACTCCGGATGATTTGGAGTTTTCACAGGATTCACCTGCATTTTACATACTTTTGCACAGGCGCCGCAATGGGTGCAAAGTTCCTGATCCACCTTATACCGGAAAACAGACACCGGCTGAAACAGAGAGTACACCGCCCCCAGAGGGCAGATATACTTGCAGAAAGGCCGATAAATAATCACAGAAAGAATCAGAATCACAGCCAAAAGAACATTCTTCCATGCATAAAGCCATCCAATCGCTCCCCGCATTCCTTTATTGAGAAGCACCAGCGGAAGCCCTCCCTCCAGCGTACCTGCCGGACATATCAGCTTACAGAAATAGGGCGCGCCCTGTCCCAGAAGATCTACTACAAACATGGGCATCAGAAGGACAAAAACAAGAAAGATCACATATTTCATTTTTCTGAGAAGCCTGTCTCCCGGAAACGTATTGATTTTTTTTAGAAACGGAATTTTGTGCAGCAGATCCTGGATCAGTCCAAAAGGACAAAGCCAGCCACAGACAAACCGTCCGGTCAGTGCACCTATAAACATCAAAAATCCCGCCACATAAAAAGCCAGTTTAAAGTTCCAGCTTCCCACCACTGCCTGCATGGCTCCTACGGGACAGGAACCAAGCGCTCCGGGACAGGAATAGCAGTTCAGTCCCGGAACACAAAGATTTTTCAGTTTTCCCTGATAGATCCTGCCCTTTGCAAAACCTGCCAGATAGCTGTTGGAAAGAAACGCCCAGAGAATCTGAACTCTGTGGCGCCCCCATTCATTTGTACGTTTTTTCTTATCCAATGCCAATACACTCCATGCATATATTTACTGCTTTTTCAAAGACAACTGCCATTTCTCCCCGCCAGATCCCAAAAGCCATAAATATCAGCCCCAGGATCGTGATGCCGATTCCAATTTTCATGGCAGTTCTGTCAGAGAGTCCTGACAGCTCTCTGCCTTTTTTATTTTTTTCCTTCATTCTGTCTCCTGTGCCGCTTCCAGATTCTCCAGTTCTGTATTTATGATTTCTTCCCATTCTTCCAGACTGCGTGCTCCACTGTACGTTTCGCCTGTAATATTTCCATTTTTATCTACAAAAAAGGTTTCCGGATAGGCCTGGATCGCAGAAAGTCTTCCATTCATGTATCCGGAATCCGGCAGAAGGAATGGATATTCTGCTTTTGTCTTTTTCTGAAGCGTCTGTGCTTTTTTGAGACCTTCCTCCTCCTTCTCATCTGCACTTCCCGCATCCATTACGATACCGACAATCTGAACACCTTTTTCTTCCATTTTTTTATCCAGTTCTGCCAGATGAGGAATTTCATTGACACAGGGGCCGCACCAGGTGGCAAATACGTTGACCATGGTAAGGTCTGCCTCCTGGAATATTTTTTCTGTGTATTCTTCTCCGTTGATATCCTCTGTGACAAAGCTTCCTGTAGGATCACCGGCTTTCATGCCTTCACTGTTATAAGAAACCATAGGTCTGATCTCGTATGTAATCTCCCCAAGTGCTTTTACCAGTTCCTCATCTGCCTTTTTCTCTGTGCTGAGATAATAGATATACTCTTCATCCTCACTGGTGCCGATCTTTTCATGCTCTGTGCATCCGGTGAGTTTATCCAGATCTTCTTCCAGCTCCTTCTGATAAACACCAAGACATCCTATTACGCCAAGACTTTCCACCCATTCGGCAAATTCTGCAGTATCAGAACCAATCTCTGCTTCTCTCTGCTCCTCATTCATGGTTCTCCAGCTTACAAACCCATATTTCAGACTGTTTCCATCAGCGGTAACCTCTGCTCCCGGAAGCATGGCGATCTCTTTCTTTTCCATTTTTTCCAGAAGCAGCTTAGGAAGTTCAAAAGAAAGTCCCATATCTGCATAGGAATAACTATCCTGCGCCATCAGAACCAGATCCGACGGACGGATCTTTTTTTCTGAATCCTTCTCTTCTTTTTTTTCTTCTGCCGCCAGCACCGGAACAGCGCCTCCTGCTGCAGAGATTCCTCCAAATGCAAGCACGCCTGCCATCATCCAGACAGATATTTTTTTATTCATTTTCCTCATCCAGAATAACTCCTTTCATTACAAATCTATACCTTTATAGTACAAGAAAGAGAATGTTCTGTAAAGAAATTCTTTTGATCCGGTGACAACTTTTATCTGGAATGATGCCTTTTCTGATCGGAACCATTTTTTTGCATATGATTCCCATGTTTTTGTTTTCTGTGGGCAGAATTTTTCCCTATTCCGGTATCCTCTGCTTTTTCCGTATCTTCTCCTTTATTTTCCAGTTTTTGAGCCCATTCGCGGATTTCCCTCATAGTCATTCCCCTGATGTCCTCCGGTAAAATCTCCGGATCAAGTTCCTTTAATTCCAGATAAGCCCTGTATTTCCCATAAGAAAGCCCCAGATCATGCGCTTCTTCTACCTTCTCCGAATGTGCATAATAACAGTAGGAATTTTGATATCCGTCCACGCAGTTCTGTACTGTAGGGAGGATTCTTCTGCACTGTGCGCTCTCCGGACCTACTACAGTAATGGTCACCTCCTCATTTTCCTCCAAAAGCTCTGCAATACCGTCATCCTTCATCACCTGCTCTACAGCCTCTTCATAATCCACAAACCGCACGTCCAGCCTTTCTGCCAGCCGACTGCCGTCTTCGTTGCGTCCTTTTACAGATACTACCTTATCAAACCGGTTGATTCCCAGTTCCACAGAAGGATTGATATCAATGCTGATCTGTGCCGTAGGCGATAAACAGATCCAGGCTCCGCCTATGAAAAAAACAAAGCCGCAGGCAGCTGATGCAGCTGCATATTTCACATAATGCCGGCGGGCGGACATACGTTTTTTTCTTTTTTCAAAAACAGCCCTCCTTGTCTTTTCTTTTAATGCTTCCTCTGCGTGGATCTCATCAAAAGCATTTTTGATCCATTCATTCATCCTCGTCACCTCCCAGAAGCCTTCTGAGCTGTTCTCTTGCCCGGGTCAGAAGTGTATAAACAGTATTTGTCTTTTTTCCAAGAATTTCTCCGATCTGCGGGGCTGTATAACCTTCGTAGTAATGCAGATACACAACATCTCTGTATTTTGCCGGAAGAGAAAGAACCGCATCCAGGACCTCACGGTTATCCGCAAAAGAAGGAGCCTCCTGATCGGCCAGTACGTCCAAAGGCACTGTCCTGCTTCTGAAAAAACTCCTCAAAAGATCCCGGCAGGCATTGATGGTCACACGGATAAACCATGCTTTCTCATGCTCTGTATTTTCAAAGACAGCAGAACTAAGGGCATATTTCAAAAAAACAGTCTGAAATATGTCCTCCGTATCTGCATGATTTTTCAAATGTACGATGCAGATTCTTTTTACGGTATCTGCATATTGTTCTATAGCTGTGTTTATTTCTTCTTCACTGCGCATACGCTCTCCGATTACTGCTCTGTATTATCTTCTGTTTCCTCTGCGGCAGCCATGACCTCGTTCTGCATTTGCCTGTCTTTCCTCATGATGGTCGCAGATCCCGTTATTGTCTTCATCCTCAAATCCCGGACATTCCTCGCAGATCCCATATCTGCTTTCCTGTCCACAGACACATTCTCGGTCCTGTTCTTTATCCATACATTCGATTCTTTCTGAAGAACTGCAGTATCTGCCCATGCGTCCTCTTCCATGCCCGTGTCCTGCCGCCAGAACACCAACGGTACCAACAGATACCAGTAATACTCCTGTAATAAATGCTGCTGCTATTTTTTTCTTCATGATAAATTCCTCCATTCGTCTGATTGATTTTTCCTCTTTCACTGATAATACGATTCTCCGGCACAAATCCATTCATTTTTTATCCTTTATTTTTTTATCATTATAACATATTTTATTTATTATTTTTATTGAACTTTTGAACTTCTCGTGCTATACTCGTTTTATGAAATTGAACTTTTATCTTGAAACTCTTTTTTCAGGAGGAATTTATGAACTTAAAGGAAATTTTTGCTGACAGGCTCCGCTCTGCAATGAAACAGCAAAATCTAAAGCAGATAGATCTTGTACGTGCGGCTGAAGCCAGTCAGGTAAAGCTGGGAAAAAGTCATGTAAGCCAGTATGTCAGCGGCAAAACGCTTCCCCGTCCGGATATTTTGAACTTTCTTGCCGAAACGCTGCACACCGATCCGGAATGGCTGATGGGCAATACCGAATTAAAACAGATCCAAAAAGATGATCCTCAAAAAGCGGATCCTGAAATTGAACTTATGGGAGGAACGAGAATGCGTAAATTTAAAAAGTCATCCAAACTGGACAATGTATTATATGATGTCAGAGGCCCTGTTGTGGAAGAAGCAAACCGAATGGAGGAAGCCGGCACCCATGTGTTGAAACTGAATATTGGAAATCCTGCTCCTTTTGGATTCCGGGCTCCCGATGAAGTAATCTACGATATGCGTCAGCAGCTTACAGAATGTGAAGGTTATTCTGATGCAAAAGGCCTTTTTTCCGCAAGAAAGGCCATCATGCAGTATGCCCAGCTGAAACACATTCCCAATGTTTCCATTGGTGATATCTATACAGGCAATGGTGTCAGTGAACTGATCAACCTTTCCATGTCTGCACTTCTGGACAATGGTGATGAGATCCTGATCCCGTCACCGGACTATCCACTATGGACAGCCTGTGCCACACTGGCAGGAGGAAAAGCAGTTCATTATATCTGTGATGAGCAGTCTGAATGGTATCCGGATATGGATGATATCGAGAAAAAAATCACTGATAAAACAAAGGCAATCGTAATCATCAATCCAAACAATCCTACCGGGGCGCTTTATCCAAGGGAGATTCTTCAGAAGATCGTAGACATTGCAAGACGTCATCAGCTGATCATTTTTTCAGATGAAATTTATGATCGTCTGGTCATGGATGGGGAAGAACATATTTCCATCGCTTCTCTTGCACCGGATCTTTTCTGCGTTACCTTCAGCGGATTGTCCAAATCCCACATGATCGCAGGCTATCGCATCGGCTGGATGATCTTAAGCGGAAACAAAAACCATGTTCAGGATTATATTGAAGGAATCAACATGCTCTCCAACATGCGTCTCTGTTCCAATGTTCCCGCCCAGTCCATTGTCCAGACAGCGCTTGGCGGTCATCAAAGCGTAAACGATTATATTGTTCCCGGCGGAAGAATCTACGTACAGAGAGAATTTATCTATAAGGCACTGACTGATATTCCGGGTATCACAGCGGTAAAACCAAAAGCTGCTTTTTATATCTTCCCTAAGATCGATACGAAAAAGTTCAATATTACAAATGACGAACAGTTTGCCCTGGACCTTCTCCGGGAGAAAAAAATACTTCTGATCCATGGCGGCGGCTTTAACTGGAAAGAACCGGATCATTTCCGTGTGGTATATCTTCCCCGCATCGAGGTTCTTTCAAAAGCCGCAGGAAAGATCGCTGATTTCCTGAGCACCTATCAGCAAAGTTGAATACATTTTCAAAAAGATCCGGCAGGATTTCCGCCGGATCTTTTTCTGTCTGGATCTCATACAATCAGTCCAGAAGCTCTTTCACCGCTTCCGGAGTAAATACTACTTTCTGAATATGATCCACCTCAATCTGATAAAGAGCATTGGCTGCAAGATGCTCTGCTGCCTGTTCCAGGTCACGGATTCCGGAAGTATCGGAATATTTCCGGATCACTGCATCCAGAGCCTCCCCTTCAATGATACATTCATAATCCTTCAGCCCCATTCTTTTCAGTACCTTAGGCAGTGCAAATTTTGAAAAGATCACCTTTTTTTCTTCCGGTGTGTAATCCGGAATCTCGATCACAGCAAATCGCGACATCAGCGGTGCACTGATCTGAGATTTGTCATTGGCAGTCGCAATAGGATAAACGCCTGATGTCGGAACCATGCACTCCATGTAATTATCTGTAAATCCCAGATTATCCAGAAGTGTCAGCAGGACATCTGCCGGATTTCCATTCCCTTTTCCTGAAGCTGCTTTGTCAAGCTCATTAATAATAAACACAAGGTTCGATTCACCGGCCATAGAAAAAGCCTCTAAAATGATTCCCGGCTTAGCATTGGCATAAACCCGGGAACTTCCGGTCAGCTGTTCCGGATCATTGATCGAGCTCATATCCAGTGTTGTCCAGGGCAGCTTGAGGATTTTTGCCACCGCATAAGCAATCTGAGATTTTCCCGTTCCTGCAGGACCTACCAGAAGAAGGCCATACGCCGGAAGTGTATGAGTCCTGTTGATCTGAATGATCGTCTCAATTATCCTCTGTTTTACTTTTTCCATCCCGTAAAGTGTTTCATCCAGGATCTTTCTTGCCTCATCCGGATCGATAGATTCAAAATAATTATTTTTCCACTGGATGTTCATCATAATGGAAAGAGCTCTCTGTGCATGCCGCCTTTCCTCCTGAGAAACCTCAGCGGAGCGGGCAACTGCCAGATTTCTTCTTGCCCAGAGGCGGATATTATCCGGAAGCGTACGTCCCGCACAGGTCATAAAATCTGTAATGCTCTGGAGACTGGTAAGCTTCATATCGTCTCCATCCTCTATCTCATCCTCATCTGCAGGAAGTTCTGCCGGTGCACTGCTGGCAAAAAGCCTTTCGATCATATACTGAAGGAATCCGTCTTCTGCCGAAAGCTTTTTTCCTCCTCCAAAAGCAATCTCACGGATCCTGTAAACGCAGTATCCCTCTGCTCTGTTTTCTCCGGAAAGCCGCACATTGATCCGGTTTTCGCCCAGCCATCGAATCAGGCTTACAAAACGGGCATCCACCTTTAAAATGTCTGCGCTGACTGCCTCTTTTTCCTCTTTGAACTCGAAAGAAGTACGATGAACCGGATTGGTAAACACACCACAGGAATGATGTGACCACTGACACTTCTGGTTATCCAGGATCAGAATCGGCTTTTCCGGCGAAGCCTTGTCCTCATCAGACCGAAACGTAGTGTAGGTACATTCTGGTGTTGTTCCCTTTTCCGGAGTGTGGTTAAAATCAAAAACTGGCATAAATTACCTCCTCTATTGTTTTTCTCTTTTTATCAAATCTATCAGTATTCCTGCCGCCGCCCCTGCCAGGGTAGGAATCAGCCATCCAAAACCAGCCTCATATGCCGGAATCTTTCTTATAAGTAATGTAATCCCGGGCAGGATGATCCCGTGCTGATCCATCACCGTAAGAATACTGCTGATCCCGCAGAAAACTGCTGACCATGGATAAATTCTCTGAAATCTGCCAATCCAGGGATGAAGCAGAGCCAAAAGGATCAGCAGGATTGCCATTGGATATATTGCATTTAATACAGGAACAGAAAATTTAAGAATCTGATCCAGCCCTACATTTGCGATCACCATGGACACAAATGCAAAAATCAGGACCCATCCCATATATCCGGTTTTTGGAAATACCTCTGCAAAATACTTTCCGCAGCAGCTGAAAAGTCCCACACAGGTATTAAAGCAGGCGATCACAAAAATCACCGCAAGGATCATCGTTCCCATTCTTCCAAAAAGCACATCTGCCATCGATACCAGCACTTCCGTTCCATTTGCGGCATCCGGACATACGATTCCGGAAAGCTTCCCCACATAGTTCAGCATGGCATAAACAACCAGAAGAAAAATTCCCGCGATCCATCCGGCAGAAATGGTTTCTTTGACCACTGTCTTTTCTTTCTTTATTCCTTTTGCCTGAATATTCAGGGCCACGATCATGCCAAAATTCAGAGCAGCCAGCGTATCCATGGTCTGATAACCGTCCAGGAATCCCTGCACAGCAGCCCCCTGCTGATACAGACCGGCCGGACTGGCGCCTGTGGAATCCAAAATGTTGTTTCCTCTTATAACGCCTATGACACTGGCGCCAAAAAGTACAACGATCAGCAGCAAAAGAACTGGAGTCAGCCGTTTTCCCAGATATTCTGTCAGCTTCTCCGGATGCATGGCAACCACTGCCGCGAGGCTGAAAAAAACAAGGGAATACAATAGCTGCGGCAAGGAAGCCGAAACACCTTCCGGCATAAAGGGCAGTACCGCCATGGAAAAGGAAGTACTGGCCGTCCTTGGAATTGCAAGACAGGGACCGATTGCCAGATACAGAAGAAGAATATATCCAAATGCAAATTTCGGATGTACTCTCGACGCCAGTTTTTCAAGCCCTCCTGAAACCGTTACGGCGATCACGCCCAGAACAGGAATGCCTACAGCACTGACCGCAAATCCAAGAAATGCGATCCATGCATGTGTTCCTGCCTGAGCTCCCAGAAACGGTGGAAAAATCAGATTTCCGGCACCAAAGAACATGGAAAACAACGTGATCCCCATTAAAACTTTATTTTTTAAATTGAATTTCTCCATTTTTGTTCTCCTTTAGAAGTTCCTTTCGTACCTAGTCCAGCCTGATTCCTGCAAGCGCCTGGGCAAATGCATTATTTACAGGCTCTTTTGCCTCTTTCTGCTGTTGTTTCAAATATTTCTGTACATCTCTTTTATTTACACCGGCGCCCTCCTTTTTCCTTCTTGCCTGGAAAGAGGACAGTTTTTCTTTATATCCACAGGAGCAGACAAACGTTTCTTCCTTTCCTTTTACAATCATTTCCATACGTTTATGACATTTTGGACAGCGTGCATTGGTTGTTCTGGAAACCGTTTCCCGGTACCCACATTCACGATCCTGGCACACCAGCATCCTGCTGTTTTTTCCATTAACTGCCAGAAGCCGTTTTCCGCAGTTGGGACAGATTTTATTTGTAATGTTGTCATGGCGGAAGGTTCCGTTTCCGGTTTTGATCTCATCAACGATCTCACAGGTATAATTCCGGATTTCTTTCAGGAACGTATCCTGCTTCAGCTTTCCTTTGGAAATATCCGCAAGCTTCTTTTCCCAGTCTGCGGTAAGCTCCGGTTTTTTCAGATCTTCAGGAACCAGTTCAAGAAGCTGCTTTGCCTTGGAAGTCAGGTAAATCTCATTTCCCTTTTTCTCCATCATAAAGCTGTGGAAAAGCTTTTCGATAATATCCGCTCTGGTGGCAACGGTTCCCAGTCCTCCGGTTTCTCCCAGCGTTTTTGCCGCCTGGCGGTCTCCGGTAGACAGATATTTCACAGGATTTTCCATCGCTGCAAGAAGGGACGCCTCTGTAAATCTTGCCGGCGGCTTTGTTTTTCCCTCTTTCAGACGGATGTCCTGGATCTTTAGTTTTTCTCCTTCTTTGTGCACCGGAAGACTCTGGTCTTTGATTTCCTGTTCATTTTCCTCCTCTTCCTCCCGGTAATCCCCTTCATAAACTTCTTTCCACCCTGAAGAGATCACTGTTTTTCCGCTGGCAGCAAATACATAGCCACCTGCCTCTGCCTCCATGGCGGTCTGTTCATATTCAAAGGACGGATACAGGACGCTCAGGAAGCGGCGTACCACCATATCGTAGATCTTTCTCTCTTCATTTGTCATATGGTCAAGCTGAACAAACTGTTCTGTGGGAATAATGGCATGATGGTCACTGACCTTTTTATCATCCACAAAGCTTCCGTTTACCTGGACCGGTTTATTCATAAGCGCACCTGCCAGTTTCCGGTACGGTCCTGTGCCGCAGGCTTTCAGCCGTTCTTTTATGGTAGGTACTACATCCTTTCCAATGTAACGGGAATCTGTTCTGGGATACGTAAGGACCTTATGATTTTCATAAAGTCTCTGCATAATGTTCAATGTCTCTTTGGCTGAAAATCCATATTTCTGATTTGCCTCTCTCTGCAGGGTTGCCAGATCATAAAGTCCCGGAGACTGGGTTTTCCTGGGCTTTTTTGTTACCGAAGTAATGGTCAGAGCCCCATTTTTTATCTTTTCCCGGATCTCCTCTGCTTTTTCCTTATGGAAAGTGCGGAAGCTTCCGCTTTTCTGGTCTTTCCAGGTCCAGACCACATCTCCGGCATTTACTGTGATCCCATAATACTCCTTTGGCTGAAAATGGCGGATTTCTTCCTCACGCATAGCGATAATGGCAAGGGTAGGCGTCTGTACTCGCCCGCAGGAAAGCTGTGCATTATATTTGCAGGTCAGCGCTCTCGTTCCGTTCATTCCCACCAGCCAGTCTGCCTCTGCTCTGGCAGCTGCAGCCTTATAAAGGGCATTGTATTCTCTCCCGTCCTTCAGGTTATGGAAACCGTCTCGAATGGCTTTATCTGTTACCGATGAGATCCACAGACGGCGGATGGGCTTCTTACAGCCGGATTTATCAAGAATCCAGCGAGCTACCAGTTCCCCTTCTCTTCCTGCATCTGTGGCAATGATGATATCTCCTACATCTTTCCGGAAAAGCTGTGTTTTTACCGCATTATACTGTTTGGCAGTCTGACGGATCACCACCAGCTTCATATGGTCAGGCATCATGGGAAGTGTGCTCATATCCCACTTCATATATTTTTTGTCATATTCCTCCGGATCCGCAAGAGTTACAAGATGCCCCAGCGCCCAGGTCACAATATATTCCTTTCCCTCCAGACACCCGTTTCCTTTCTGACTGCAGTGAAGAACTCTTGCAATGTCTCTGGCAACCGAAGGTTTTTCTGCAATTACAAGTGATTTCATAGATGCTTACCTCTCATATATGTTATTCTGACATTTCTCACAGAAATCATTTCTCCATCTGTGAGAAACATTTTTTGCATAAAAGGATTGTAACACGACATGAAGAAAAATACCATGGGAAACCCCATGGCATCTGTTTTTCTCTTATTTTTCTGATAACCTTCCGGACTGCAGGTGTTATTTTCCCATCTTATATCCGATTCCCCGGACTGTTTCGATAAGGTCACCGGCTTCTCCCAGTTTCTGGCGCAGGGTACGGATATGGACATCTACCGTTCTGCTCTCCCCGTCAAATTCATAGCCCCAGATCTGATTGAGAAGCTGTGTTCTGGACAGCACCATACCGCTGTTTTTCAGCAGAAGACAAAGCATTTCATATTCTTTCAGGGTCAGGCTGACTGGTTCTTTATTTACCGTTACTATATGTCTGGAGGGACATACGTACAGACTTCCGACCCGGTATTCTTCTGCTCCTTTATCCTCTGCCCTGCGAAGCCTTGCACGGATCCTGGAGATCAGCTCCATCATGCGGAACGGCTTGGGGATATAATCGTCTGCACCACTGTCAAGCCCCATGACCGTATCATATTCACTGCCTCTTGCCGTAAGCATGATTACCGGCAGCTTTCTGGTATCCGGTCTTGCCCTTAATTTCTTTAATATGGAAAGCCCGTCCTCCTCTGGAAGCATAATATCCAGCAGAATCAAAGCCGGAAGCTCTTTCTCCATTTCTTTCCAGAACAGTGAAGGCTTTTCAAACCCTTTTGCATCCATGTCCTGACTTTTTAGTGTATATACCACAAGCTCTCTGATACTTTCATCATCTTCAACCAGATAGATCATCTGTTTACCTCCGGTTTCTCTTTTTTTTACAGTATAATTTTCCTTCGTTAAATTTTCGGCAGGCTTCCGGTTAAATGATTGTAAAATCCTGTCTGAAATGGTATGATAGACTGAAATCTACAGGAGGATGCCATGTATTATTTTATCGTAAATCCGAATTCCCGCTCCGGAAAAGGAGCCGATATATGGAAAGCTCTGAGCAAAAGTCTGGATCAAAGAAACATACCCTATCAGGCCTGGCTGACAAAGTGCACCGATCATGCCACAGAGCTGGCAGAAAAAATAAGTGCCTCTGCGGATGAGACTCACAGGATCACTCTGATCGCTGTAGGCGGTGACGGAACCATTCAGGAAGTACTGACCGGACTCAAAAATCTTCCGTTTGTCCGCTTCGGTTACATTCCCACCGGATCCGGCAATGACTTTTGCCGCAGCATGCAGCTTCCCGGCAGGCCGGAGAAGGCTCTGGAAACCATACTCCATTCTGAAAAAACAGTGCCTGTGGATATATCTGAAATCACCTGCAACGGTTTTACCAGCCGTTTTGCCGTCAGCTGCGGTATTGGATTTGACGCGGCTGTCTGCCACGAGATCAGTGTTTCTCCTCTCAAAAAGGCGCTGAATCATCTGGGACTTGGCAAACTTGCCTATCTCCTCATTGGTATCAGGCAGCTTTTGTCTCTGCCTCCCACTTCCATTTCCATAGACACGGATGCCGACATGGAATGCACTTATGACAAAGTTTTTCTTACTGCAGTCATGAATCAGAAATATGAGGGCGGAGGTTTCCGCTTCTGTCCCTGTGCAGACCCCTCGGATGGTCTTCTTGATGTATTTGTGGTTGAAGGTATGGGAAGGCTCCGTCTGATCTTCTGCCTTTTCCTTTCCATTTTTGGCAGACACACCTGTTTTCGGGGAGTCCACCTGCTGCGCTGCCAGAAGATCAGGGTCAAAAGTTCAAAATCCCTTGCCATACATAGAGACGGAGAGTCCGCCGGACTCGGAACTGAATTTACCGTTTCACTGACAAAAGAAAAACTGCAGGTCATCATTCCCTGATGATCTGCAGTTTTTTATTAGTTAAAGCCATAAAATTTCTGACAAAGCTTATAGGCCGCAATGAATGTCTTGCGCCCTCCCTTGCCTGGAAGGTTGGAAGCGCATCCCATGATTCCCCAGCGCAGTCTGTAATAAACGCGGCGGTCTTCTTCCCTTATATATTCCATCAGCTCTTTCTTTTTATCAAGCGCCTCCTGCGTTTCCGCGCGGATCAGCATGACGGAAGAAATCGTTGTGATGATTTCCAGATAGCTGAGCATATATTTTCTCAGATGACGTCGGTTGTTAAATTTGATCTTATGGAATACATCTACCATGATCCTGTTTACACGAAGCTGCTGATCGATCCTTTTGATCATCACTTTTTCATTAACAGACTGATCGTCACGTCCGATGAAATATCTGTAAAAGTTCACGTCCAGATAATACATCTTTTTGACATAGGGAAGAGGTTCAAATGCAAAAATATTATCCACATAAAAAGTATGCTTCGGAAGCTCCAGTCCACATTCATGGAGAAGCTTGGTGCGGTAGATCATGGAGTGCATAAGAAGATATTTTCCCTTATGCATATGTACCTTGTCCCATCCGAAGATCTCGTTGACCGGAAGGCAGTGCCTGTACTGCATCACTCTTTTTCTTTTGGCTCCCTGCTTCTCATAAACAAAGTTGCTGATCAGAAGGTCTACCGTCTCCGGTCCTCTGATCAGATCACTGAGGGTCTTAAGAATCTGTGCATAAGCCTCTGCATTTACCCAGTCGTCACTGTCTACAACCTTAAAATAAAGTCCTGTCGCATTGCGGATTCCGGCGTTTACCGCCTCTCCGTGACCACCGTTTTCCTGATGGATGGCTTTCACGATCGTCGGATATTTTCTTTCATAAGAATCTGCAATCTCCGCTGTTCTGTCAGAGGATCCATCGTTTACTACAAGAATCTCCACGTCTTCTCCGCCTGCAAGCAGAGAATCAATGCATTTTTCCATATAAGACTCTGAATTATAGCAGGGAATTGCAATACTTAACAGTTTCATTTAACTTCCTCCTTCATGTACTTCACATAAGCGCCGAATGCAGATGGAATGGCATACTGCATTTCAGACTGCTTTTTATCTGCAAAAATCAGTTTTTTGTTTGTTATCGGTTCCAGAGAGGATACTCTTATGAGATATCCAGTCATTCTCCATTCAATGTGGGAAAAAATGTGCTTTGCCGGCTCCAGTTCCCTGATAAACAAAGATTCCAGATCCATATCTTTTACTTTTTCCAGTGCTTCCTCCTGAGTCAGGCATCCTTTTATATTCGGAAGCTCATACAGGCCAGCCAGAAGACCTCTGGACGGACGTTTCTGTATGGCAGTCCTCTCCCCGTCCTGAATCACCAGCACTGTCCTGTCTTCAATCCTGCGTGCCTTCTTGGGCGCTTTTACCGGAATTTCCTCTGTGGTGCCATGGAGCTGTGCCATGCACAGCTTCTGAACCGGACATTCCGTACATTTAGGCTGACCATTTGGCACACAAACTACCGCGCCAAGCTCCATCATGGCCTGATTCAGATCGCCCGGGCAGTCCGAAGGCATAATCTCAAGAAGCATCTGTTCCATATTTTTCCGGACAGACTGCTTCATGATGTCTTCTCTGCTCTCCCGAATTCTGGAAAGCACCCGAAGAACGTTTCCGTCTACTGCCGGAACCGGAATCCCATATGCAATAGAGGCAATGGCTCCGGCTGTATAACTCCCTATTCCTTTTAACGAGAGAAGCGCCTCATAGGATTCAGGAAGTTTTCCGTTATATTCTGCCACAACTGTCCGGGCCGCTTCCTGCATGTTCCGGACACGATTATAATACCCCAGTCCTTCCCAAAGCTTCATCAGTTTTTCTTCCGGACAATCTGCAAGAGCACGTACATCCGGAAGTTCTGTAATAAAACGGATAAAATATGGCTTCACTGCCTCCACCCGGGTCTGCTGCAGCATAATCTCTGATACCCAGGTATAATAGGCATTCTGCTGGTCTCTCCATGGAAGAATCCGTTTGTTGATCTGGTACCATTCAAGCAGAGGACGAACAAATTCATCTGACATATGTGATTTAAGTTCCATGGGGCACCTCCAGATCTATGGTTACCGGATCACGGATTTCCATAGATGACTCTCCTACCAGACAGTCATAAGCCAATATTCTGACTCCTGCACTGGCAGCTTCCCTTAATACCATCCCGAATTCCGGGTGTGTATTCCAGTTTGGCTGAAAATATCTGACATCTTTCATCTGGATCACAAGAAGAAGATATGCCTCATAGCCTTCCTCCATACACTGGATCAGTTCCCGCACATGCTTCACGCCCCGCTCTGTAGGCGCGTCCGGAAAACGTACCACATTCTCTTCCTCAAGAGTCACACCCTTGACCTCCATAAAAGCCTTCCTGACAGGGGATTCAATATAAAGATCAAATCTGGAATTTCCATATTTTCTTTCTCTGTACACAGAAACATCCTCTGGAAAAAATCCGCCTTTTAAAAGCCATTCCTCTGCCGCCTTGTTTGGCGCCTGGGAATCCATATTGATCCAGCGTCCTTCCTTGCACACACTAATCAGATCATATCTGGTCTTCCGTGACGGATTCTGTCCCTCCTCAAGGATCACCTCATATCCGGGAACCAGAAGCTCCCGGCATCTTCCTGTATTTTTTACATGCACGGTTTCCGTCTGCCCATCCAGTTCCACATGCGCGATAAAACGGTTGGGACGATCCAGAAACCTTGCCTTTACCGTATGGCTGTAATTCATCTCTGTAACCTCGTTGCTGTCATCAAGTGGCTCTATTGTATCACATGTCTTTCGCTTTTTCCAGAAACAGTTGATTTTTTTGTCTCCCCTATGTATAATCCAAAATGTTAAGGATAAACTCTGAACACTGTATATTTATATAGGAAGGAATTTTATGGACAGTATTATTTTTGATGTAGACGGAACTCTGTGGGATTCCACAGAAATTGTTGCAAGATCCTGGGATGCTTATCTCCATGATAAGGAACACTTGCATATATCGATTACTGCTGAAAGACTGACGGGACTTTTCGGTCAGCCTCTTCCGGCTATTGCAGCCCAGCTCTTTCCGGACGTGCCGGAAACCGAACAGCTTCGTCTTATTGACGGCTGCTGTCAGGCAGAGCATGAGGCTCTTCTGGAAACCTGTGCACCTCTTTATGAAAATCTGGAAGAAGCTCTCAGATATCTTTCTGAAAAATATCCTCTTTATATCGTCAGTAACTGCCAGGCAGGATATATTGAGGTATTCCTGAAATCCTCCGGCCTTGGCAGATATTTCAAAGGGCATCTGTGCTTTGGAGATACGGGACTTGAAAAAAACGACACGATTCTCCGGCTGATGGAATTTCATGATCTGAAATCTCCCGTTTATGTGGGCGATACCATGGGTGATTTTCTCTCCTGCCAAAAAGCCAAAGTTCCCTTTGTATTTGCTTCTTACGGATTCGGGGATGTTCCTGATCCGGATTTTCAAATCTCCTGCCCCATGGATCTTACTGCCTTGTTTTAAATAGAATTTACTGGATCGAACCCGAAAAAACAGCATGAAATACGGATTGTACCGAATTCCATGCTGTTTTTCATTTATCTTTTATTATTTTGTACATTTATTTTTGATATACCATACCAGACCGCCCAAAATCACAGCCAGAACTACAATATAGCCGATTTTTGCCGCAACAGTTGTAGTATAGGAGTCAATGAAAGTTACAATACCGATCAATATAAGCGCAAGACCTGACCCCTTCTCCATTTTTTTCTCATCATACTTTTTCTTCCGAAGCTGTGAATTTCCGCCTTTCATAAAGAATGATCCATTTCCTGTCATAAGCATGATTCCTACAATCAGGGATATTCCTGCAAGCATAAAATCAAAAGATCTGCTCATACTTTCTTATTCCTCCATTTTCTTTAGTAAAAACATACGATCGGCACATTATAGTCGATCAGACTGTAAAGTACAGCCGCATTTTCCGGCGGAAGGTTGATACATCCATGTGATCCACTGGTCAAATAGATATCTCCGCCAAATTCCCCTCTCCATGGCGCATCATGGAAACCGATGCCGCCATCAAAAGGCATCCAGTATTCTACCGGCTCCTCATATTCATAAGTACCATCCGGTTTCTTTGCCCCGCGGAGTACATCCGGACTTTTCTTATAATAGAGTGTAAAAATACCCGCATGTGTCTGTCGATCCGCATAGCTCATATTTCCGGACACAAAATCCGAATCAAAAACAAGATTTCCAGATTGATAATAATACATATGCTGATTGCTCAGATCCACCTCAATATACGTATTTCCAAGGTCGTTCACTCCATGAGAATTGGCAGTCTGACTGTAAACAGGTTCTCTGGTTGTCTGTGTTCCAGACTGAATCTCCTGGGAAAGCTGTGCTGCCTCGGCAGCCTGATCGATTGCCCATCCATAAACAGAGCTGGACACATAAACTGTCCTTCCACTGGTTGTATAAAATTCTCTTTCCGTGCCTACTGTATTGTAGGATGCAGCAAGCTGCGCAACATAATCTGCAATGTGCTGATGGAACGTATTATCATCCAGCAGAAGCTGTCCTTTTTCATCAAACTGCAGCCAGTCTTTGATTGTATTTCCATCAAGTGTTGCAGTCTGATCCCCAAAAGTATAGGTGATACTTGCTTTCGTATAATTGTTGCAGGCCTCTAATGCAGACTGGAGTTCCGGATCATTCTGCGTCACTGCTGCTGACACATAAGCTTCCGGTGTCGTTCCAAAATCTACAGACTCCTGTGTTTCAGACACTGCCTGATCCAAAATCCGGTACGCCTGCTTTACATTCAACTGCGTTCCCTGTGTTTCCGGAATAATCTGAAACTGGTTATCTTTAAATGCCACATACGCATTTTCCGGCGCAGTCTGATTTTCTGCCTTCGCACAGTTCAATGCTATAACCTGCTGCTGAAGAAGTGTTTTATCATAGGATACTTTTTCAGACACCGTATGGCTTTTTTGTTCATAATATCCTTTGATCCACTCATAGGGCTTCTGAGCCTTCAAAAGCTGAAGCGTTTCTCCTGTAGAAAGATACTGATAGGAAATCTGGTCTCCTGTAATAGTCTGTGGCTCCTGCTCTCTGGAAGCGACCTGTATCGAATAATCCTGCACTTTTTTTGCAAGAGCCTGTTCTGCCTCATAAGCAGTCATTCCGGAACAATTGATTCCATTGATCCAGGTTCCTTCAAAAAAACGGTCCGCATAATAATAAGATGCAGCACCATATGCGCATCCGGCTGCCACAATGGCCATCGCAGCCACGATTCCTGTGATTTTCAAACCTTTATGCTTTTTTTTCCTCACCAGAGGAAATGCCATTTTTTCATCAATATCATCAATCGGAACATATTTTACCGGCTGAGGTCTTGCAGATTTCCCTCTTTTTCGTACAAAAACATCTGTATCCTCTTCGTATTCTTCGTCCTGCTCATATTCCTCGTCTGAATCATACTCTTCTTCTGATTCATATTCCTCATCCGGATCATACTCTTCTTCTGATTCATATTCCTCATCCAGATCGTACTCTTCTTCTGATTCATATTCCTCATCCGGATCGTACTCTTCTTCTGATTCATATTCCCCATCCGGATCGTACTCTTCTTCCGATTCATATTCCCCATCCGGATCGTACTCTTCTTCCGATTCATATTCTTCATCCGGATCATACACATTTTCAGAAGGAGCGGCCGTTATTTTATCCAGGGCTGCATTGATTTTTTCTTCCATGTCATAAATTTCTTTGTCTTCATTCCCGGGCCCTGAAGGAATATCTTTTCTTTTCTCCTTATTGCTCATCTATTTTTCTCCTTGATCGTAACATCAAAAACCAATATACACTAAGCCATCCTATTATAACATACTTTCTACATTTTGTACCATATCTCATCTATGTTTTTTCGAGTTCTGACATTTTTCCTTACTGTTCACACGGCACTGTCTCACGAGGTGTTTTGGCATGTGTATGCCGGCTCCTAAGGCATACCGGCCTGGCAGCACGATTCTAT
Source organism: Lachnospiraceae bacterium (assembly GCA_021771755.1). Classification (GTDB taxonomy): domain Bacteria; phylum Bacillota; class Clostridia; order Lachnospirales; family Lachnospiraceae; genus Blautia_A. Next base: position 9,915 of record JAETOL010000025.1, on the reverse strand, counting down.
TTTTTATCATAGCAAAATCCGTTTCTGTTATTGTATCCTGCAATATACTTTTTATCCTGTAAAAATCCATACAAAAATATATTGCTTTTCTGATAAATAAAAAAAACAGACCCCAAAGTCTTCTTCAGGATCTGTTCTGTATGATTTCTTTTTATTTTTCGATAAGAAGTGACTCTCCTGTCATCTCTGCCGGTTTTTCCATTCCCATCAGTTCGATCAGAGTTGGAATGATGTCTGCAAGACATCCGCCCTCTTTCAGAGTATATTTCGGGTCTGCATTTACAAGGATAAACGGAACCGGATTTGTAGTATGAGCGGTAAATGGTTCCCCGGTCTCATAATCTACAAGCTGCTCTGCGTTTCCATGGTCCGCGCAGATAAACATCTGACCGTTTACTTCTTTCACAGCCTCAACAGCTCTTCCCACACACTCGTCTACCGTTTCCACAGCCTTGACTGCAGCTGCCTCCACACCGGTGTGTCCAACCATATCCGGGTTGGCGAAGTTGATGATCACCACATCATATTTATCGGACTTGATCGCCTCCACAAGCTTATCACATACCTGTGGTGCACTCATTTCCGGCTGAAGGTCATAAGTAGCAACCTTCGGGGATTTTACAAGGATTCTGTCCTCTCCCTTATTCGGCTCTTCCACACCGCCGTTAAAGAAGAAAGTAACATGCGCATATTTTTCAGTTTCTGCAATACGCACCTGTGTCATATCATGTGCTGCCAGGTACTCGCCAAAGGTATTGTGAAGCTGTACTTTATTGAATGCCACCATTTTATTCTGAATGGTATCGTCGTAATTGGTAAAGCATACGAAAGTCACATCCAGTTTTTTCTCGCGCGCGAATCCCTTGAAGTCATCATCACAGAATGCTCTGGTGATCTCACGGGCACGGTCCGGACGGAAGTTGAAGAATACCACGGAATCCTTATCCTGGACAGAAGCCACTGGTCTGCCGTCCTTCTCGATCACAGTCGGAAGAACAAATTCATCGGTCTTTTCGTTGTCATAGGATGCCTGAACTGCCTCTGCCGCATCTGTACCCTTCACACCTTCGCCTTTTGTCAGGGCATTGTATGCCAGTTCCACACGATCCCAGCGGTTATCTCTGTCCATTGCGTAGTAACGGCCGGAAACCACACCGATCTCGCCTACGCCGATTTCCTGCATCTTAGCCTGAAGCTGTTCGATATATCCCTTACCGGAAGCCGGAGGTGTATCACGGCCATCCAGGAAGCAGTGTACATAAACCTTTTTCAGGCCCTCTCTCTTAGCCATCTCAAGCAGTCCGTAAAGATGAGTGATATGGCTGTGGACACCGCCGTCAGAAAGAAGTCCCATAAAATGGATGGCGGAATCATTGTCTTTCGCATTCTTCATTGCTGCAAGAAGAGCCTCATTTTTAAAGAAATCACCGTCATTGATCTCCTTGGTGATTCTGGTCAGTTCCTGATATACGATGCGGCCTGCGCCCATATTCATATGTCCAACCTCAGAGTTTCCCATCTGACCGTCCGGAAGGCCGACTGCCAGTCCGCTTGCATTTCCCTCTACAAAAGGACACTCAGCCATCAGTCTGTCCATAACCGGAGTTTTCGCTTCATATACCGCGTTTCCGTCATGTCTTTCATTCAGTCCGTAACCGTCAAGGATCATTAAAACAGTTGGTTTTTTGCTCATAATGTTCTCCTTTTTGTATGATTTCCCCGCGAAAACCGCGGAGTATTTTCTAACATCTGTTCACATACTATATAGTACCAAAAATCAGGAATTTTTCAAGGATTTTCCCCGAAAAATTCCTGATCTTTCCCTTTCTTATTCTCCGTATACCCGAAGCATACTGGAGATCTTATGTACAGAGCTTCTTCCGGACAATTCCTCCATAGCGGTGCGGAAATCTCCTTCCCGAACTTTTCCCGTGATCACAACCACCTCTGCCCTGTCGTTTGGGCGAGTCTGTTTCTGGATGATCTGGGCAACGCTGACATGATATTTGGCAAAAACTGCAGTCATCTCCGCCAGTACACCACAGCGGTCTTCTACATGAAGGCGCAGGAAATAGCGATTATAGGTGTCTGCCATTTTTTTCACCGGAATATTTTTATAGCAGGTACATCCGATCCTTGCACAGCAGTCTGCCTTGATATTACGCGCAATATCAAAAACATCTCCCACCACTGCACTGGCTGTGGGAAGTTCTCCTGCTCCTCTTCCAAAAAACATGGCATTTTCTACGGCGTCTCCGTTTACAAAAACTGCATTGTAGGAGTCATTAACAGATGCCAGCGGATGAGAACTTGGGATCAGCATAGGGCATACGTAGGCCTCAATTCCCTCTTCTGTATTTTTTGCCACACCAAGAAGCTTGATGTCGCATCCCATTTCCTTGGCGTAGCGGATATCCTTGGCGGATATTTTGGTGATTCCCTCGATATAAACGTCGTCAAAAACAACCCTGGAATTAAATGCAACAGAAGCAAGAATCGCAACCTTGCGTCCGGCATCCAGACCTTCTATATCTGCCGTAGGATCTGCCTCTGCATATCCAAGCTCTGTGGCAAGAGCAAGGGCTTCCTTAAATTCCATTCCTTCCTGTGTCATTTTGGTCAGGATAAAATTCGTGGTGCCATTTACAATACCCATGACCTCTCTCATGTGATTGCCGGCCAGGCACTGCTTCAGCGGACGGATGATGGGGATTCCTCCGGCAACAGCCGCCTCAAATAGGAAATCCACCTGGTGTGCTTCTGCCATATCCAGAAGCTCCTTGCCATGAACAGCGATCAGGTCTTTGTTTGCAGACACCACATGTTTTCCGGTTTCCAGAGCGGCCAGGATGCAGGTTCTTGCCGGCTCGATTCCTCCCATCAGCTCGATCACGATATCAATCTCCGGATCGTTCAGGATCTCCTCCCAGTTGTTGGTAAGTACAGAGGGATCGTCAACTCTGGCAGCTGCTTTTTCCAGATTACGGACCATGATCTTTTTGATCCTGATCTCACTGCCGATCTTGGCCTCCATTTCCTCTTTCTGTCCTTTTAGTACTTTATAGACACCAGTGCCTACCGTACCAAGCCCCAGAAGGGCAGCATGAATAATCTTCTTCTCCATTACAGGTTCTCCTTTCTGATGGAATGTAAATGTTGTTCTTATAGTAGATGAGAAAAAGATATTTGTCAAGTAAAGCGATAAAGCATTTTTCTCATCATCTGTTCCATAAACAGTTTCATCTGCGGTGTAACGTATTTGTTCCGGTGATATACCAGCTGGCTCCACATTGTGATCTCTTCACATTCCGTATCAAGGATCACCAGATCACCATTTTTAATGTGCTCCTCCACGACATACTCCGGAAGAAAGGAAATTCCTTTGTTCTTCAGCAAAAACCGGGTGATCACATCTGTGTTTCCAACTTCCCACACCGGATGGAGCTCATAGCCTTTTGCTGCCAGGGACTGTTCCAGCGCATAACGGTAACTGATTCCTTTTTCCGTAAGAAACAGAGGTTCCTGAAGCAGCCGACTGACAGAAATCTGTTTTTTTCCCGCCAGAGGAGAATCCTTTGAGGCAACAAAATGTATTTTTTCCGGCTGTTCCAATACCTTGATCCACTCAGAAAAATAAAATTTTTTATCCAGAAAAAACAAAATATCAATATCATTTTGTCTGAGCATCTGCAAAAGTTCCGGAACGAGAGCCGTACAGGTGCTGATCTCCACATGGGGGCACTGCTGACTGAACTCCATGATAACAGAAGGCAGGATACTGGTCACATAAGATTCACAGGTTCCAATGTGCAGTTTTCCGGATATCTCTTCCGGTTCCTGTACGATGCTTTCTGCTTTTCTCATAGAATCCAGAATCTCCAGGGCGTAAGGCAGAAGTCTTTCTCCGGCCTGTGTCAGCTTCACCTGTTTCCCGATCCGTTCAAACAGCTGGGTTCCAAGCTACCCTTCCAGCTGTTTGATCTGCATTGTGACAGCAGACTGAGAATATCCCAGCTGTTCTGCCGTCTTAGAAAAGCTCTGTACCTCTGCAATTCTTACAAAAGTAATTAAATTTCTTATCTCCATTTGATCTCCATTCAAAATTTTTGAACACTTTTATAAAATCTATGAATTTTGCAAATCATATTTTTTATAGTAGCATTACAGGAAATACAAGTCAAGGAGGCAATTGCCATGAACATAGAAACTCAAAAACAAAACAGACAGATCGGTATGCTGGTACAGGACTTTACCTCTCAGGTTGTTGATTTTTATAATCACATGGAGACTCAGCCTGTCTGCCATTCTGTTCCCAGTGAAACACTGACTCACCTGGAAAATCAGGATATTCCTTCTCATGGACGTCCGGTTCAGACTGTATATTCAGAAATGCTCCGTGATGTTTATTCCAATACACTTTTGATCCAGCATCCACGCAGCTTTTCCTGTGTGCCTTCCACTGCCTCTCTCCTTTCCTGGATGGGCGATGTCATGACAAATGCCTACAATCCGCATGCAAGCTGTCAGGTTAATGCCCCGGCGCCGGATCTGATTGAAAAAAAGCTGATCCGCTGGATGTGTGATCTTGCCGGATATCCTGCTTCCGGAGGAGGTCTCTTTGTCTCCGGAGGTTCCATTGCCAATCTGACAGCACTTACCGCAGCCAGAGATGCACGCCTGACCTACGACGAACGCAGCCGTGCCATTATTTATGTTTCTGATCAGACACATTCTTCTGTGGCAAAAGGACTGCATATCATCGGCTTCAGCCAGGAGCAGATTCATATCATCCCTGCAGACAGCCGTTTCTGCATGGATATGGATAAGCTTCAGGCAGCTGTAAAAAAGATGTTTCCAATCATAAAAAGCCTTTTGCCGTCATTGCATCCGCAGGTACGACAAACACAGGGAGTATTGATCCCATTGCAGATATTTCTGCACTTTGCAAAAAATATGACATGTGGCTTCATGTAGACGGGGCAATCGGTGCTTCTGCCTTGTTATCCGATAAGCATAAAAAAAATCTGTCCGGGATCGAACTCTCTGACAGTCTCAGCTGGGATGCTCACAAATGGCTGATGCAGACTTACGGCTGCAGTATTGTACTGGTACGGGATCAGTCTTTTCTTGTAGACAGTTTTGCCGCCCATCCGGAATATCTTAAGGATGCAGAAAACTGTGATGGCAGTGTAGAATTCTGGGATCTTGGACCGGAGCTGACCCGTCCGGCAAGAGGACTGAAATTATGGCTTACGCTTCAGACTATGGGAACCGAAGGTATTGCAAGCGCCATTGATCATGGCTGTGCTCTTGCAGAGCTTGTAGAAAAAACAGTTTCCCGGAATCCTCAATGGGAAATTGTATCTCATGCACAGCTGGGAATCATTAATTTCCGTTACATCGGGGATGGAAGCTTCTCTCAAAAAGAATTGGATGAAATAAATCAGAATATCTCAAAGGAGATCACAGACAGTGGATTTGCACAGATTTTTACCACGGAACTGCTTGGCAGAAAGGTTCTCAGAATGTGCACCATTCATCCGGAAACAACCGAAAAGGATATCTGTGATACCCTGGAACGCGTAATGAACGCAAAGGCCATTTCCGGCCTGTCCAGACATTAAGTCCAGAAAAAAAGCAGCATATCAAAAATGATATACTGCTTTTTTGTATGTCTTATTTGTAGTTTACGATCTTTCCGAAATCTTCTTTCAGGGAAGCGCCGCCTACCAGACCGCCATCGATGTCGTTCTGTGCGAACAGTTCCGGAGCAGTTGCAGCGTTTACAGATCCGCCGTACTGGATACGGATTGCTTCTGCAGTTGCCTCATCATAGATTTCAGCGATGCATGCACGGATATCTGCACAAACTTCCTGAGCCTGCTCAGTAGTAGCTGTTTTGCCTGTTCCGATAGCCCAGATCGGCTCGTAAGCGATCACTGCTGTTTTAGCCTGATCTGCTGTTACGCCCTGGAATCCAACCTTAACCTGCTGACGGATGAAGTCCATAGTCACTCCCTGCTCTCTCTGAGTAAGAGTCTCGCCGCAGCACATGATCGGAGTAATACCATGCTCGAAAGCTTTGAGCATTTTTTTGTTTACATCCTCATTTGTCTCACCAAAGTAATCTCTTCTCTCAGAATGTCCGAGAACTACATATTTTACGCCTGCATCTGTAAGCATAGCCGGGGAGATCTCGCCTGTGTAAGCGCCTTTCTCCTCAAAGTACATGTTCTCTGCACCAACCTGAATGTTGGTATCCTTGCAAGCTTCAACAACCGGAATGATGTCGATAGCCGGTACGCAGAATACTACGTCAACTTCTTCGTTTTTTACAAGTGGTTTCAGAGTTTCTACTAATTTAACTGCCTCGCTTGGAGTCATGTTCATTTTCCAGTTTCCAGCGATGATTTTCTTTCTTGCCATGGTGATAATCTCCTATCTTATTTAATAATTGCTTTCGATTATTTATCGTTAGCTGCTGCTACGCCCGGAAGCTCTTTTCCTTCCAGGAACTCCAGAGATGCGCCGCCGCCAGTGGAAATATGGCTCATCTTATCGCCAAATCCAAGCTGGTTTACAGCTGCTGCAGAGTCACCGCCACCGATAATGGTAGTAGCATCTGTTTCTGCAAGAGCTTTCGCTACAGCGATCGTTCCTTTTGCAAGAACCGGGTTCTCGAATACGCCCATCGGTCCGTTCCATACTACAGTCTTAGCTGTTTTTGCAGCTTCCGCGTAGATTTCTGCTGTCTTCGGTCCGATATCCAGTCCAAGTACGTCTGCCGGGATTGCATCGCAGTCCACATAATCAACATCGATCTCAGCGTCGATCGGGTTCGGGAAAGATTTTGCGATAGCTGTATCTACCGGAAGAAGAAGCTGTTTGCCAAGAGACTCTGCCTTTGCAAGCATTTCCTTACAGTAGTCAAGTTTTGTATCATCAACCAGAGAAGCACCTACTTCCAGTCCTTTTGCTTTCAGGAAAGTATAAGCCATTCCGCCGCCGATGATCAGTGTATCGCATTTTTCAAGAAGGTTGGAGATAACATTCAGTTTATCAGCAACCTTTGCGCCTCCAAGAATTGCAACAAACGGTCTTACCGGAGTTTCTACTGCATTTCCAAGGAAGTCGATTTCTTTCTGCATCAGATATCCAACCGCGCAGGTGTCGATAAACTCTGTTACACCAACGTTAGAGCAGTGTGCTCTGTGAGCGGTTCCGAATGCATCATTTACAAATACGTCAGCAAGGGAAGCAAGGTCTTTGCTGAATGCTTCGCCGTTCTTTGTCTCTTCTGCACGATAACGTGTATTCTCAAGAAGAACGATCTCGCCGTCGTTCATAGCGTCAACTGCTGCTTTCACTGTGTCATCAACAACAACCGGGCTTGCAACGAATTTTACTTCCTGGCCCAGAAGCTCGGAAAGACGAACTGCTACAGGAGCAAGAGACAGCTCAGGTTTCGGCTCTCCCTTCGGTTTGCCAAGGTGAGAGCAGAGGATAACCTTTCCACCATCAGCAACGAGTTTCTTAATTGTAGGAAGAGCTGCAACAAGACGGTTCTCATCTGTGATCTTACCTTCTTTGAGCGGAACGTTAAAGTCGCATCTTACCAGAACTTTCTGGCCTTTTACGTTGATATCATCAACTGATTTTTTATTTAATCCCATGATTGTATAACCTCCGAATTATAATAACTAAAAAAGGGCCCGGTCCTTATCAGACCGGACCCCTTGCTGAGTCTATTTCACTCTTTCGTATTAAACGAATCAAGCTCCAAGAAGTTTGCCAAAGTGTTTGATTGTACGAACCATCTGGCTTGTGTAGGAGTTCTCGTTGTCATACCAGGATACAACCTGAACCTGTGTTGTTCCGTTGTCAAGCGGAAGAACCATAGTCTGAGTAGCATCGAACAGAGAACCATAGGTCATTCCTACGATATCGCTGGATACGATCTCATCCTCATTGTAACCAAAGGACTCGTTGGAAGCTGCTTTCATAGCTTCGTTGATCTGCTCTTTTGTTACAGTTCCTTCAACAACTGCTGTAAGGATTGTAGTAGAACCTGTTGGGGTCGGAACACGCTGAGCAGCACCGATAAGTTTGCCGTTCAGTTCCGGAATAACAAGACCGATTGCTTTTGCAGCACCTGTGCTGTTCGGAACGATATTAACTGCTGCTGCACGGGATCTTCTCAGATCGCCTTTTCTCTGCGGTCCGTCAAGTGTCATCTGATCGCCTGTGTAAGCGTGGATTGTGCACATGATACCTGTCTTGATAGCTGCAAGATCGTTAAGAGCTTTTGCCATCGGAGCAAGGCAGTTTGTTGTACAGGATGCAGCGGAGATGATCTTGTCTTCGCTTGTAAGACCTTCGTGGTTTACATTGTAAACGATTGTTTTAAGGTCGTTTCCTGCCGGAGCGGAAATGATAACGTGTTTAGCACCAGCATCGATATGAGCCTGAGCTTTGTCCTTGGATGTGTAGAAACCTGTACACTCAAGAACTACGTCTACGCCGATCTCTCCCCATGGAAGCTCTGCAGCGTTTGCTTTTGCATAAATTTTGATTTCTTTTCCGTCAACTGTGATAGAATCCTCACCAGCTACTACTTTGTCACAGAGAGCGTATCTGCCCTGAGTTGAGTCATATTTTAATAAGTGAGCCAACATTTTCGGGGATGTAAGGTCGTTGATAGCAACGATTTCAAATCCTTCTGCTCCAAACATCTGACGGAAAGCCAGACGACCGATACGGCCAAATCCATTAATTGCAACTTTTACTGCCATGATAAATTCCTCCTATGAATTTTAAATGGTTGATTATGGCGCCTCTCAATTGTTAAGGAAACGTCAACCTGAACATATTGTATCGAATCTCATACAAAAATTCAAGACTATTTTGGAAAAAACATTACAAAAATGGTAAATCTCTGTGCTATAATCGGATCATAATGGATGTAATGGAGGATTTATTATGAAAAACCAGATTTTATGGGACTGTCACATGCATTCCTCTTTTTCAGCAGATTCCCGGACAGATATGGAGGACATGATCCGGGAAGGGATTTTACGGGGACTTGACGGAATCTGTTTTACCGAACATTTAGATCCGGATTACCCTCCTACGCCGGACGGTCAGATCTTTCACCTGGATCTGCCGGCTTATAAGGACCGTCTGACCGGTTTAAAAGAAAAATACAGAGACCGGATCACTGTGAATTTCGGGATTGAATACGGGCTTCAGCCTCATCTGAAACAAAGATTTGATCAGGAAACACAACTGTATCCTTTCGATTTTGTCATTGGTTCTTCTCATGTAGTCCACGGCTATGACCCTTATTACGGCGAATTTTTTCAGAACCGTCAGGAGTCTGACTGCTACCGGGAATATTTTGAATCGATTCTGGAAAATCTCCGTGTCTTTTCCGATATAGATGTCTACGGACACATCGACTATATTGTACGGTATGGCCCCAATCAGAACCGCTGTTACAGCTATGAACGTTATCAGGATGTCCTGGACGAAATCCTGCGCACTCTGATCCATAAAAATATCGGTATCGAAATCAATACCGGAGGCTATCATTACGGACTGGGCGAGCCCAATCCCTGCTGTTCTGTGATCCGCCGCTACCGGGAACTGGGCGGTGAGATCATTACCGTAGGCGCAGATGCCCATTCCCCGGATAAAATCGCCTTCGCATTTGACAATGCTGCAGCCGTACTGAAAGACTGTGGTTTCCGGTATTACACCATATTTAAAGGAAGGAAACCGGAGTTTATCCGATTGTAGACTTGAGTTTCCGCAAAGTGTAATTGAAAAATGGATATGTCTGTCTAAAGCACCAATTTGCCGTTTTTATGAGAGATATGGAATGGCAGTTCTGTGAATAGAGGCACTTTAATAAGC
>JAETOL010000103.1 GCA_021771755.1 Lachnospiraceae bacterium | reverse complement strand
AAAGAATCTCTTTCTGCTATTACCGGCTGGCAAAAGGCATCTCCGGCATACTGTCCTATGCAAAAGAAGGCATCAGACTATGGTTCAGGACAAAACGTCCTGCATACCGTCAACTCTGCCTTAAGCTGACTGTTTAAATAGATAAAAGAACAGGTCTCCCAAAGTCCGGTTCCGGCGGGGCTTATTAAAGTGCCTCTAATCACAGAACTGCCATTCTGAAATTTTCAAAAAGTCAGCAGATTGGTGCTTTGGGCAGACATGTTCATTTTTAAATTACAGTTTGCGGAAACTCAAGATGTCTGTTTCCCATGTCTATTTTAATTCTTTTCAGATAATATTTACTTTTCAAAGTTCAATGCCAGCTATGCTGGCTATAATCACTCAGGATTCCGAGAGATTATGATTATGATTATGATTATGATTATGATTATGATTATGATTGATGGCACCAACGATCGGATGTGAAATATACATTTCATCCAGATATTCCATATCTGAATCTGTCAACTTTACATTTAAAGCTCCTGCTGCATCAAGTGTCCAGTCATGCATTGTTCCAGCTTTTCCAAAGCTCATGCAGCCCAAACAAATTTTTGATACATTGATATCTGTATTTCCATGCATTTCTATCTTTTCTTTACACTTTTTCATTATACTAATTTGCTGTATTTTTCATCAGTAACCGGTTCACACCATTCATTCGAAGTATCTTCTCCCAATACTTCAATTGCCAAATGTGAAAACCATTCATCCGGTGCTGCTCCATGCCAATGCTTTACACCTGCTGTAATATTTATACAGTCTCCCGGATTCATTTCTATTGCTTCTTTTCCTTCTTCCTGATAATATCCACGCCCTGCCATACAAATAAGTATCTGTCCGCCACCACTCTTTGCATGGTGGATATGCCAGTTATTTCGACATCCCGGCTCAAATGTTACATTAAATATTCCCACCTGAGAAGTCGAGACAGGAGCAAGAAAACTTCTTCCCGAAAAATACTGTGCAAATTCATCGTTTGGAACTCCTATCGGAAATATCATTTTCTTTGCATGCGCCCGCATCGCTTCATCGTCATAAGGTAAATCACCTTCATCTACATTCCACACTTCTTTTGCCAGATTAAATACAGCCCATCCTTTCGGCCATCCTGTATAAAATGCGACATGAGTGATAACCGCTGCAATTTCTTTCTGGGTCACACCATGTGTCTTTGCATTCTGTAAGTGGAATTTCAAGGAAGAATCCGTAATACCGGAAGACATCAACGCCACTACCGTAATAATACTTCTCGTCTTTACATCAATATCCTGATTGTTCCAGTTCTCTCCAAAAAGGACATCATCATTGAAATGGGCAAACTGTGGGGCAAATTCCTCTAATGCATTTCTTCCTGCGGTCTGCACAATTCTTTTCATATTACATCTCTCCAATCTTATAATGTTCCTGCCCATTCAGCAATTTGCTGTTTCGTTGCGTAATTCAATATCTTTCCTTCTGTAATCACACTGTCCGGTGCAGAAATCTGCAGTTCTGTTACCGTATTTCCAAATCCACTTCCACCGGAAGTAGCAAACAAAATGATTCTTTTATCTGAGAAATTATATTTTTCCAAAAAGGTATTTACGATTGTCGGTGCTACATACCACCAGATTGGAAATCCTAAAATGATTTCATCATAGGCATCGATGTCTATATCCGCATCCAACACTTCTGGTCTAAATTTCTTATCATTCATCTCTACACTGCTTCTGGATTTTTTATTCATCCAGTCAAGATCCTCTTTTGTATAAGGAATCTTCGGTGTAATCTCAAACAAATCTGCTCTTGCATAATCAGCAATCATTTCTGCCACTTTTCTCGTTGTTCCACTTGCGCTGAAATATGCCACTAATTTTTTTCCCATAATTATCCGTCTCCTTTACAAAAATAGATGTGCAAGATATTTTTCTATCCTACACATCTATTTTATGCTTTATAGTCACACTATGTCCAATACTTATATTGTATTCACTTTTATGCCAGAAAGGCATTGATTTCTTCTATCATCTTATTTACCGCCTGCGAATAAGGAATATTTCTTCTCCAGGCAATCACACAGTTTGCAGTAATTTCCGGATAAAGCCTTCTTTGCACAAGAATATCTTCCCGCCAATATTTTACAGCTCCTTCAATAGATATTGGATACCCAAGTCCATTTGCCGCCATCACACCGGCATTTGTTCCAAGATTGCTTATAAATGAAATATCAAGATTGGAAAAATCTTTCCCAAACCAATTTGCAAGTTCACTCTGAACCCCCACCCTTTCCGGCAAAATAAGTGGCTTATCCAAAAGTTCCTTCTTCTCTATATACTTCTTATCAGCAAGCGGATCATCAGGACAAATGCCTACTACCCAATGGTCACTGTCTTTAATCCTGATATAATCAAGCCCTTCTGTATCTACCGGTTCCATAAACAATGCAATATCCACAAGACCTTTATTCATCATCTCATATATAGTATCTGCTGTTGCAGTATGAATCGCAATTTGAACAAGAGGATATTTTTCTTTATAGCGCTTGCATATCTTTGCCAATGTTTCTACTGTTGTAAACTCTCCGCAGCCAAAAGTAACCGTTCCCTCTATCACATCTTTCGTTCCTCTTAGTTCTTCCAGCGTTCGTTCTTCAAGATTAAGGATTTCCAACGCCCTTCTCTTTAACAGAATCCCCTCATCTGTAAGCGTAATGCTTTTCCCTTTTCGAACAAACAGAACAATACCCAGCTCTTCCTCAAACGCTGCAAGTTGTCTGGATAGAGTTGGCTGTGTGATGTGTAGTTGTTCCGCTGCTTTTGTAAAACTTTGTTCTTTTGCTACTGTCAAAAAATAGCGCAGTATTCTTAATTCCATACGAATATCCCCTTTCATCTATGATTATACAGCAACGTCTTTTATTGTAAAATAAAAAGTGTGTTTTTGTGGTGTCTGATAGATTTATGAGAATATAAAGAAATCCCCGAAAACTCGATGTTTTCGGGGAAAATTGTTCTTTCTGATATTTGGTTTGAATTATCGTTTAGGTAACTAGGAACGCTTGATTTTACTGGGTTCTTGAAATGTGGTGTTGCATACACGTTACAAACGCAGGGCTTCTCATTACTTCTCAGAACATCTCACCGACTACATCTGTTCAATATAGAATTCATCCTGACAACTTCTTCCCTCATTTTTTAGCAGCAATTTGTGTTCGTCATATGAACGCATTCCATTCACACGAAGTATTTCTCC
>JAETOL010000024.1 GCA_021771755.1 Lachnospiraceae bacterium | reverse complement strand
GATCTGTAGCGAGAGCGGCCGCATATTTTGGCTTATATGTCAAGTGTTATATATAAATTTTTTGTTAGACCCTACTGATATTAAATTGAAGTTATTATCTAAATACCATTGGTTCAGGAACTGGTCCCCCATATGAACCAGGAGTACAATTCCATAAATCGCAAGGTTCTGTATCAGAGTCACTGCAAGAAACGCCCAGAAAAAGTATTTCCGCACGCCTCCCATGGATATCGCCAGGCGAAAATACACAGAAAGCTGAACCATAATAAACGCTATTGCAAAAAACGTGGCAAATCCGCCTGACAGGATCGTTCCCAGAGGCACATACTCCGCTGCCGCATCCGGCTTCAGGTAATAAATGACCTGAAGAAGCAAAACTCCAAAAATCCCTGCTCCAGCCGCGATCAATACGCTGGCGATCAAATCATCTTTTTGTATCAGGAACTGTTTTCGTATCATATCCAACATCATTGTCCCCTCCCTATACCCGTACTTCGATCTTTCTTGTAAGCATAAACCCAGCTGCTCCTGCAAGCAGATAGAAAGCCGCCATAGCCAGAGCCAGAGGCCAGAAATTAAGTTCCGCCACTGTTTCCATACTGAATCCCCGAAAAGAATCTTTTCCTCCCATGGCTATAAAAGCGGAAATGCCAATCGTTATCACCATAATTGCAGCTGCCATGATAATTGTTCCAATTTTACCCCAGCGAAGCACTGACGCCCCAAGCAGCATGCCAAAGCCACCAAAGCCCAGCATCACACTTGTGATCAAAGATGCAATAAAAACCACCATTTCTGCTTCCCCGATGCCAAAGATACACCATATCAGGATACCTAAAAGCATATGCAGAAGCGCAGTTGCTGCGTGACCTGCCGTCAGTCCCCATACAGCTGCCTTCCGGGTAACATTCATAGACACCAGCCGGGGAATTTCTGTCTGGAATGTAGAAATTACCGCGATCATAGAAACAAACGCTCCCACCACTGTAAGATACACCAGAAATGTAGATGCCAGACCAATGCCCTGTATATATTTTGCGCTGCTTAGTTCATTCATGATCCAAAATCCCAGAACACAGACAAGGGAGATTCCCGTCCAGACAAAAGCGTTCCTGCCCCAGTATTTTAAATGACTTTTAAGTCTCATACTCATTCCTCCCCACAAAGCGCCACAAATAATTTCTGAAGGCTTACACGCTGTACGCTTACATCATATTCTGTACCAATGCGCTGTCCCGGCTCCAGAAGCACTGTCACACCGCGGCTTCTTCCCAGACGTTCCTCGTGGTGGACAGTCAGTCCTTCCACAGCACGCGCCACTTCCTCCTCATGGCCGCTGACGTGAAAGGCTCTTTCCAAAAGGTTCTGTGTATTTTCTTTCAAAAGTATCCTGCCCTGATCCAGAAGGATCACTTCTTCAAAAATATCTGACGCTTCCTCAATAATGTGAGTAGATACTACAAAGGTCCGTCCGGTTTCCATAAATTCTTCCACAAGAATCTCATAAAACTTCTCTCTGGCAACCACATCAAGTCCTGCCACCGGCTCGTCAAAAATCGTAAACTCCGCTTTACTTGCCAGTCCTACAATAATCGTTACCATGGAACACATTCCCTTGGAAAGCTTTGAAATTTTCTGTTTCACGTCCAGCTTAAAAATATCCACCAGCTTCTGTGCCATTTCCTTATCCCAATAAGGAAAAAAGGTAGCTGCTGCCCAGAGATATTCTTTTACTTTCATTGCATTGGCATTGCCGCCCTGAAGCTGGTTCAGCTCCCTGGAAAAACAGAGATGCTTCAATGCCTCCGGATTTTCCCATACCTGCATTTCATCAAAGGTCACACTTCCCTCTGTTGCCGGATTCTGAGAAGTCAATATGGATAAAAGCGTGGTTTTGCCCGCTCCGTTACGACCGATCAGACCATAGATCTTCCCTTTTTCCAGTGTCAGGTCAATACCGTGCAGCACTTCCTTTGTTCCGTATTTCTTAGTAATTCCCTTTGCTTTTAATTCACTCATATATGCGCCCTCTGCTTTCTGAAAAACATTACTTCTTTTCGTTCTCTGCTTCCTGGATCATGGCAATCAGCTCCTGTCTGCTGATTCCGAGACTGTCTGCCTCAGCCATGAGGCTTTTTACATAATCGTTATAAAAGTTCTTTTTCCGCTTCTCCATGATCTGCTTCTTTGCTCCTGTTGCTACAAACATTCCAATGCCTCTCTTCTTATACAAAATCCCCTCGTCTACCAGAATATTGACTCCCTTGGCTGCTGTAGCAGGATTGATGGCATAAAGCTTCGCAAGTTCATTGGTGCTGGGTACCCTCTCCTCCTCCAAAAGAATATTCCGCAGAATATCGTTCTCGATCATTTCCTTGATCTGAATATAAATTGACTTCTCCTGTGTCAGGATTTCATTCACGCATTCTCACATCCCTTCTGTTTATGTGGTTACTTATCCAGTTCATTACTTGTGTAATTAACCATATCACCAATGTTGTTATTTGTCAATACTGATAAATAAAAAACCAGAGCTGATGCTCCGGCAGATAATCTGTCTGCCTTTGCATCAGCCCTGGTTTTCCTGATTTACCGCGGGTTATTCCGCTTCAAAAAGCTTCACCTGCGTAAAAACACGCTGAATACATTACCTTTCTCCAGCTCATATTCCCCTTTCATATATCCCCTCTGGCCATTCACGATTTCACGGGCAAGATACAGACCAAGTCCTACGCCTTCCTGCTCTTCAGCGTTCCTTCCCCGGTAAAATCTCTGAAAGACTCTGGCAAATTCTTCCCGTTCCACCTTTGTTCCCTGACTGCATACATTGATCCGGATATACATTTCATATTCCAGAAGCTCTACAAGGATCCTGCTTTCCGGGGCACTGTATTTCACTGCATTATCCAGCAGATTAAAAAACACCTCTTCTGTCCATTTTCTATCCAGACAGGCTTTCAGATCCTGCCGCCCTTCCAGACAAATATCGTTTCCGTGCTGTTCTGCCTTTAACGATACCTGATCGACAGCAGATAAAACCACCGGAAGTACCGGCTGCAGTTTCGGCTTCAGGGAGATGATCCCGCAGTTCCTTTTCTCTCTGCTCCTGGGCACTGTGGATATCATAGAGCCGCCCTGCCCGGGCCTGAAATTTGCCAAGCAGAGAATCTTCATTCTCTGAAAAGTATTTTACTTCCCGTCCCAGAATCAGCTGCTCCATTATATCATTCGCCTGTATCATGGCTCTGTCGGCAAATTTCTCCATTTTTTTATATCGGAGCAAAACCAGAGCAAGCACAACTGCCAGTATAAGAATCACTGCCACCAGCAATATCATTATCCCGCGGCTCATACCCTGTCACTCCATTTGTAGCCAATTCCAAAAATCGTCCTGATATATCCCTGGTCCCGGGAATCCTCCTGTATTTTCCCCCGTAACCTTCCCACATTTACGTTCAGGGTTTTTTCATCCACATAGTTCTCATAAGTATCCCACACCATATCCAGCAGCTGTTCTCTTGTCAGCACCTGGTTCCGGTGGGTCAAAAAGGCTTCCAGAAGACGGATTTCCGTGGCAGTCAGCTTTACCTCCCGTCCCTGCTTTTTCAGCTGTTTTCCATCAAAATCATATACCAGCTCACCACAATGATAAAATCGGCTGTCTGTATTTTCTGAACGCTTCAGCAGCGCTTCGATCCTCCGAAGCAGAACCGCCATAGAAAACGGCTTTGTCACATAATCGTCGCAGCCTGAGTCAAATCCTTTCAGCATATCTGCTTCTGTATCCCGGGCAGTCAGAAACAATGCCGGAACCGGATCATTCTGTCGAACGTCTTTCAAAAACGTTCTTCCGTCTCCATCCGGCAGGTTGATATCCAGTATCATAAGATTTACACGCTTATCCAGATATTCCGACGCTTCCTTTATGTTTTCTGCACAGTACACCAGGTATCCTTTTTTTCGCAGGGCATAGGCAATGCCTTCATTTAACATTATATCGTCTTCAAGCAGAAGAATTTTTGTATCCATTATTTTCTCCAGTCCGGAGAGTCCGAAGATCTCCGCTTTTTCCACGCAGCCCTGGCTGCACTGTGTTTATCTTACTCAATTTCCCGCAGTCTTTCAACAATCGTTTTTTTGTTCAGAACTTTTACCAGAAGCCAGGTCATAAAAATACAGATACCAGTCACCACCAGCAGCAGAGCAGCTGCCGATACCAGAAACAGCCCTGCATTAAATCCGGTAAACAGAGGATGCTGAGTCACAAGATAAGACATAATGCCTCCGGATATCAGCATAAGCACCACAGACACACTCATAAACTTCAGGGTATCTTTCAAAAGCATTGCCCACAGCTGCTTCCTTGTCATTCCAATGGACTGCATTGCCGCCAGCTCAATCTTTCGGGAAAATACATCCGAAGTAATCGTATTGACCAGATTGGAAATCCCAATGATTCCCAGAAGTCCTGCCAGAAGAAAACCGATCAGCTGGAAAGTCTGCTTCTGAGCACCCATTTCGGATCTGGTGTAATAACGGGAGTCCAGCTGAAGCTGACTATTGTACTCCTCAGCCATAAGACTGTTAATCTGCTGATGCTGTTCCTCTGTGATCTCTTCCTCTGTGTCGATCTGAATGTTGCTGATCCGTTGTTTATAATCCGGGTACAGCTCCTTAAACAGAGTATCGGACAAAATAATGTTCCCAACGCCAAAATCACCGGATCCATATATTTCAGATTTCGCCCGTACCGCCAGAATGGTTACCTCTTTTTCTATACAGTTCCCCTGAGCATCATAAAAACCGATTGTTGTTTTATCTCCAGAATGTACGCTGCCCTCAAAATCTCTTCTCAGAATTTCCTGACTGTCCGGAGACGCCCATACAATCCCTTCTCCTGCCTCAAACTTCTCCAGATCCAAAGTTCCCTCAAAAAAGCCCTCACAGGCAAGCTCCTGCTGGATCAAATCTGCAGGGATTCCCTTTACTCCCAGCTTCCACCGGTTGTTTTCTGCCTGATCCCGAAGACCTGTGTCACCATAAGTACTCATAAATTCTTCACTGCCTGCAAAAAATTCC
This sequence comes from Lachnospiraceae bacterium, assembly GCA_021771755.1. GTDB lineage: Bacteria > Bacillota > Clostridia > Lachnospirales > Lachnospiraceae > Blautia_A. Next base: position 31,394 of record JAETOL010000024.1, on the reverse strand, counting down.
ATTTCCTTTTTTAACGCGCCGTCCAGAGACACCTGAGCCAGAGAAGGCCAGTAAATTCTTCCCATTGTCGTTTCCTCATAATCCGGCATCAGCCTTGCCTGATATGCCACATCCACATTGGTCACAAAAGGCAGTGCAGATATTTTCTCCGGCAATTCTGCAGAGACAGGCTGGTAAGGCTCTTCCAGCGACCAGGAGAAACCTTTATGAAAAATCCTGGCATCCTTCATGTTGTAGCGTTCCACCATATGATCTATGGAAAATCCCAGAGCCGCATTACAGGAAACCAGAAAAATCATTCCGCTTAATGCAAAGGAAAGGATCGTAAACAGATTCTTCTTCTTTTTGGGTGCAAATCTGGCTGCCTCCACCGGAGAAATATGACAGGCCAGCTTCAGAGATTTCAATGCACTGATGTATGCGGTAAACCAGGAAAATCCGGCTCCCAGAAGGAACACCACCAAAACGTTTGGAGTTTTGTAAAACATGCCATACATAGTCTGCCGCATCACTCCCGGTCCGATCAGATTTCCCACAAGATACCCCAGTACGATTCCGATCAGTATACCAATAACTGCCAGACGGCGAATCTGCTGCATCAGCACAGCATTCAGCTGTCTTGCTGTGGTACCGATGGTTTTCATCATGCCAAACCAGCGGATATCAGAGGATACAGAAATATAAAACACATTATAGATCAGAAAATAACCGCTCATACCAATAAACAGCACAAACAGAATCGCCGGTCCTACACTTAAAAGCATGTTCCCCATACTGCTGGTATTTTTTGTTCCGGTTCCGGTACCTCCTGCCAGATCGTTGGCTTCCTGCAGTTTATTCATTACATCTGTTTTCATCAGGAGAGGATTCAGATTATTCAGCTTCACATAAATCTTTTGCGGCCGCTGACCCATAGCGGGATTATACTGTGTAATAAATTCAGGTACCGTATATATCTCATCATAAACCTTGCTGATATTGATCAGGGGATTTTTATAATATCCGGTAATGGTAAAGGTCATGGGCGTTTCCACCATTTTTTCATCTGCGCCGATCATCACCAGAAGCTCCAGCTGACTGCCAACCACTGTTTCAAGCCCCAGACGTTCCGCCATAGTATCAGAAATCACAATTTCATCCGCGCTCTGTGCAAATCTGCCTTCGATCAGTTCCACAAAATTATGTCCGAAGTAACCTTTATCCGGAGCCAGCAGCCGCACGTCCATGCCGGCAAACTCCCGGTTGTGAAGTCCTGCCCCACTGCATTCCCTGGCCATATCTGCCCATTGGATCTTAGGCAGTTCCTCTAGCCTCTGCCGGGTTTCTTCTGTGCCGTTAATATTTCCTTCACAGCCCGGACCTGGAGCAGATTCCCCGTAATTACTGATGGTCGAAATCATACTGATTCCTACTGTCCACACCGCTGTGATCAAAAGCGTGGTCAGAGCAATGGCAAGAATGGCAATTCGGTTTCTGCTTTTATGAGAGGAATAATTATCCCTTGCCAGCTCCTTTAATACTTCCTTATCAGAATTCCGAAACATGGATGTCACCTCCCACTACTCTTCCATCCTCCAGATGGATGATGCGGTCTGCCAGCTGGGCAATTTCTTCATTATGGGTAATCATAATGATTGTCTGGTTAAACTCCCGGCTGGTCATCTGCAAAAGCCCCATAACCTCTGCGCTTGTACGGGAATCAAGATTACCGGTCGGCTCGTCAGCCAGAACAATCTTTGGCTTGGAAGCCAGTGCCCTTGCAATGGCCACTCTCTGCTGCTGTCCGCCGGAAAGCTGATTCGGTCTGTTCCTGACTTTTTCTGTCAGTCCCAGAAGGCTCAGAATCTTTCCGATAAATTCCTCATCCGGTTTGTTTCCATCCAGGCGTATTGGGAGAATCACATTTTTATACACATCCAGCATAGATACCAGATTATAATTCTGAAAGACAAATCCAATGTTTCTTCTGCGAAATACAGTCCGTTCCTCATCTTTCATATTCAAAAGAGACTGTCCGCCGATGATCACCTCGCCGCTGTCCGCATAGTCCAAACCGCCCAGTAAATTTAAAAGAGAAGTCTTTCCGGATCCGCTGGTCCCCACGATTGCAACAAACTCTCCTTTTTCCACTGAGATGCTGATATCATCCACGGCCTTTACCAGACTGCTGCCCTGACCATAATATTTTTTCAGATGCTTTGTTTCTAATATTTTCATAAAAAATGTCTCCCTTCATTATGTTGAGTTTATCATAACAAAGGGAGATTACAATCTGGTAACAATATGAAATAAAGATATTTCAGACATTCTCATGCTTTTTTTACAAAAAGAAAAGAACCTCTTAAAAAGAGATTCTTCATCATATAGTCGAAGCGACAGGATTTGAACCTGCGGCCTCTGCGTCCCGAACGCAGCGCTCTACCAAACTGAGCCACGCTTCGATTTTTTCATTTATCAGTCGTAACTCGCGACTGCAAAAATTATTATATTCATTTTAGTGGTATTTGTCAACACTTTTTTCAAAAAAGTTTTAAAAAATATCCAGAAAACAATCTAGCTGCTCCAAAAAAAGCAAAAACACCTGCAAATACAGCAAAATCCGTTGAAATCCCAGTCCTTTTAAGCTATATTAAAATCACAATACCAAAAAAGAGGTAATTTTTATGGATATAAAAAGCATCAGCACACACTGTACCCGGACAGAATTTGTAGGAACTGCAGTTCTGGACACCATTGGACTGGTGATTTCCGGCATTGATGATACACTTCTTCAAAAAATGAATATCGGCACACGTTATCATACACTTGGACTTTTTAGTTCCCGTACCGGAGCAGCCGGACAGATCACTGCCATTGACGATGCCGTAAAGGCCACAAATACAGAGGTTCTCTCCATTGAACTTCCCAGAGATACCAAGGGCTGGGGCGGCCACGGAAACTATATCGTCCTTGGAGGAAATGATGTCTCCGATGTACGTCATGCTGTCGAGCTTGCTCTGGAGCTCACCGGAAAATACGCCGGGGAACTTTATATCAGCGAATCCGGTCATCTGGAATTTGCTTTTTCCGCAAGTGCAGGACCGGCTCTCCAGAAAGCCTTTCATGCAGAACCCGGGGAAGCTTTTGGTTTTATGGCAGGCTCTCCTGCCGCTATCGGCCTTGTAATGGCAGACACAGCCATGAAGGCTTCTGCCGTAAAGATCATCAGCTATATGACGCCGGATATCGGAACCAGCCATTCCAATGAGGTGATCCTTGCTCTTTCCGGAGATGCCAGTGCAGTAAAAGAAGCCGTCCTGGAAGCCCGCCAGATTGGCCTGGAGCTTCTGATCGGAATGGGAAGCTATCCTCAGATTCCGGGAACGCCTTATCTGTAAAATATACTGTGAAAGTATAATTGTACTCCTGTGTTTTCTAGACACGTAAAAGCGCCTGCTTCATGCACTGTGGTTCTGAACAGGCCAAAACTATACACAAAAGGGTATGTGAAAAATGATCTTCCATTTTCACATACCCTTTTTCTTTTTTATACTATTTAGTTTAACTGATACACATCTGCATACTGAAGCCCAAAACTCAGAGCCTCTGCATGGCTGTCAAAGTAAATATCCACATGACCATACGGTGTTCCTAAATCCTCTACCGTATATACTGTTCCGTTGATCAGAAGCTGTGTTCCAAACGGAACACCTGCCATAGCTACTGTATGTCCTGATGTTGGCATAGCACCGCTTGCGGTTGCATTTCCTGCTGTTCCGCAGCACTGAGCACAGTTACAATATGCGGTAAGTGTAAAGTTTCCAAGGTACGTACCCTGTCCGGAATTTGAGGAATCAGAAGAAGTGTCGGAACTTCCTGCATTTTCAGATGTATCTTCCGATACGCCTGCATCCCCTTCCGGAGCCTCTTCTTCCACTATCACATTACTGCTTGAAGAACTGCTCTCGGAATCCATTGTATCGGTTTCCGGATCAAATTCCGGCTGCTGCTCTGCACTTTCCGCTGATGCTTCCTGTTCTTGAGCCGCTGCTTCTTCCGCTGCCGCCTGCTCTGCTGCAGCCTGAGCCATCAGTGAAGAAATACTGTTGTCTGCACTGTTTACCTGAGCCATAAGGATATTTGCCTCTTCCTGGCTTGCACTGATCTGGTTAATATAAGAATCAATACTGCTGCTTGTTTCTGAAACCAGAGCCTGCACCTCCTGCTGTCTGGCATTTTTCTCTGTCAGGAGCGCTGTGATGGATTTGGCCTCTTCTACGGCCTTTTCCTCATGCTGCTGGATATTTTTCTGTGTGGCCTCGTATTCTTTCAACATGTTCCGATCATATTCGGACATCATGGAAATATTATTTGCCTGGTTCAAAAAGTCTGCAATACTCTCTGATGCCAGAAGCGTCTCCAGCATGGAGCTTCCGCCTTTTTCATACATATACACAATACGAAGCTTCATTGCTTCATACTGATCTTCTGCTCTTTTCTTCGCTTTTGTCAGTTCCAGCTGAATCTTCTTCAGTTCATCTTCTTTCTCCGCAGCTTCTATGCTAAGCTGAGAAATACTGTTTGTCAGTTCATTATATTGTGCGTCAAGTTCTGCCATATAGGATTCCAGTTCCTGTTTCTTACTCTCAAGGCTGCTGATATTCGCCTGCGCCTGAGCAAGTCCTGCCTGAGCTTCCTGTTTCTGAGCCTGAGCCTCTGCAATCTGGTCTTCTGTGGAAGCAAAAACGCCTGTCCCCATAGAGATGATCAGGGCTCCGGTTAACAGCAGTGAAAGAACTCTCTTCATACTCATATAAACACCTCATCATTTTTTTCGTAGGACAAGTATAACAATATCTCGAAGAAAAATCAATACTTTTATTTTATTTTTGTAACAACTATGTAATATTTGAATGGAAACCGCAAAAAAAGAGATATCCTAAAACCAGTTGATCACGATTTTCACCCGGTTTAGAATATCTCTTTTACTAAAACTTTGCGTTTTTATTACAGATATCCGGTGTTATTCTGCTGCTGCCTCTTCCTGTTCGTCCGTCTCGCTCATAACTTCCTGATATTTATCCAGGATCAGTGTCTGAATCCTGTCTCTTGTAGCTGAGTTGATCGGATGTGCAATGTCACGGTATTCTCCATCTGCTGCCTTACGGCTGGGCATGGCGATAAACAGCCCCTTTTCTCCTTCGATCACTTTGATATCATGAACTACAAATTCATCATCAATAGTAATCGAAACTACCGCCTTCATTTTTCCTTCCTTTGCAACCTTTCTCACGCGTACATCCGTAATATTCATCTTTTTCTGCCCCTTTCATTTTACATATGTATTACGATCTAAAAACTCTCAAATCACGTAGCGTTCGTTTTTCTCTACTACGATCTTCACTTCTCCGTCATTGGCACAGTAATTAGAACCTGCCCGGATCGTATCCCTGCTTTCTACAATACAATTTTCAATATGGGTATTGTCTCCCAGGTATACGTCATTGAGAATCACAGAATTTTTGATCACACAGTTGTTGCCTACAAAAACATCCTTGAACAGCACTGAATTTTCCACTGTTCCGTTGATGATGCAGCCACTGGCAACAAGACTGTTCTTTACGACTGCCCCTGCATTATATTTTGCAGGAGGAAGATCATCGATCTTTGTTTTTACAGCAGGTTCCTGCCGGAAGAAATAATTGCGGATCTCCGGATCCAGGAATGCCATATTGGTTCTGTAATAAGCATCTGCTGTGGAAATATTACTCCAATAAGAATCGATCTTATATCCGTAAATTCGCTTCAGATTTTTATAACGGATCAGGATATCGTTAACAAAATCATGTCTGCCTTCCTGTGCCGTTCTTTCAAGAAGCTCGATCAGCTGTCTTCTGCGGATCACATAAATACCTGTGGACACTGTATTATAAGAGGACACGATCGGTTTCTCTTCGAACTCCTCAATCCGGCAGTCATCATTCATGCGCAGCACACCAAAGCGCTCCACCTCGCTTTGATCTTTACACTCTGTACAGACTACGGTGATATCTGCCCGTTTGGCAATATGGAACTCCAGAACTTTATTGTAATCCAATTTATAGATACCGTCGCCGGAGGCAATGACTACATACGGTTCATGACTGTTTTTCAAAAATGTGATGTTCTGATAAATCGCATCTGCCGTTCCCTGATACCACAGACTGTTCTCCTTGGTAATGGTCGGAGTGAATACGAACAGTCCGCCCTGCTTTCTGCCGAAGTCCCACCATTTAGAGGAACTCAGATGTTCATTCAGCGATCTTGCATTATACTGAGTCAGAACAGCCACTTTCTGAATATGGGAATTTGCCATATTACTCAGTGCAAAATCAATGGCACGGTAGCTTCCTGCCACAGGCATAGCTGCGATCGCTCTTTTATTAGACAGCTCTCTCATGCGGTTGTTATTTCCGCCTGCCAGAATAATTCCAAGTGCTCTCATGCCTTATCACCATCCTTCGCCTTAATATTCTGTCCGCTTTTCAGCATTCCTTCCGGATAGTCTTCCGGTACAGTCACTCCTGAGATGGCGGTATTTTTACCAATCTTTACATTGTCCGGAATCACACTGCGTTCACCGACTGTCGCAATGCCAAAAGCATATACGGATGGCTTCAGCACATTCGGAGCCTCTTCACCGCAGCCCAAAGTTACATTCCTGCCTATGACAACATCCTCTGCAATGATCGCTTTGTCCATTACTGTGCCTTCACCTATCACTGAATTTCTCATTATGATAGAATCCCGAATCACACAGTCTTTGCCAATGATGACATTCGGTCCGATCACAGAGCGGTGTACTTCTCCATAGATCTCTGCCCCTTCTCCAATGAGGCATCTGTCTGTTACTGCATCTGCAGACACATACTGCGGCGGGATGATGTCGCCTCTTGTATAAATTTTCCAGAATTCTTCATAAAGATTAAATTCCGGTATGATATCGATCAGCTCCATATTGGCTTCCCAATAAGAACCAAGCGTTCCTACGTCTTTCCAGTAGCCATTATACTCATATGCAAAAAGCCGCTGCCCTTTTTCCTTGCAGTATGGAAGGATATGTTTTCCAAAATCACAGCTGCTCTGATCTTTTAATGAAATAAGAGCCTCTTTCAAAACCGGCCAGCTGAAAATATAAATACCCATAGATGCCAGGTTGCTGCTTGGCTTCTCCGGTTTTTCTTCAAATTCTGTTACCCGTCCTGTCTCGTCGGTAACCATGATACCAAAACGGCTTGCCTCCTCAATCGGTACAGGCATACATGCGATGGTAATATCTGCCTTATTTGCCTTATGGAAATCCAGCATCACCTCATAATCCATCTTATAGATATGATCTCCTGAAAGAATCAGGACATAATCCGGATTATACTGTTCCATATAATCAAGATTCTGAAAAATAGCATTTGCCGTTCCCGTATACCATTCGCTGTTCGTACTTTTCTCATAAGGAGGAAGTACCGTCACACCGCCTTCGTTCCGGTCCAGATCCCACGGAATACCGATCCCTATGTGGGTATTCAGGCGCAAAGGCTGATACTGGGTCAGAACACCAACTGTATCAATGCCAGAATTGATGCAGTTGCTCAGCGGAAAATCGATAATCCGGTACTTTCCGCCAAAAGCGACAGCCGGTTTAGCAACCTTCTCTGTCAACACACCAAGTCTGCTGCCCTGACCGCCAGCCAGAAGCATGGCAATCATTTCTTTTTTCATCATCATGCATTCACCCCTTGTATGTTATGATTTTCCATTATACCATACTTCACCATATTAGTGAACATTTTTTACAATAATTTAGCTTTATTTTTATTTTTTTTGGAGTAATTGCACATGTTTTTACTATGTTTTAACTTCAATCGCTTCTCTCTTCTCCCCTTTACTTTAAGAAAGACTTTTCATTTTACACGGATAGGGTTATAATAGGAACAGATTCATAAATGAAAATGAACAGGAGAATAATATTATGTATCAGATAGACTTCCATAAACCGCTTTCCATTCACTTTATCGGAATTGGAGGCATCAGTATGAGCGGACTGGCAGAAATCCTTCTGGAAGAGGGATTTACTGTTTCCGGTTCTGACGCGAAAGAGAGCAGCCTCACAAAGCTTCTGGAAGAAAAAGGAGCAAAAATTTTCTATGGACAGCGCGGCTCCAATATCGAGCCCGGGATACAGGTAGTGGTTTACACAGCCGCTATCCATCCGGATAATCCGGAATTTGCCAGAGCAAAGGAATTAAATCTTCCTATGCTCACAAGAGCTGAGCTTCTGGGACAGATCATGAAAAATTACGACACTCCCATCGCCGTCTCCGGCACTCACGGAAAAACAACCACCACCTCCATGCTTTCTCATGTCCTTCTGAAAGGAAATTGTGACCCTACGATCAGTGTAGGCGGTATTCTCCCGGCCATTGGAGGAAATATCCGTGTAGGTCAGTCAGAAACCTTCCTGACGGAAGCCTGCGAGTATACCAACAGCTTCCTTAGCTTTTTCCCTAAGATCAGCATCATCCTGAACATTGATGCCGATCATCTGGATTTCTTTAAGGATATTGAAGATATCCGCCGGTCCTTCCGTAAATTTGCAGAACTTCTTCCGGAAGACGGCGCGCTTATCATCAATGCTGACACACCGGAATATCAGCAGATCACCAAAGGTCTTTCCTGCCGCGTGATCACCTACAGTCTGGAACACGATGCCGATTATACAGCTTCCGATATCACTTATGATGAATTTGGACATGGTTCCTTTACCGTATCCTTCCAGGGACAACCTCTTGGCACCTGTACCCTTCAGGTTCCCGGAATCCACAATGTGTCCAACGCCCTTTCTGCAGTGGCAGCGGCACAGCTCCTGGATCTTTCCTGGGATGTGATCGCAGAAGGTCTGAACAGTTTTACCGGAACCGACCGCCGGTTCCAGTATAAAGGGCAGGTAGGCGGAGTGACCATCATTGATGATTATGCACATCATCCAACAGAGATCGAGGCAACACTCCATGCAGCCCAAAACTATCCTCACAAAAAAACCTGGTGTGTATTCCAGCCTCATACATACACACGTACCAAAGCGCTCCTTCCGGAGTTTGCGCAGGCCCTTTCCCTGGCCGATCATGTGGTACTGGCTGATATCTACGCTGCAAGGGAAACCGATACCCTTGGTATCTCCTCAGAAGATCTCTGCAAAAAAATAGTGGAACTGGGAACTCCCTGCGAATATTTCCCGACTTTTGACGAGATCGAAAATTTTTTACTTGAAAATTGTACACAGGGTGACCTGTTGATAACTATGGGGGCCGGAGACGTTGTAAATATAGGAGAACAACTTCTCGGACAATAGTTATCCACATTATCCACATGTTTATACACATTTCCCCCGTGCCTGACATGTGGATTTTTTTTGCTTTTATAGACCGACATAATTCCACATTTTTTTCCTGCATAATCCACCAAAATGTTACAAAATACAGGGGTTGCAGAATTTACAGACAATTTCCGCCAAAATTCGTTGTCCACATTATCCACATTTTCCACATTTTTGTGTGGAAAGTTAAAGTCCAAAATACCCTATTCTCATTTGAAAAATCTTGTGCTATAATGCAGTTGACTCGAAAGATATAGAAAGCGGGAGATCGTTCATGGGTATGATCACACTTCAGAAGCCCTCCCAGTCAGAGGTTACGCTTCTGTCCAATATATTTATAGACGACTACATGCCGGAGGCCAATGGTGAGTTTGTAAAAGTTTATATTTATCTTTTACGTGCGCTGTCCACTACTCCGGTTTCTTTTAGTCTGGAAGAAATGGCAGACCACCTGCTCTGTACAGAGCGGGATATTTTGCGTGCTCTGAAATACTGGGCGCGCCAGGAGCTTCTTGCGCTGGATTTTACAGATGACAAATCCCTGCGTGCAATTGCGCTTCTGCCTCCCAGATCCAAGGCTCCTGCATCGGAAACTGCCGGTTCCTCTGTTCCGAAACAGCCGGCTCCGGCACGGACGGCTCCTCTTACCCCTGACAGAGTCAGGGAACTGAAGCAAAATGAAGAGATCATCCAGCTCCTTTATATTGCAGAACAGTATCTTGGCAAAACCCTCTCCCCGTCAGAGATCCAGAAGCTTCTTTTCTTTTACGATGGCCTGGGCTTTTCCACAGATCTGATCGAATATCTTCTGGAGTACTGCGTCAGCCGCAGCCACAAGAGCATCCGGTATATGGAAACAGTTGCTTTGGCATGGGCGCAGGAGGGAATCTCCACAGTAGCAGAGGCCAAAAAAACAAACGCCCGGTACAGTAAGGATTACTACTCTATCCTCAAGGCACTGGGCATCACCAACAGAAGCCCGGTAGAAACAGAAGTCACTCTTATGGATACCTGGCTCAAGACCTACGGTTTTTCCCTGGCCGTTATTCAGGAAGCCTGTACAAGGACTGTCCTGCAGACCGGACAGGCAAGCTTCCAGTACGCAGACAAGATCCTGGAAGGATGGAAAAAGAAGCAGGTCAAAAGTCTGGAAGACATTCAGGCCCTGGATGCAGAATACAAAAAACGCAAACAGGAAAAAAAGCAGGCGAAAGCTCCGGCAGCTCCGGCTTCCGGCAACAAATTCAACAATTTCCAGCAGCGTGAGTATAACTTTGACGAATACGAGAAGCGTCTGCTGAACCAGTAAACATTTTGAGACAGGAGGGATAAGGTGGCACTGCAGAATTTTCAGTACGATGTGATCATGAGAGAATACAACCGGCATCAGGCTCATGTACAGCATGACCTGGAGGAACGGCGCAGAAATGCCTTTGCCAAAATCCCCCGCCTTTCCCAGATCGACCAGGAAGTGGCTTCTTTAAGCGCTCAGAAGGCTCGTTCCCTGCTAAGCGGAGGAAACGGTTCTGTGGAAGATCTGAAAAAAGAAGTGGCTGCGCTGGCGCAGGAACGGCGTACACTTCTAAAAACAGAAGGGTTTCCGGAAAATTATCTGGAACCGCATTATATCTGTCCCCACTGTCAGGACACCGGATATATAGGCAGCCAGAAATGCTCCTGCTTCAAAAAAGCAGAGATAGAGCTTTTATATACCCAGTCCAACCTGGCAGAAATCCTGGAAAAAGAAAATTTTGAGCACTTTTCTTTTGATTGGTATTCTGATACAATAAAAAATGAGGCAACCGGATTGACTGCCCGGGAAACTGCCCTGCGTGCCTATGAAGCCGCCAGAAGTTTTGTTCAGGACTTTGACACCCGTTGTCAGAACCTGTTCCTGTACGGCAGCACCGGAGTGGGCAAGACCTTTCTTTCTCACTGTATTGCCCATGAGCTTTTGAAGACGGCTCACTGCGTATTGTATTTTTCAGCCTTTGATCTTTTTGATAAAATGGCGCAGAATACCTTTCATAAAAGGTCGGAACATGATCCGGGAGAGGATTTCATTTATGACTGTGATCTTCTGATCATTGACGACCTTGGAACAGAGCTTACCAACAGCTTTGTATCTTCGCAGCTTTTTTTGTGCATCAATGAACGTATCGCCCGCAGGCGGTCTACGATCATCTCCACCAACCTGAAGCTGGAAGATTTTTCCGCAACTTATTCCGAGAGAACCTTCTCCCGGATCGCCAGCAATTTCCAGATGATCAAACTCATCGGAAAGGATATCCGTATACAGAAAATTTTTTTAGGAGGAAAATAAAGAATGGCACAGTTAAGCACCAAAGATCTGACAACACTCCCTGTAGGAAGACTGGGACTGATCCCGCTGGAAAGCTGCCAGTCACTTGGAGCAAAAGTCAACGACTGGCTTGCGAAATGGAGACGCGAAAGGGATCATCAGGAAATGAGTTCCTTTGCTTTTGAGGGCTATCAGAGAGATTCCTATATCATCAATGTCCAGAATCCCCGTTTCGGCTCTGGTGAGGGCAAATCCGTGATCACAGAATCTGTCCGCGGTGATGATGTTTATCTGATGGTTGATGTGTGCAACTACAGTCTGACTTATCGTATGGGAGGTTTTACCAACCTTATGTCCCCGGATGATCATTTTCAGGATCTGAAGCGTGCAATCGGCGCAATCGGAGGCAAAGCCCGCAGGATCAATGTTATCATGCCTTATCTTTATGAAAGCAGACAGAACAAACGTGTAGGCCGTGAATCCCTGGACTGCGCAACTGCTCTTCAGGAGCTGACATCTATGGGTGTAGAAAACATCATTACTTTTGATGCCCATGACGCCCGTGTCCAGAATGCAACTCCTCTCCACGGCTTTGAAACTGTAAAACCTTCTTATCAGTTCATAAAAGCACTTCTGAAACACGAAAAAGGGCTTCAGATCGACAACGAGCATTTTATGATCATCAGTCCGGATGAGGGAAGTATGAACCGCGCTATCTACCTTGCAAACGTGCTGGGTGTGGATATGGGTATGTATTACAAACGTCTGGACTACTCTAAACGTATCAACGGACGCCATCCGATTGCCGCTTACGAATTCCTTGGACCGAAGCTGGCAGGCAAGGACATGATTCTTATCGATGATATGATCTCTTCCGGTAATACCATCCTTAAGATTGCCTCTCTTCTGAAAGAAAGAGGTGCCGGAAAGATCTATATCTGTTCTACTTTCGGCTTCTTTACAGACGGTCTGGAAAAATTTGACGAAGGATTTAAGAAGGGCTATTTCGATAAGCTCCTTACCACCAACCTGGTATATCAGACACCGGAGCTTCTGGAAAAACCATATTATATCTCCTGTGATATGAGTAAATACATCGCTCTTATCGTGGATACCCTGAATCATGATATGTCCATCAGCCACCTGCTGAATCCTGTGGATCGTATCAAACGCTGTGTAAACAACTATATGGAGCAGAACAAATAACCAGCTTTTGTTATAAAAGCTCCTGCGCCACCCATAAAAAGACTGATGACCTTCAGATTCTTTCTGAACTCTGCAGGTCATCAGTCTTTTCTTTTTCTCTGTCTGTATGATCCGGTTTTCTGTATCTGCCGGATCACGTCTTTATAAAGCTATCTTATTATATGATATCCCATTCTTTTCCAGAATTTCCATTTCCCGCTGTCTGCAGCTGCAGATGATCACCTGACGTTTCTCTTTCGCAAGCCACTTCAGCACGGATGTAAGACGTTCCTCATCATACATGCCAAATACTTCGTCCAGAAATACCGGAAGCTGTTCTGAGCCGCATAGAAGCTCTCCTGCGGCCATTCTCAGAGAGAAGTAGATCTGTTCCACAGTACCCCTGCTGAGATTTTCCAGAGCTACTGTACGCTCTCCTGTGTTGACCGAAATATGAAGATCCGCATCGATCAGGATCTCCGTATATTTTCCTCCTGTGATTTCTCCCAGAATCTGAGAGATTCTTCGCCTGAGCTTCCAGCCCACCTGACGGTGGATATCTTTTGACAGCTTATCGATTACCGTCATGGCAAGGTTCAGGGCTTCAATCTCCATTTCTTCTGCAAGCGGATGATAAGCATGTTCCTCTGTCTCCTGATATTCTGCCATGATATTGGCAAGTGCCGTCTCTTTTTCTTTCCGTGTTTCTTTCAGGCTGTCCCTGCTCCATTCCAGTTTTTCCTGTTTTGCTGCAAAGCGGCTTTTCTGGCGTTCTTTATTCTGAAGCTTTTCTGCTATACGGAGACGCAGGACATAACATCCGGCCGCAGCCAGGATACCGGCTGTACCGATGAACATAGCCAGAAAGATGCTTTTCAGTAATCCGGCCACTGCAAGAGCACCTCCCACGCCCAGGAACAAAGCCCCGAGCATCAGCATCTCCATTTGTTTCTTTCTGGCTGAAAGAGCAGAAAGGCTTTCTTCCAGTGCGCTGATACCTCTCTCCTCTTCCTTTTCATACTGTCCTGCCAGCTCCTGCTCCTTTACATCCAGGTTATCCAGTTCCTTTTTCAGATACTCCATACCGGAAAGCAGCTTTTCTTTTTCCAGCTCCGTTTCTTTTTTCTTTTTATCAGCCTGAACCTGATAGCCCTTTCGGGACATTTTCAGCATCTGCATGGTACGTCCCAGATCCACTGAGCTGTCTCCCGCTCCCTGATAGCTGGCCATGTAATTCTGGACCTCCCGGACAAGCTCCACCCCCGTGGTGCTTTTCAGCTGGGCAATAGAAACTGTATTTTCATAAACAGTTTCACTGATCCCGCCAAGGACTGCATCCAGGTCGCCTGCCGCCACATCCATCCGTTCTCCATCATCTTCGCAGAAAAGTTCTGCCATCTGGTTTTCTTTATAAAAATTTCTGGTAAGACGGAAATTCTTTCCTCCATTTTCAAACCACAGAACTCCGCCGTAGTCTGCGGCATTTTCCCAGGGAAGATACAGCGAATACGCATCTTTTTTCGCGGCTCTTCCTCTTTGTCTATGGATTCCGTAAAGCATACTTTTTACAAAAGTATGTGTCGTAGTCTTCCCGCTTTCATTTTCTCCCCAGAGTACATTGATCCCCGGTGAAAATTCCATAGTCCTGTTGCGGAGTCTGCCAAAATTTTTTACAGTAATACGTTTTATGATCATGATATTTTCCTGTTATTGATTCAGTATACTTGTTTCAAGCAAAGCCTGCAGTCCATGATACAAGGCCTTCTCCTCCACTACAGTCAGCTCTCTTCCCATAAAGCAGCCAACATAGTCTCCAATGAGAGTGCCTGTATATTTACGGTATAATTCCTCCAGATCATAGGCTGGCTTTGATTCATCCAGAATCTCCACAATATTTCCCAGTTTTTTCAGACGTTCTGTAAGAAGGATCAGTTCCGGAGATCTCCATCCCCTTAAAATGATCCGGTAGATGTTTTTCCCGCCTCGTTTAAAAATCTCATTTTTCACCATTTCCTCAAGGGAAAACTGGGTGGTGGTCTCCTTCATAGTCAAAAGAAGATTCTGATAGCTTCTGGATGCAAACGGGATAAATTTCAAGCGTATCCGGCCTTCCTCGTAACTGCCGAGGATATATCCGTGCTCTCCGGTATCGTTACGGTCTATCGGCTCCAGCGCGCCCGGATACAATGCTTTTCCCCGGATCACCGCCTGAGGCTTATGGATATGTCCCAGAGCCAGATAAGAAAAACCGGCACCGATCAGCCGTTTCATATCCATAGGGATATGATTCCCGTCACCTCCATGGGCGAGAAGCACATGAAATCCAGGTTTTTCCTCTGGTTTCCAGGCATCATAAAGGGGATCTCTGATCTCCTGATGCTGATAACTCATACCATATACAAATGTATCAAGCTCAGGGATCACCACACAGGAGCGCATCTCCTGATCAAAAAAAGTTACATTGGGTTCCCATAAAAAGCCTTTGTAAAACGAATCTTTTTTTATATAATCATGATTCCCTGCCATAAGGAAAATCCTTGTTTCAGGAATGGTGGAAAAAAGGTAATTGACCTCCTTTAATTCCTTAAGAAGGGGCTGCCGGTGAAAAAGATCTCCTGCTATAAACAAGAAATCCACCGGATCTCTGCGTACAGACGCAATGACCCGGCGGAAAGTCTCCCAGATCTCTTCCTCCCGCTCATGGCTCCAGGGACAGCCCCTGTCGGGGACTGCTCCCAGATGTACATCTGCAAGATGAATAAATCTTATCATTCATTACTCCTTATAGATCACAGTTGTTTACTGTTCTCGGGAACGGGATCACGTCACGGATATTGCCCATTCCTGTCAGATACATCACGCAGCGCTCAAAGCCAAGACCAAAGCCGGAATGACGTGTGGAACCGTATTTACGAAGATCCATGTAGAAACCATAGTCCTCTTCCTTCAGTCCAAGCTCTTCCATACGTGCCTTCAGCTTATCATAATCGTCCTCTCTCTGGCTTCCTCCGATGATCTCACCGATTCCCGGAACCAGACAGTCCATAGCTGCAACCGTTTTACCATCCTCGTTCTGTTTCATGTAGAAAGCTTTGATCTCCTTCGGATAATCGGTAACAAATACCGGTTTCTTAAAGATCTGCTCTGTCAGGTATCTTTCATGCTCTGTCTGAAGGTCGCATCCCCAGAATACCTTATAGTCAAACTTGTCGTTGTTCTTTTCCAGCAGTTCAATCGCTTCTGTATAAGTCACATGGCCAAATTCAGAATCAATTACATGGTTCAGACGGTCAAGCAGTCCCTTATCTACAAAAGAGTTAAAGAAGTTCATTTCCTGCGGAGCGTTCTCCAGCACATAGCGAATCACATATTTCAGCATATCCTCCGCAAGGTCCATATTGTCGTTAAGATCTGCAAACGCACACTCCGGCTCGATCATCCAGAACTCTGCCGCATGACGGGTAGTGTTGGAGTTTTCTGCACGGAAGGTTGGTCCGAACGTATAGATATTACGGAATGCCTGGGCATAAGTCTCACCGTTCAGCTGACCGCTTACAGTAAGATTGGTCTCTTTGCCAAAGAAATCCTGGGAATAATCCACATTTCCCTTATCATCCAGAGGAAGATTCTGCGGATCCAGTGTTGTTACGCGGAACATCTCTCCTGCGCCCTCGCAGTCGCTTCCGGTGATCAGAGGAGTATGCACATAAACAAAGCCTCTCTCCTGGAAGAATTTATGGATGGCATACGCACACAGGGAACGAACGCGGAATACCGCCTGAAAAGTATTGGTTCTTGGTCTTAAGTGAGTCATGGTTCTTAAGTATTCCATGGTATGACGTTTTTTCTGAAGCGGATAATCCGGAGCAGAAGCGCCCTCTACGGTTACCTCGGATGCCTGGATCTCAAACGGCTGTTTCGCGTCTGGTGTGGCAACCAGAGTTCCTTTTACGATAATGGCAGCGCCTACGTTCAGCTTGCTGATCTCTGCAAAATTCTCCATAGTATCATGATATACCACCTGCAGAGTATCAAAGCAGGAGCCGTCATGAAGAACGATAAATCCAAATGCTTTGGAACCGCGGACACTGCGGACCCATCCGCCTACTGTGACTTCCTTGTCCAGAAAAGTCTGGCGGTCTGTGTAAATGTCTTTTACTGTTGTAAGTTTCATAATCTATTTCCTCTCTCTGTTTCATAAAAATCATAAAAAGCGAAGCAGACGCCCAGGCGTCCGTTTCGCTTTCTAGTATATCCCATTCACTGGGTTCCTGCAAGGTATAAATACAGGAGTTTTGCGGAAATCCTCCCGGTTTTTCAAGCAGAAACCGCTCCTGCAGAAAATATCAGAGTTTTTCTATGAAACGCATAAAAGCAGCTCTGCCTTCTTCGGTGCATTTATAAACACCTGCGTCTTCCAGTACATGAACAAATACATTTCCTACTTCCTTCTGCAGGATTTCATGGATATTGTCTTTGTTTATATCGGTATATTTCGGAAGGAATTCCTGTACCCAGTCTGCATGCTTTTCAATTTTTTCATTGGAAGCAACGTCCTTTCCTTCCAGGATATATTCCTCCAGAAGCTCCAGCTCTTCCTTCAGACGTGCCGGAAGCACGGCAAGTCCCATAACCTCGATCAGACCAATATTTTCTTTTTTGATGTGATGGTATTCTGCATGAGGATGGTAAACACCAAGAGGATGCTCTTCTGTGGTGATATTGTTTCTCAAAGTCAGATCCAGCTCAAACATTTCTCCCACCTTACGGGCAATCGGAGTAATGGTATTGTGAGGCTCGCCATCTGTCTCTGCATAGATGAAGGCAGCTTCATCTGTATACCCTCTCCATACTTCCAGTACATGAGAAGCCAGATCGATCAGGCGCTTCTCATCTTTATGACGGATACGCAGAACGGAAAGAGGCCATTTGACAATACCTGCCTCTACATCCTCATATCCCGGAATTGTTACATGCTTCTCAATAGGCGCTTTTGCCATAGCAAAGGTATAATGTCCGCCCTGGAAATGATCGTGGCTTAAAATAGAGCCTCCTACGATAGGAAGGTCTGCATTGGATCCCAGGAAATAATGCGGAAACAGCTTCACGAAATCGAAAAGCTTGATAAAAGCATTTCTCTCGATCTTCATAGGAGTGTGCTGTCCATTAAATACGATACAATGCTCATTGTAATATACATAAGGGGAATACTGGAAGCCCCATGGACTGTCATTGACCGTAATCGGAATAATCCTGTGATTCTCTCTGGCCGGATGGTTCACACGGCCTGCGTAGCCTTCGTTTTCCACACAGAGCAGGCATTTGGGATAGCTGCTTGCCTTCGCATTCTTGGCTGCTGCGATGGCCTTTGGATCTTTTTCCGGTTTGGAAAGATTGATGGTAATGTCAATATCTCCATACGGACTTTCCACGGACCATTTCTGGTCTTTTTTCACACGATAGCGGCGAATGTAGTCGCTGTCCTGGCTTAATTTATAGAAATAATCCGTTGCCTCCTCCGGACTCTTTTCATATCTGTCCCAGAATTCCTTCTGAACCTGGGCGGGTCTTGGCATCAGACAGTTCATAAGACGGGTGTCAAAAAGATCCCGGTAAACTACGCTGTCTTCAATGATTCCTCTTTTTACTGCTTCATCCAGAAGTTCTCCCAGGGTCTCCTCAAGATCCACTTCTGTAAAAGTTTCTTCCGGCTCCTGATATTCTTCTTCATGGAATACATCCAGAAGAAGATTGATCGTATAATTTTTTTCACATTCCGGTATCAGTCCTGTGTCCATTCCATACTGTACCAGTTTTCTGATGCTCTTACTTAACATGTGCCTGTCCCCCTGTTCTTTATGCGATCACATGAGCTCCGTCACCGATATCTACTACATAGAACTCAGCTTCATGACCAACCTTTTCTTTGTACTGTTTACCAATGGTATCGATAAAGGTATCTACAGCATCATTTTTCACAATGCTCACTGTACAGCCGCCGAATCCGCCTCCGGTAATACGGGAGCCGATCACACCCGGGATCTTCCATGCAAGATCTACCAGAATATCGATCTCCTCACAGGAAACCTCATAATCATCACGAAGAGATACATGAGACGCATTCATAAGACGTCCAAACTCTTCTACATTATCCTCTTTCAGTGCTTTTACTGCTTTAATGGTACGCTGATTCTCATAAACAGCATGTTTCGCACGTTTGCGGCAGATGTCACTTGTAATGGCATCCTTATGTGCCTCAAACTCTTCCTCGGAAAGATCTCCAAGAGTGTTGATATCAACAACCTTTTTCAGTTCCTCAAGTGCTGTTTCACATTCGTTTCTTCTGTCATTATAAGCAGAGCCTACCAGGCTGTGTTTCACCTTACTGTTTGTGATCACGATCCTTGCATCCTTCAGTACCACCGGCGCATACTCATAATTCAGTGTGCTGGTATCCAGGAAGATCGCACAGTCTTTTTTGCCCATTGCGCTTGCAAACTGATCCATAATACCACAGTTCATTCCGTTGAAATTGTTTTCGGAATACTGTCCGATCAGGGCAAGATCCTGCATGGAAAACTGTTCTACTCCAAACATGTCCTTCAGCATCAGCCCGGTCAGGACCTCCAGAGACGCAGAAGAAGAAAGTCCGGAACCATTGGGAATATTTCCGTAGATCAGGAAATCCACACCGGTATCAAACTTAACGCCTCTTTTTTCAAATGCCCACATAACCCCCTTCGGGTAGTTTGTCCAGCCTGCCTCATCTGACGGAATCAGATCATCCAGAGATGTCTCGATCACACCCAGCTTGGTAAAGTTTGCTGAATAAAAACGGAGTTTTCGATCCTCTCTTTTGCGGGCAAGTCCGTAGGTTCCAAGAGTCAGAGCGCATGGAAATACATGACCTCCATTGTAATCCGTATGCTCTCCAATAAGATTTACACGGCCCGGTGCAAAATACTCCCGAATTTCTCCCCCCTCGCCGTAAACTTCCTTGAATTTTGCCATCAGCTCTTTCTGCATATTGCTGCCTCCCATTTCCGAAGAATCTCTTCTTCATTTTTTATTTTCAGGAGCTCTGTGTTTAATATTTCACAGCCTCCAGATATGTGATAAAAATATTTCCAGCCTTCTGGAACAGTTCTGTACTGTCATTCAGACCATAAGGCTTCACTTCACCTGTCGCAGGATCCAGAAGCCAGGTATTGTATTCATCGTATCCTACGATCACTCTGCTGGAATTTTCTCCCGTCTTGACGATCACTGCTCTCTGGGCACTGATTTCATAAAGGATATTTTCCAGACTGCAGCCGGAAAGATCTATGATCGTTCCCGCATCTCCCAGGCCTTCCTGAAGAACTTTTTTATCCCAGGATCCTGTCTTTATGATATCCGGAATATCTTCTGTATTTAAGGTAATCTGTGTTTTGACATTTCCTCTCTCCCACACATACTGCTGGGCACGGTTCAGAACTACACCGGTAAGTGTGTCCGCCCTCTGTACCGCAGATGCCGGATTGGTCCATGTACTGTCCAGACCTCCCTTTCCATATACATAATACAATTCTTCTTCCGGAGTTTCCACCTGAAGTTTTACCACATGTTCCTCCACACTGCGCATTTTGGCATGAAGGATCAGAGGTTTATCTGATTCCGGACTGTCTTCAAAAGCCAGTCTGGTCATCGTTCCCTGTCTGTCTGAACTGGTCTGCTCTACCGATACCAGTTTCGCAGTGGTATTTCCATTATTCATGATATTATCTTTTTTTTGCACAGAGTAGCCTTTTTCGGTTTTCGCAGCAAGCTGAAATTCCATCAAAGTCTGCCCTACTGTCACATCAATGATATAAAGACCATCCTGATGGTACTCCTTTTTCAGTTTTCCCTTAAAATTTTCAATCTTAAAGGATGTCAGACCCTCTTTGGAATGTCCATTTTCATCAATGATGATATCTCCGCTCTGCAGGATACCATAAATAATATCTTCATTCATGAAGCCAAGTGTCCGAAGTTCCTGCGATTCTGCCGGGGCGATCATCCTTGTTTCCTGAGAATCAAAGTCCATCATCTCGATCTGTCCGGCATGTTCTCCTTCCGCTACGATCCAGGCCGCATGTGCATTTGTATCCGAAACCACAAAGTTATCACTGTTGATCCCCTCGGCCAGTATCTCATAGCTGCTCTCGTCGATATTGATCTGATAAAGATCCTTTGCCAGAACCAGGAACAGTTGATTTTTTTTGTTTACGTAAGAAAGAATTCCCAGATCATCCTTCAGAAACTCGTAAGACTCTGTACTTGGAATAAAGACTTTCTCCTCCACCATATTCTGGTCATTGCTGTAGTGATAAACGCCGACACCACTATAGCCTTCATGAATTCCACGGCTCATATAGCCATAGACCATAAAGTTTACATCTCCATCATCTTCTACACTGAGAAGCTTGATTCCGTGATCGGTGGAAGCATCCCGGGCATCACTGTTTTCCTGTTTTCGAAAACTGAATACCTCTACAAATTTTCCATTTTCCGGCACATAGATCCAAAGCTCTCCTTCGCGGACAAACGCCGCCACAGCAGCTTCTTCATTTGTCATATAAGAGACTTCTTTGTCTCCAACGCCCAGAAGCAGGCCTCTGTCACTGATCACAGGAAGCTCAGGATCAAAGATCTGGGACGCGGAACGTTCAAAATCCAGCAGCATGATCCTGGATTCTGTAAACCGCATTCGGAAAAAGTCTGTCACATTATAATATTCTGCTTTTCCCTCATCATTATTGGCAGTAATTTCATATTCCATCTGGATACTTGCCGTAGTCTCATTAATGTCCTTGATCACCGGAATTCCCTCCCGCGATATCTGCGGAAGAAGATTTCCCCAGCTTACATCTGCCAGCGTAGAGGAAATCGTTACATGATTAAAATTTCTGGCTCCGGACTCTGAAACTTCCAGGTAAACAGACAGTTCATCCGCCAAAGTCTTGTCCATACATTTTCGGGCAAACTCTTTTGCAAAAGCCACATATTCTGCTGCCTTTGTCGCTGAGCGGGACACGACTCTCGTATAATAACAGACCTCTCCGGTATCAGTATCCAAAGTGATCTGCATAGAATATTCCTGATTCATCAGAAGTCCCGAACTGATTTCCACGGATGTCCGCAGATATCCATCCGCTTCTTCCAGCGCATTGATCTTTCGGTTTTCAATCACTTTTCTTCCGTCAGAGCTTCGTATTTCATAAGCAAGACTTTTTACCTCTGACTCATGGGGGGCGATCACCAGATCAAGCTTTTTGGTAGTATCCAGAGGAGTTACACATTCCCGGACAAAATCTGCCTGCATAGGCTCCCGATATCCATGCATAAGATTGGCCAATGTTCCGCCAAAGTCCACCATAACCTCCGGCAAAACAGGATTATTCATATCTGAACGGTCATCTGTAGACCGGCTGTTCATCAATATCGCAGTTCCGGCTACTCCAAGGACAAATACCAGGAACAGCACTCCAAACCTGCGGAAAAATTTTTTCATTTTGTTTTATACATCTCCCTTCTGAGGATACAAAAGCTTCTCGAGGGTCAGATCTCCATGAATGGCCTCCGTCATTTTCCTGAGAGCTTCCATTTCCTGTGCCTTTCCTCCCTTTACTGCACGAATCAGAAGATTTTTGGGTGTATGCTCCATATCAATAAACTCAAGGATCTGTGTCGTGTAGCCTTTTGATTCCAGAAGATTCGCCCGTATACCATCTGTAATAAGAGCAGACAGACGCTCTTTCAGTATGCCATATTTCAGAACCGGTTCTAAAAGCTCGCTGCTGATCTTTGCATTCAGTTCATGCTGACAGCATGGTACTGAAAAGATCACTTCCGCTCCCCACTGCACAGCCTTTGCCAAAGCATAGTCCGTAGCCTTGTCACAGGCGTGGAGCGTCACTACCATATCTACTTTCTGAAGCCCCTGATAGCCTGCAATATCTCCCTGGAGAAAATGAAGCTTGTCATATCCGTAACTTTTTGCCAGACGGCTGCAATTTTCGATCACATCTTCCTTCAGGTCAAGCCCGATGATATTTACATCATAGCCTCGAAGCTCCCTGAGAAAATAATACATGGCAAAAGTCAGGTAAGATTTTCCGCAGCCAAAATCCACAATGGTGATTTCTCTGTCTTTTGCAAGCTTTGGAAGGATATCTTCAATAAACTCCAGAAAACGATTGATCTGTTTGTATTTGTCATAAGACGACATATGTACCTTTCCTTCCGGGCTCATAACCCCCAGATCTACCAGAAACGGCACCGGAGTTCCTTCTGGCAGAATGTACTGTTTTACCCGGTTATGAGAAAGGATTTTTACGTTTTCCTTCGCTTCATGAGGTTTTATTTTTATTGTCTGCTTCCCTTTTTTGCTGACCAGCACGCTCCCATCCGAGCAGCGGCCCTGAACCTGAAGCTGAGAATAATCTCCGGAAAGGCACTGTTCCATATAAGAAAGAAGTTCCTCTCTGGTATAATTGCTGTGAAGAACCTTCTGTCCCACGGTAGAAGATGCCTGATAAAGGATCCGGCCCTTCAGTTCCACAGGGCGAATCCGCACTCTTGTGGGAATATCCTTTTTTCTGCTCCCGCTAAGTACTGCAAGAATCAGGTCTTCACTGATCTGATTCTCCAAAAATTCCTGTATTGTTTTCATTCTGTTAACTCTTTCTGTACTCACTGTGTCTTTAGATCCATTGTAATAGCTGCCGTTCAGGACTCTGCGTCTGTATTTCAATAGCCCTGGCAGCGTTGTCTCCTGCAGCGCCTTTCTGAAATCTCCTGCCAAAAAAGTACTTGGAACAGTTCCTCCGGCACTTCTTTTCTTTCCTGCAGCGCATCTCTGACCCGTTGATAGTCTCTTCTGAGCATCCATGGATCTGGATATTCGTCATAGATCCTGCTGCCCTGGTAATCCAGAAGATCGCATTCCTCCCGGATGTGATCCCGAAGTTCTCTGGCATTTTGCGGATACCAGGAATTCATCAGCTGCAATTCCCGTTCCTGACGCCTCTCTCTGTCATAAACTTCCGGATCTGCATATACTGCATAAAACGGAAAAAATTCATCATGATACATAAACTGCAGTTTTCCTCCCTTTCTTACTTCTTCTTTTAGACTATGCAGATGCCGTAAAAAGGTTCCTGATGAATTTCTCACCGTTCCCATCGATCTTTTGTTATTATCCCTGAATGTCTCTTAAGATTCTTCTCGTAAGCTTCACACTGTGCTGAATTGCCAATTTTTCAAATGCAGGATAATCCACATGAGCGCTTCCATCTGCCTTATCTGAAATGGCACGAATCACCAGAAATGGAATATGATTCAAAACTGCAGCCTGTGCAATCGCCGCTCCTTCCATCTCTACTGCATAAGCTCCAAATTCATCCACAATAAAATCCTTCACTGTCTGGTCTGCTACAAACTGGTCTCCGGAAGCAATTCTTCCTTCAAACACATGAATATCTGGATTTACCTCTCTGCAGGCTTCTGCTGCAAGATGACGCAGAGCCTCATCACTCTGGAAAGAAAACTGTTCCATCTGCGGAATCTGTCCTTTTTTGTATCCGAACGCCACTGCATTCATATCATGATGAACAAGATCTGTAGAAATCACGATATCTCCAATATTAATGTCATTGTTCAGACTTCCTGCAATTCCAGTATTGATCACAACTTCTGCCTGAAAATCATCTGCCAGAATCTGTGTACACACAGCTGCATTTACTTTACCTATTCCAGACTGTACTACTACCACATTCTTTCCTTCCAGAGTTCCAGCATAGAACTCCATAGAAGCTTTCCGTGTGATCTCTATGTCCTGCATCAGCTCTTTCAGTCCTGCAACTTCATCAGCCATTGCCCCAATAATTCCAATACGTCTCATTATAAAAATCTCCTTTACAGACAAAATACCCTGTTATTTTTTTATTTTTTCATGAAAAAGGACAGAATTACCCTTTTCACATATGTATTATAACAAAAGTTCCGTTTATATGGAAACTTTTTTTCAATTCTGTTATAATGTCTTACGGTGTTACAATCCCTGTGCACCAAAATCTTGCTGTTTCTATGTTCAGATCATTCAAAGGAGGAAAAATAGATGATTTTCAAGACAAAAGGTGTTTGTTCCAGTGCCATTTCATTTGAACTGGATGACGAAAAAAAGATTCACAATGTAAAATTCCAGGGAGGCTGCTCTGGAAACACTCAGGGAGTTGCCAAACTTGTAGAAGGAATGGATGCAGAAGAAGTGATCCGTCGTCTGGATGGTATCCGCTGCGGTCATCGTCCAACCTCATGTCCGGACCAGTTATCTCAGGCAATCAAAGAAGCGCTTCAGTAATCCGTATAAAAAAGCGGAACAAGTTCTACAATCGTTGAGGCGTGCTGGACATCTTGCAGATGTCCGTTTAGCACCGACCGCAATGGAATGTAGAACTTGTTCCGCTTTATGCGCCAGATGCAGACTGCCACAGGCAGTCATATTCTGCTTTTATCTGTCACTTCGGTCCCATTTATCACATAAGGATTGTATCTCTCTGGAAAAACGTTCCAGATCCTTATTGGCACATCCTTCATTCTTTCGAATTACAGACATAAGCCTCTGTCCCATAGCAACCAGCTTCTGGAATGCCCGTGCAGCCTTGGTACTCTTTGGGGAAAGATGTGTTTTTTCAAGCTTCACACCTGTCGTTTCAAAAATACATACATTTTCTTTCAGATCATATACAGTACCACTGAAGGGCGCTACCGCATCCAGTTCCTTTTCTTTACGAAGTCTTTCTGCAAAAAGATCTGTTACCGTATCCTCACCATGTGTTACAAAAACCCTTTGTGGCTTTTTCTCAAATGCTCCGATCCAATCAAGCAGACCATTCACATCTGCGTGTCCGCTGATTCCTGGCATCTGACAGATTTCTGCTGCCACATGCACATCCTCACCAAAAAGCTTTACTTCTTTTGCGCCTTCAAGCAAAGATCTTCCAAGAGTTCCCACAGCCTGATATCCTACAAAAAGAATGGTATTATTTTTATTCCAAAGATTATGTTTCAAATGATGTTTGATACGTCCGGCATCACACATACCACTGGCAGAAATAATCACCTTGCGTTCTTCGTCAAAATTAATCGCCCGGGAGTCATCGCTTGTTACAGAAATTTTTAATCCCGGAAAGCTTAAAGGATTGACGCCTTTTCGAATCAGAGATATTGCCTCTTCATCAAAGCAGTCATAACGGTGTTCTCCAAAAATAGTTGTGGCCTCATTTGCCAGAGGGCTGTCTACATACACTTTGAAATTCCCGTGACCGGTTACTCTTCCCTCTTCTTTAATCTGCCTTATAAAATAAAGCATTTCCTGTGTACGTCCTACTGCAAAGGAAGGGATTACCAAATTTCCGCCCCTGTCGAAAGTGCGCTGGATCACATCGCTCAAAATCCCAATATAATCCGGTCTGTCTCCATGACTTCTGTCTCCATAGGTGGACTCCATGATCACATAATCCGCCTCATGCAGATAAGTGGGATCTTTGATCAGAGGCTGCGCTTTGTTTCCGATATCTCCTGAAAAAACGATCTTTCTTTCTTCTCCATCTTCCATGATCGTAATTTCGATACTGGCAGACCCCAACAGATGACCCGCATCTACAAATCGCACGGAAATCCCCTCTGCCGGAACTACGGTTTTTTCATAAGGACAGGGTACAAAGTTTCGGAGCACTCCCATGGCATCTTCCATAGTATAGGCAGGTATAAATTCCAGTTTTCCCTGACGGCGGCCCTTACGGTTTCTCCATTCCGCCTCGAACATCTGGATATGGGCACTGTCACGGAGCATGATATCACACAAATGACAGGTGGCCTCTGTGGCATAGACCGATCCCTGAAATCCCTTGGCATAAATTGCAGGAAGATTTCCAGAATGATCCATATGTGCATGGGTCAGAAGCACAAAGTCCAGATCTCCCGGACTTATGGGGATTTCTTTATTCTCATAATAATTAGGTCCCTGCTCCATACCACAGTCTACCAGAAACTTCCGACCGGCAGCCTCCAGATAATAACAGCTTCCAGTGACCTCATGTGTCGCGCCAATAAATGTAATTTTCATATGAAAGCCCCCTTTTTGTCAGACATTCTTTTCATATATGATATATTTTGTAATTATTATACACGATATCTTTTGATTTTAATAGTTTTTTTTCAAAAAAGGGAAAATAAAACAACGCAAGGCAGAGCTATAAAAGCCCTGCCTCTTCGCTGGAATTCTGTCGTATAATTTTTTGTTTACTAGTTTCAAATTAAGTTGTGTGCCGAATATTCTTTTTTCGCATCTTGCCTTATGCGAGTTTTTTTGCAAACATTTTACGCTGTCAGGAAGGTAACGGTGTTTACAATTATTTTTTCATGATTTCATCCTGCAGTCCGTCTCCATGTTTCGCTATTCAGTTGTAAACAGGCATTCCTGCTCCTCACCACCTGCCGTTTCCCGCGCATAGCGTCCCTGAAATACGCAGGAACGGGTAAGGGGTTAATTGATCAGGATACCGCTTGTCAATGTTGACGTTGACTCCTTGGAACCGTCCTTGGCTGCATGATAACCACGAACACGGTAATAGGTACCGCTTGGAACTGCAACGTTCAGGCCTCTGCTGAGACTGGTAACGTTATTTGCTGTAAATCTCCATATCTTATATGTTCCATAGCTTCCATTTACTTTGCGCTCCAGATATAAATACAAATATACCTCATCGCAAACATGATGACATTGTGTCAATCCATAAATAGCAATTTCATTACTGGACATTCTCTGAACTTTTACTGTTCCAAAGTTCAGATTATTCCCTCGAAGAATACTATAATTCGTGTCTTCCGCATAATCTTCTATAGTTTCTTCTGGAGTTACCTCATCCAAAATACTTGATGCATGAACTGGCGCAGAAGAAATGCTGATCATTATGGCTACAACACCTGCAGTCAAACCTGTTTTTATCATTCGTCTCCAACTACTAATTTCTCTCACTTCCCTTCCATTTGTAAACTACCATTACATACTTAATACGATATTATCCAGCAAAAATCACTCTCAAAATACCATATCCTCAAAAATTTTTTTAATTTCCTCTTCTTCCAATTTTCCAGACATACAATAAATGACATTATCTTTTTCCCAAAATGCTGTATAACTTGGTACAATATCTTGTTCTTCTTGAATTTTTTCTACAATAACAGGAATTCCCTCTTGCCCGACGATAACGTTTTCTTTTTTATTCCCCTGTGCACTCATTATTTTACTTGCTGTATCTTCTGACTGCTTATCGACAATTAATACAATTATATTGCCTTTATACGTATATTCTAGCTTGGCAATATCTGCTGTATTATCCAATTCAAATCTCACAAATTCAAGTTCATATGGTCGATAATAAAACTCCGGCATTTCAATATCAAGCTTATCTTCTATTTCTTCAATTGCTTCATATTCTTTCATATTAACAGTTTCATTTTTTTCATTATTATCAATTACTGTTCTAGTATCTTTCCCGCTCCACACACGTATATTATTTATCAGATAATTCCTATTCGCCTCACTTGTCATACTGGCAGCAAATATACATGCACAGCACAAAATTGCCACACCGGCCACTTTTCCGAAGTGGATTTTTCTATGCAGGGGAATGATTTTCCTTTTGGTATCAGGCTCTGTTTCATCTTCCTGATATATACCATCCGCTTTTAAGCGATTTATCAATTCCTGATAAGAGCGGGCCTCCTCTTCATCCGTGGAGTCATATGCATCCGTATCTCCATCTGCAAAAAGCTCCCGCTCCATCTCTTCGGCCTTTTTTATATACTGTTCATCCCAGAATGAACTATTTTTCTGTTTTTTGTCAGATGCCTGATTATTTTTCTGTTTTTCTGTTTTTCTGAATTCTTCTCTCATTGTTTTCTCCCAATGATCTATCCTCTGACATTTATATTTCTATTCGTTACTGTACTGTCCACTCCGTTCACAGCAACAAGCCAAAATTCATTCCAACTTGCCTGCGGCAATGGAATTTTGGCTTGTATGTCTCGGGCTTTCGGCATACCCATGCCAAAACACCTCGCGGAATAATGCCGTGTGAACAGTAACTTCTGTTTTTAATTTTCATTTTTCAACCATTATCTTTCCTTGACAATTCTGCCTTGTTGGTTCATATTTATTTGTAACAAAAAGATTTTTCAGGAGGAATTCCCTATGAAACATATTGTGCTTACCGGCGGCGGTACTGCCGGACATGTCACTCCAAACATCGCCATGATTCCTGCTCTCCGAGAAGCTGGATACAAAATTTCCTAT
This sequence comes from Lachnospiraceae bacterium, assembly GCA_021771755.1. Taxonomy (GTDB): domain Bacteria; phylum Bacillota; class Clostridia; order Lachnospirales; family Lachnospiraceae; genus Blautia_A. The sequence goes on along the minus strand of JAETOL010000024.1, from coordinate 2,135 downwards.
ATCGGTTCTTATGACGGAATCGAGAAAAAACTGATCGAAGAACTGGATATCCCTTATTATGGAATCTCATCCGGTAAATTAAGACGTTATTTTGATGTTAAGAATTTCACAGATCCTTTTCGTGTATTAAAAGGATTTCACGAAGCAAAGAAACTGTTGAAACAGCTAAAACCAGATATTATTTTTTCAAAAGGCGGTTTTGTTACTGTTCCCGTAGTAATCGCAGCAAAAAAATGCAAAATTCCCGCGATTATCCATGAATCCGATATGACACCTGGATTAGCCAATAAACTATGTATTCCCTCTGCAGTAAAGGTATGCTGCAATTTCCCGGAAACTGTTAAAAGTCTTCCAGCGGAAAAAGCAGTCCTTACTGGTACGCCTATCCGTAAAGAGCTCCTCAGCGGAGATAAAGAAGCAGGGCGTCGTTTCTGTGGCTTCTCATCTGACAAACCGGTTCTCATGGTAATTGGAGGAAGTCTTGGGGCAGCCTCTGTAAATGAACACATTCGAAGTATCCTTCCAGAACTCCTGAAAGAGTTTCAGGTAGTACATCTTTGTGGAAAAGGCAAAACCGATGAGACTCTCACCGGTACAGAAGGCTATGTTCAATATGAATATATAAAAAATGAACTGGCCGATCTGTTTGCACTTTCTGACATTGTCATTTCCAGAGCCGGAGCAAATGCTATCTGTGAGATCAGCGCCCTTCACAAACCTAATCTTCTGATTCCGCTGTCTGCTAATGCAAGCAGAGGTGACCAGATTCTCAATGCCCGTTCTTTTGAACGCCAGGGCTTCAGTATGGTACTGGAAGAGGAAGAAATCACGGATAAAAAGCTTCTGGATTCTATCCGAAACTTATACTCCAACCGTCATTCTTACGAAAAAGCAATGGGCGAGGGAAAACAAATGGATTCTATCCATCATATTCTTTCATTGATCCAGGAGGCTGCAAAATAATCCTTTCAGGATCATTGCACTTTATAATTTCCAAAGTTTTTCCAGTTCTTTCTTCATCCATTTTCTCGTCCGAAGGATTCTGTTATTCACATTATTTCTTGTGATACCATACTCCTCCGCGACAGAATCTGGAGACATTCCAAAATACACAATCTTTATCAATATTTCATAATTCATAGGATTTTTGCGGCGCAGTTTATCCAATACATACTTTTTATACTCGTTTTCTTCTTTACGGATCATCATATTTTCCAGACTCGTATTTTCTTCCGAAAAATGAACAGAATTCTCTTCTTCCGATATACAATATTCATGTTGTTTCCAGGGCTTTTTGACATAATCCTTTGCCTTATTCACACTGGCCATAAATATCAATGATTTGATCATTCTTTCATTTGTTAAATCCAGCCTGCCTCTGATCTCATAAAGATGATAGAAAACTTCCTGACTGATATCCTCCGCCAACATCTCATCCTTTACAATCTTCCTGGCAGAATTCACAGAAAATCTATGGTATTTCTGATAAATATCATTAAAATTCCCGTTTCTCATCTTCTGTACAATTCCCGATCCTTATTTTATCTTTGCCAGAATCTCTTCTTTCATCTCATCAGTAAGTTTTCCCGGAGTCCAGGTCAGCCCAACCTTATCTCCTTTATATCTGGGAATCAGATGCATGTGAAAATGAAAAACTGTCTGCCCGGCAATTTCTCCATTATTTTGAACAATATTAAATCCATCACATCCCAGCGCCTCAGTCAGCTTAGAAGCCATATGTTTTGCAAGGATCATTGCCTTTCCTGCTGTTTCATCAGGAAGTTCATAAATATTAGCTGAATGAACCTTTGGCAGAATCAGGGCATGTCCTTTACTTGCCGGTCCCAGATCCAGGATCACCCGAAAATCTTCATCCTCATATAAAGTAGCTGAAGGAATCTCTCCATTAGCGATTTTACAAAAAATACAGTCTTCCATTCTGTTCTCCTCCTTGTTTTATAAAACATTTAGGCGTTTGTAAAACGCCACGAGCCGCTTAAATACGGCATTTTTTTGTTACTAAAAACAAATAACTCCTCACCGGATATGGTATAATAGAGTTGCCAAAAACTAAAATCCACAATCCAAGAAAGGAGTTATTCTGATACCTATGATACCATATAAACAGCTTTCTT
>JAETOL010000102.1 GCA_021771755.1 Lachnospiraceae bacterium | reverse complement strand
GCCTATGGTGTGGATGAGTGCCGGAGAATTCCCTAACATGCACAATTTGATAAAGGGGAGGATTTTAAGATGGTGGAGAGTTATGAAGGATACCTCATTTGCATTAGCTGGAACCACAAAGGAATGGGGTACGATTTCCGTATTTATGATGTGGACATTAGGGAGGTTTCCCACAGTGAAAAGCCGTATTTTTATGAGGAGAACGCATTGGACGCGGCTAAAGAAACCGTCAGGGAGATACTGAAAAACAAGGACAAAGAATAAGAGCATACATAGCAGGGAAATGGGGCTTCTTCGGAGGCTCTTTTTCTTTGTTTTATAAATCTGTGTTTCAGCGGAAGGGAGGTGTGAGCGGTGGTGCAGAGAGGGAGAAAACCAAAACCGACAGCGGTCAAGATGCTGGAAGGCAATCCAGGCAAACGGAGCCTGAACACGGGGGAACCGCAGCCGGAGAAGAAAGCGCCGCGTTGCCCTTCCTGGCTGGAGGACGAGGCAAAAAAAGAATGGAAGCGGATGGCGAAGCAGTTGGAGCAGCTCGGAATCCTGACGGAGATCGACATGGCAGCTTTTGCCGGATACTGCCAGGCTTATGCCCGGTGGAAGGAAGCGGAGGAATTCATCACCCAGCACGGCACCATCGTAAAGACGCCTTCCGGCTACTGGCAGCAGGTACCGCAGGTGTCCATTGCACAGACCTACCTGAAAATCATGAACCGCTTCTGCGAGCAGTTCGGGCTGACACCGTCCGCACGGAGCCGGATTGTCACCGACAAAGGGGAAGATAAGGAGAACGATGCCATGGAACTTTTGCTGTTTAAGGGAGGAACCGGATAGTGTTTGACGAAGCAAAAGCACAGCGGGCGATGCAGTTTATCAACTGCCTGAAACACACAAAAGGAAAGTGGAGGGGACAGCCTTTTGACCTGCTTCCGTGGCAGGAACAGATCATCCGGGATGTGTTCGGGACGGTGAAGGAAAACGGATACCGTCAGTACAATACTGCTTATGTAGAGATTCCCAAAAAGAACGGGAAATCGGAACTGGCGGCAGGAGTTGCCCTGTATATGACTTGTGGTGACGGGGAATGGGGCGCAGAGGTTTACGGCTGTGCTTCTGACCGCCAGCAGGCATCTATTGTTTTTGATGTGGCGGTGGATATGGTGGATCAGTGTCCGGCGCTGAAAAAGCGGATCAAGCCTGTCATGTCGGTGAAACGTCTGGTGTACCTGCCTACCAACAGCTTTTATCAGGTATTATCTGCGGAGGCATATACGAAACACGGATTGAATGTCCATGCGGTTATTTTTGACGAGCTGCACAGCCAGCCGAACCGGGAGTTGTTTGATGTTATGACAAAAGGCTCCGGTGATGCCAGGACGCAGCCGCTGTTCTTCCTGATTACCACGGCAGGGACGGACCGGCATTCCGTATGCTTTGAACAGCACCAGAAAGCGGAAGATATTCTGCAGGGCAGGAAGATTGACCCGACATTTTATCCGGTAATCTATGGTGCTTCTGATGAAGCGGACTGGACTTCGGAGAAGGTCTGGTATGGAGCGAATCCGTCTTTGGGGTATACGATTGATATTGAGAAGGTGCGGAATGCCTGTTTAAGCGCGAAGGATAACCCGGCGGAGGAAAACATTTTCCGGCAGCTCCGTCTGAACCAGTGGGTAAAGCAGTCAACCCGGTGGATGCAGATGGAGAAATGGGATGCCTGCGCGTTTCCTGTGGATGAGAGGGAGCTGCTTGGCAGGGAGTGCTACGGCGGGCTGGACTTGTCCAGTTCCATTGATATCACGGCCTTTGTGTTGGTGTTCCCGCCGAGGAATGATACGGAGAAGTATATTATCCTCCCGTATTTCTGGATACCGGAGGAAAATATGATCCAGCGTGTGCGGCGTGACCATGTGCCGTATGATGTGTGGGAGAAGCAGGGATGCCTGATGACCACAGAGGGGAATGTGATTCATTATGGATTTATTGAGAATTTCATAGATGCTTTGGGGAAGAAGTTCCATATCAAAGAGATCGCATTTGACCGATGGGGAGCGGTGCAGATGGTGCAGAACCTGGAAGGGCTTGGTTTTACGGTGGTTCCTTTCGGGCATAAGGAGAAATCCATGGAAAAAATTGACGGCGCGGTGGCAACGATTATGGCGCTTGACCGGGCAATCCGGCATGGAGGAAGTACGGGAAGCGTGTATGACGAGAGAGGGATTTTGGTGTTTTAAATACCGCTTGACATAAAATTTTTATTCAATTATGCTTCTTTTAGAGTTACCGGTAGCTCTCAATAAACGAAAAGGAGAGCGCAGATGTATCATGCCAGATTTAAGGGAAACCATTATGAGATAGGGTTAAAATGGGGCACACGGTTATTAAAGCATGGAAAATTTTTATTAGATCATGTACCGTTTGAGATTTCGCAGGAAAGGCTTGCTTTTGCAGAGAAGTGCCGGCCATTTTATGAAAAATGGTATCCGGAAGTGTTGGAAGAAATAAGGGGAATAGCAGACGGACAGCGGATAGAACCCAGTGAGTTGGAGACGGTTCTGTTCAGTATGTATTGCATTATGCCGGAAAATAAATGTTCCTGTTTTGCTTTCAAAAGTGGGGAGCATATCATACTTGCCAGGAACAGTGACTTTTTACCGGAGATTGAAAAGTTGAATATGAACTGTATTTATATGTTGGGCGGTAGAGGAAATAATTTTCAGGGGAATACGACGGCATTTGTGGAAATGGAAGATGGAATTAATGAATATGGCCTTGCTGTCGGACTGACTTCTGTGTATCCGAAATGTTTGGGATATGGACTGAATGCCGGGATGCTGTTGAGATATGGGCTGGAAAGATGTAAAACCGTGGACGGCTTTCTGGAAATGCTGAAACATATTCCAATTGCGTCCAGCCAGACATTTACAGCGGTTGATACAACCGGAAAGGCGGCAGTCATAGAGTGTAATTCTGAAAAAATGGAAGTCTGCTATGCGGGTGATAAGCCCCCTTTCGTGTCAGCAGTAAATGAGTTCTATTTGGAAGGGATGAAGACATATCAGGTGCATGGGATTGATAACTGGAACGCAGAAGAGCGTTATAAAACAATTCGGACCGCATTTTGCAGGGATGGAAAGAAAGCGGCTGTGCCGCTGGCTGCGGATATATTAAGCGGAAAATATGGTTTTATCTGCCAGTATGATAGAAAAACGGGAAAAGACACCGTATGGTCTGTGATTTATGATGTGGGGATTAAGAAAATTTACCGCTGTGAGGGAAATCCGTCACGGAAAAGATACACAGAAGATAAACGTTTTACATTTGAATAGGGAGGAACAGCGTCTCTTCGGAGGCGCTTTCTTTTGCCGCTTTTCGGGAGGGGATTATGAAACAGAAATTGGTACTTGACTCTCACACTATGGTATACTCTAAAGTAGAACTGAGCTCAGGAATACACATATATGTGAGGTGGAACCAATGTTAAAAATAGGAGATTTTTCAAAGCTGTCAAGGATCAGCATCCGGATGCTCCGGCATTATGTTCCTGCTTGTGAAAAGGAAGGAACTGGAAGAGGAATCTATGGAGATACGGCAGAAACTGCAGTTCCTTGACAGTACACTGAAATGGCTGAGAAAGGATGGTAACCTTATGGATTACAATGTAACATTAAAAACAGTACCGGAACGCTACGTTGCAAGTGTGCGCCAGGTAATTCCTGCTTATGACTGTGAAGGAATGTTATGGGAGATCATGTGCCGGGAACTGGAACCGCAGAATGTGCAGCAGGCAGTTCCATGTTATGGGATGGCGATTTTCCATGACGAAGGCCATAAAGAGCATGACCCGGATGTGGAAATCCAGAGTGCGGTTATAGGAAAATACCAGGATACAGAGCATGTGAAATTTAAGACCGTACCGCCGATTCAGATTGCATCTGCCACATATAAGGGAAGTTATGACCAGATTTCAAGGGTAAATGCGGCTGTTGCGAACTGGGTGGTTGAGAATGGATATGATTTTGACGGAAAATCATTCTGCATTTATCATGTAAGTCCCGGACAGACATCTGACCCGGAGGAACTGGTTACGGAAGTCTGCTTTCCGGTAAAAAAGAAATAACAATAATCTAATACGGATATTTTGGAGGCGTCTCTTTGGAGGCGCTTTCTTTTTGCCGATTTTCGGGAGGGGATTATGAAACTATCATCTATTTTCGGAATCCGGGGTGCAAGGGATAAGCCGCAGGACAGTTACGGCGGTTCGGCGTATTCCTTTTTCTTTGGGAGAAGCACCAGCGGGAAAGTTGTGAATGAGCGGACGGCCATGCAGACTACAGCAGTATATTCCTGCGTGCGGATTTTATCAGAAGCGATTGCGTCTCTGCCAATCCATGTGTACCGTTATACAGAAACAGGGAAAGAAAGAGTATATGACCATCCGCTGTATTACCTGCTCCATGATGAGCCGAACCCGGAGATGACTTCTTTCGTGTTCCGGGAGACGCTGATGAGCCATCTGCTGATCTGGGGGAATGCCTACGCGCAGATTATCCGGAATGGCAGCGGCAGGGTGCTGGGGCTGTATCCGCTCCTGCCGGACAAGATGGAGGTTGACCGTGACGAAAACGGGCGGCTTTATTATATCTACACCCGGAACAGTGACGAGAACCCGAACTTTGACGAATACGGCAGGGTGTATCTGCGGCAGGAGGATGTGCTGCATATCCCCGGACTTGGGTTTGACGGGTTGGTGGGATATTCACCCATTGCCATGGCGAAGAACGCAGTGGGGATGACCATGGCCTGTGAGGAATACGGGGCATCCTTCTTTGAAAACGGGGCAACGCCAGGAGGTGTGCTGGAGCATCCAGGGGTACTGAAAGACCCGGCGAAGGTAAGGGAGAGCTGGCATTCGGTCTATGGAGGCAGCAGAAATTCCGGAAAAGTGGCTGTTCTCGAAGAGGGCATGAAGTACCAGCAGATCGGCATCCCGCCGGAGGAAGCGCAGTTTCTGGAAACAAGGAAGTTCCAGATCAATGAGATTGCGAGGCTGTACCGGATTCCGCCGCATATGGTCGGGGATCTGGATAAATCCAGTTTCTCCAACATTGAGCAGCAGTCTTTGGAGTTTGTGAAGTATACGCTGGACCCGTGGGTGATCCGGTGGGAGCAGTCTTTGCAGAAGGCGCTGTTTCTGCCGCAGGAGAAGAAGCAGTATTTTGTGAAGCTGAACGTGGATGGGCTGCTCCGTGGGGATTACCAGAGCCGGATGAATGGTTATGCGGTAGGAGTGCAGAATGGCTTTATGAGTCCAAATGATGTCAGAAGGCTTGAAAACATGGACCTTATTCCGGACGAGTTGGGAGGCAACAGATACTTGTGTAATGGCAACATGATCGATCTTGCCCATGCCGGGGAATGGAGCGGACAGCAGGGAGAAAACTGACCTGCCGGAAAAAAATACAGAAGCAATAGGAGCCAACAGGTGAAACAACCATCTGCTGGTTTTTCTTTTGTCCAAAAACAGAAAGTGAGGGCGCAGGAGTGAAACGGAAATTTTGGAACTGGGTGAAAAATGACGCGGAAGAGGAACGCACGCTGATCCTCAATGGGGAGATTTCAGATGAAACGTGGTACGGGGACGAAGTGACGCCGAAACTGTTTGAAAAAGAGCTGAATGCCGGGACGGGCAATATCACGGTCTGGATCAATTCTCCGGGAGGATGTGTGTTTGCGGCGGCGCAGATCTACAACCTGCTGATGGAGTACAAAGGGGATGTGACTGTGAAAATTGACGCGCTGGCGGCATCGGCGGCTTCCGTCATTGCCATGGCCGGGACAAGGGTTCTGATGTCCCCGGTTGGGCTGATGATGATCCACAATCCCATGACTATTGCTATCGGGGATTCCAGTGAGATGCGGAAGGCCGGGGAAATGTTGGATGAGGTGAAGGAGAGCATCCTGAACGCTTATGAGATCAAGACCGGGCTGAGCCGGGTGCGGATTTCCCACCTGATGGACGGGGAGAGCTGGTTCAACGCAAAGAAGGCGGTGGAGCTTGGGTTTGCAGACGGCATCCTTGGGGATACGGAGAAAACGGAAGACTTTGCAGGCGGTATCAGCACGGAGGGCATGATGTTCTCCCGGACAGCGGTGAACAATTCCCTGCTGTCAAAGCTGATCCCGAAAAAGGAAGGGAAAAAGACACCCATTGAGCAGTTGGAAAAGAGACTGAACCTTTTATCACATTAAAATTTATGGAGGGCTATATTTATGAGCAAGATTTTAGAGTTACGGGAGAAACGGGCAAAGGCATGGGAGGCGGCAAAGGCGTTCCTGGACACGAAGAGAGGGGAGGACGGGCTGCTGTCCGCAGAGGATACTGCTTCCTACGAGAAGATGGAAAAGGACGTGGTGGATCTGGGGAAGGAGATTGAACGCCTGGAGCGGCAGGCTGCCATTGACGCAGAACTGAATATACACTGGTGGAGGCGCTGGAGGAAGAGAATTTTTTCCGCGGCCTTGCAACGGTGATCCAGACTTCCAGCGGCGACCGGAAGATCCCGGTGGTGGCGACCAAGGGGACGGCGGCATGGATTGATGAGGAAGCGGCTTATACGGAGTCGGATGATTCCTTCGGGCAGGTTTCCATCGGGGCGCATAAGGTTGCGACCATGATGAAGGTGTCGGATGAATTGTTAAATGACAGCGCATTTAACCTGGAAGAGTATATCTCCAAAGAGTTCGGGCGCAGGATCGGCACGAAGGAGGAAGAGGCGTTTTTCACTGGCGACGGCAAGGGCAAGCCGACAGGTATTTTTAATGCCACGGGCGGGGCTGCGGACGGCGTGACCACGGCAACGGCATCCATTACCTTTGATGATGTGATGGATTTGTTTTATTCCGTGAAATCCCCGTATCGGAAGAAAGCTGTGTGGGTGCTGAACGACACGACGGTAAAGGCGCTGCGGAAGCTGAAAGACAACAACGGCAACTATATCTGGCAGCCGTCCGTGCAGGCGGGGCAGCCGGATATGATCTTAAACCGCCCGTACCACACTTCTTCCTATGTGGCGGAGATCGCTGCGGGGGCAAAGGTCATGGCATTTGGTGATTTTTCCTATTACTGGATCGCGGACCGGCAGGGGCGTTCCTTTAAGCGGCTGAATGAGCTGTACGCGGCAACCGGGCAGGTGGGATTCCTTGCCAGCCAGAGGGTGGACGGCAAGCTGATCCTTGCGGAAGCGGTGAAGACCATGGCGATCAAGGGTACAACGCCTTCCACTTAATGGAGATTAGCGGTAAAGACTGACAGGAGGGATGCCGGATGGCGGTTGTGACACTGGAAGAAGCAAAGCAGTATCTCCGGGTGGACAGCGGTGACGAGGATGCTTTTATCTCCGGGCTGGTGGAGACCGGGGAGCAGATGTGCGCGGATATGGCGCGAATAGAAGCGGCAGAACTGGAAGGCTGCCTTCCCGTGGCGCGGATTGCTGTTTTGTATGTGATTGCCTATCTGTATGAACACCGGGAGGAAGCGGATCATGAGGAACTGGTGCAGACCCTGCGTTCCCTGCTGTTCGGCATCCGGAAGGAAGTGTTCTGATGGCGGAGAACGGATGGAAAAGGACTGGCGGCGCGGTGCAGAGAAATCCGCTGGGGGAATGGAAGGAGCGCATTACAATCCAGAAAAGCGCCCTGGGGAATGACCTCGCCGGGAACCATGTGCTTTCCTGGGAGGATTATTATATCTGCTCCGCCTATGTGAACAACCTGTCCGGGAAAGAGTATTGGGAAGCGGCGCAGGTAAACGCGCAGAAGGACATTTATTTTATCATCCGGTACTGTTCGGAAGTTTCTGCAATGGACACGGAGCATTACCGGATTCTGTTCCGGGGACAGGTTTATAACATCACGTTCCTGGATAACGTGAAATACCAGAATAGGACGTTGAAAGTCAGGGCTTCCCTGGCAAAGAGGTGACGGGATGGCGGATAAGAGGGTGACGGTGGATGAGATGGCGGACGCCATTATGGACGGGCTCCTGGAATATGCGGAGCTTGCCACGGATGTGATGAAGGACTGTGTGAAGAAGGCTGGGAACACGGTAAAGAAAGAGACGCAGGCAGGCGCCCCGGTAAAGACCGGGCGGTATAAGAAGAGCTGGGCGGTGAAGCGGCAGAAGGAGACCAGCAATGCGCTGGAGGTGGTGGTACACAGCAGGAACCGTTACCAGCTCACCCACCTGTTGGAGAAAGGCCATGCGAAGCGCGGGGGCGGCAGGGTGAAGGCGATCCCCCATATCGCCCCGGCGGAGGAAAAAGGCATCCGGGAACTGGAAGAAGACATTAAGAGGGGGCTTTCCAAATGAGCCATGAAGAGGTTTTGAAGATGATGGAGGAAACGGGGCTGCCCTTTGCCTATGACCATTTCGTGGAAGGGGAAGCGCCGGAACCGCCGTTCCTTGTATTTTTATATCCCAGGGCGGATAACTTTGCGGCGGACGGGATTGCGTATTTTAAGATCAACCAGCTTGATATTGAGCTTTACACGGATTTAAAACAGCCGGAACTGGAAGAGGCCATAGAAGCGGTGCTGTTAAAGCATGGCATCTTCTACGGTAAGAGCGAGGTGTGGATCGAATCAGAAAAGCTCTATGAAGTGCTGTATGAGATGGAGGTATAGACTGAATGAACAATAAAGTGAAGTTTAACATCTGCAACTGCCATTACGCATTGCAGAAGCTGTCTGAGGAAGGGGAAATCACCTTTGACACTCCGGTGGCAATGCCCGGTGCGGTGTCACTGGCACTGGACCCCAACGGGGAGCCGGAGTCCTTTTATGCGGACGGCATTGAGTATTATATCATTGCCAACAACATGGGGTATGACGGGGACCTGGAACTGGCGCTGATCCCGGAGAGCTTCCGGACGGATGTGCTGAAAGAGGAAGCGGACACCAATGAGGTGCTGGTGGAGAATGCCAATTCGGAGACAGCGGCCTTTGCCCTGCTGTTTGAGTTTGACGGGGATATCCGGAAGATCCGGCATGTGCTGTATAACTGCTCCGCCAGCCGCCCGAAGATCGAGGGCAAGACCAATGAAGAGAGCCGGGAGGTGCAGACGGAGACGCTGACCATCAAGGCAAGGCCGCTGGCAAACGGTTATGTGAAGGCAAAGACCGGAAACAAGACGGCTGCGGAAACGTATGCAGGTTGGTACCAGTCTGTGTATCTGCCGACACCGAAGACCGCAGAGGAAGGACAGGGTTAAAGGAGGAGGCTGAAAGGAAATGAGCATTGTAAAAAAGATCGAGATTGATGGGCAGGGTGTCTTATTTAAGGCATCCGCAGCCATTCCCCGAATTTACCGTTTGAAGTTCCAAAGGGATATTTATAAGGATCTGCGGATTCTGGAGAAGAGTATCGGGGAAGGGGATGAGGAATGTTCCAACCTGGACCTGTTCTCTTTGGAGATGTTTGAGAATATTGCCTATACGATGGCGAAGCACGCAGACCCGGAGATCCCGGATGATGTGGAGGAATGGCTGGATTCTTTCAATATGGTCACTTTTCGGAATTTATTTTATTGACCATGATATCATAGATACGGTCAATATCAGCATAAAAAAGAGAAATTCCACGTTTATGCAGGCGCAGGTTATTCTTTAGATTGTCTGCAATCAATTTTGCAGTACCGCCATGCAGTGTTAAGGGGATTCCTTTGCTTGTATGTATATGGTCAAAGTAATCTGCTGTGGTGGGGAACGCATTTTGGATTAGGAAAGCAGCATCCCATCCACCGCATTTCCCTAAAACAATTTTCGTACATTTTTTGTACTTTTTAAGCTGGCTGTTATAGATTTTCTGGTATTTGGCATATTTGGAGCTTACAGGAACCATCCAGAAAATTTCAGGATGCCGTGTGTCCTGTATCGCAAGATAGTGGGGACGATAGTTACCGTCTTCTTTATTGGACATCAAGGTGCTGTCCTGCGAAAACATTTAACGCACTGAATAATTTGTACCCCGCACCATCAGTAAGCGGCAACATTTTCTGTACTTTTATTATATGCAATATCCAGAAAAAGTACAATAGGAATTTTGTTTAAAATTGATAAAAAAATATTGGCAGTTTTGGGCTGCTACATAGGCACTTGTCATAGCGGCAGGTGCTTTTTTCATGTTGTACGGGAGCCAGTGATGGCTTTTTTTTTCGTGGGGGAAAGGCAGGTGGGAGCGTGGCATCCAGAATCCAGGGTATTACAGTTGAGATCGGCGGGGATACGACCAAGCTCTCCACGGCCCTTTCAAAAGTGAATAAGGAAATCCGGGATACGCAGAGCCAGCTTAAAGATGTGAACAAGCTCTTAAAGCTGGACCCTGGCAACACAGACTTGATGGCGCAGAAGCAAAAGCTGCTGACACAGGCAATCAGTGAGACGAAAGAGAAGCTGGATGCTTTGAAGCTGGCAGGCCAGCAGGCGAATGAAGCGCTGGCAAAAGGAGAAATCAGCCAGAGCCAGTATGATGCGCTCCAGAGGGAGATTGTAGAAACAGAGAAAGCGCTGGAGGAACTGGAGAAGCAGGCGGATAAGTCTGCTGTGGCGCTGCAGAAGATCGGGGCAACCGGGGAAAAACTGAAAAATGTGGGTTCTTCCATTGAGGGTGTCGGGAAAAAGCTGATGCCTGTCACGGCAGCGGTGGGAGGCCTTGGCGCTGCGGCAGTGAAGGTGGCGGCGGATTTTGATTCTGGAATGAGCCAAGTGGCGGCTGTGTCTGGTGCTACAGGGAAGGAACTGGACGCACTCCGGGAGAAAGCCCGTGAGATGGGAAGCAAGACGAAATTCTCCGCATCCGAAGCAGCGGAAGCCATGAACTATATGGCTATGGCCGGATGGAAGACAGGGGATATGCTGGACGGTATCGAGGGCATTATGAACCTTGCCGCCGCTTCCGGGGGAGATCTGGCAACAACTTCCGATATTGTGACGGATGCCCTGACCGCCCTTGGCCTGTCGGCAAAGGATTCCGGGCATTTTGCGGATATCCTTGCGGCGGCAAGCTCGAATGCGAATACGAATGTTTCTATGATGGGCGAGACGTTCAAGTATTGTGCGCCTGTAGCCGGAGCACTGGGATTTACAGCGGAGGATACCGCCGAAGCAATTGGTCTGATGGCGAATGCAGGCATCAAGTCTTCTCAGGCCGGTACTGCCATGCGTACCATGCTGACCAGTCTGACCGGGGAAGTAACCTTTGTAGGGGATGCTTTTGGGGAGTTAACCATCCAGACCACAAATACAGATGGCAGTATGCGGAGTCTTGGGGATATCCTGGCGGACTGCCGGGTGGCATTCTCACAGATGTCTGAATCGGAGAAAGCAGCCAATGCGGAGGTACTGGTGGGTAAAAACGCCATGTCCGGTTTTCTTGCGGTGATGAACGCGGCTCCAGCGGATATCGAAAAGCTGAACAGTGCCATCAATAACTGTGACGGCACGGCAGAAAAGATGGCTGAGACCATGCAGGACAATCTGGCAGGACAGCTTACCATCCTGAAATCACAGTTGGAGGAGCTTGCCATCTCCATCGGGGAAATCCTGATGCCGTCTATCCGGCAGATTGTGGGATGGATTCAGGGGCTGGTGGACTGGTTGAATGGGTTGGATGAAGGTACAAAAAAGATTATTGTCACCATTGCTTTGATGGCGGCTGCCATTGCCCCGGTGCTGATCGTGATTGGCAAGGTGGTAGGGGCTATTGGTACGGTCATGACCGTGATCCCGCAGATTGCGGGAGCCATTTCCAGTGTGGTTGGTTTTGTGTCCGGCACGGTAATCCCGGCGATCACGGCAGTGGTGGCGGCTATCGGATGGGTGCCGATTGCCATTGCAACGGTGATTGCCATTATCATACTGCTATGGAATAAATGTGAGTGGTTCCGGGAAGCAGTCACTGCGGTATGGGAGGCAATTAAGTCAGCTACGATTGCGGCTTGGAACGCTATTGGAACCTTTTTGACAAATTTGTGGAATGGGATTGTGGAGACAGGGAAGACGGTCTTTCAAGGGCTTTCTTCCTTTTTTACCGCCTGCTGGCAGGGAATACAAAATATGTTTACCACAGTCCTGACTGCCATTTCAACATTTTTCAGTACCATCTGGAATGCAATCCGAACTACGGTGGTGACTGTCGGTACGGCAATCCAGACCTTCCTGACTACGGCATGGACAGCAATTAAAACAGTCATTACCACGATTCTGACAGCCATCCAGATGGTATTTACTACAGTGTGGAATGCGATAAAAGCGGTTGTGACAGCGGTGGTGTCAGCCATCCAGAATTTTATCACTACAGCCTGGAATAGCATAAAAGCGGTTGTAACTACAGTTATGAATGCAGTCCGATCGGTGGTGTCCAGTGTATGGAATAATGTAAAATCCGTGACTTCTTCTGTACTGAATGCGGTGAAGTCAGCGGTTTCCACGGTATTTAACAACGTGGTTTCCAGTATCCGGACAGCCATGGGAAATGTTTACAGCACGATTGTGTCCGGTTTCAATCAGGCGGTCAGCTTTATCACGGGGCTGGCTTCCAGTGCTTTTCGGTGGGGAGCTGACCTGATCGGCGGAATCGTGAACGGTATCCGAAGCTGTATCGGAAATGTGATCAATGCGGTGTCGGATGTGGCAAATGCCATCCGTTCCCACCTGCATTTTTCCGTGCCGGATGAAGGTCCGCTGACCGATTACGAGAGCTGGATGCCGGACTTTATGAAGGGGCTGGCACAGGGAATTGAGAAGAGCAAAGGAGTGGTAAAACAGGCAGTGGAAGGCGTGGCTGCGGATATGGTCATCAGCCCGAAGGTGTCAGCAATGGAGACAGCGCAGATGCAGGTTTCTTCCATGGATTCCATCCGGCAGATGGTAAGCGGCATCCAGGAGATGTTTGCAGGAATACAGGATAATGATAATATAGGAACCATCTGCATTCCGGTCTATATCGGAGGAACGCTTCTGGACGAAGTGGTGGTGAACGCACAGGCAAGGCAGAATCTGAGGTCAGGAGGGAGATAAGGATGGCATATATACAGTATCTGACATTTGACGGGATACCGCTCCCTCTGCCGGATTCCTATGAGGTACAGATGGTGGATGTAGAAGCGGATTCCGGAGGGGAGACGGAGGCCGGGACAACGCAGAGGGATGTGGTGCGGCTTGGCGTGGTGTCTATTCCGGTCACGTTTTCCGTTTCTCCGAAGTGGCTGAAACTTCTGACGGGGTTTAAGCAGAAAGAGAAGATTACGGTGAAATATTTTGATACGGAGACATTGGAAATCAAACAGGCGGAAATGTTTATTGAGGG
>JAETOL010000023.1 GCA_021771755.1 Lachnospiraceae bacterium | reverse complement strand
CCTCTTGTATTCTTTAGATTTTACCAACTGGCAGGTCAGTAATAATCTAAATTTACTTGAGGTATTTTTTTGTGTCAATCTCTTGACCTATTTAAAGTATACAGGAAGCTTTCTTTTATATTTTCTGGTGGTACCAGAAATTTTTTCAGCATTGCTTTTGCCCTGTAAAGCTGTGTCTGGATTGTTTTGGGATTTTTCTGAGTCTGCCGGGCGATCTCAGTCACTGACAGCTGCATACAAAAATGTGAAACAGCAACTTCTTTGTAGGGGCTCTTAAGCTGCTGACACAGAGCATATACCTGCTGATCTGAGTCCGTTTTCAGATACACGGCCTCCGGTGTGGAGGATGTATCCGGAATCTGGGAAAAATAGACATCTTCCGTAGGAATACTGCGCCGCCCGGCTGCTTTCAGAAAATCCAGGCACTTCCGTACAGCAATTTTACTAAGCCATGCTTTTTCGTAAGTACCATCAAAACGGGACAGGTTTTTGTAAGCAGATAAAAATACTTCCTGGGTCAGATCTTCCGCATCGAAAGGGTTTCCCACTGATTTCAGGCAGATGGAGTAGATCAGATTCTGATACTGCTCCAAAAGATATTTCAAATATTCTTCCTGTGAAATATGATCAGCCCCTTTCTTTGCATTTTTTGCAGATATTGCATACCTGCCGGTATTATTTCCCGTTCATTTATTATAACGCATCAGACAATGAAAAAACTTCAGGTTTAAAAAAATAAAAAGATCACTCCATCAAAATGACGAAAAAGACTCTGATTTTCAAGCAGAGGACAGATTGTAAAGAAAATTTTTGTGTGCTATAATCATAAATCATAAAAAGCTGTCCGTCGATTTTTATTTCGGGACCAAAGATTTTTTTGCGGCAGTTATCAGGATTTATATTTAAAAGGAAGTAAAGTATGGCTAGTATCAGAGATGTGGCACAGAAAGCAGGTGTAGGAGTCGGCACCGTGTCAAGAGTAATAAACGGCAGCGGTTATGTTGCAGAAGACACAAGAAAGAAGATCGAGCAGGCAATTCAGGAGCTGCAATATACGCCAAATGAGCTGGCGCGTAATCTTTTTAAAAACAGGACAGGAATCATAGGTGTTCTTGTGCCGGATCTGGATCATCCGTTTTTTTCTTCTTTTGCAAGAGAGATGGAGATTTCACTTTATAATAAAGGATATAAGGCCATGGTCTGCAATACGATTGGGAGCAGCAACCGGGAGCTGGATTATCTGAATATGCTGGATCGAAATATGGTGGATGGAATTGTTACAGGCTCCCATACACTTCATGTAGAGGAATACCGGAAGAGAAAACATACCATTGTTTCTCTGGATCAGGATTTTGGGCCTGAGATTCCCATGGTAGGATCAGACCATATTTATGGAGGTACGCTGGCAGCGGAGGTCATGATCAAGAATAAATGCAGGAAGGTCCTTCATATCACCGGAGTGGCTCCCAATGTAGCTGCCAATAACAGACATGCGATTTTTGAGTCTATTCTGGCTGAACATGGAATCGAGGTGGTGGATCTGATGATGGAATGGAACAAATTTGATCATCAGTCCTATTGGGAGGTTGCGGAAGAAGCGATTCGGAAATGTGACGGGATTGATGGAGTTTTTGCTGCCGATCAGCCGGCTCTGTGTTATATGCATCTTGCCATGAAGGCCGGAAAAAGAGTACCGGAGGATCTGAAAGTGGTAACGTATGACGGAATGGACATTACCAGACTTTGTTATCCGGAGGTTACCTGCATTGATCAGAATGTCAAGTTTCTGGCAAATACATGCACAGATACCGTGATTAGTTTGATAGAAGGGAAGGAACGCGTTCCACAAAAACAGATTATCGCAGTGAAATTTCATCAGGGACGAACCACATATCCTGTAGAATTAAATGGAATATTCTGACATAAAGAATTATATCTGGAGATATCTGATAATAAAGGGAGATATCTCCATTTTTTTATGGAAGATTCCTGAAACCAGGCGTAGACAAAAACAACATAATATTGTTAAAATGCTGACAATGGAAATTGTGCAATAGATACAAAAAAATATAATGTAAATTGTAAAAACAGACGAAAGTGATAGGGGAGGACGGTTTTTAAGGGATTTCTATTGACAAAGACCCTGTGAAGGATTATTATATAATCACAATATGGAACGGCTTCCACAGACATTCCTCAAGATTTCCACAGGCGTTACTACAGTACCGGTAATGGCTGATGAAAAAGCAGAACTGACTATCTGGAGTCCTTCAGATAAAGAAGCGATCGAGACCTGGTGGGAGGAGAAGATTGCAGAATGGAATGAGGCAAATCCGGACATCCAGGTAAAACGTGAGGCGATCGACCGCTCCGATTCCTATGCATATGATAATAAGATCGCAACAGCACAGACATCCAATGACCTTCCGGACATCTTCTTTGTAGATGGACCGCAGGTATCCTATTATGCAGCAAACGGAATCACAGTTCCGCTTGACGACTACTTTACAGAGGAAGATAAAGCTGATTTTGTTGATTCTGCCATCACCCAGAACACATATGATGGAAAGCTGTATGCCATCGGCGCAACCGAGTCTTCCGTAGCTTTCTATTATAATAAAGATTATCTGAAGGAATGCGGTGTGGACGTAGAAGATCTGGATTCCAGAACTGTGGAGAATCCGATCACCTGGTCTGAGTTTGCTGAGATCGCAGAGAAATGTACAACAGATGAGTATGTTGGAGCACATATCATCATGGACCACGGCGAGGGACTTCCTTATGCACTTGAGCCAATGTATCTTTCCGCAGGCAAGGATTACATCAGCGAAGACGGAAAAGAGGCTGACGGATATGTAAACAGCGAAGAAGCGGTAAAGACAACTTCCTTCCTGGCAGACCTGATTGCAAAAGGATATGCAAACATCGAGCCGATCCAGGACGAGTTCCTGAACGGCGCATGTGCAACAATGATCGGCGGTTCCTGGGATGCATCTCTTCTGGAAGAAAGCGCTGAGTTTGACTGGGGAGTAACTTATTATCCTGTAAACGATGACACAAAAGAAGCAGTTTCTCCATGCGGCGACTGGTCAGCAGCAGTGAGCAAGGACTGCGAGAACGTAGACGCGGCAGGTCAGTTCCTTTCCTGGCTGATGAACACAGATAATGTAGCAAGCTATGCAGCAGCAATTGCAAAACCGGCAACCCGTGTTTCTGCTTATGATACAGAAGCAATGGCAGATTATAAAGAAGGACCTCGCGCCCTTTTCAAAGAGCAGCTTGAGAACACAGCAGTTCCCCGTCCGAGAACACCTTCCTATGCAACCTTCTCATCTGCTTATGCAGAAGCTATGACAAATATCTTCTCTGATGCATCCAGTAACGAAGAGGTGGATGAGGATTATATCCAGTCTGAGCTTGATACAGTAGCAGAAACCTTTACTGAGGATTATGAAACTTACTACGCAGAATAAAAGCTGAGAGATTACTATCTGAGAATCATTCATATCTGCTCCCGGCGGCATCCTTTCGAGAATACATCGAAGATCCACCGGGAGCAAGGTTTCTCCGTCAGTTTTTTATTACAGGGAAAAGGAGGAAGGAAAATGGCAAATACAAAGAAACTTTCAGGCCGGAAGCGTGACGAACGGATTACGGCATATGCGTTTGTTGCCCCGGCGGTGATTCTTCTGATCGCATTTCTGGTAGTCCCTATGATCTACACCGTATATTTTTCCGGGTTCAAATATCAGATCATGAGACCGGATGCAATGAAATTCATTGGTCTGGAAAACTATCAGAAACTGTTCAGTGATAAGAACTTCTGGATCGCACTGAAAAATACCGTTTACTTTACCGTACTCGTTGTTCCGTTCCAGTGCGCACTGGCGCTGGGACTTGCACTTCTTGTTTCCAAGAAATTCCGCGGCGTTTCCATATTCAGAACCATGTACTTCAGTCCACAGCTTACGTCTATGGTTGTTATCTCAGTTTTGTGGACCGTACTTTACAATGCCAACCCTAATACAGGTCTGATCAACTCTATTCTTACTTCTCTTGGTATGGATCCGATCAAGTTCCTCAGCGACGCGGATACGGCAATGAACTCCATTATTTTCATGTCCGCATGGCAGGGTGCAGGATATCAGATGATGATTTTCCTGGCAGGTCTTCAGGGAATTCCGAAAGATCAGTACGAAGCGGCTTCTGTTGACGGCGCCAATAAATTCAAACAGTTTTTGTATATTACCATTCCGGGACTGAAAGGAACGATCAAGTACGTTATCATGATCACCATGATCCAGGCAATGAAGCTGTTCACCCAGCCATATATCATGACTCAGGGCGGACCGAAAAACTCTACAAAAACACTGGTTTACTATATTTACACACAGGGCTTCCAGAAGGGTAACTTCGGATATGCCTGCTCTATTGCAGCCGTATTCTTTGTAATCGTTGTAACAATGTCCATGGCGATGAAGAAAGTTACAGCTGCTACAGATTAAGAAGGAGGAAAGAGATTATGACGAAATCTATGAAATTTTCTGCAAAATTCGGAAAATTTATGTTTTACTTTGGAAATATCGTGATCGGCATTATCTTTGTCTCTCCTCTGATCTGGATGGTTTCCGCTTCCCTGAAACCGGAGGCAAAGATTTTTGCAAACATGGACTCACTGATGACATTTTTACCGACACAGGCATCTCTTGCTAATTATGCAGAAGTATTTTCCAGATTAAATATGCCTCTGGTATTTAAAAATACCCTGCTTTATATCGGATTGATCCTGGTCCTGGATCTGCTGGTAAACTCCATGTGCGGATATGCTCTGGCAAAATTTGAATTTAAGGGAAAAGGTGCGATCCTGAATCTTGTGATCGCATTGATGGTACTTCCTATGGAAGCGATCATGCTGCCTCTCTATATAGAAATGTCTCAGCTTGGATGGGTAAATACCATGGCAGCTTTGGTTATCCCCTTTGTGGCAAAATGCTTCTCAATCTATATGTTCCGTCAGTTTTTCTGCGACATACCGGACGATCTGATCGAAGCGGCAGCCATTGACGGAAGCAGCCCGGCAGGAACCTTCTTTAAGATTGTAATGCCGATTTCCAAAACGGTTTATGCAACCGTATTTATTCTTGATTTTGTGGCACACTGGAATGACTTTATGTGGCCTTTCCTTGTTATGACAGGCGAGGATAAACGTACGATCCAGCTTGCGGTTCAGTCCTTCTTCGGAACACAGCCGGTGCATTACAGTGCGATCATGGCAGCCCTGGTTGTCTCTGCGATCCCGATGATCATCATGTTCATCTTCATGCAGAAGTATTATGTGGAAGGTATCGCATCTTCCGGAATCAAGGGCTGATCGGAAACAAATGATCTCAAAATAAAAACGAAAGGCGGGATTCTGATATGACAAGTGAATTGTTACAGCGTGCAAGACAGTTTGAAGAGACTCACATGAAGGATATCAGTCCGGAAGAACGCCCCCTTTATCATGTAACAGGAGGTACAGGATGGATCAATGACCCCAATGGATTTTCCTTTTATAAAGGGGAATATCATTTGTTCTATCAGTATCATCCTTATTCCAATGAATGGGGTCCCATGCATTGGGGACATATGGTAAGCAAAGATCTGATCCGCTGGGAACGCAGACCTGTTGTCATGGCTCCGGATCAGGAATATGACAATGCGGGATGCTTTTCCGGAAGTGCTCTGGAGCTTTCTGACGGCCGCCATCTTCTGATGTATACAGGTGTGGGAAAAGTGACAGAAAAAGATGGAAGCCAGAAGGAGTATCAGACACAGTGCATGGCTGTTGGTGATGGAACAGAGTATGAAAAATATGAACAGAATCCTGTGATCACAACAGAAGTTGTTCCGGAAGGCGGAAGCAAGGTGGATTTCCGTGATCCCAAAATATGGCAGGAAGAAGACGGAACTTTTTATGTAGTTGCGTCAAATGCCACAGATGACGGAAACAGTGCCATTCTCCTGTTTCAGAGCAAGGATGGATTCCACTGGGAATTCTGCAGTGTGATCGACAGAAGCGATAAAAAACTGGGATGGATGTGGGAATGTCCGGATTTCTTTGAGCTGGACGGCAAACAGATCCTTGTGGCAAGTCCTATGGAAATGATGCCGGACGGACTGAAATTTCATGTAGGACATGGTACGATCTACATTCCCGGAACTTATGATAAGGAAACGCATCAGTTTACCCGGGAAAATGTTCTCCCAATTGACAGTGGAATTGATTTTTATGCACCCCAGACCATGAAGGCGCCGGACGGCCGCCGGATCATGATTGCCTGGATGCAGGCATGGAGTACTTCAAAATATGTTCCAAGAGGACAGAAATATTTTGGCCAGATGACAGTTCCGAGAGAGCTTTCTCTGAAAGAAGGAAAACTGATCCAGAAGCCGGTGAGGGAACTGGAAGCATTCCGGGGATCAAAGGTTCTCCACGAAAACGTAAAAATTTCTCAGGAGACTTCTCTGGAGGGTGTTTCCGGAAGAGTTCTTGATATGACCATTCGTCTTAAGGTGGATGGAAGCTTTCGGAGATTTTCTATGAAAACAGCGCAGGATACGGAACATTACACGTTAGTATCCTATGATCCGGAAAAAGAAATCCTGTCTCTGGACCGGAGCCATAGCGGTCTTCAGTATGATCTTATCCATACAAGAGAGATTTCAGTAAAACCAGTGGACGGCGAGATCACTCTCCGTTGTCTGATGGACAGATTCAGTCTGGAAATCTTTATCAACGACGGAAGTCAGACGGCGACTCTCACAGTTTATACACCTCAAAGTGCAGAAGCAATCACTTTTGCAGCAGAGGGAGAGGCGGAGATCACGGTCGAAAAGTATGCTCTTTCTTTTTAATATTTATATAAAATACCCAGCAGAAGGGCGTTGAGGATCTCAGGATCCCCGGCGCTCTTTTTGCATATTCCGGCGGGGGTGTTCACAATAAGGAGCCTGTGCTATAATGTTCTGCAGAAGAACGGGAACAGGCGGAAACCGGAATGCGGCAGAATACGCGTCTTTCGGAAGAGCATGTATCTGAAAAAACAACAGAAAGAAGGCAGGAGCAATGGCAGAAACAAGAAGACTGTATTATGAAGATGTTTATATAAAGACATTTCCTGCACAGGTAAAAGAATGCAGGCAGGGAAAAAATGGCTATGAGATCCTTCTGGATCAGAGTGCTTTTTATCCGGAAGGTGGAGGACAGCCCTGTGATATCGGCATGCTGGGAGGCGTGCAGGTAAAGGATGTTCAGGAAAAAGACGGAGAACTGATCCATTATACGGAAACTCCGCTGGAACCGGGGACAGAACTGATGGGAGAGATCGACTGGGAACGTAGATTTGATCTGATGCAGCAACATTCCGGGGAGCATATGGTCAGTGGAATCGTCCATGAAAAGTATGGTTATGACAATGTGGGCTTTCATATGAGCAGCGATGTGATCACCATTGATTTCAGTGGTGTTCTGGATAAAAAACAGCTTGAGGAGATCGAAGCGGAAACAAACAGGAAAATCTGGGAAAATACGCCGGTTGAGATTTTTTATCCGGAAAAAGAAGACCTGGAACAGCTTCCTTACAGAAGCAAAAAAGAACTGACCGGAAAGATACGTCTGGTGCGCTTTCCGGGGGCAGATCTCTGTGCCTGCTGCGGTACTCATGTAACCCATACAGGAGAGATCGGCATGGTGAAGCTTCTTACGGTGGAAAATTTTCACGAAGGTGTCCGTGTGACGATGATCAGCGGAAAACGTGTCCTGGAATATCTGAGCAGGATCGATGAGCAGAACCGTCAGGTATCTGTGAAACTTTCGGCAAAGATCGGGGAGACTGCTCCGGCAGTTGAACGTCTTCAGGAAGAAAATTACAGGCTGAAAGGACAGCTTCTTCATCTTACCCAGCAATTATGTGAAACAGAAGCTGCAAGATATGAAGGAGCGGGAAGTGTCCTGCTTTTCCACGAAGGGCTGGATGGAGACAGCGTGCGGAAAATGGCAGATGCGGTCATGCAGAAATGTGCCGGCTGCTGTGCGGTATTTTCCAAAGATCCGGATGGGAGCTACAAATATGCAATCGGTGAAAAGGACGGAGATCTTCGCCAGTTTACAAAAGAAATGAATGCGGCTCTGAATGGCAGAGGCGGAGGCAGACCGTTTTTTGTACAGGGCTCTGTGAAGGCGGATGAAGAACAGATCCGCAGATTTTTTGAGAGGTAAAAGAGGGAAGAAATATGTTTGGCGAATGTCATGCACATGTACTGATGGACGGGATCAATTACCGGGAGGCGGTGAATCGTCATAAAGAGAAGCCGGAGGAGACAGCTGTCCGAAGCTGTCTTGCCGCCTACCGTAAGGCAGGGGTGACCTTTGTACGGGACGGAGGCGATAACTGCGGTGTTTCACTTTTGGCAAAAAAAATGGCACCGGAATACGGAATCGATTATCGTACTCCTGTGTTTGCCATCCATAAGGAAGGTCATTACGGAAGTATTGTGGGAAAAAGCTTCTCCAATATGAAAGAATACCATAAACTGGTTTTGGAGGCGGCAGAAAAGGGTGCGGATTTTATTAAGATCATGACGACTGGGCTGCTGGATTTTAACGATCATGGAAAAGTGACGGGAACTCCTCTTGACCGGGAGGAGGTAAAAGAAATGGTCCATATCGCACACGAGGAAGGGTTTGCAGTCATGAGCCATACGAACGGTGTTTACGGGGTACAGGCTGCTCTGGAGGCAGGGGTGGATTCTCTGGAGCATGGAAATTATATGGATGAAGAATGTCTTTCCATGCTGGCGGACAGCCATACCATATGGGTGCCGACGCTTGTGACAGTCCGAAACCTGAACGGATGCGGACGGTATGAAGACCGGATCCTTGCTCCCATTATAAAATCGGCAGAAGAAAATCTTTGTCTCGCATTTGAGAAAAAGGCACAGGCCGCGCTGGGAAGCGATGCCGGTGCCTATATGGTCCCTCACGGACAGGGAATCCTGGATGAATATGAAGCCTTTCGGGAAATCCTTGGTTCCGGTTCTTCTGTAAAGGACTGGATCAGTCAGGGAGAAACCGGAATCCGGGAGCGGTTCAGGCATCCTCGATCTTAAGACAGGTATAAATGTTGGAAGCCCTGGAATCAGCAGGGTTAAAAGTGAGCTTTACGTTGCTTCCGGTCAGCAGCCCTCCGGTGGAGGAGTTGGACGCAGTATCTGTGAGAAACGTCAGGGACATTCCATCGTAGCTTAAAATCGTAATGGTGTTTGCTGTGGAACTGGTGATTTCTCCGGATACAGTGAAAGATACGCCGCTTTTTTTCAGCTGTTCCGGGATTTCGCCTGTGATTCCCAGAATGCTTATGCCTTCGGTGGAGGTTCCGTTGAACTTACCTGTATAAGTGATCTTTACATGAGAACCGGAAGACAGTCCGCCGCTGAAATGGCAGGGAACAGAGGACATATCCAGCTTCAGTACCGTATCTGAATGAACAGGAGATACCTGAAGGGTATTCATATTGACTCCTCGGATCACTCCGCGAAGCTGTTGTTCTTTCTGCTGTTCCTTTTGATCCTGAGGTGCAGGAGTAGGTGTGGGTTCCGGTACCTTCATAGGATCTATGTCAGAAACACTGAGAACCTTCAGATGACGGGCATTTAACAGGTTTGGATCATCGGAAAGCGGTTCGCCGAAATTTCCGCGAAAGTGAAGATAGACCCAGGAGCCTGCGCGGATTCCATTCTGATAATACTGTTCGGTGCCTGTGATGGGATAGGAGGCAACTTTTCCGGAACGTGATTTCAGAGTAATGGTGTTTTCCGTAAGTCCCTGTACCTGTCCATAGGTCTTTTTTTCTTTTAGTTCCGTTTTGTTATGATAGGAATCTACTACCTTGAGGGCCTTGACCGTACTGGTATCGGTGCCGTTTAAACGACCCTCGTAAATGACATTGATCATATCTCCGGTAATGATTCCGCCCTGACATTCCAGGTCTGCCTGTGATACGTCGAAATCGTAGGTGGTCTCATCTTTCTGGATGAACAGATGGTTTCCGGTAAAATCTTTTACAGTTCCGCGAATTTCATCCATATATACGCGAGGGGCAAGGGAAGCTTCTTCCTGGACCTGGGGATCGCCGGCGCTGACCAGATTTCTCAGCTCATTCTGGAAACCGCAGCCCGCTGCAGAAAAAAGCAAGACTGTACAGAAAAGTGCAGCAGATAATTTTTTCATAATAATATAATCCTCCGGTACAAAAATTACCGGAGGATGAAGATACCATTTTCATCAGCAGTCATCATTGTCAGGAACAGGCGGTTTGGCAGTGAAATCAAACACATCGCGGAAAGCATCCCACTGTTCTCTGCTCCGGGCAGCTCTTGGCATCAGACCCGTACATTCGGTACAGGCGTTGGTGTCCAGGTAATTTTCGTAATATACATTGTAGGGATTCTTTTTCTTTTCGGAAAAAGAATCCTGTTTTTCTTCTTGTTCCATGATACCCCTCCTTTGCGTACTTGGCAATGGTTTTCAGGAATAGTATGACAAAAAAATGTTTTTTTATACAGAAAAATATAAGGGGAAAAGTTTGACAATATTATAACAAAAACATGTTGAAATATCTGCAAAGTGTGTTATACTAGGCTTAAATAAATAATAGCGAAGTAGGAATTTATGCGTTAAGTGTTCATTGGCTGGGGAGTCGCCGTGAAACGAAAAGCTGTTTACATCATGAAGAAAGCTTACGATATATTTTCCGCACCCGTTGCTGCATGTGAGAACATCTCATAATGTGGAGGGAATATTATTTATTTCAATGAATTCCATTATGGAGGTGTTTTTATTATGCAGAAAAACAATCATTCTGTCCGTAACGTGAAAACCCTTGTATTTATGGCACTTTTGGTAGCCATACAGCTTGTACTTTCCAGAGTCTTCGTAATCGAACT
The DNA here is from genome assembly GCA_021771755.1 of Lachnospiraceae bacterium. GTDB lineage: Bacteria > Bacillota > Clostridia > Lachnospirales > Lachnospiraceae > Blautia_A. The sequence goes on along the minus strand of JAETOL010000023.1, from coordinate 43,276 downwards.
GGGCCCTTATCGTATTACGGTAGGAACTGTGTGTACGATACTGGCAGGCATCTGGATGGGTCCTGTGGCCGGAGGCATCTGCGGCGGCTGCGCGGACATCATCGGCTGCTTTATCAAGGGATATGCCGTAAATCCGTTTATTACGCTGGCAGCGATTCTCTGGGGTGTACTTCCGGGGCTGGCAAAGAGATTTTATGCAAACAAGAGCAAAACAGGAAAGACAGTCGGGATCTCTCTTTCCATTATCTGTACCGGAGCAATCTGCTCTCTTGTACTGACAACAGCAGGGCTTGTGATCTTCCTTGGATATTCTTTTTATGCGATTATGCCGGGAAGACTGGTTCAGTTTGCAATTATGATGCCAATCTACTGTGTGCTGACCTGCCTTCTGTACTTTAGTCCGCTGACTGCGCTGGTCGCAGGAAATACTATGCCGCAGGCTATGAGTAAAGCAGCATAAGAAAAGAAAAATAAATAACAATTACATAATTGATTCCCCAATACAGGGACTGACACAGCTGGAGCAGATAAGCTTCAGATCCAGACAGAAATGTCTGATTTCTATGTCGGTTCCTGTATTTTGTTTTTTCAGGATAAGAAACAGGAAATAGTTTTATATTTCGTTGTAAGACTGTTTATCTGGAAGCTTCCGGCTGTACCCGGAACCAGTAGGTATAAAAATACCGAAAGCCAAGAGAGGAGTAGAGAGTCCGGGCGGCTGTATTTCCTTTGACAACCTGCAGATAGGCATGTTCAGCGCCTTTTTTGCTTCCCTCCTTTAGAAGCCCGGTACAGATCTGGCGTGCCAGACCATGACCACGAAATTCCTCTTTTACATGAATGGCATAAATACCGATGTAGTCACGATCCAGGATTCCTAGCCCGGTAGCAACAATCTGCCCGTTTTTTTTCACACAAGCGCAGATGGTGCGTTTGGGAATGGCATGATACATAGAAGGCACTACTTCCCTGTGTATCGGATCAGTCATTCCTTTCAGATCAAAAAGGCTGGTGATCCAGATATCCGGAATATGATCTGTAAGAAGAACATCGCGGCTGCAGACATCCAAATGTGCCTGTGACAAATCCAGGGTCATGACTTCTGTGGTGTGCTGGATCTCATAGCCACGGTTTTCCAGAGTATAATCAAAATCAGGAGAAACAAGAGGACTGATCTTAAATATGGCAGGAGATCCCAATCGTTTATATTCCTGTTCGCAGTAGGGAATTTTTTCTCTCCAGGGGAGGGCAGAAGTTCCGAACTGCTCTACGCTGTTGGTTCTGTGAGTGTAAAAATACGAAAAACGCAGGATCCAGCCATCATATAATTCCATTTTGTGAGAAGGCCATGCATTCAGGGACATGTCTTCGATTTTCTTTATATTTGTTTCCATAATCAGCCCCTCCTGAGTAGTGGTATGTTTGCATACTATGCAAAAAAACAGATGAAATATAAATATTATACATAATAAAGAGAAAATATGCAAGATATTATGAAAAAATATACATCCATCAAAAAGAGTGTCGAAAGTTGATGAACGAATTTTCTGGACATAAACAGATGGATGACCTATAATAAGACTCACCAGAGATCTTCTGGTATATCTGCCGTCGAGTCAGACGGATTTATCCCATTTTATTTTTATTCAGAACACATATATGGAGAAGGGAGGGAAACTCTGGATTTTTAATGAAAGAAATACTGGTGCTGACGATTGCCGGAACAGCGGTGGTAATGGATATTGCCAGTATGCGGATCAGCAATGGCTGGATCCTCTGTTCTTTGCTGACAGGATTTTTGTACAGTCTTAGTGGAAAAGGTCCATGTTTTGGAGAGTTTGCACTTGGAGCACTGATTCCTGCAGCAGCCCTTGGAGGACTGTTTGTTTTCAGGATGCTGGGGGCAGGCGACATTAAACTGTTTTGTACTCTTGGAGGAATTATGGGACCGGAGACCATCTGGCGCTGCATGGGTGTTTCATTTCTTATGGGAGCGGCCATTTCACTTCCGCTTCTTATTTTATATGGAAATCCGGCAGAAAGGCTTCGGTATCTGCAATCCTACATTAGAGATTATCAGAGGACAGGGATCAGGAAACCTTATTACAGGACAGGATCTGCATTGGAAAATTTTCATTTTGCAGTTCCTATATTTATGAGTGTGATGCTTTATGCAGGAGGTATATATTGAAAAAGCATATTTTCGCAATTTGTGATCCGGAGGCAGAATATGCCCGGAATTTTATGGATTACCTGAATAAAAAAAATAATCTTCCATTTGAAGTACAGGCATTTACCGGACCAGACAGTCTTATTGCTTATGGCAAGGAACATCGGATCGAGCTTTTGCTGATCGCTGAAGAAGCGGTGCGTGCAGAACTTCGGGATCTGGACATCGGTAAGATCATCGTTCTTACAGAAGGGGTATGTTCTCCGGAAAAAAGTCCTTATGCAGGAGTCTATAAATATCAGTCTTCCGCACAGGTGGTAAGAGAGGTAATGGCCTGCTATGGAGAAGAAGCCACTGTTTTGCCTATGCAGTCTCCTGCATTTAAAAGAACGACAGAAGTGATTGGAATCTATTCACCGGTGGGAAGGTGCCTGAAGACATCGTTTGCCCTTACTCTTGGGCAGTTACTGGGAAGAAACAGACCGGTATTGTACCTGAATATGGAGGAATATTCGGGATTTGAGGAATTGTTTGGGAAGAGCTTTCCGGCAAGCCTCAGTGATCTTTTGTATTATGTGCGGCAGGGCGAGCAGAATCTGACTGCGCGGATCAACAGCATGGTACAAACAGTGGGCCAGCTTGACTTTATCCCTCCGGTGCAGTCGCCTCTTGATATCCGGGGAACCCCATGGAAGGACTGGAACTGTCTGATCCAGGAGATTGAACTGCGCAGTCCTTATGAAGTGCTGCTGATGGATATTGGAAATGGGGTGGATGAGGTATTTCAGCTTTTGGATCTTTGCTCCAGAATCTACATGCCGATCTGTTCAGATAAGGCATCTTTGTGTAAAATCGCACAGTTTGAAAAACTGCTGCGGACATTGGATTATCCACGGATATTAACAAAGATAAAAAGGATGCAGTTCCCTTTTTGCGGTGATATGGAAGGGAGAGAATATCATGCAGATCAGCTGCCGTGGAGCAGACTTGGAGATTATGTAAGGGAACTTCTCAGAAAGGAGCCGATATGAGCAGAGAAACCTTTCAGATGCTCAGAGAGCTTCTGATGGAAAAACTGGATATGTCCAGAGAAATGACGGACAGAGAAATCCTGGAGGAAATTGATCACCTTATTTTAAGCCGTCTGCGGGAGTCCTGCATTTCATTGAAAGAGAAAGTGCAGCTGCGGCAGGAACTGTTTCATTCTGTGCGTAAACTGGACGTGCTCCAGGAACTGATCGAAGATGAGACAGTGACAGAGATCATGGTAAATGGTCCGGACGCTATTTTTGTGGAGCGCGGAGGAAAGCTTGGAAAATGGGAGAAATGTTTTACTTCCCGGGATAAGCTGGAGGATGTGATCCAACAAATCGCGGGAAGATGTAACCGTGTGATCAATGAATCCATGCCGATTGTGGATGCCCGCCTGGAAAATGGCGCCCGGGTAAATGCAGTGATCCGTCCGGTCGCTTTAAACGGACCGATTCTGACTATCCGAAGATTTCCGGACAAGCCGATCACCATGGACAGGCTGATCGCCCTGGGAAGCATTACCCGTGAGTGTGCCGGATTTCTGGCTGCGCTTGTAAAAGCACGGTATTCTATAGTTATTGGAGGAGGAACAGGCAGTGGAAAAACTACCTTTTTGGGAGCATTGTCCAACTTTATTCCGGAGGATGAGAGGATTATTACTATTGAAGATAATGCAGAATTAAAACTCCAGGGTATCCAGAACCTTGTACGTCTGGAAGCGAAGATGGCAAATATGGAAGGTGCTGTTTCCGTCAGTATCCGGGATCTTATCCGGACAGCCCTGCGGATGAGACCGGACCGGATCGTGGTCGGAGAGGTACGGGGCGGTGAGGCGGTAGATATGCTCCAGGCACTGAATACAGGGCATGAGGGCAGTCTGAGTACTGCACATGCAAATTCTGCCCGGGATATGCTCAGCCGTCTGGAGACAATGACTTTAATGGGAGTAGATCTGCCTCTGGAAGCAATACGAAGACAGATTGCTTCAGGGGTGGATATCCTCATACATCTTGGGCGAATGAGAGACAAGACCAGAAAAGTGCTGGAGATCACCGAGGTTTGTGGTTTTGAGGCAAATGAGATTACGATACAAACACTTTATCGATGGGAAGAGGGACGTGGTCTGGTACAGACTGCAGAACTTTGCAATCGAGAAAAATTGATACGGGCAGGGGTGGATATATGAATCAGGCAAATGGAAAGAGAAATTATGAAGAATATCATTTTACAGGAAAAGAGGTGTTCAGATATTGCCTGCAGAGTACGTTGCTGTGTGCAGTTACAGATTACCTTTTTTATCAAAACTGGTGGTGTATGCTGGCAGCAGTCCCTGCAGCAGCTCTGTTCATAAGAATAAAAAGACGTCAGCATATACGGGAAAGAAAGAAAAAACTGAATTATCAGTTCAGAGATGCGCTGAATTCTCTTAGTGTTGCCGTGCAGGCTGGATATTCTGTAGAAAACGCAGTCACGGCGTGCAGAAGAGATATGGAAAGACTGTATCCTTCAGATACAGACATCGTGCAGGAACTGCGTTATATAGAAAGTCAGAAAAAGGTCAGTGTACCGGTGGAAGAGCTGTTTTTGTCTTTGGGAGAACGAAGCGGCATTGAAGATATTGAGAATTTTGCAGCTGTTTTCAGTACGGCAAAGCGTACAGGAGGAGACATGGATAAAGTAATACAGACCTCTGCACGGATGCTGGGAGACAAAATCGATGTCCAAAAGGAAATAGAAGCCACTCTTTCTGCTAAAAAATCGGAACAGACGATCATGAGTCTTATGCCGGCCGGCATCATACTTTATCTGCAGCTTACCTCGCCGGGATTTCTGCAGGTTCTCTATGGAAATGCGTTTGGTATATTTGCTATGACAGTATGCCTTGGAATCTACATTCTTTCATACTGGATGGGAAAAAAGATTGTGGATATCGAAGTTTAAAGACATACAGGATGTGGAAAAACATACAGGAGATAGAACATGTGGGTGCATATAGTGATTTTTACCGCGGCTTTTGGGCTGATCATATGCAGCAGGGCAGGCTGGATACCCTGGGAACTGCTGGCAGATAAAAAAGGAACCCGGTTGTTTCTGGCAGTTGCAGTTGGCTGTAATCTTCTGGGAATGCTTCTGACGCTGAAAGGCGGTACAGGTGCGGATACCAGTGGATTGAAGATCCCGCGGGATACGGCAGGTATTTATGAACAGGAATATATGGTTTCTGTGGATGGAGAGAGCAAAGGTTCTTTGAAAGTGCAGATTCCCCAGAAAGAAACAGGACAGGAAGAACAGGAGCAGCCTTTGGAAGAAGAAAACCCTCAGGAGACACAAAAAAGAGAATTTCAGGAAATGCTGGAAAAATATAATCAGGGAAAACAGGATCCTGATTATTACTATCTTCCTTCGCAATGGGAAGGACATCGCCTGGAATGGGAAAGACCAAAGGAACATACAGGGGAACTGCTGGCATCTCTGGGATTTTTTGCAGCCTTTCTTCTGCTTTTGAAAAAAACAAGAGAGAAGCAGGAAGAAGAAGCCAGAAGAGCAGAACAGCTGCTGATGGATTACCCGGGGATCATTATGAAATTTGCTCTTCTGATCCAGGCGGGAATGACAGCCAGAAAGGCCTTCCAGAAGATCACTGCCGACTATAGGCGAAGAGAAAGAAAGGTTTCTCATTTTGCATACGAAGCCATGGCAGCCGCCTGCAATGAGATGGACAGCGGAGTGGCAGAAATAGAGGCCTACAGAAGATTTGGAGAACGATGTGCGCAGATGAAATATCGAACTTTTTCGACACTGCTGATTCAGAATCTTCAAAAAGGCAGCAAAAGACTGGCAGACCTGCTGGAAAAGGAAGCATTGGAAGCCTGGGATGAAAGAAAGCGAAAAGCCCGTGTTCTGGGTGAGGCAGCTGCAACCAAGCTTCTGGTACCGATGATCATGATGCTTGCGGTGGTGATGGCGGTAATTATGATCCCTGGTCGGAATATTCACCCCCTATTATGGAGTGGGTATAAGGTGTATGGCGTAAGAATATGTGGATAAATAGTACGATAAATACAGGGAAAGGTGGAAAGTGTGCATGGCGTATATGGAAAAAGGGTGTAGTAGAGAGGTTCTCCTAGTCGGGTACTATAACGTCTTATTCTACTTAATGTTTAGAGTTGGATTAGACGAATACAAGAAAAATATTCTTATTGAGCGGATAAATAGTGGAGAAAAAATGATGATGAAAGATATTTATGGATGGTGTAAAAGTCATCAAGTGCCATTTTGGACAAAGTTTATTTATCGCAGAGACTTTTCGGTCAAAGCTAATATATGGAATTTATATTCGTATTGTAGATTTAAATGGGAGATGGCGAGATAAGAAATAGTTTCTAGTAGTATTGCTTGTGGCGGTATTTGTAAATATATGGTAAAATATAATATCATATTTTGTCGATGTTGGGAGGCGAAAGAATGCCGTCATTAAGTCAGTCAATTATTACGAATATTGGAGCAGACTATATAGAAACATATCTGAAAAAGAAAGGATTTTCCCGGACAGATGAAGAAAAGGGACAGGAATTAAAATATTGGGTAGATAATTTATTAAAAGAGAAAAAAATAGATATTGAAGAATTTGAAGAATTTCTATTTAGTGAATTATTTTGGGGCAAGAGAAAAACAATTCAAATATTTAAGCTTGATAAGACAAAAGATTATAAATATCCTCGTGATTGGGAACTCCCACTAGAGGAGAAGTACAATATTGACTCTTTAAATTTTTTTAATATTTTAGGGTCAATTCCCAATGGTGAAGAACCAAGAAAAATTGCATCTGTATGTTCAGAAGAAAATCTGAAAGGCGAATTGGTAAAAATACGATTATTGTTTGCATGTTATATACAGGTAAACGGGGATAGGGGATATAAAGATTCAGTAGCTTATATACCGGTTGAGGTTGACTTTAGCAGAAAAATTATGCTGATTAAAGCATGGACAAGGCAGCAAATTGCACATGAGGAACATAAAGCGTACAGTCTTATGGATCATATAAAGAGATTGATGGGAATTGAGTTTAAGGTTGCGACAAGAAATTATATGTCAGAACATAAAAAAATTCTCTTTCTTATGAGTAAAAGCCTTATATATGAAGCATATTCTCATGTCCCGACTTATAATGAAATTGAGAGCATAGATGGAGTAATAAAAAATTTTATTGAGGAAACTTTGAGTGGATTATCTCTAAGAAATGTAGAGGTTAATGAACAAGGAAAACTTGTCTTAGCAGAGGGTGTAATGGACTTTGAGGCTGAGGTAAGAAATGTACTTGAGGGTTTGGCAATTAGCGATTATTTCTTTGATAGAGATTTTGACGAAATTTGGAAAATGGGATTAGAAGCAGTTGTAGCAAGGGTAAAGTTTAATGATGAAGAAAGAGTGCTTACTTCATTAAGTGGAGAGAATACTTCAGCACCTATTTTTTGCACTAAGACATTTATGTCACTGAAGAATAGAATGGAAGAAGCTGAGAGAATAGAGACTTTGTGGATTACAATGGATCGAAAGAAAGGAAATTTAAATCTGAAATTCGATGCCTCAAATATGGAATACTTGGAAATATTAATAAAATATGGTATTCGGTTTAACGAGACAGATATGAATTCAGCTTTAGAAATATATGAAAAGTATGAGACAAAACTTAATCAAAAGATTGCAGAACAAAGTAAAATCGCAATCGGTCAATAGTCTTAAAAATATATATCCAGATAAGATTGTTGAGTGGTTGGAAATACCTGAGAGAGAAGTCTATGACTTGATAAAGTATTTGCATGATCAAAGAGTCATTGTGTTTAAGTATAGATTAAAATGTAGTTGTGGAGAAATATGTACAGTGTATGAAAACAAATTAATTCACGACAAGCAAATTAATTGTGAGATATGCGGTAAGGAGTTTACTATAAGTGATATAGAGGAAAAATCGGATATTATTTATGAGATAGACAAAGAAGAATTGCTAGAGTTAGAAAATGGAAATGTTGATTTTAAGATATTACCGGATATTAAAGGAAAAGTTGTTTCAATCACAAAAAAACAGGAAGAAAGGCAGGAGCAAAAAGTTATGGAAATCTTTATGGGGAGCTCGTCAGAGGCAAAGGATTATATGGAGGAAATTGGAGCAAAGATAGAAGAACTTGAGGCAAAGCCGCTATTATGGAATGCAACAGGGAAAGGAATATTTATTCCCGGAACTAATACAATAGATTCCTTGATAGCAATATCAAAGAGAGTACAGGCTGCTGTGTTTATTTTTAATGCGGATGATAAAATATGGAATGATAAATCTGCACTGGAATCTTCAGATACGGTAAGAGATAATGTATTGTTTGAATATGGGTTGTTTATGGGAGCATTGAGTAAAGAGAATGTGTGTTTTGTTTGTAAAGGAAAACCGAAATTGGCCTCTGATTTGAAAGGGATTACATATATTGATGGAGACTTAGGTGATATCCAAGTAAAACTAAAATTAAAGGATTGGATTAATGAAATGAAAAAGTAAAAAGAGTTATGAGAAACTGTTCAAAGATGGACGATTTCGCAACAAAAGGTGGCAAAACGACACTATGAAGTAGATGAAAATGTGTCAATTTATAAAAGATAAAAAGCCGATTTCTTAAAAACGCAGAGATGTGGACTGGCATCTACTGCGTTTTTTGCATATAAGATGAAGTATAGGTTAAATTAAAGAAGATTTCAAAGTTATTAAATATCAGAATGGTTGGTAACGATATTGAAAATCCTATGAGGAATACTACATGGCAATTAGTGGACGGTGTTTGGATGCTATGATTGTTTCTCTGTTGTCATGCCGGACAATAAAAACTTGGACGGAATGAGGCGAATGCTGTGGCGAGGAGCGGTAAAAAATTGTAGGTGGCTTGCACAATTTGCTGTAAGGGTTCTTGTCACATTCTGTGAATAGCTTTTTTTGAGAAAATGTTATAGTGTAATGTTTGGTAGAACACAAAAGGACAAACTGTGAAAGGATATGGTAGAGACCAAAATATGAAAGCATATGGGAAGAAACTATGGTGGATTGAAAACCAGCACTATGGAGATGAACTACATACAGGGATTCCTCTGCCTTCGTCTGGAAAAAAGCGTGGGCAGCGTAGAAAGAGATATGAAAGAATCTTTAAGAAGATGGAAAGACAGCACAGTAAAAATGAAATCAGAAAAATAATAAAATCGATTGATAACGCAGAGGTGTAATGAAAACAGTGCCTACTGCGTTTTATTTATTTTAGGGAAGGATGATAGGAGAATGAGAAAAGAGGCAATTAAAATCAAATGTCCCGATCGGATTCAATTCGGAGATCCCATGTATTTTGAGGATTATAGAAATGATCCAGAGAAACTTCAGAAGCTGGTGGTTGATTACAGACCACAGCCGGGATTTAAGGCAGGCGTGTCGCTGGTGGAAACAGAGCATCCGGAATATCCGGGATTTATAGCCAGGACAATGACGATCTATTTTGCTCCGGAGCAGTATCTTTCCATATACATGGATGGAAAAATGTATGCGTCACAAAAGATAGATCGAAAAGAAATTGGCGTTGATACGGCATGCTATTTGATTGAGGTTGACGGACGATATGAGGATATTAAGACAGGCGGGGACGGTTATTGGGGAGATTACCAGGAACTGTACCGTGAAATAAATGGGAAAAAATATATAGATGCCGTGGTTATTTCGATAGCCATGCCTGATGAACAGTCCTTTGAGGGGATGAAGCATCTGGCAGAGTATTTTTTTGAGGATATGAGCCAGGAGATGGTGACGAAAAAAGCAGGCAGGAAAAAAGAGCAGGAAAGATCGTGATGTTTATTCACAAGTATGACGAGGGAGGCTTGATATGGGCAGTAAAATAACTGAAATAAATAAAGAAACTTTTTGGCAGCTCATTGAAGAAACAAAAAATCAATGCGGACAGGATATGGACGCATCTATTTCCTGGATAAAAAAAGAACTGTTAAGTATGCCGCCGGAACAATCCTTGCAGTTTCATGCGATTATGCACGGGTACCGGGATGCAGCCGATAAATGCGGGCTTTGGACGGCAGCTACACTTATAAAAGAGTATGGCTGTTCGGATGACGGATTTATGGATTTCAGGGCATGGCTGATCGCACAGGGAAAAGAAATCTATATGGCAGCACTGGTGAATCCGGATTCTTTAGCAAAGGTAGAAAAGTATGGAGATTGTGCATTTGAATCACTTAATTATGTTGGGGATGAAGCCTATCATGAACTGACCGGACGGAGTGCTTATGAAGATTGCACACCGGAAATGGAAGAAAGGGTGCTGGAAGAAATATCCGGGGAGATCAAATATCATCCCCTGATTGAGTATCCATTGCAGCCGCCGGATGTGGTTACGGTATATCCCGAAATAGGTGACATAATTATGAAAACGCATGGTATCCGCTTTTTCAGCAAAGATTCTTCCATTTGGAATACTTCACTGCCGGAGCTGAAAGCAATGGTAGAAAAAGGGGTAGCTGAGGTACGGAAACTTAAAAAGGCGAAACAAAAAAATAGGGATAAGCCCCAAAAGCGAAACGATCCATCCAGATAGGGATAATAGGTAGTTTGCACGATCTGTGGAAGAAAATCTTGTTGCATTCTGTGAATAGCTTTCTCAGCCGAAAATGGTATAGTGTAATGCTTGATAGAACACAATGAATAAGAAGGGAGCGAAGCGGAATGCATGTACAATTAGAAGAACTGTGGATGGATGCCATAGAAATGAAAGTGGGCGAGCAGATCGTAAATTATCTGAGAAAAGAACACCCGGAATACCAGGATATAGAAAAACGGCAGAAGAAACTGATCAAAGATTATCCAATGCTGCAAAAAGCGGTGGATGGAGATGGTACAGTTACTTTAAACGAAAAAGAACACTATGCTTTAAAAGAATACCTGTCTAATCAGGATGACATGGAGCGTCTGGAAAAGGAATACCACTATTATTATGGACAGTCCCATGTATTCTCCTACGGGCGGATGTTAAGAAGCATCCAGAAGGAGATCAATCCGGATGGAGATGTGGCAAGAAAGAAAAAACTGGCGGATATGCTGATAGAGGCAAGGACTAGCGATGCAGAGATGGAATTCCTGAAGAAAGATGAAGAATATCAGAAAAGGCGGGAAAAATCGCTACAGCAGGATAAAATCCTAAAATCTATGAATCCACCCAAGGATATCATGGATCAGGTTGACCTGCTTACCTGCTCCATCAATGATTGCTGGAGCCGATACGCCGATCTGATCTACCAGTATGCGCTGGAAGATATCCTGGCATTTCTGATAGAAAGGCAGGGGCTGTGATGGGAAAAGAATGCAGTGATGAGGAATCATAAAAATCCAGTCCAGCACAGTCAAGTCCCACACCATGATACGGAAAGTTTTAAATGATGGCAGGCAGGCTTTTTCAAAAAGTCCTGTCTGTCGTTTTTTTTGAAAACCCTAACCAGCTGGGAAAAAAATCTCCGCCGCCGGCAGGCACTCCCTTTCCCGGCAGGTTTTCCACAGCGGATGTTCAAAGATCCCCCACAGTTTCAAAAATTAATATAGAAGGGATGTGATCCTATGATTATAGGAATCGACCATGGCTATTATGCCATGAAAACCCCGCATATTTGTTTCCCAACAGGACTGTCCCGGTATGACTATGAGCCATACACGATGCAGAACGTGCTGCAGTATGCGGGGAATTATTATGTCTGCGGTACCGGACGCCAGACGCTTATGAAAGATAAGACTGCCAATGATAATTATTATCTGCTGACTATGGCAGCACTGGCACAGGAGATCGAATACCGCCGGGCAGAAAGAAAAGGAAAGATCATCGTTGCAGCCGGATTGCCGCTTGCAGGTTTCGGAAGGGAAAAGACGGCTTTCCGGCAGTATCTGTTCCGGAAGGAGCAGCCGCTTTGTTTCCGATACGAAAATGAAGCATATGAACTGACGGTTGAGGATGTGAAACTCTTCCCCCAGGGCTATTCTGCGCTTGCTCTCCATCCGGAATATGTCCGGGATAAGCCATCTGTTCTTTTGGTGGACATTGGCGGCTGGACTGTGGACCTGATGCGGCTGGATAATGCTGTCCCTAATGCGGCTACCTGCCGCAGCCTTGAGCTTGGCGTTATCCGCTGTATCGATGAAACGATGGAACAGGTGCGCAGGAGTACCGGGCTGTCTGTGACAGATATCCAGATTGAGCGTGTCCTGAATGGAAACAGCTGCAGCCTGGATCCGAAAGCCAAAGAGATCATCCAGAAGAATGGGCGCAGTTATACAGAGAGGATCCTGTCTGCCATTATGGAGGCAGGCTTTGACCTGCGGGCAATCCCCTCCGTTTTTATGGGCGGCGGATCCACCATCGTAAGACGCCACGTGACACCGCAGGACGGGCTTTGCAGGGCTTTTTACTTAACAGACGTAAAAGCCAACGCTGCCGGATATGAACGGATTGTGGGGCAGATGTGCGCGAGGTGAGCCGTCCCGTTTTTTCGTTCCGCCCGACATTGGATGATCCGGAGCATAAACGGGCATGGGAAATCCTGCAGAGTGTTCCTAATGGACAAAAAAATGCTTTTCTGGTTCAGGCAATCTTACAATCTGAGGACAGTGAAAAAATGGTGGGGATGATCCGCCAGGTGATCCGGGAAGAACTCCAGAATACGCATTTTGTGTCTGAGAACTTGGTGCAGGCAGAAGCAGATGAAATTCCGGCGCAAATGCTGGATTTCCTGTCTGCGATGGAGGATGGGATGTAAAGGAGGTGGTGCTGTTTTGAAAGTATAGATACATCTATGTATTGTTGGTTATGCAATGATCTTGGAGCCGATGTTTGTTGGGTATTGTGAATAGCTTTGTATGCATCTTTGGAGTATGGTGTGTATAACAAAACGAAAGGAGAAAGCGCAGATGGAAATGAAGAACATATGCGGCAGGATCCCGGTAGAACTCCATGCGAAGGTCAGAGGGGAGATCGAACAGCGTGGGATCAGCACACCAGAATTTCTGCAACAGGTAATCGAAGAACATTTTATGGAAAAAGGAGTGGACCAGATGGCAGCAAGAACAATCGCAGTACAGGTAACAGAGGAATTATTCGGAAGGCTCAAAGCAGTAGTCGCATGGAAGGGATGCAAACAGAAGGATTTCCTTATAAGCATCATCGAGAAAGCAGTCAGGGAAATAGAGGACGAGCAGGAGAATGCGAGAAGGGAAAAAGAAATTGCAGCGTCCCAGCAGGAAGCTGCAGAAGGGGCTGAGGAAGAACCGGAGGGCGCCGAAGAAGAACCAGAAGGAACTGAAGAAGAATCGGAGGGTGCCGGGGAAGAAACTGAGGGGGAGCCGGAATCCGAAGAACCGGAGGTGACCGAAGAATCTGAAGCAGTGCTGCCGGCCGGGAAACCAGAGGATACCAAAGCAGAGCTGGATGAGCCAGAAGGAAAAGATGAGGGTGAAGAACCGATAGAAGCATAAGCAGCAGATAGATGGAAAACAGCAGATTAAAAACAGAGAAAACGGTGTGGCCAAAAGCCATGCCGTTTTTTTTTCGGAAAGGAGGCGGATAGCCGGAACGATTCGATTTTTTGATTTATTCAGCGGAATCGGTGGATTCCGTGAAGGACTTAAGCGTGCCGGGGGCTTTGAATGTGTCGGACACTGCGAAATGGACTCTTATGCGGATACGAACTACCGAAGGCTGTTCGATACGGAAGGGGAGTGGTATTGTGACGATGCAAGAAAAATTGAAACAGGAGCCATGCCGGACTTTGATCTTTTATGCGCAGGATTTCCTTGCCAGGCTTTCTCCATCGCTGGAAAACGTGGAGGCTTTGGCGATGCCAGAGGAACCCTGTTCTTTGAAGCTGCCAGACTGGTTGCAGACAAACGACCTGCGTATTTTCTCCTTGAGAATGTTCCGGACTCTTATCGCATGACAAAGGGAGGACGTTTCACACCATCCTCGGTACGTTTTCTGAGCTGGGGTACCATGTCGAATGGAAGGTGCTTAACAGCAAGGATTTCGGAGTCCCGCAGTCAAGAAAGCGGGTGTATCTTATCGGATATCTTGATGGAAGATGTGCCGGAAAAATATTACCTGTCCCAGTACCAAACGGAGCAGCTCTTATACAAATCCTTGCAGGAAGCCAGGGGAAAAGAGTCTATGATCCCGCCGGAGTAAGCTGTACGCTTACTTCACAGGCCGGGGGCATGGGAGGCAAGACCGGGCTTTATGAAGTGGGGATCCCAATCAAGGAGAATACGAAAAAAGGATACAAGATGGCATACCCCGGCGACAGCATTGACCTTGGGTATGCGAACTTAAACACCCGCAGGGGGAGAGTCGGGCATGAGATCGCCCACACACTGACAACGGAGAGCCAGCAGGGAACGGTTCACTTTGTGGACCTGTCTGTTCCGCCGCTTGTGACGGAACACGCCCGCTGTCTGAATACAAGGCAGGATTCCAGTATCCATAAACATAAGGGAGAGAGTTCCGGTGTCCTTGTTGAAACAGGGCCGAGGGCGATCCTGACACCGGACAGGCTTAAGAAAAGGCAGAATGGCCGGAGGATGAAAGAGCCGGAGGAACCGATGTTTACGATCACGGCTACAGACCGCCATGGCGTTGTTTATCATGGACGGATCCGCAGGCTGATCCCCAGGGAATGTCTGCGGCTGCAGGGCTATTACGACAGCCAGATCGACCAGATGATCGTGGGGATGTCTGACAGGCAGCTTTACAAGCAGGCCGGGAATGGTGTGACTGTGACGGTTGTCGAAGCCATTGGCAGGAACCTGAAAGCGGTGGATGAAGAACTAAGACTGGAGGATGCTGTTTATGCCGATTGATCTTCGGGACCAGTATTTTGGCACAGAGATCGAGATGACGGGCATCACCAGACTGTGCGCGGCAAAGGCTGTGGCACAAATGTTTGGTACAGACTATTACCATAGGACTTCGTATGATTCGTGGTGTGTGCGTGACCAGGAGGGAAAGGAATGGAAGTTCTCCAGGGATGGCAGTATCCATACTGAAAAAAAAGAGGCAGGCCGTAAAGTATGGGCAGACGGGGAGTATTCAACCGAGATGGTAAGCCCGAAACTGGAGTATTCCGAAATGGGAAAGCTGCAGGAAGTTGTCCGGTGCCTGCGCCATCATGGGGCTTTTGTCAATAGTTCCTGCGGCCAGCATGTCCATGTGGATGCCTCCAACCACACGCCAAGGAGTCTGAAGAATGCCATGACGATCATGTATTCCAAAGAAGATATCCTGTTCAAAGCACTGAAAGTGCAGACTTCCAGAGAGCGGGATTATTGCCAGAAGGTGCGCCCGGCTGTGCTGGAAAAGATCCGGAGGATGCCGAACAGCACGATCACGATGGAAAAATTTAAGAGGGCATGGTATGAGGGCGGTGATGGCAGCAATGAACATTACAACTGGTCAAGATATTATGCTTTGAACCTGCATGCGGTGTTCTCGAAAGGGACGCTGGAATGGCGCTGTTTTGAAAGCACGCTCCATGCAGGGCAGGTGCGGGCGAACATTACGCTGGCACTGGCAATCTCGGCACAGGCCATCAACCAGAAATGCACACAGATGCGGAAAACGGAGATATCAGAAAATCCCGCATTTACATTCCGTACATTTCTTTTAAGGCTTGGCCTGATCGGGCCGGAATATAAAAATGTCCGGGAACACCTTTTGAAGAATCTGGAAGGTGACCGGGCGTGGCGTTATGACATGAGCCAGTATGCCTGCTTACAGCAAAGAAACCGGGGGCAGGAACCCCGGTAACACGACAATTGAATAGGAAAGAAATAAAACCAGCCGGATAGAGCAACATCTTTCCGGCTTATTTTTTGAAAGGAAGAACAGACCATGAAAATGAAAAGAAATATGAAACGTATCGTATCCGGCCTGCTGGCTGCGGTAACGATCCTCTCCGGAGCCTTATCACCTTTGGCTGCCTCTGCTGCAGAAACAGGCCAGGAGGAAAAGAAGCCCCCGGTGTATGAGGAAGTCAAAGACCAGCTGGATGAGGATGAAGTGGTTACCGCACATGACTATGAGGTGGCGGTTGGCAGTGATTTTGACATTACTTTTGATTTTACTGGCATCGACATCATCGATGACAACAAAGTAAAAGTCACATTTGAAGAAGCGAAGAATACAAAAGGGGAAGATTTTTCCACAGACCATGCCGATACCTATAAGGCGGTCTATTATGTGGAGCCGCAGACTACGGACCATCCTGTTTACCAGATCAGCCGGAACGTGGCAGTAAAGGATACAGGAGCCGTCTTACGCAGTAGCGTGGAAACAGAGTCTGGGAGCCAGGACGCAGGGCAGACAGAAGAATCCCAGGATGACGGGGAGGATGCCTCGCAGACGGAAAGCCAGGAGACAGAACAACAGACAGAGCCACAGACGGAACAGCAGACAGACGGTGAGCCGGAGAGTTCCTTGCAGACAGAGGGATTAACGGAAACAGAGCTGGATGAAGCACTTGAAGAAGCGGAAACGCAGGATACTGTGGATGAGGAAAGCGGCCTGTCTGTTTCCGATGTTATGGAGCAGGCCGTGGAGGAAGAAGTCGGGCTGTTTTCGCTTGAAGCAGGGGAGAGCGTTACCTTTATGGCTTCTGCGAGAGCCAATACCGGGAATTTAAGTGTAACGGTAACAAAAGGCCCATGGTATTATTATGCAGATTATGGTCTTGGAACTTATCTGACCTGCCCATACACGGTTCAGTTTGGAAATATCAGTGCAACTGCTTATTGCGTGCAGCCATCCAAGCCGGGACCGGGAGATGGCGTGTACACGATCAACAAGCTCTCAGACGGAAAGACGCTGGCAAAAGTATGCTATTACGGAACGAAAGCCAGTGGTGAGAATGGGTTCTTTGATGAAAAGTATCCGGATTTTTCCACAGGAAAACGCTTTATCATTACCCATCTGGCGGCTGCTTATGCCAATGGAAGCGGTGACGCTTTTTCTGGTACGAATTCTACCGGACAGGCGCTGGCAATGGAACTTTACAATTACTGTGTGAGCCAGCCGGATATCCCGGATGTAGCGATGTCCTTTTCTGATGCGGATGTGACCGCATATATTGACGGGAACTCACAGCGGACAAAAGAGATCACATTTAATGCGGATGAACTGCAGACGATCACCATGAAACTGCCAAATGGCGTCAAATTCCATAACGTAACGACCGGAAAGACCAGTGCGGCGGGCGCAAGTGTGGAAGTAAGCGGCGGTACAAAGTTTTATCTTTCCGCACCGCTGACACAGGCAGAGGATGTAAAGGATGCCTGGAGCGTTACGATGAAGGGAAGCATCACCAAGGATTTCAGTGCTTATAAGATCACCACCGGATCCGGCACACAGGACCTGGCCCTTGTATTTGGCGAGGGCGTGGATGATGAAAAATATGTGGATTTCAAAGTAAGCTGGGTGAAGGTGGCAACCGTTGAGATCATAAAAAAGGACAGCGAGACAGGAAACGGGCTTGCAGGTGCCGTATATGGCATTTACAGTGACAAAGACTGTACGAAGCTGATCGC
The DNA here is from genome assembly GCA_021771755.1 of Lachnospiraceae bacterium. Lineage (GTDB taxonomy): Bacteria > Bacillota > Clostridia > Lachnospirales > Lachnospiraceae > Blautia_A. The sequence goes on along the minus strand of JAETOL010000023.1, from coordinate 25,430 downwards.
CCAAATGCCGGCCACTGACAGCAATGGCGCTTCCAGCCTGATGATCACAAAGACACAGGATACCGTATATCTGAAAGAGATTTCTGTCCCGGCCGGGTATCTGATCGATACCAAGGCGTATGGCGTAAAACTTGTGCTTGGGAAAACTGTCACACAGAATGTGACGGATGAGCGTGTCAGAGGTACGATCCATCTGGTAAAGAAAGATAAAGAAACAGGGGAAGTGACGCAGGGCGATGCGGTCTTTGAGGGTGCAGTGTATGGACTGTTTGCCCGTGAGGATATTGTGCATCCGGATGGAAAGACAGGCGTCCTCTATAAAGCAGGTACCCAGATTACCACGCTGACTGTGGGCGCAAAGGGAGATGCATCCGTGGAGGATCTGTACCTCGGAAAATATTATGTGAAAGAGCTTACCCCTCCGGTTGGATACCTTGCGGATGAAAAAGAGCATGATATCGATGTAAGCTATGAGGGTGACAAGGTGAAAACCGTGGAGCGTACCGCAGAATCCCCGGAACAGGTGATCAAGCAGCCGTTCCAGGTGATCAAAGCGGCGAATAATGGTAAGACGGATGCGGACCTTTTATCCGGCGCCGGATTTTCCGCATACCTTGTAAGCAGCCTGAAAATCAAAGCGGACGGTTCCTATGATTTTGCATCCGCAGAGCCAGTCGTGCTGACCGCAGATGGAAAAACAGAAATGTTTACCGATAAAAAGGGATACGCATGCTCAATCCCGATCCCTTATGGGACTTATGTCGTGCGTGAGACAACAACCCCGCATAACTTCACCCCGGTGGATGATTTTATGGTGACGATATCGGAGAATAAGACCGAACCGCAGACATGGCGGGTACTGCTGGATGATGAGTTCGAGGCGAAGCTAAAGATCATCAAGAAAGATGATGAAACCAAACAGCCTGTGCTGGTTCCTAATACGGAATTTAAGGTCTACGATTTGGATAACGGGAAATATGTGGAACAGGTAACAACGTATCCGCATACCACCGTGCATAAATCCTATTTTACCAATGAGGAAGGATACCTGATCCTGCCGGAGAACCTGCAGCCGGGAAATTACCGGATCGAGGAAGTGACAGCCCCGGACGGATATACGTTAAATACAGGCTATGTAGAAATTAAAGTGGATTCCAATACCGCATATCAGGTGGATGGCGTGAGCAAAGATGCCATCATCGAAGTTGCCTATGAGAACCATCCGGCAAAGGGTGAACTTGTCATCCATAAGGATGGGGAAGTGCTGTCCGGATTTGATAAGGATTTCCACTATGAGACGGCAGACCTTGCAGGCGCTGTGTTCAAGGTATATGCTGCAGAGGATATCTACACCGCAGACCATCAGACTGGTGAATCCGGGAACCGCAATCTGGAGTATGCTTCCGGTGCTCTGGTAGCGACCGTGACAACAGACGGGGAAGGTAAGGCAGTGATAGAGGACCTGCCGCTTGGAAAATACCGGATCGAAGAAGTGACTGCGCCAGAAGGTTATGTCCTGAATGCTTCTTCAAAGGAAGTGGAGTTTGTCTATGAAGGGCAGGACACCCCGGTCATTACAGAAACCGCAGAGTTTACCAATGACAGGCAGAAAGTCAGCATCACGGTAGAGAAGCAGGACGCAGAAAACGGAGCAGTTGTAGCGGGAGCCGAGTTCGGCCTTTATAATGCAGAGGATATCGTATCCGGTGACAAGACCCTCGTGACAGCAGACACCCTTCTGGAAACGGTAACCAGTGATGAAAAAGGACAGGCAGCCTTTACGCTTGATCTGCCGTTCGGAAAGTATTATGTGAAAGAACTGGCAGCGCCGGCCGGATTTGTATCTTCGAATGAGATCCTCAACTTTGACGCTTCCTATCAGGGACAGGATATCCCGGTCGTGAAACTGGAATCCGTAAAGAAGAATGAGCCGACAACGGTCGAGATCACGAAATCGGATATCACCACAGGCGTGGAACTTTCCGGCGCATCCCTATCTGTCATCGATAAAGACGGAAATACGGTTGACAGCTGGGTATCCGTAAAAGATGAGCCGCATGTCATGAAGCGTCTGACGGCCGGAGAGACCTATACACTGCGCGAATCCTTTGCACCGTTCGGTTACCTGAAAGCAACGGATATCACCTTTACAGTGGAAGATACAGCCGAGATCCAGAAAGTGGAGATGAAGGATGAGGTGCCAACGGCAACGCTGATCGTCAATAAAAAGGGAGAATTCCTTGACAGTGTGACATTAGTCAGTCAGGTAAAGGGAGTTGTAGAGCATATCTTTAACTATATTACCGGGAACCTGACGGATGTTACTTTTGAAATCTATGCAGCCGAGGATATCAAAGCAGCCGATGGCGTCAGTGAAGATCATTATAAAAAGGATGAACTGGTCGAGACGGTAACAACCGATGAAATGGGTATCGCAAAAGTGGAGAACCTGCCTGTCGGCAAATACTATGTGGTTGAAGTCGGCACAGCCTATGGCTACGTGCTGGATGGGGAACCGAGATATGTGGACCTTACTTACCGTGACCAGGATACTCCGGTCGTGGTATATGATGAGGACTGGCAGAACAGCAGACAGAGGGCGGTCGTGTCCGTATTAAAGAAAGAAAAGGACAGCGACCGTGTACTGGAGGGAGCAATCTTCGGACTTTACACGAAAGAAGATATCCTGTCTGCATCGGGAAAAGTCCTGATCGAAGCAGATACAGTCATTGAACTGAAGTCTACGGATGCAGAAGGGAAGATTACCTTTGTGCCAGATCTCCCGGTGGACGGAAAATATTATGTGAAAGAGTTCTATGCCCCTGCTGGTTTCGCAACGACAGATGAGGTAAAAGAATTCACGTTTGAATATCAGGGCGGGGATACTGCGGAAGTTTCCTATGCATTTACTTTTGAGGATGAGCCGACCACTGTGGAGGTCACAAAATCGGATTTAACAACTGGGGAGGAACTGCCGGGGGCAAAGCTTCAGGTAGTTGACGAATCCGGTAAAATCGTGGATGAATGGGTGTCTGAAAAAGAACCCCATGTGATCAAAGAACTGGCAGTCGGCAAGACTTACACGCTGGTCGAAACGAAACCTGCGGATGGATATGTGACAGCAGAACGTGTTGAATTTACCATTGAGGATACCGTGGAGATCCAGAAAGTCAAGATGGAGGACGATGTAACCAAAGTAGAGATCAACAAGACGGATATCACCGGAAAGAAAGAACTACCGGGGGCGAAACTGACGATCCTCGACAGTGAAGGCAAGGTAGTGGAGAGCTGGGTATCTTCCGATAAGCCGCATTATATTGAAAAACTGCCAATCGGCACATACACACTGCGCGAGGAACAGGCCCCGGACGGTTATCTGGTAGCCGAGGATATTACCTTTGAAGTGAAAGATACCGCTGAAATCCAGAAAGTTATCATGAAGGATGAGGCAAAACCGACCGATGTGCCGAAAACAGGGGATGAGACGAACCTCTGGATCCCGGTCATCCTGATGCTTTTGTCCGCAGCCGGATTAGCCGGATTTGCGGTAAGCAGAAGAAAGAAGAAGCGTAAAAATGGTTAACAGCCATAAACCGATGGGAGCCTGCCATGATGCGGGCTCCTATATTTTAAACCAAAATCAGAAAGAAGGTGGCAGATTGGCAGAGACACTGTATTTTGCCTATGGCAGCAATATGAACCTGGATCAGATGGACTTTAGGTGTCCGGCCGCAGAGGTAGTGGGAAATGTCCGGCTGGATGATTACCGCCTTGCTTTCTGCAGCCAGAATCCTGAAAGCGGCGTGGCAACAATCTTGCCTAAAAAGGGGAGCCATGTGGATGGCGTTTTATGGAGGATCACCGGGGCGTGTGAAAAGAGCCTGAACCGATATGAAGGATATCCATACCTGTATGGGAAGAAAACCATCCATGTCAGGGCAGAAGATGGAACTGCCTATCAGTGCATGGTGTATGTCCTGAATGCGCCCCATAAAGACTACCCGGCCCGGCCATCGGATTTTTATCTGCATGGGATCATAGAGGGGTGCAAACAGAATGGGATCCCAACGGAGCCGATCATGGATGCCGTATGCCAGACAGAAAAGGAAGTGAAAGCCAGGAATGCAAAAAGCAGGAAAAAAGGATGGGAACGGTGATCCATGCAGATATCATGCTTTCATCCGCTGGATGTTGCAGCTGCTCCTGCTTCTGGTTTTTTGTACCAGTGCGGGGATCCTGTATTATCACATGGTAGCTGTGCCGGAAGAAAACCGGGAACTGGCAGAGACACTGAAGGATGATTTTCCGGGAGAACGTCTTCCAGAGGAAACCTCTGGGGAAGGGCAACCAGCTGGGGAAAAAAGCACTGTGCCGCCCCTCGTGGATCTCGCAGCCTTACAGGAACAATACCCGGATGTGAAAGGGTGGCTCGCAATCCCGGACACAGGCATCGATTACCCTGTCCTCCAGGGCAGTGCGAATGAGCCGGAATATTATATGAGCCGGAATTATAAGGGCGGATCAGATATCAATGGGAGCCTGTTTCTGCAATGGAACTGCGATGTCCGGGAGGGGGAGAACCTTGTCATATACGGGCATAACATGAACAGCGGTGTAATGTTCGGGAACCTTGACAGATATGCGTCTTACGACTACTGCAAGGAACACCCGGCTGTTCTTTTCCAGACTATGGATGGCGTATCTGTCTATACTGTCGTGGCAGTTTTGAAAGCAGATGTCTCTATGTTTCCATTCCAGCAGGTTTCTTTTCAGGAACCGGACGGGCTTTTTTCCTATATTGCGCAGGCGAAAGCCCTGGAACTGTTCGACAATGGGAAAAATCCTGCGGCGGATGACGTGAAACAGGTGCTTACTCTGGTAACGTGTTCGTATGAATGGAACGGTGCCAGGAACATCGTAGTGGCTGTTCGGGAACCCGGTTCTTAACATCTGCAGGAATCTCTCTATGGGAGATGTAGTCCTGTGCTTGATGGATAAAAATAAAGAAAATAAGAAATAAAAATGTCAATAAGGCGGGATATGTCCGGGATCAGGATGTATCCCGCCTTTTATAAAAAGAAAGGTTGGGATTTGATTATGAAACGATTATATACAGCAGAATCTGTCACGGAAGGGCATCCGGATAAACTGTGCGACCTGATCGCAGACAGCATTCTGGATGAGTGTTTGAAGTTTGATCCGGAATCAAGGGTAGCCTGTGAAGTGCTGGCAACCAAAGGGATGATCCTGGCAGCCGGAGAGATTACCAGTACCCATGAACCGTATGTGTTTGGGATTATGAAAAAGGTGCTTTCGGATGTAGGATACTGTGCGGATAACATCCAGATGGATGCGCTGATCCACCAGCAGAGTCCGGATATTGCAAGAGCCGTGGAGTGTTCGAGGGAGAAACGCTGCGGCTTTCCGCCTAACCAGCCGGGATGGGAGAATGGCGCCGGGGACCAGGGGGTGATGATCGGCTATGCCTGTGACGAGACGCCGCAGTTTCTGCCGATGCCCGTGGTACTGGCGAACCGGATTGTCCGGGAACTGGCTGCCAGCAGGCGGAGCCATTTTATTGAGGGGATCCTGCCGGATGGAAAGGCGCAGGTAACAGTGGAATATGAGGATGGCAGGCCAGTCCGTCTGGACAGCGTGGTCGTGTCCTGCCAGCATACAAAGGATAAGAACCTGAAGAAGCTGGAGCAGGAGATCAGGAACAAAGTGCTGGCTCCAGCTCTGCGCCTGCTTCCTGCGGATGAGGATACGGCTGTTTACATCAATCCGTCAGGGAGATTTGTCTGCGGCGGGCTGGATGCGGATACCGGCCTTACCGGACGGAAACTGATGGTGGATACTTATGGAAGTATTGTTCCGCATGGCGGCGGGGCTTTCTCTGGAAAAGACTGTTCGAAAGTAGACCGCTCCGGCGCATATATGGCCAGGCATATTGCCAAGAACATGGTAGCCGCCGGCCTTGCCAGCCGATGCCAGGTGTCCCTTGCTTACGCTATCGGCGTGGCACAGCCGGTCATGGTGCAGGTGGATACCTTTGGAACGGGAAAAATCTGTGCGGATGACTGTCTTGCGGCGGCGATCCCATTGGTGTTCGCCCTGACACCGAACCAGATCATGGATACGCTGCGTTTAAAGCGGCCGATCTTTAAACAGACTGCGGTATATGGGCATTTTGGAAGAAAGGAATTTCCGTGGGAGCGGACAGATAAGGTGGAAGCACTGCGGAATACCGTCATGTAATGCCATGGGTCAGTGAAGAACAGATCCAGGAACTGAAAAAGATCCGGGCGTATGAGTATCTGAGGGAGAACCAGCCTTACCGTCTTAAGAAAACCAGAACAGTCAATGAATGGGAACTGACGGATCATGACAGTTTCAAGATTAACGAAGTAACCAGCAAATGGCACTGGAAATCGAGGGATATCGGTGGCATCAGTGCCCTGCGTTTTCTGACACAGGTAGATGGGTGTAGTTTTATGGAAGCGGTCAGTCTGCTGCAGGAAGGAAATTTTATCTATATCCCGCAGGAGGTTCCGGCACCAGAAAGGAAATCGTTTGTGCTGCCTGAGAAGAACATGAACAACCGCAGGATCCTGCAATATCTGTCCGGGAGAGGCATCAGCGAGGCCGCCATCCGGTACTGCCTGAGATTGGGAATCCTCTATGAGAGCAGACCATATCATAACGCTGTGTTCGTTGGACGGGATGAAAACGGGAAAGCCCGGTATGCTTTTCTTCGAGGGATTTATGATAATGGGAAAAAATCCTTTAAGATCGAGCAGGCAGGAAGTGAAAAGGCGTATGCGTTTTGTGTGCCTCCCCAAAAGGATTCCAAGCGGGTAGCGGTTTATGAAGCCTGCATTGACGCACTGGCCCATCTGACGCTGGAGGGCGGCAGTCTGGATAAATACCGTCTGGAGCTTGGCGGGATCAGTGCGCCAAAAGAAGGGGAAGTGTACCGGGAGATGAAGAATCCGCCTGCGTTGGAGTATTTTCTATCAAAGCACCCGGAGATTGAAGAAATCGAGATCTGTACGGATAATGATTTTGCAGGGCGATGGGCATGTGCCAATCTAAAAAAAGCCTACGGAGCTGCCTATCAGATCATAGAGAACCTGCCACAGATCGAAGGGGCGGACTATGCGGATCTGGCGAAGATGAAAAAGGAAGAAAAGAAAAAGGTGCGTACAGCACCGGAGAGGTAGGTGATGCTGGTGGAACAGGAAGAAAACATGCAGATAGAACTGCTGACACCTTTGACAGCAGAATTTATTCCGGATGAAAGTGATTGGGACAATCTGGAGGAAGATGATGGCGTGTGGGATCAGGATTCTGGCAGAATGCCATTGGATGGAACCGATCTTGTGCAGTACAAGGATGCCATTCAGAAAATGGTGGATGAAGAAAATACATTTGGCAGCGTGGATGGAAAACCCTGCAATCTGATGCAGTATTTTGGCGGTAGCCCGGACATAAAAGAAAAGGTGGAAAGTGCTTTAGTGTCTGTAAAAGAAGTAGACCATGTTTTGTATGGTTGTACGACACTCCGGTTAAATGATTATCTGGAGTCCCATGAGCTGACGAAACTGTGTGAATACATTACCGGCCAGTACAGTGACGGGTGGGGAGAAGGATTTGAACAGAGAGACATTCGTGTGGATGGCGGGAATATAAATGTTCATTTCTGGCAGTGCAACAAAAATTTCCGTTTCCGGCAGGCATCGGAGATGGAAATCCAAAAACAGGAAGGCAAGGGGGAAAAAGCGGTGCGCCGGCCGAAAATGAAACTGCTTGGGCATGATGGCAATATTTTTTCCATTATGGGAGATGCAAGAAGGCTGCTTGTGAGGAACGGGCAGAGCAAAGAAGCAGATGAGATGTTCCAGAGAGTGCAAAGTTGCGGCAACTATTATCAGGCTCTTGGGATTATCAGCGAATATGTGGAAACGGAATTGAGTGTGCCGAGACAGGAGAAGGAAAAGCCGCATAAGAAACTGGAGAAAGGAGGAACCAGCCGATGAGTCAGAAGAAATATGAAATTACAGAGGCTGCGCATCCGAAGTACCCATGGCTGCACCGTATCCGTGCTATATGCCAGGTAAATGAACAGGTCAGTCCTGGAATGCTGGGAGGATATGTTCAGACAGAAGATAATCTGTCCCAGGAGGGAACCTGCTGGATTTATGATCAGGCGGTCTGCTGTGAAGAAGCTGCGGTTGCAGATGACGGAAGGATGTTTGATGGTGCCGTGGCACGGGGGAGCGCATTGGTAGGGGGCGATGCCAGAATGTTTGAGCGGGCAATGGCAGAGGGGAACAGTAGCTTTTTCAGTGGCGAATTGAAGGAGGATGCAAGGCTCGCCGGAAATGCGGTAGTCCAGCAGTCAGACAATGGCCTGTCTCCGCTGATTGGGGGAAAGAGCAATGTTTACGGGACCGTCTGCGGCTGGTTTGTTGTCAGTGACAATATCTTTGAGGGAGAACATTACTTAAACCGCACGGAAGATATGTTCATTCTGGAGGATGGGAAACGGGAAGTGCTGGTAAAACAGCGGAAACTGGAGCCGCCAGAGGAATACCGGAAGGGAAAAAATAAAAGAGAAGATAGAGAACGATAAAGGAAAGGATGATGCCTATGGAGAATAACCTGCAACTTGATAACCTGATGAAAGAAGGGACATTCCCGGTGGAGTCTGTCGGCGGTGACAGGTGGCGTATCCTGCATGGAGATACGCTGCAGCTTGTACAGGCGTTCCGTCCGGGAATTTTCGATGCCCTGATCACAGATCCGCCGTATGCTTCCGGTGGTACGAAGCAGAATGAGCGCAACCGTACCACCAACCAGAAGTACAGCAGTATGCGGGCAGAAAATGCCCTGCCCGATTTTGACGGGGATAACAAAGACCAGCGTTCCTGGACCCATTGGATGGCAGAGTGGCTGTATGATGCGAGAAAAGCCTGCAAGAAAGGTGCGCCCATCTGCCTGTTTATCGACTGGCGGCAGTATCCGTCCATCACCGATGCCTTGCAGTGGGCAGGCTGGATCTGGAGAGGGACTGCTGTGTGGGATAAGGGAAATTCCCGTCCGCAGAAAGGGCGCTTTCGTCAGCAGGCTGAATATATCGTATGGGGAAGTAATGGCCCGATGCCTGTGAACCGGCCAGTGTCATGCCTCCCCGGTGTTTTCCGATATGGGAATCCGCAGAACCGTATTCATGTGACGGAGAAGCCTTTGCAGCTGATGAAAGACGTCATCCAGATCTGTGAGCCGGGAGGCCGCATCCTGGATCCGTTTGCCGGGGCAGGAACAACGATCCTCGCTGCGGTGGAAGAAGGATATGAGGCAGTAGGCATTGAAGTGACGGACGCTTATTATAAGCTCGGCACTGACCGTGTGCAGTTTGCCTTGCATGCAGCCGCCGGGGAGGATAGCGGACAAAATGCGTGATGATGAAACCTGGGCAGGAGCTGCAGGCATCCACATGGATGACCTTTCCGTCTGATAGAAAAAGATAGGCATCCATGTGGATGCCGGAAAGGAGGCGCACAATGGAACAGGCGCTGGCTTATGTGTGCTGCCCTGCGGATGAGAGCAGGGCGAAAGTACAGAAATACTGCCGGAAGATTTATGAACTGGGCTATGTCCCTATCTGTCCGCAGTATGCATTTGCACCATTTTTAGATGATGGCGTAGCAGAGGAACAGCAGGATAAAACCAAGATGTCCCACCTGATCTTAAAGAGGTGCCGGATGGTGGTGGTCTGCGGGAAAGAGGTGTCCGGCACCATGAACAGTGAGATCAGCATGGCAGACAGGCTGCATATCATCTGCACGACACTGGATGGGCTGATAAAGATCAAGGAGGCAGAATGAACCGGGCAGAGTTTTATCAGATGATAGGAACCGGAATAGGGAGATACCTGCCAATGGGCTATCAGGAGTATCAGGTTCATATCAAAGAAGCAGAGATCAGCGGAGAGAAGAATGCCCTGCTGGTCATGGGAAAGGAAGGAATTAAAAATATGCCAGTCATGAGTCTGGAAACTTATCTGGACAGAGTGAAGGGCGGTGAGGATGAGAAAGCGGTGCTGATCGATATAGCGGTGGACTATGCCAGGATGGTATCGATACAGCGCCGGAGTCAGCACCGTCAGATGGCACGGTGAATTTTTAACCGATACAGCAGATCAGAATCACTGACTCTGACTGAGTGACCGAATCAGGCGGTGCGACTGGTTTGGCAAGCATAGCGTTTGGATATCCAAACGCACTTTGGGGAGAACCCCAAACCCCCGTGAACGAAAGGAGAATAAAGAAATGGGAATGATGAGTGTATTTGTAGGAGCTATGGTGGGCGGCTGTTTTGGAGTTATTATCACGAGCCTTGCGGTTGCCGCAAAAAGAGCAGATGAGCAGAATGGTGTTTATGAAATAGAAAAGAGGTGTGTACCGGAGCCGGCTCCGCCAGTATCCGGTGAACGGATCATCCGTTTTACGGATCCAAACGGCGTCCTGCTGTTTACCATTCCCGATGGGGCTTGCGTGGATCTGATGTATGGTGACGGGGAAAGGGTGGCGGGAATCTGCCACTATCTGGATCAGGACCATGCCGAGATCAATGGCATGAGGTGGCAGATGACAGAATTTGCCCTCCAGATGCAGGTAAGGGGGATCCTGTTTTCCCCGTCTATGATTGAATGAGCAGAAAGAAGGTGTGCCATGAAGAAAAAGATAATTACAGCGTTGATCGTAACCGGCCTTGTGGCTGGTTTTATTTTTTGGAAAAAGGAGGCACATGATTGGTAGAAAAACAGGAAAACAGCGTGCTCTATTATCCAATCCGTGAGGATGCGGCACGCAGGGCAAAGGAGATGAACAGTTTTTCTGATTATAAAGAGGGGAGCGCTACCGCAAAATACAGGCGGTGTGTGGACCAGGCAGTGGAGATTGCAAAACACCAGAAAGAAAAAGTGGATCCCATCTATCATGGAAAGATCGATGCACTTGTAGATACCTATGCCCGGAAACTGGCGGATAACATGAACCGGAGATTTGAGATCGATGCCCGTGTGCCATCGGTAATGATTGCCGGACCAGCGAATTTCCCAACCGGGAAGAAGGAAAAGCAGAATGCTGCCAGGGCCCAGAACATGGAAGAATGGCGGCAGGTGCAGGGTATCCTGGACAAGATCAAGAGTACGGGCATGGGTGGGATCAGTGCAGACAATCCCCATGCAGTCGAGCAGTTGGAGAAGAAGCTGGAAAGGCTGGAACAGTCCCAGCAGACGATGAAAGAGGTAAATGCATATTACCGGAAACATCAGACGCTGGATGGCTGCACTGCACTTGGCGCAGTGGAGATCGAAAAGCTCAAGGTATCTATGGAGCAGCCGTGGCACTTGGGGAATAAGCCGTTCCAGACTTTTGCATTGTCAAATAATAGTGCGGAGATCCGGCGTATCAAAGCACGGATTGCGGAATTAAAGCAGTATGCGGAAGTAGGGTTTCAGGGATGGGAATTTGCCGGAGGGAAGGCTGTGGCAAACCAGGAGATGAACCGTCTGCAGCTTTTCTTTGAAGAAAAGCCGTCTGCCCAGGAACGGCAGATACTTCGCCGGAATGGGTTTAAGTGGGCACCAAGTGTCAGCGCATGGCAGAGACAGCTAAACCATCAGGCAGTCTCAGCTGCTGGCAGGATTGATTTTATCAGGCCGCTCTCAGGAGAGCATCCCCGTGACCTGCAGCCGAAAGCGAAACAGAGTCCGGGCAGGGATGAGACGGTGCGGTAATACAGCAGACAGAGATGGGAATGGGGTGAGTATAAGAAATGAATTCAAATAAGAGGCAGACCGGGCGGTTCATGGGAAACGGAATTATTTTCATTCCGCCCGGAATTTAAATGATGAAAGAAGGTGTGCCGATGAAGAAGAAAGTAATTGCAGGGGCTGTCGTTGTATCGCTGCTTGCTGCCCTTATGATTCTGAAGAAGAAAGGGGATATGTAAGTGGGAGATATCAACATGGCAGACAGTGCCGAATTTGTAAGGAAACCTATCAACATGAGGGATTTAAAAGAACACTACTATGGGAGTTTCCGCTGTGGTTTTGAAGTGGAAAAAATCGCAGAGCTTTCCAGAGAGCAGTTCGAAAAGTTTTCCGGTGAACTGTATGGATATTATCGGTTCCTATATGACAACCGTGACGCCATGTATATGGATCCGGGAGACAGGAGGATGCACTGCATCCTTGTAACAACCTCCGGGTACAGGGAAGGCATCCTGATAGAAGCGGAAGGATATGCATATCCGAGATATGCTGCATTTGTGCCGGACTGCCGGAAGATCGATCTTGAAGGAAAAGAGGTGCTGGCGCAGGCAGACCTGTCCCCAAACCTGCCAATGGAGTATTGGCGGGAGGCCGAAGTGAAAAAGAAAAATGAAAGAACGGAAGGCAGGTGAAAGGATGCGGAAACGGAACCATGTGGTACCTGTCCGGCTGAACGCCAAAGAGCTTCGGTTCTTAGATGAGCAGGTACAAAAAAGCGGCCTTGCAAGGGAAGAATTCTTACGGTCATTGATCGTAGGGGCAGAGGTGCATGCCAAGCCCTGTGAACATCATGCCGATCTGCTTAGGAAGATAGCGGGGCTTTGCAACAATGCCAACCAGCTGGCCCATGTGGCAAATGCTACTGGCCGGGCAGAGACAGAAAGCGTCAGGGAAATGCTGCGGATATCAAAGGAAGTATGGCAGATCGTAAAAGAGGACTGGTAATGGCCTATGGCATATACCAGCATCATACCTGTCCACCGTCTGGATAATTCGATCGATTATATCAAGGATAAGGAAAAGACCACAAAACCTGTGTCTTCGGCCGGATCGCTGGAGGAAGCTATCGATTATGCACTGAACCGGGATAAAACGGAAACCGTGGTATTTGAAGATGCCATCGGCTGTACCTGTGAGGGTGCGTTTGCGGATATGCGTTCTACCAAGCAGAGGTTCCATAAAATGGATGGCGTCCAGGGGTATCATCTGGTGCAGAGTTTTGCGGCAGGGGAGGTATCTCCGGAGCTTGCACATCTGATCGGGCTGGAACTTGCCGAGCAGCTGCTGAAAGGAAAATATGAAGTTGTGGTGACTACCCATTTAAATACCAGCCATTACCATAACCATCTGGTGTTCAATTCCGTCAGCATGGAAGATGGGAAGAAATACCACAGCAACAGCAGGAGCTATTATGAGGATGTACGCAGGATATCCGACAGCCTGTGTAAAAAATATGGCCTTTCCATTATCCAGCCGGAGGGCGGCAAAGGGAAATCCTATGCAGAGTGGCAGGCAGAAAGGGAGGGGAAACCGACCTGGAGGACTGCCATCCGCATGGATATCAAAGAAGCCGTGGAAGAAAGCTTCAGCTGGCGCCAGTTTATCGGCGTGATGGAAAAGAAGGGATATGCCTTTAAACTGAACCGGAAATATATTGCCCTGCGTGCTCCGGGCATGGAGCGGTATGTGAGGCTGAAAAGCCTTGGGAAAAATTACACGGAAGAAGCCATCCGGGGATGGATCTTACGGCCAAAGGATTTCAAGGGGCAACAGGCTGGAAAAGAAAATCCCGCAAAGCGAAAAAAACTTCATGGGCTGCAGGCCCTCTATTATTCATACCTTTACCAGATGGGAGTCCTCAAGCGGAAACCAAAGCGTGTATCTTATACGCTCCGGCAGGACATCCGGCGTCTGGATGAGCGGATTGCACAGATGGAGTTTCTGCAGAAGCATGGCATTACCACCAGGGAAGAACTGGAGGACTACCGGAAACCGTTGGAAAGACAGGTGCTTTCCCTCACAAAAGAACGCCACCGCTTGTACCGGGCAGAGCCGGAGTCTGCAAGGATCCAGGACATCACGGACATGCTGAAGCCTATGCGCAAAGAGATCCGGATGTGCGTAAAGATCGAACAGCATTCGCTGGAGATCGAGCAGCGGCTGAGAGAACAGCAATTGGAACAGGAAAAACAAAATGCCTGCGGGCATACCGAAAAAGAGCATCAGGAACAGAAAGAGGGGAGGTGAGAGCGATGAATTATGGTGGAGATGCGGCAGATCAGATTGTCCGGTATTCACTGGAAGGGATTGATTACAGCCTGCGTTTATCCGGTACGGTTGCGAAAAACCTTGCCATATTTTTTGCGGCGGTATTAAAAGACCAGAAGCGGACTTATGGAAAGACACGCATGGTACGAATGCTAAAGGAGAACCGCCCATTGAAATTTTTTACTGTGCCGTCTGACCGTCTGAAGGAATTTGCCCGTGAAGGGAAGAAGCGGGGGCTTTTGTATGTTGTCATCCGTGACAGGAAGAATCCGGGCCAGTGTGAGATCATGGTGTTTGCGGATGATGCCGCCAAGGTCAACAGGGTCATGGATAAAATGAACCTTGATTTCCTGAGATCGGAAAGCGGGGAAGCTGTCCAGGAGGTTGCGATGGAAGCGGAACAGAGCCAGGATGTGCCGGAGGCCCCGACCGAAACAGTGGAGATGCCGGAGGGCGAGATCCAGTTTGAGCTTGGGGATATGGAACAGGATTTTGGCTTTGGGGAGCCAGAGCAGGATCCGGAAAATTTTATGCAGGCGCAGGAGGAAAGGAATCCGTCCGAACCTTCCTCGCGCAGCAAAGATACTTCTACCGGGCGGGAAAAGTCTGAGCAGATGGAGAGGCCGGAACGCACAGAAGGGCAGGAGAAGCCGTCCGTCCGTGCACAGCTCGACAAGATCAGGCAGGAGAAACAGGAATCTGCCAAACAGAAAGAACAAAACAGGAGCCGCAGCAAAAACCGTTCGGCTGGCAGAAAAAAGAGAAAAAAATCAAAGGCAAAGGGAAGGTGATGTAGATGGATTTATCAAAGTATTTATCGTCAGGGGATGAGCCTGCTGCAGAGGAACAGCAGCCCCGTATGAGCAAGGAGGAATATGCCGCCTTAAAGAAACAGGAGCGTGAGGAAGTGTGGGCAGAGATCGACGCCAAGGCCCAGGATGTGTTCAAAGATGGGGATTCCCTGAAAGGGTTCCTTGATTTCATGGCACAGTGCAAGCCTCAGAAAACACCGAACCTGCTTCTGCTTTATGGCCAGAATCCGGAGATCCGGCAGGTGATGACGTTTGAAAAAGTGAAGGAGGAAGGTTATTCCCTGCGGGCAGGAGTGCATGGCTACCGATTTCTTATTACACAGGATTATGAAAAAGACGGTGTCATCATGCAGGGAACGAACATCGGAAAGGCGTATGATATCAGCCAGATCCGCATGAAACCTCCGGTTCCGCCAGAGCCAAAAGATATGGAAACGCTTATGGGAGCGCTCCTGACCAATCCGGATGTGGCGGTACGGATCGCAGACAATCTGCCGGAAGGGGTGCAGGCACAGTATATCCCAAGACAGCGCACGATCTATGTGAGGAATGGGATGAATGAGGTTACTACATTCCATGCCATCAACCGGGAACTGGCCTGTGCCGCGATGGATGCCCATGATGGCAGTTACGCCCGCCAGAAGGTCTCGCCCAAAGCGTTTTGTGCCGCTTATGTAGTGGCGCAGAAATACGGCGTGGATACTTCCGGCTTCCGGTTTGACAAAGTGTGTGAGATGCAGGGCAATGGTGATAAGGATCCCAAGGAGCTCCGTGCGTTTATCGGGGATATCCGCAATGCTGCCTATGGTATCAGTAACCACTTGAACCGGAACCTCGGAGAGCAGGAACAGGAATTTGTCGCAGATGAGTTCTCTGTATCGGATGGATCGGCAAAATCCGGAAAAGGGAAAAAGCAGCCGGAAAAACAGCCGGAACGCTGATAAAAAGGGTTCTCTGCAATAAAAAATGGAACATGAAAAAAGGTGCTTTTTTCCGGAAGATCCAGTAGCTTTCTGCCAGCAGGTGTGGTATGTTGTGGTCAGGAAAAGAAGGAAAGGAGGCCGGAGGATGGAAAAAAGACGATGCGTAAAAACAGATGAGATCACCGTCAATATGCTGGTGCATGCCCTGCGGGATGTGTTCCGGGAAGAAAAGGATGCGGGCGCATCCACAAAAGAAACGGGGGACCTTATCCTGCGGCTGGCCGGCCACAGGGATAAGAAGCTCTATCTGACGGATGGGGAGCATAAAAAAGCGGTACAGGCTTTAAATGGGCTCCGGGATACTTACATTGAAAACGGAAGATATACCGATGGGATCGATACGGTTTTAATGCGTATCATGAATGCAAGGTACAGGACCTATCGGACACGGTAACGGACAGGCGGGCTGCCTGTCTTTTTTGATCGGAAAGGGGGAATGCCCGTGAATGAATGGGAAAGGCTTGGCAGGCAGGCGAAGGTTATCAAACAGCGATACCCAAAAGGCACGCAGGTCTGCCTTGGGCATATGGAGGGAGAAAACGATATGCCATCCGGCTTAAAAGGCACAGTATCATTTGTGGATGATATTGGGCAGATTTTTGTAAGCTGGGAGAATGGGAGGTCATTACCATTAAACACGGAAGTGGACAGCTTCCAGGTGGTAAGCAGGCCAAAGAAAGAGAGGGATGGATTTTCCCGGTAAGTAAAGGCGGCAGGTCAGAGTGGATCATCTGGCTTGCCGCTTTGCCTGTTGTGTGGTGGGCGGGGGCGCTTCTTGCGGATGCCATATCACCAGGACAGAACCTGATGGAGATCATGGAGGCGCTTACAGAAAAGCTGGAGCATCCGTTATCCCTGCATTATACACAATATACGTTAAAAGCCATCCTGGTCTGCACCCTGCTGTATGCCTTTGGCATCGGCATTTACTATGCAAACCAGAAGAACTACCGCAGGGGAGAGGAACATGGTTCCGCCAAATGGGGCGATGCGGCACAGTTATGTAAGAAATACCAGCAGAAACCTTATGCGGACAATATCCTGCTGACACAGAACTTCCGCATGGGGTTTGACTGTTTCCGGCATAAGCGTAATTTAAATGTATTGGTAGTAGGCGGCAGCGGTGCAGGGAAATCAAGAAGCTATGCGATCCCGAATATCATGCAGTGCAACTGTTCCATGGTGGTGACCGATCCAAAGGCGGAGCTTTTGCGAAAGACAGGCGGCCTGCTGGAAAAGAAAGGGTATGAGGTACGGGTATTTGACCTGATCCATCCGGATACATCCTTTGGCTATAATCCGTTTGAATATGTGACGGATGACAAGGACGTGCTGAAGCTCATCACGAACCTAATCCGGAACACGACACCCAAGGGAGCACAGTCCTCGGATCCCTTTTGGGAAAAAAGCGAGACTGCGCTCTTACAGGCACTCATGCTGTATCTGCTGCATGAAGCACCGCCGGAGGAACAGAACTTTGCCATGATCATGGAAATGCTGGCTTCTGCCCAGGTAAAGGAAGATGATGAGGACTACGAGTCACCGCTTGATATCCTGTTTGAACGGCTGGAAATGCGGGATCCGGAAAATATCGCAGTCAAGCAATATCATATTTACAAACAGGCTGCGGGAAAGACAGCAAAATCTATCCTGATTTCCGTAGGCGTCCGGCTGGCAGCTTTTAACCTGCCGCAGATCGGGGGCCTGACCTGCCATGATGAACTGGATCTTGCCAGCATGGGAGAAAAAAAGGTGGCGCTTTTCTGCTGTATCCCGGATGCGGATACATCCCTGAATTATCTTGTGGGTATGATCTATACCCAGCTTTTCCAGACACTTTATTATGTGGCCGACCGTAAATACGGGGGCAGGCTGCCAGTCCCGGTAAACTGCATTATGGATGAGTGGCCCAATGTTGCCCTGCCCGATGATTTCGAGAAAATTTTAAGTACCTGTCGGTCACGTTCTATTTTTTGCAGTATTATCGTGCAGAACATGAGCCAGATCAAGGCGCTGTTTAAAGATTCATGGGAAAGCCTGGTAGGTAATTGTGACGAGCTGCTATACCTGGGCGGCAATGAAAAGGAGACACATAAATACATCTCGGAACTGCTTGGGAAGGAAACCATTGATACCAACACGTATGGGCAGACCAAAGGCCGTTCGGGAAGTTATTCTACAAACTTCCAGCAAAGTGGAAGGGAGCTTCTCATGCCGGATGAGGTGCGTATGCTGGATAACCAGTATGCCTTATTGTTTGTCCGTGGGGAACGTGCCATGATGGACAGGAAATATGACTTGATGAAACACCCGAATATTAAGATGACAGAGGATGGAGGGGCAGAAGCGTATAACTATGCAAAAACGCCGCTGGCCCATGACACCTTTGCGTTTGATGCGGGAAGATATGAAGATTATGAGCTGCTCTCTGACGAGGATATCATCAGAGGGCAGTTTGCTATTTAGGAATGGAGGGATGCCGATGAAAGGTAATTTATTGAAAGACTGGAAACTGAAGAAAGGCTGCGCAGAGGAAACAGGCAGCCAGGGAGAAGAAAAGAAAGAGACCGCATCCATGCCGATGAGAAGGGTGCAGAAAAAGCTGTTTGCTGTTTATTCCGTGCTGGTATTTGTCGGAAATGTATGTACGACCTACGCTTATGCAGCGGGGGATCCCCTGTCTGTTGTCAACAACCTGTCGACTTTTATTTTCTCGCTGATTCGGGCAATCGGCCTGATCCTGTTAGGCTTTGGTATCGTGCAGGTGGGTCTCAGCCTGAAAAGCCATGATCCGAGCCAGAGGGCTAATGGGTTTTTAACGCTGGCTGGAGGTATCATCATCACCTTTGCAAAAGAGATCCTTGACCTGATCATGGCGTAAGGAGTCCGAGGGGCGGGCAGGGACACTGTCCGCCCTGTTATCACACGAAGGAGGTGAGATAGGAAATGGAAAGCGATAACTGGATTGTGCAGAACCTCCAATCTGCATTAAATACCTGGAATGACAAGTTAAATGAAATCTGGACGCTGCTGACGCAGGATCCGGCAACCTTTAAAGGCGGTTCGATCTGGAGCGTAATGACAAGTATCAATGGCGCGTTAAAAGCGATCGCATTGGGGCTGTTAGTCCTGTTCTTTGCCATGGGGATCATTAAGACCTGTTCGAGCTTTACGGATATGAAAAAGCCGGAGCATGTGCTGAAAGCATTCATCCGTTTTGCACTGGCACAGGGAGCGGTAGTATATGGCATGGATCTGATGAAAGCACTGTTTTCCATCATACAGGGCATTGTTACAACAATCTTAGCCAATGCAAGCCTGTCCGGGGGGACGGTATCACAGCTCCCGGCAGAGATCGTGGAAAAGGTGGAATCCGTAGGCATGCTGGATTCCATCCCGCTGTGGATCGTAACCCTGCTTGGCAGCCTGCTCATTACGGTATTGTCTTTTATTATGATTCTGACTGTTTATGGGCGGATGTTCAAGCTGTATATGTACACTGCCATCGCACCCATCCCCCTTTCAACTTTTGCGGGGGAGCCGTCCCAATCGGTAGGGAAGAATTTTATCCGGTCTTATGCGGGAGTGTGTCTGGAAGGGGCGATCATCGCACTGGCCTGTATCATATTTTCGGTGTTTACATCCAGCATGCCGGCCGTGCCGGATACCAGCCTGTCAGCAGTAACTATCGTATGGAATTACGTGGGGGAGCTGGTGTTTAATTTACTGATCCTTGTAGGGGCGGTCAAAGCTTCTGACCGGATCGTTAAGGAGATCATGGGATTATAGGAGGACGTGGAAATGGATGAAATAAAAACTTTAGGATTTGATTGGGAATTCGGGCATGAGGAACTGGCGCTTCAGATATCCTCCTATGCAAACAACGGATGTCTCTATGTCGGGCTTTATAAGAATGGTGAAGAAGGATTTGAACCATTTGGGGATCTGACCGTCAACCTGCCGATGAGCAGCATGATCCCGCCGGAATTAAATGAAGCATATATCAGCGGTTCTTTCAGCCGTGAAAAACTGAAATTTATAAAAAAGCATAAATTAGGCGTCCTCCTGCCGGAAGTAGGATTTTCCGGTTACTGTACTTATGCAAAGGTGGCCTTTGATATGGAGCGTCTTAAGGAGTTTGATCCCAAGGGCATGGAGGAATACCTGCAAGGCAGGAATGCGCAGGAACCGCCGAAGAAAGAAGTAAAGAAAAGAAAGCATGAACAGAAAGAAAGGTAGGGACGGATATGGAAGTGAAGATGAATAAGGAGATCCGGGATTATCAGGAATCCATGTTCTTTGGATTGAATTTCCGGCAGTGCGCGTTTTCCGTGCTGGCGATCCTTGCAGCGGTAGCCATTTATTTTGGGACGAAGGGGCGCCTGCCCGATGATGTCCAGGGATGGCTGTGTATGCTTGGAGCTGCCCCATTCGCAGCCTGTGGATTTTTTAAATATCACGGTATGACGGCAGAGCAGTTTTTGTGGGCGTTTATAAAATCAGAGATCCTGTACCCGAAAAAGCTGAGCTTCAGGCCAGAAAACCTCTACTACTCCTGCATGGAGGAAAGCATCCTTGCGGGGGAACGTATCGGAGGTGACGGGACAAACGTCACCCGGAAGAAAGAAAATGTGGCAAAGAAAAAAACAGTGAAGAAGAAAAAAAGGAAGGAGGGATGCCTTTGATTAAAACACTGAGCCAGGCATTAAAAATGGATAAGGAGCGGTTTCAGGTTCCAAAGTCCGTCCAGCAGGCGGTGCCGATCCGCAGGATCTGGCCGGACGGCATCTTCCAGGTAGGAAATAAATATTCAAAGTCATTCCGGTTTACGGATATCAATTATGCCATTGCAAGCAAGGCGGATAAGACGGAGATGTTCCTCGATTATTCAGAACTTCTGAATGCGCTGGATTCCGGCTCGTCTGCCAAGATCACGCTGAATAACCGGAGGATCAATAAAGAGGAATTTGAACATTCCCTGCTGATCCCGATGAAAGGGGATGGCCTGGACCATTACCGCCAGGAGTACAATGACATGCTGCTGTCGAAAGTCAGCGGCACCAGCAACAGCATCTATCAGGAACGGTATCTTACGGTCAGCATCCATAAAAAGAACGTGGATGAAGCGAGAACGTACTTTGCGCGTGTGGGAACGGATATCGTCACCCATCTGGCAAAGCTGTCATCGGTAGCGGAGGAACTGGATGCAGGGGAAAGGCTCCAGCTGTTCCGTGATTTCTTTAAAACGGATGAGCCGTCTGCTTTTCCTTTCGATTTAAAAGCATTTGCAAAGAAAGGGCATAGTTTTAAGGACTGGATCTGCCCGGAGAGCATGGAATTTCACAGCGACCACTTCCGGATCAATGGAAGGTACGGGCGTGTGCTTTATATGCAGGATTACGCCAGTTATGTAAAAGACGATATGGTATCAGAACTGTGTGACCTGAGCCGGGACCTGATGCTGTCTATTGACATTCTGCCAGTGCCGACCGATGAAGCGGTGAGGGAGATCCAGAACAAGCTGCTTGGTGTGGAGACCAACGTGACGAACTGGCAGAGGCGGCAGAATGCAAACAATAACTTCTCTGCGGTGGTTCCTTATGACATGGAGCTTCAGAGGAAAGAGACAAAAGAAATGCTGGAGGATTTAACGACCAGGGACCAGCGGATGATGTTCGGGCTTCTGACGATGGTACACATGGCAGAGACCAAAGAGCAGCTGGATTCAGATACGGAGACTCTTTTTTCTGTGGCAAGGAAACACCTCTGCCAGCTCTCCACCCTGAAGTGGCAGCAGGCAGACGGTTTGGATACCGTGCTTCCATATGGGCTTCGGAAGATCAATGCCCTGCGTACCCTGACAACAGAGTCCACTGCGGTGCTGATCCCATTCCATACACAGGAGATCATGCAGCCTGGGGGCATCTACTACGGGCAGAATGCGGTCAGCAAAAATATGCTGGTGGCAGACCGCAGGAGGCTTCTGAATGGCAACTCATTCCGCCTTGGCGTCAGCGGATCCGGTAAGAGCTTCTCCGCAAAGGAAGAAATCGTGGACCTGGCCCTGTCTACGGAGGACGATATCCTGATCCTGGATCCGGAGTCTGAGTTTGGTTCCCTCGTGGAAGCGTTAAACGGTGAAGTTATTAAAATCTCGGCTACCTCGGATACCCACCTGAATGCCATGGATATGGATTCAGCGTATGGTAATGACAAGAATCCGCTGATCGAGAAATCAGAATTCATCCTGTCCCTGTTCGAACAGCTGGTAGGGGCAGGCAATCTGTCTGCCAAGGAGAAATCCATCCTCGACCGCTGTACGGCGGATGTTTACCGGGATTATATCCGCAGCGGGTATCAGGGGCAGGTGCCGACATTGAAGGATCTGTACCGCCAGCTCATGCTCCAGCCGGAAGAAGAAGCCAGAGGGCTGGCTCTGTCCTCGGAATTATTCATAAACGGAAGTTTAAATACCTTTGCACAGCCGACCAATGTCAATACGAAAAGCCGGATCATCGCCTATGACATCCGGGAGCTTGGGGAACAGCTGATGCCCCTTGGCATGCTGGTCACCCTGGATTCCATCTTTAACCGTGTGATCCAGAACTGGAAGATGGGAAAGACGACCTGGATCTTTGCGGATGAGTTTTACCTGCTTTTCCGGTATCAGTACAGTGCGGACTTTTTCTACCGTCTGTATAAGAGGATCCGGAAATATTCAGGATTTGTGACCGGCCTGACGCAGAACGTGGAGGAACTTCTGAAATCGGATACAGCAAGGCTCATGCTGGCAAACAGTGAGTTTTTGATCCTTTTAAATCAGGCAACGACCGACAGGGATGAGCTGGCGAACCTTTTGAATATCTCAGATAACCAGTTGTCGTATATCACAAACGTAGGTGCTGGGCATGGCCTGATCCGCTGTTCCGGCAATATCGTGCCATTTGAGAACAGTTTCCCGAAAAATACGGCATTATACCGTTTAATGACGACCAAGCCAGGGGAGGCTCAGGGCTTGATCCAGTAAAAGAGATTCAGGGCATTCATGCCAGGAAGGAGGAAGTATGGAACAGCAGGAAACAGCCAGCATCCGGTTTTATACAGCCGGATGTATGGAATTTGAAAATTTTTCAGAGTGTTATGAGGACCTGACACTGGTACAGGCAGTGGACATTTATAAGAAAATACGGAAACGGAATGCCTGCAACATTCCAGGCATCGGGTTTGAGCTGCAGGATCCCGCTATCCCGGATTATTCGGGAATCCACTGGCCGCTTTTAGTGGCGGACCAGATCGACCGGGAATCCATCGAAATGATCCCGGCTTACGCAAAGCATCCGCTGGTGCAAAAGGCGGTACAGGAACTGGAGGGCTATCTGCCGAAGCTCCAGAAAGGGGCAAAGCACAGGAACACTCCGGAGCGGTGAACGGTTTTGGAATATACGGATGGGAGGTGAGATATGAAGGATATCAAAACAAGGGAGCATGACCGCAAGCCGAAGATTTTGGAGAAAGCTTCCCGGATGCCTAAAGAGCTGGCAAGGGAGGCAGGGCTTGCAGCAAAGGAAAAATCCCTCCAGGGTTCCAGAGTATCCGATACGGCAGACCATCCGGATTCCCCAGTTGGGTATGCTGGTGACAAAGCAGAGGCTGTGCTGAAAAGAGGCACCGGGGAAAGCGGGCGGGCAGCTGTAAAGGTTTCTTATGCAGCCGGGAAGGAGACCGCCAAAA
The DNA here is from genome assembly GCA_021771755.1 of Lachnospiraceae bacterium. Classification (GTDB taxonomy): domain Bacteria; phylum Bacillota; class Clostridia; order Lachnospirales; family Lachnospiraceae; genus Blautia_A. The sequence goes on along the minus strand of JAETOL010000023.1, from coordinate 1,794 downwards.
GGACTTATCAGAACCTGCAGAAGCGTACCGAGGCAAAAAGAGGGAAGAAAGAGATGGATTCCTCTTCCAGCCAGCCGCCTGAAGATGCCGTGGAAAAGGGAAGGGTGCTCGCAAAAGAAAGAGCCGGAAAGGATGCGGTAAAGAAAAATGCACAGAAACGGTCAGTGGAGCATCAGGCAGAAAAAAGTGCTGCAGCCCAGGATACGGGGAAAACTGGAAAGAGCCAGTTTATCCGTACCAGGGAAAGTGCCGGCCGTACTGTGAAGGAGCATGCATCCAGGCAGCCTCCCAAAGTAAAGACAGCAGACAGGCTGGCTGTGAAGAAAGGCCCCCGGATCATAAAGTCCCAGGCTTCAGTGGGAGGCAAAGCAGGAAAGATACCAGCCCCACCGGGAAAGATGCAGGCGGCGAAGGCCGCAAAGAGGGCAGCCATCCATAATATGCAGCAGGGCGCAAGGCGGGCTGAGCGGGCGGCATCCGTTGTGGTGCGGTTCAAACGTGCGGTGGAGGCAGCAGCCAAAGCCATCCGAAACGGGATCGCTGCACTGCTGGCCGGGGCTGGTTCCATGTTCATTGTGCTGATCTTAATTGTTGGTGTCATTGGCGGCGTTTTTGCCTACAGTTCTTCGCAGAGCAGTGCTTCTTTAAGTGCGCAGGTACTGGCATATACGGCAACGATCCAAAAGTATGCCAGCCAGTATGGAATCCCGGAATATGTCCCCGTAATTCAGGCGATCATGATGCAGGAATCCGGCGGTGCCGGGACTGATCCGATGCAGTCCAGCGAATGCCCTTACAACACCAGGTATCCGAACAGCCCCGGAGCTATCGCAGATCCGGAATATTCCATAGAGGTAGGCGTGCAGTATTATGCAGACTGTGTCCGGGAGGCCGGATGCACCAGCCCACAGGACATGAACAAGCTGAAGCTGTCGCTGCAGGGCTATAACTATGGAAATGGGTACATATCATGGGCGGTGAGAAATTATGGTGGATACAGTGAAGCGAATGCACTGCTGTTTTCGCAGCAGCAGGCAGCTTCCCATGGATGGACCAGGTATGGGGATCCGGAGTACGTTCCCCATGTGCTCCGTTATTATTCCGGAGGGAATCCGTTTGCAGCCCTGTTCGGAAACGAACAGATTGTGTCTGTGGCACTGACGCAGTTAGGGAATGTAGGCGGGGACAAGTTCTGGTCGTGGTATGGATTTGATGGGCATGTATTATGGTGTGCCTGCTTTGTTTCATGGTGTGCAGACCAGTGCGGGCTTATAGAGAGTGGGGCAGTGCCGAGGTTCTCTCTTTGCTCAGACGGTGTAGACTGGTTCCAGGCAAAAGGGAAATGGCAGGCTCGTGGGAGTACGCCGACTGCCGGAATGATCATCTTCTTTGATTGGGATGGAGATGGGGAATCAGACCATGTAGGCATCGTGGAAAAAAGCGAGGGCGGTAGAGTCTATACGGTGGAAGGGAATTCTGGAAATGCCGTAAAGCAGAACAATTATGATCTTAACTATTCCTGTATTATGGGATATGGTGTGGTGGCATATTAGAAAACGGTGTATGGATAAGGATGAAAATCAAGAGAGATATGGTATCTTGCAGGAATAGCAGGATACCATATCTTCGTAATTACTCCTGAACAATTATATAGATATTCATTGGGATACACTCTTACTGGCTTGCGTACCATAAATTGATACAATGCACCCTCTGATGCCTGGAGGGTGCAAATTTAACGATTACCCTACTCAAAAAGCGATAGGGTGCATTTTGATGGGAAGGGCAGATGCC
>JAETOL010000022.1 GCA_021771755.1 Lachnospiraceae bacterium | reverse complement strand
GGCGATGTATATATCGGCGAAGGCGACACAGTAAACGTAGAAGTAAGAAAAGCAGAGAGAACAGTATATGTAAGCTATATTGACGAAGAGACAAAGATGCCGTTCGAAAACGGAATTGAAGAGATCAAAGTAGCAGCAGATGCAACAATGTTCAACACAAGCGTTCTTACAGCAGTACCGGAAGGTTATGAGCTTTGCGCAGTAGGTGATGTATACATTGGCGAGAATGACACTGTAAACGTAGAAGTAAGAAAAGTTGTTACAGAGAGAACAGTATATGTAAGCTACATTGACGAAGAGACAAAGATGCCGTTCGAAAACGGAATCGAAGCAATCAAAGTAGCAGCAGATGCAACAACATTCAACACAAGCGTTCTTACAGAAGTACCGGCAGGCTATGAGCTTTGCGAGGTTGGCGACGTATACATTGGCGACAACGATACTGTAAACGTAGAAGTAAGAAAATCTGTAGTTCGTGAGAAAGATATCGTAATCGGTTACGTTGATGAAAAAGACGGAACAGAGATTGCAGTTTCTCAGATTACAATTCCTGAAGATGCAACATACTTCAACACAAGCATTCTGACAGACATTCCGGAAGGATATGAACTTGTAACAGTTGGAGATATCTGGCTTGGAAGCGCTACAGTAGCAGAAGTTCAGGTTAGAAAGATTGAAAACGTTCAGGATGTTACTGTTCAGTATGTAACTGAGGATGGCGAAGTTGTTGGTACAAGCGCTCTTCAGCTTGATGCAGACGCTACATATGTTAACACAAGCGTTCTGACAGACGTTCCGGAAGGATACGTTGTAGCTATCGTTGGAGATCTTCCGATTGAGGATGGTACAGTAGTTGTAACTGTTCGTCTTGCTGAGACAGATCCAGAGCCAACTCCAGATCCAGAACCGACTCCGGATCCAGAGCCAACTCCAGATCCAGAGAATCCGGATCCAGAAGAGCCGACTCCAGATCCAGAAAATCCAGATCAGCCGACTGATCCGCAGCCGACAACAAGACCGGAAAACAACAACAATAACAATAATAACAACAATAATAACAACAACACCAATACAAACCAGAACCAGGCTCAGACACAGACAAACAATCCGAGAACTGGTGATATGACAAACACAATGCCATTATTTGCTGGATTATTAGGTAGTGGTGCAATGATCGGACTTATTCAGCGTCTCAGAAGAAGAAAAGACGATAAATAATAATTCCATCTCAAAAAAATCGGGGCCCTTTTAAAGGGCTCCGATTTTTTTCATATGTTCTTTTAAATTTTTTTCATAACCCATGTCACTGAGTTCATAAAAGTGCTGATTCTGAATCTCGGAAGGAAGATATTGCTGATTTACATAATGATTGGGATAATTGTGGGCATATTGGTACCCGATGCCTTTTCCAAGCTTTTCATGTCCCCCATAATGCGCATCCTGAAGATGCACAGGAACGGTAGTACGAGTAGTTCTGACAGATTCCATGGCAGCAGAAATAGCATTTACTGCAGAATTGCTTTTGGGGGCACAGGCCATATAAGAGGCTGCCTGAGAAAGAATGATCTGTGATTCCGGCATGCCTACACGCTCTACGGCCTGGGCAGCTGCGACAGCTACACAGAGAGCCTGAGGATCTGCATTTCCAATATCTTCTGAAGCAAGGATCATGATACGGCGCGCGATAAACTTTACATCTTCTCCAGCGTAAAGCATTTTTGCCAGGTAATAGACAGCGGCATCCGGATCAGATCCTCTCATACTTTTAATGAAAGCAGAAATAATATCATAATGATTATCCCCGTTTTTATCATAGCGGATCACGCGTTTCTGGATACATTCGGAGGCAACCTCCAGCGTCAGATGTATTTTGCCGTCTTGACTTTTTGGGGTGGTCAGAATCCCTAATTCCACAGCATTTAAAGCACTTCTGGCATCGCCTCCGGCCATATCTGCAAGAAATTCAAGGGCTTCCTGATCTATGACAGCATTATAATTACCCATTCCCCTATCACAGTCATTGACAGCTCGTAGGATCAGTTTTTGAATATCTTCATTGCTTAATGCTTTTAATTCAAAAATGATAGAACGGGATAGAAGCGCACCATTCACTTCAAAATAAGGGTTTTCTGTCGTGGCTCCGATAAGAATGATAGTTCCGTCTTCTACAAAGGGGAGAAGATAATCCTGCTGACCTTTGTTGAAGCGATGAATCTCGTCAATAAAGAGGATTGTTTTTTTTCCATACATACCCAGATGATCCTGTGCTTCTTTTACAACGGCTTCCATATCTTTTTTTCCGGCAGAAGTAGCGTTGATCTGGGTAAAGGTGGCACTGGTCGTGTTTGCGATGACTTTGGCAAGTGTGGTCTTGCCAGTACCGGGAGGACCATAAAAAATGACAGAGGTAAGTTTGTCGGCTTTGATCGCCCGGTACAAAAGTTTATCTCTGCCTACAATATGTTCCTGCCCAACGACTTCTTCCAGTGTGGTTGGACGGAGACGGGAAGCGAGAGGGGATTCCCGATCCAGAGTTTTTGATTTTGCATATTCAAACAGGTCCATGATTTCAGCTCCATTCTTGATAAAAATCGAATATCTGTTCTTTCTATAGAAATAAGTATACTTGATTTTTATAAAAAATTCAACTGGATTCAGAAGAGAAAAATACGGTATAATGAACACATATAATGAAACAGAACGGAGGCTTTTTATGAAATACAAAGCATTATTTGATCTTCATACACATACCATTGCCAGCGGGCATGCGTACTGCACGATCCGTGAAATGGCAAAAGCGGCAGCAGACAAAGGACTGGAACTGCTGGGAATCACGGAACATGCCCCAGCTATGCCAGGAACCTGTCATAATTTTTATTTTCATAATATGAAAGTAGTTCCAAGAGAAATGTATGGAATCCACCTTCTGATGGGGGCAGAATTAAATATTCTGGATACAGAAGGTCACGTGGATCTGGAAGAAAAAGAACTGAAACATATGGACATCACCATTGCCAGTCTTCATATTCCCTGTATGAAACCTGGAACCAGAGAAGAAAATACAGAGGCTTATCTGAATGTTATGAAAAATCCATATGTAACAATCATTGGACATCCAGATGATGGACGTTACCAGGTAGACTATCGGGCTCTGGTCCAGGGGGCAAAGGAATATGGAAAAATACTGGAGTTGAATAATCATTCACTGGAGCCTTCCTGTTTCCGCAGAGATGCCAGAGAAAATGATCTGGAAATGCTGAAATTATGTATGGAATATCAAGTGCCGGTAGTGATGGACAGTGATGCACATTTTGACGCCGCTATTGGAGAATTTCAAATGGCAAGAGGGCTTTTGGAAGAAATTTCCTTCCCGGAAGAGCTTGTTTTGAATCATTCTGTAGAAATGCTGAAAAAATATGTAAATAAAAGATTTTAATCTGCTAATTCGTTGAAAAACCTCTTGCTTATCACAGGTTAAAGTGTTAAAATATTTTATGCAATAATATGACAGTGATTTAAAGGAGCAGAGAATATGGGTAAAAAAATCAGAACGGAAGAGGTGGATCATCTCTTTGAAGCAATTCTTTGTTTGAAAAATAAAGAAGAATGTTACACTTTTTTTGAAGATGTATGCACCATCAACGAACTTCTTTCTCTTTCACAGAGATTTGAAGTGGCAAAAATGTTGACAGATAAGCGTACTTATCTGGATATTTCTGAGAAGACCGGGGCATCAACAGCAACAATCAGCCGTGTGAACCGATCCCTGAATTATGGAAATGACGGATATGAGATGGTATTCTCCAGAATGAGAGAAAAGGAAGCTCAGAAGGAGAAACCAGAAGATAACAAATAAAAACAGAGCAGTCTGCGGAATGGGTAGCGCAGGCTGCTCTATTTTTATTGTTAGGGGCAAGCCGGTGATTTTGACTCACCGGGCAAGTCGTACATTCTATAGGGCAGGTCAGTTATGATCAGAGGAAGAAATATACTGATATACATCAGAGGAAATCTGGCTGATAGTCTTCTGTGCCTGTTCATTCTTTTTGATACAGTTAGAAAGAATACAGATCACATAAGGGCGATTGCTGTCCAAAACAATAGCGATATCATTTTCAATCAGCACAGGATTTTGATCCTCCGTCATTTCGCCGGTCTTGCTGGCAGTTTCGATTCCATTGGGAAGGCCGGAAGGAATTTTGCCTTTCAGATTTTGCTGTTTTAAAAGATTCAGCATTTCCTCAGATGCTTTTTGATTGACCAGATTTCCTTTATAAATCTCGGTAAGGATCCGACAGCAGTCGGAAGCACTGGTAAAATTATTGGCAGTAGAATCTTTTTCCAAAAGCTCTGTTCCCATTTTGGTATAAGAAAATCCATGATTTTTGCAGAATTCATTTACAACCGCAGATCCGTTTTCAAAATCCCCATTTCCCAGAAGCTTTACAAGATCATCCGCAGAGAAGTTATCATTATCTGCGATCATTCTGACCAGAAGAGGTTTTAAATCTGTTTCATAATCAGAAGAGGGCGTTTCTGCAGCATCTGGATAAACCAGATATTCAAAAACAGCTCCCATAATAAAGGTTTTGATAAGACCGGCAGATTCCATCGAATCATCTGCACGTATGGTGCTGTAATCATCTGTTACAGGATCCATAACTGCAATAGACCAGTTTTCTCCCTCTTTTTTCAGTTTATCCGTATAGTCTTTTTTCAGCTGTTCAGTCAGATCGCTGAGGTGTTCGCCTTCTCCGGCAGTCTGAGGTTCTACAATACTGAAATATTCGTCAATCCCATCTGCGATACCGGATACCATGATGGGATGGTTGGCAGAATTCGTAATATAAAGATCGTCAAACTGATTGCTCATAAATCCCATTTCCAGGATTGCAACAGGAACGGTACTCCAGTTGGTGCCAGTCATGTTATCAGAGGAGATTACGCCTCTATTCTCCAGTCCGGTGGCTGTGCAGTAATGACTGATGATGCAGGAAGCAAGTGTATTACTTTTTTCTATGATTTCAGAAGAAAGATACTGATTTGCGGAGGTAGGAGCCATGGTCAAGGCGCCTGAGGCTGAGGAACTTCCATCGCTGTTGGCATGAATCCGCACGGTAATATCGGCATTTTGTTCAGTGGCAAGAATCGCACGTTCGCTGTTGCTGATGGCTGTTTCGTTGTCTGTTCTGGTCATGACTACATGATAACCTCTATTTACAAGCTCTTCCTGAAGAAGTACGGAAACTTGCAGATTCAGTTCATATTCAGGTACGCCGGAAAAATTTCCCTGGGTACCGGATGTTGCTTTTGGCTTTGTCTGGCTGGAGCCTGGTGCCATAGGTTCCGGCGCGCTCATATCTACGGAAGGTCCCTGGTGACCAGGGTCAATCACAACAGTAAAATCTCCATCTCCGGCAGCTGGAGAGGCTGCATTATTGGCTGCGCCCCAGTCCATACCTGAGGATTTTTCCGTATGGGAGATGGAAGGTCCGATCATTGCCTGGCCTTCTTCGCTTTGATGTGAACCTGTCTCAGCAGCAGATACCGGAACAGCAAGAGCCGGGATCAATCCGCAGACAAGAAGCAGCTGTAAAAATTTTTTCATAAAAATCGCCTCCAAAAATTGACCGTTACTGTGTACAGCAACGACGTATCTGTGAAAAATAAATTTGAGATAATGAAACTTACAAAAATAAGTTTCTTATATGATATACTATAATAAAGAAAATGAAAAGAAGAAAATACTTGCAAGCTTATAGAAATAAAATTATAATAATAACATATCAAACGCTATAGAATTCTGTCATTTATCCTGAGATATCTACGGCAGTGAACAGACAGAATCTATCTGAGGAAGGAATGAAAAAGAAATGCATGATGTAAAACTGAAAAAAGCAGGAATTTTGATAATCTCGTCTTTCCTGATACTGACACAGCCCTGTTATGCAGCAGAGTCTTCCGTTTTTGGAGGAAGCGTAGCAGAGTCTACGGAAGAAGGAGATCCGGATCATCATCCGGAGCCGCCTCCGGAAGAGACCGCAGCTTCAGAGAATCAGGGAATGCTGTCTGCACCGTCAGGAGAGGGGGTATTTGGAAGTGGACAGGGGACAGATGCAGTTCCGGATGAAGAACTCTCCGCTCTTTTATCCAGCCTGCCATTTCCTTCCTCTAACGGCAGCTGGTCAGCCTATGTGTGTAATCTGGAAAAGAATACCGAGGGAAGTATCAATGAACACAGGATGCAGGCGGCAAGTCTGATCAAGCTTTTTATTATGGGAGCTGTTTATGAGAATTACGATAGCCTGACTGCACAGTATGGAAAGGACAGCGTAGACAGTAATCTTCATGTAATGATTATAGTCAGTGACAATGATGCAGCCAATACCCTGACAGGATATCTGGGGAACGGAGACAGTACAGCAGGAATGAACGTGGTCAATGACTACTGTACCAGAAACGGATATACGAATACGCATATGGGAAGGCTGCTTCTTCACAGCAATGAATTTGATGACAATTATACCTCCCCGGCAGACTGCGGACGCTTTTTGAAGAAAGTATACGATGGATGGATGGATGGCGATGCAAATGCCTGCGCCATGTTCGACCATCTGGCAGCTCAGGAGAGAAGAAACAAGATACCGGCACAGATGCCTCAGGGCGTCAGCATAGCAAACAAAACAGGAGAGCTTGCAGACGTAGAAAACGATGCAGGCATTATTTACAACACGGACAATGATCTTGTGATCGTGTTTATGTCAGAGAATCTGTCAGAAGCAGGATCGGCTCAGAATACGATTTCTGCATTGAGCCGGCAGATATATGACTATTATCAGCAATAAAGGAAGGACATCAGGGGACAAGTCGTGAAACAGAGGTTTATGGAACAGAGCAAAAAATAAAATATTCCATAAAGGGGGATGATGATATGAATAAGAAATGGAAATATTTTTCAGTAAAGACGCTTTTAAAATGGACAGCCCTGCTGGTGATTGTTTTTGCACTTTCTCTGCCGGTGACAGCAGAGGAAAGCCAGGCGTCCAACACCTGGACGGTCAGTGTGGCAAAAGGATATCTTGCCCTCCGTACGGCAAAGGCTTATGATGCATCCAATGAGATCGGGGAACTTTATACCGGAGATACGGTAGAGGTTACAGACACCAGTGATGCAACCTACTGGTATGTATATTCACCGAAACACGGAAAGAGCGGATATGTCAATAAGAATTATCTGGTGGGCGGAACGGTTTCCGGCCAGACCTGGACAGTCAGTGTAGCAAAAGGATACCTTGCCCTTCGTACAGCCAAGGCATATGACAGCAGAAATGAGATCGGCGAGCTTTATACCGGAGATACGGTACAGGTAACAGATACCAGTGACGCGACTTACTGGTATGTGTATTCACCGAAACATGGAAAGAGCGGATATGTTAACAAAAATTATCTGGTAGGCGGAACTGCTCCGTCGACTGCCGGCCAGACCTGGACGGTCAGTGTAGCAAAAGGCTACCTTGCTCTTCGTACAGCCAAGGCATATGACAGCAGAAATGAGATCGGCGAGCTTTATACCGGAGATACGGTACAGGTAACAGATACCAGTGATGCAACTTACTGGTATGTATATTCACCGAAACATGGAAAGAGCGGATATGTCAACAAAAATTATCTGGTAGGCGGCGGTTCCGGTTCTGTGGGATTTACAAGAACCGTCAGCGTGGCAAAAGGCTATCTTGCCCTTCGTACAGCCAAGGCTTATGATGAGGCAAACGAGATTGGCGAGCTTTATACCGGAGATACGGTACAGGTAACAGATACCAGTGATTCTACCTACTGGTATGTATATTCTCCAAAACATGGAAAGTATGGATACGTAAATAAAGATTATCTGTATTGATGATATTAAACGGAGATAATTTGAACGGGGACCTGAATAAGGTCCCCGTTAATCTGTTATTTTTTTGATTTTTTATTTCTGGTTGAGACATCGGCATTTTCGTTCCGCAGCTCATCTACCAGCTGCTCGATCAGCATTTTTTTTGTATAAACATCAAAGCTCAGAAGACAGATAAAAGAAAACATTTTCAGGAATTTCCTGTCTTCCTCCGGAGCAGTTTCAAATGTCTTCTCGGATGTGTGATAACATCTGAGGAGATTTTTTTTGAGCAGTTCCACCTGTTCTTTTTCCATACTGAACACTTCATTATAGATAGCCGTAAGATCCATTTCCGAATCTGAGCGGAAATATTTTTCTGTGATCGGGCCCAGAAGAGTCTGGATATCATTGATGGAAAGAATGTTTTTAAAATAGTAAATAAAGATCAGAAGCAGAAGATGTTCCTTGGAATAACGCTTCTTTTCCGGAGAAGGAAGCAGATTGTTTTTTGCATAATTATTGATCATGGTTTTGGTAAGGATCTTATCCTCCGGATAACGCTTGGAGGAGGACAGCTGTTCTTCCATAAAAGTAGTTACCTGATCCATGTATAAATCAATATTGGGAATATCTTCCGGCTTAATATAATCAATTCTTGAAATACTTTCCAGGATGCTTCCGATCATGTCCTGTGTATTGATCGTCATATTTTATCACCTCTGCATCTTATTATATAGTTTTCAAAACTACTTGTAAACATTTTTCTCAGGGATTCTGTTTTTTTAGAATCCGGTTATTTTGGCGGTAAGTCCTTGGAGAGACTCCGTAAACATTTTTGAAAGCCCTGGAAAAATGCAGCTGGTTGGGATAACCTACCTGAACGCTGATATCTTTCACGGGAATATCCGAGGTTTTCAAAAGCTCTGCGGCTCTGGACATACGATATTGAATGAGAAACTCCTGAGGTGCCAGTCCCATGATTTCTTTAAAGATCTTCCCGAAATAGCTGCGGTCCAGATTCAGCCGCTGCGCCATGTCCTCCACCGTGATCGGAAACATGTAATTCTGAGAAATAAAGGTAATGGCTTCATCTGTATAAAACTGAGAACGTTTTTTGTTCTGGGTACGGTTTCGGGAAGAGGAACCGGTAAGGATGGCATCCATGACCAGATAAAGATGCCCGATCAGATGCAGGGAGGAGCTGTCAGAAGAACTGGAGGCAAGATGCAGCAGTTCCTCCTTCAGCGTGTCGGCAATCTGTGGAGAGGAGGGGATAAAAACAGGTGCTTCTGTGGAAAGTCCTGCCGTATCCAGGATCTCCTTGGCTTTCAGCCCGCTGAATTCTACCCAGGTATACTCCCAGGGATCTTCCCGGTCCGCAAAATAGGTATTGACCCGGTCAGGCTCAATGAGGAACCCCATTCCTCCATGAAGCTTATATTCTTTTGTAACTGTGCTGGATTCGTCTACAAGCAGCGTTCCTTTTCCGGAAATAATATAATGAAAAAGAAAGTGATTGCGAATAGAAGGACCAAAGGAATGAAGCGGTCTGCATCTTTCATATCCGTACTGATACAGAGTAAGATCCATAAAACGGTCATTAGAAAATACATGAAACGAGGGCTTTGCCATATTTATTCCTCCTTGTAGTCTGTGAAATTAGGAATTATCAACAAAAATCAGATGATAAAACTGTGATATTTAAACGAAAAATAAGAATTATTTCTAATTATATATCAAAATGAGTAGTAACTTCAACTATATTCGAGAAAAAACGTATTATGATATAAAATTGATTTCATAGCTCCATTGACCGGAAGAGACAGGAATGATAGAATGAAGCCATAAAACAAATCCGTAGATACTGTACAGAATAGAAACGGACCGCAAAAAGAAAGGAAAGGGGAAATTCAATGAAAAAAAGAAAACTGTCTGTGATAGGAGTTTTTGCAGGAATACTGAGTACTGGCATGGTTCTTGGCGGATGCGGAGATTCTGCGGCAGACAACGGGAAAACAAAAATTGAAATGGTTCAATACAAACCGGAGGCAGTAAAAGCCTTTGAAAAAATGGAAGAAAAATTTAATGCTTCCCATGACGATATTGAACTGACCATTGAATCACCAAATGAAGCGATGACGATCCTGAAGACCCGCTTTATCAAGGAAGACCAGCCGGATATTATTGGGATCGGAGGAGATGTGAACTACTCGAATTTTCTGGATGCGGATATGCTGACAGATATTTCAGACTTTGAAGGGCTTGCAGACATTAAACAGGCATATCTGGATATTGATAAGAATCTGGAATTTATCCCCAGAGACGGGGTGTATGCAGTTCCGTATGTAGCCAATGCGGCGGGAATTCTGTACAATAAAGACATGTTTGAAGAAAACGGATGGGAAATACCCACAACCTGGAATGAGTTTCTGACACTTCTGGATACCATTCAGGCATCTGGACAGCTGCCGCTGTATTTCGGCTTTAAAGACACGTGGACCTGTCTGGCTCCATGGAATGCCATGGCCTGTGATCTTGCCCCGGCAGATGTATGCCGGCAGGTAAACAGAGGAGAAACAACTTTTTCAGAAGAATACCGGGAACTTGCAGAAAAGATTCCTCAGCTTCTTTCTTATGCACAGGAAGATCCTTATGCCTACAGCTATAATGATGCATGTACCGCCTTTGCAAGAGGAGAATCTGCCATGTACTGCATCGGAAGCTATGCAGTGCCTCAGATCAAATCTGTAAACCCGGATATGAATATTGACTCTTTTGTTTTTCCGGCAAATGACAGTGCAGACGGACAGATCCTGAACTCCGGCATTGACCTTCAGTTCTGTGTTATGGAGGACTGTGAGGAAAAAGAAGCAGCCTATGAAGTGCTTCGCTTTATGCTGGAGGATGAAAATATCCAGATTTATCTGGACGATCAGAATGCGGTTCCCTGTAAGGAGGGTGACTTTACGCTTCCTTCCATGCTGGATGGAATGAAGGAATATATTGATGCCGGCAAAATGACAGATTACCAGGACCACTATTATCCGACAGAGATGGCAGTAGATGCCATGATCCAGACTTATCTGATAGAAGGAGATATCGATGCCTGGCTGGAAAAATTTGACAGAGACTGGGCGCGATACAATCGAGATCTGATTCGCAAAATACAGGATTATCAGGAAGAAAACGGGGAAGGAGGAAATGAATGATGAAGAAAAATGAAAGAAAACGTACATTTTTGCTGATCACCATTCCGATTCTGGTATTGTTTTTTACATTTAATACGCTGCCTCTGATCAAAGGCTTTATTTACAGCTTTACCAATTTTAAAGGTTATGGAAGCTATGACTGGGTAGGATTACGAAATTATATCGATCTTTTTCAGGATGTCAGAGTAGGAAAATCATATTTGTTTACCTTCAAGTTTGCGCTGGCAGCAACGATTATTGTAAATCTTTTCAGCCTGATTCTGGCATTGGGACTGAACAGTAAGATCCGTGCCAAAAGTGCGCTGAGAGGAATCTACTTTATCCCCAATGTTCTGGGCGGATTGGTAGTCGGCTATATTTTCAGCTTTATCTTTACTTATATTCTTCCGACAATAGGAAAAGCCATGGGAATTGATTTCCTCAGCAGCAGTATTCTGGCAGATTCAAAGACAGCATGGTTTGCCATTGTGGTCGTAGCGGCATGGCAGGCAATTGCCATGAATACCATTATTTACATTTCCGGTCTGCAGACTGTGCCGGAGGATGTATATGAAGCGGGATCCATTGACGGTGCAACCGGATGGACAAAATTTAAAAATCTGACCTTCCCGCTGATCGTTCCGTTTTTTACCATCAACATGGTTCTGTGCATGAAGAATTTCCTGATGGTATTTGACCAGATCATGGCTCTGACAAAAGGTGGTCCTGCACAGAGTACAGAATCCATTTCCTTCCTGATCTATAAAAACGGTATGGATGGAGGGCAGTTCGGATTCCAGAGTGCCAATGCAGTGCTGTTTTTTGTAGTGATCGTAGCAATCTCGATATTCCAGCTTACATTTATGAATAAGAAGGAGGAGCAGTTATAATGAAAAAGAATACCAAACAGATGGGCAAGACCAACTGGCCGGTGACCATCCTTCTGATCATGGGCTGTGTGACGATTTTCTTTCCTCTCTATATGGCGGTGATCATTGCTTTTAAAAAGCCGTCGGAAATGACCAATGATATTGCAGGTGCGCTTTCTTTTCCCTCCTCCTGGAGTTTAGATAACTTTGTAGAAGCCATGAGAGTTACTGATTTCTGGAATTCTCTGGGGAATTCCCTTCTGATCACAGCTCTGACCGTGGTGATCTCTATCCTTATTCATTCTCTGGCAGGCTATGCCATCGGAAGAAACATGGGAAAAAGTAAGTTTTATAAATTCGCATATCTTTATATTGTCAGCGGTATGTTTGTTCCTTTTGCGATTCTGATGATGCCTCTGGTAAAACAGACTTCACAGATGGGAATTGGAAACAGAGCAGGTGTCATTATCCTTTATGTGGTCTTTTATATGCCGATGAACCTTCTTCTGTATTCCGGATACCTGAAAAATATTCCTCTGGCGCTGGAAGAAGCGGCAAAGGTAGACGGGGCAAGTACCTGGAAGACCTACTGGAGCATTATTTTTCCTGTGATGAAGCCCATGCATGCCACAGTTGCAGTTCTTACAGCGCTGGGTACCTGGAATGACGTGATGACTCCTCTGGTGATCATGTCCGGTACCGGTAAAAATACGCTTCCGCTTGCACAGCTGAATTTCCAGACACAGTTTGGAACAAATTATAACCTTGCGTTTGCCTCTTACCTTCTGGCTCTGATCCCGATCCTGATCTTTTATCTGGTATGCCAGAAGCAGATTTTGAACGGTGTGGTAAACGGCGCGGTAAAATAATATAAAAAAATAAAAAGAAAGAACATCCAAGGCAGGATAAAAAGAGGAAAAGACAATGGCTATTTTAGTGGACAGAAAAAATTCCTTATTTACGCTGTGTACAAAAAGCAGCATGTATCAGATGAAGGCAGACCCCCTGGGGGTTCTCCTTCATACCTATTATGGAAAGAGAACGGAGAATATGGATTTTTCATACCTGATCCAGAAAAGAGATCATGGATTTTCCGGCAATCCTTATGAGACAGGCATGGACAGAACGTATTCTCTGGACACGCTTCCTCAGGAGTATTCCTGCTTTGGAGGCGGTGATTACCGGGAAAGCGCTCTGGCAGTGAGAGACGTATACGGATCTTCTGCTGTGGATCTGAGATACGAAGGATATGAGCTTCTGGAAGGAAAATATCAGATCCCCGGACTTCCGGCTTTTTATGAGGAGGCTCCGGGACAGGCGGAGACCCTGGTGATCACGATGAGAAACGAAAGAAAAAATCTTCTTGTAAAGCTTTTTTATGGTGTGTTTGAGGAACTGGATCTTCTTACCAGAGCAGTGGTTGTGGAAAACTGCGGAGAAGAGCCGGTATATCTGGAACGTGTCATGTCTTTATGTGTAGACCAGCCCTATGGAAACTGGGACTGGATGACTTTTTATGGAAGGCATGAAATGGAGCGTCAGGTATCCAGAACGGCTGTCCATCATGGAATCCAGTCAGCAGGCGGGCTTCGGGGGGCTTCCAGTCATCAGTACAATCCTTTTGTAGTGCTTGCGGATCCGAAGGCATCAGAGACGCAGGGAAACTGTTATGGATTTTCTCTTTTGTACAGTGGGAACTTTTTGGCAGAGGCTGAAAAAGACCAGTTTAATCAGACAAGAGTACT
The DNA here is from genome assembly GCA_021771755.1 of Lachnospiraceae bacterium. Classification (GTDB taxonomy): domain Bacteria; phylum Bacillota; class Clostridia; order Lachnospirales; family Lachnospiraceae; genus Blautia_A. The sequence continues at coordinate 26,041 of JAETOL010000022.1, read as the reverse complement.
GATGGGTATCCATCCGGGAAATTTCAGATATAAGCTGGAACAGGGAGAAAGCTTTTATACACCGGAGACTGCAATGGTCTACAGCGACAAAGGTTTTGAAAAAATGTCCCATATTTTTCACCGGGCAATCCGAAACAATCTCTGCAGAGGAAAATTTAAAAATGCAAGACGACCGGTACTGATCAATAACTGGGAAGGCACATATTTCGATTTTACAGGGGATAAACTGATCGCCATGGCAAAGGATGCGGCAGACATGGGAGTAGAGCTTTTTGTTATGGATGACGGCTGGTTTGGAAAAAGAGACGATGATAACAGCGGCCTTGGGGACTGGCAGGTCAATGAGAAAAAACTGGGCTGTACGTTACAGGAGCTTGCAGAGAAAATCCATGGTCTTGGAATGAAATTCGGTATCTGGTATGAACCGGAGTGCGTATCTCAGGACAGCGATCTTTACCGGGCACATCCGGACTGGGCGTTCCAGATTCCGGGAAGAAATCCGGTGAGATCCCGGAATCAGCTGGTTCTTGATTTTTCCAGACAGGATGTGCGGGATCATATTTTTCAGGAGATGATTCAGGTTCTGGATAAAGCAGACGTGGACTACCTGAAATGGGATTTTAACAGAAGCATCTGTGATGTATATTCTGCCCAGCTTCCTGCAGACCGTCAGGGAGAGGTGCTTCACCGTTATGTGCTTGGTCTGTACGAATTTCTGAATCGTCTGGGAAAAAGATACCCGGATATGCTGATTGAGGGCTGCAGCGGAGGCGGCGGACGTTTTGACGCCGGTATGCTTCACTATACGCCTCAGATCTGGTGCAGCGATGATACAGATGCCATTGAACGTCTGGAGATCCAGTATGGAACTTCTTTCTGTTATCCGGTCAGCACTATGGGAGCACATGTTTCTGCCTGTCCGAATCATCAGACAGGAAGAACCACACCTCTTGGCACAAGGGCTACAGTAGCTATGGCAGGGACTTTTGGCTATGAGCTGGATCCGGCTAAGCTGACCGCAGAGGAAAAGGAAGAGATCCGGAAGCAGATTTGCCGGTTTAAGGAATATTATGAGCTGATCCAGAGAGGCGATTATTTCCGTCTGACAGCGCCTTCTGAGGAGCGGCATTATGCAGCCTGGGAATTTGTAAGCCCGGATCAGAAAGAAGCGCTGGTAAGTGTTGTTGCATCTAAGGTAAGGACAAACGATCCGCCTGCACGGGTATTGTTGAGAGGGCTGAAAGAGGATGGCATTTACCTTCTGGAAGGAAGAGAATATACAGGCGGAGCACTGATGTACGGCGGTCTTCCGCTGCCCGAGGCAAAGGTGGAGTACCAGAGCTGGGAGTTTTATCTGAAATTAAAGAAATAAAGTCAAAAAACAGAAAGACTGAAATAACAGGCAGGAGCAAAGGGGATTTCTCTTTGTTCCTGCTTGTCATTTTCTCCGGCAGATGATAAAATTGAATCCATGAAAAAATCCGCCGGAGAGCGGAAGAACCAGACCATCAACGAATCAACAGATACAGGAGAATTTATGAGTATTTATGAATCACTGAACAATATGCAGCAGGAGGCTGTTTATCATACCGAAGGCCCTCTCCTGATCCTGGCAGGAGCCGGATCCGGAAAGACCAGAGTGCTGACCCACAGGATCGCATACCTTATTGCAGAAAAGGGTGTGAATCCATGGAATATCCTTGCCATTACCTTTACCAACAAGGCTGCTCAGGAAATGCGGGAACGTGTGGATAAGATCGTGGGAATGGACGGTGGAAGTGTATGGGTTTCCACATTTCATTCCACCTGCGTAAGGATCCTGCGCAGACATGCGGACAGGATCGGATATGATAATAATTTTACCATTTATGATACAGATGACCAGAAGACACTGATGAAGGATGTGTGCAGACGGCTGAATGTAGATACGAAAAAATACAAAGAGCGTTCCCTTCTGGCACAGATCTCTCACGCCAAGGATGAGCTGATCACTCCGGATGAAATGCTTTTGAATGCAGTGGACTTTAATGAAAAAAAGGTTGCGGAGATCTATCGGGAATACCAGAATTCTCTGAGAAGGAACAATGCCCTTGATTTTGATGATCTGATCGTAAAAACAGTGGAATTGTTCCAGCACTGCGATCAGGTACTGGAGCAGTACCAGGAACGTTTCCGCTATATTATGGTGGATGAGTATCAGGATACCAATACGGCACAGTTTAAATTTGTCAGCCTTCTGGCTTCCCGTTATGGCAATCTTTGCGTGGTAGGTGATGACGATCAGTCTATTTATAAATTCCGTGGAGCCAATATCGGAAATATCCTTGGATTTGAACGGGTATTTCCGGATGCCAAAGTCATTCGTCTGGAGCAGAATTACCGTTCCACTCAGAATATCCTCAATGCAGCCAATGATGTGATCGCCAATAATACAGAGCGTAAACCAAAGACTTTGTGGACAGAGAATCCGGAAGGAGAGAAGATTCATCTCCGTCAGTTTATGAATGGATTTGAGGAAGCGGAGTATGTTGTAGGAGATATCTCCAAAAAATACAGAGAAGGTACCTGCCGTTACCGTGACTGTGCGATCCTTTACCGGACCAATGCCCAGTCCCGTCTTTTTGAAGAAAAATGCCTTCTGGCAAATATTCCCTATAAGATCGTAGGCGGTGTCAATTTTTATGCCCGTAAGGAGATCAAGGATCTGCTGTCCTATATGAAAACCGTAGATAATGCAGCAGATGATCTGGCTGTGCGCCGTATCCTGAACGTGCCGAAAAGAGGGATAGGAGCAACCACCATCGGAAGAGTTCAGGAATATGCGGATCATATGCAGGTCAGCTTTTACGATGCGCTCCGTGTGGCAGAGGAAATCCCCTCCATCGGACGTGCCCAGTCCAAGATCGATGGTTTTGTGACTTTTATCCAGTCATTGAAAAGCAAGGCGGCTGCCTATACGGTACAGGAGCTTCTGGAGGAGATCATTGATCTTACCGGATATGCAGATGAGCTGAGAGAAGAGGATACAGAGGAATCCAGAGCAAGGCTGGAAAATATCGATGAGCTGATCTCCAAGACGGTTTCCTATCAGGAGGCGATGGCGGCGGAAGGAAGAGAAGCTTCTTTATCCGGATTTCTGGAAGAGATCGCACTGATCGCGGATATTGATTCTATAGATCCGGATCAGGACTATGTACTTCTGATGACCCTGCACAGTGCCAAAGGTCTGGAATTTCCTTATGTATATCTGGCAGGAATGGAAGACGGTGTATTTCCAAGCAGTATGTGTATCTTTTCGGCAGATCTTTCTGATATGGAGGAAGAGCGGCGCCTTTGTTATGTGGGGATCACAAGAGCTATGAAAGACCTTACTCTTACCTGTGCACAGCAGAGGATGATCAGAGGGGAGACACAGTATAACCGTGTGTCCCGGTTTGTCAGAGAGATTCCAAGGGAACTGGTGGAGCTTGGCCATACCATTCAGGAGAAAAAACCGAAAATACAGGAAGCCACTTCTGCAAAGAGCAGCTATATGCAGATGAAAATGGCATTTCAGTCAAAGGCATTCCAGCCGCAGAGCTTTACGGTGAAAAAAGCAGATTCTCTGGATTATGGGGTAGGAGATACTGTCCGTCATGTGAAGTTTGGCGTAGGAATTGTGAAGGATATCGTAGAAGGCGGAAGAGATTATGAGGTTACGGTGGACTTTGACAGGGCGGGTGTAAAGAAAATGTTTGCCGGTTTTGCAAAGCTTAAGAAAATCTAAAATTTTACATATCTTATGGTAAAATCTTACGGTTGGTGTTATACTATAACCTATAGATCAATGTGGGCAGGAATCGTTTTTGCGGGGACTGCCTGTGTGACGGCAGTGAGTATGCCGACAAGAAAAGAGAGGATGGTGCGCATATGAATATGAATACTAAAATCGAAGAGTTACTGGCAGTTTTAAAGAAAAAAGAAGATGACAAACAGAAAAATACAGTCCTCTGGGTGTTGGCCATTATTGGCGCCGTTGCTGCAGTAGCAGGAATTGCTTTTGCTGTTTATCGTTTCTTTACGCCGGATTATCTGGAAGATTTTGAAGAAGATTTTGATGATGATTTCGACGATTACTTCGAGGACGAGGAAGAATAAAAAACCGACAGCTCCGGTTGATACCGGGGCTGTTTTCTTGCAGGACCAGTGTGACAGAGTTCTGACTATTTTGATAAAAAGGAGTTTTTGAGGACAGAAATTATATGAAAAAAGGTGAAATATACGAAGGCATTATAGAAAAAGTGGATTTTCCCAATAAGGGTTATGTGATTCTGGAGGATCAGAAGATCCTGGTGAAAAACGGGATTCCCGGACAGAGGGTGCGGTTTGTGATCCAGAAGAAACGGAAAAACAAAGCACAGGGGCGTATACTGGAGGTCCTGGAGAAGTCCCCTCTGGAAAAAAGAGAGCCGGTGTGCTCTTCTTTTCCTCAGTGCGGAGGCTGTATGTATCAGACCATGTCCTATGAAGAGCAGCTTCAGATGAAGGACCGGCAGATCCGTGAGCTTCTGGAAGAGGTTCTGGTAAGGGAAGGACAGGTGGATAAAGAGGGCAGCGCTGATTTTATATGGGAAGGGATCCATGGAAGTCCGGAGGAGTTCTGTTACCGGAATAAGATGGAGTTCTCTTTTGGGGATGAATATAAGGATGGACCGCTTTCCCTTGGACTTCACAAAAAAGGCAGTACATATGATGTACTGAATACAGATGACTGTAAGCTTGTCCATAAAGATATGACAGATATTCTGACCTGTGTCCGTGATTATTTCCGGGAAAGAGGGGTATCCTATTATAAAAAGCTTCAGCATACAGGTTATCTCCGTCACCTTCTGGTAAGACGCGGAGTGACTACCGGTGAGATCCTGGTGCATCTGGTAACGACCAGTCAGGAGGAGCATGATCTGGAGCCTCTGAAGGAACTGCTTCTTGCGCTGCAGCTGGAAGGAAAGATCGTTGGGATCATGCATATCATCAATGATTCTCTTTCCGATGTGGTGAAAAGTGATGAGACCAGGATCCTGTATGGAAAGGACTGGTTTTATGAAACTTTGCTGGGGCTGAAATTCCGTATCAGTACATTTTCCTTTTTTCAGCCGAATTCTCTGGCGGCAGAGGTTCTGTATTCCGTAGTTCGTTCATATGTTGAAGATGCAAGAGGAATGGAAGTCTTTGACCTTTACAGCGGGACAGGAACCATTGCGCAGCTTCTTGCTCCGGTAGCGCGGGAAGTGATCGGAGTAGAGATCGTAGAGGAAGCCGTGGAAGCTGCCCGGAAAAATGCGGAGCTTAACGGACTTTCCAACTGCCGGTTCATAGCAGGAGATGTGCTGAAGGTGCTGGATGATCTTACGGAAAAACCGGATATGATCATTCTGGATCCGCCCCGTGAGGGAGTGCATCCCAAAGCCCTTCCAAAAATCCTTTCCTATGGGGTAAAGCGTATCGTATATGTGTCCTGTAAGGCAACCAGTCTTGCAGAAGATATGGAAACATTCCTCCACGCAGGCTATCGTCTGGAAAAAGCCTGCTGTGTGGATCAGTTCTGCCAGACAGTCTGGACGGAGGCTGTGGCAGTTTTCGTCAGGGAGTGAGACAGCATGGAGAACAGAGTAGAGCGAAAGAAAAAATTTATCATTAATGTTGTATTTTATGCGCTGATAGCCATATTGATCTGGGTAGCATGTAAATATCTGGTGTCCCCTATGATGCCGTTTATCATTGCTTTTGTGGTGGCGGCAGTGATTCAGGTACCTGTGAGAAAAATAAAAGCAGGGCCTAAGCGTAAAAAGCTGCTGTCCATTATCTTCTGTATTATATTTTACGGACTGCTTTTTATGCTGGCCGCATGGCTGGGACTGAGATTTTTAGATGGCGTAGGAGGACTGGTGCGTAAAGTGCCTTATTTCTACAACACGACAGTAGTACCTGTATTTGAGGCAATCTCCGATTATCTGGAAGAGTCGATGGCCTCTGTCCATCCATCTGTAGCAAAGACTATTGAGAATTCCTTCGAGGAAATGACGAACAATCTGGGCATGTATGTTTCCAGTTTTTCCATGAAAGTCGTACAGATCCTTTCCGGCGGGATCAGTGGGATTCCAAGCTTTGTGATCAAGCTTGTGATCACAGTTGTAGCAACCTTTTTCTTTGTGGGAGATTATGATGGGATCACATCCTTTTTCAAAAAGCTTCTGACACCAAAACAGCTGGAATTTGTAGAAAAAGGGCAGTCTTATGTAAAAAATGTACTGTTTATCTACATCAGATCCTATAGTTTTCTGTTCCTTCTGACTTTTGCAGAATTGTGTGCAGGTATGTTTCTGCTGGGAATGCCCTATCCTGCTCTTCTGGCTCTGGGAATTGCAGTTTTTGATATTCTTCCGGTTCTGGGAACCGGAGGTGTGCTCCTTCCATGGGCAGCCATTCTCTTTATTATAGAGGAACATGGACTTGCCATCGGCATCCTTGTGCTTTACCTGGTGATCCTGGTAGTAAGAAACATGGTGGAACCAAGGATCGTGGGACGGCAGATCGGACTTCATCCACTGGCAACCCTGGCAGCTCTGTTCCTTGGTCTGAAACTGTTTGGACTGGTAGGACTGGTTGCATTCCCGGTTGCCCTTACGGTTCTGGTAAACTTCAGCCGGGAGGAACTGATGGAAAAATTATAGAATTTCTGTTTACGGGCGGAATATGATTTTTTGTCTGGAAAAAAACAATGCAGGAATGGATTCTTCTGGTTCATAAGCATTGAGAGACTTGGATGAAAATTCTTGTTTTCTGCGCATTTGCATTGATCCCCCGGATGCTGCTGTCTGAGTCGCAGACGAGTTCAGCATTCGGGGGATCGTTTTTGCAAAGAAGCAGAAACTTAGAATTTTCCAAGTCTTGAACCAGCTTTTGTAACAGAAGAATCCACTCCTGCATGTCCTTTACAGACAAAAAATCATATTTCGCCCATCCCCTCATAAACAGAAATTTTTATAAATACAGGTAATGTATTGACAAGGGAACGGTATAGGAATATAATACAATCAAACATATGAATAACTGTTCATATGATAAAACGTAAAGGAGAAGGAACTATGAAAAAAACTTATAAGATTGAAGTGGATTGTGCAAACTGTGCAAACAAAATGGAGCAGGCAGCAAAAAATACTGCAGGAGTGAAGGATGCGACTGTAAACTTTATGATGCTGAAGATGAACGTGGAATTTGAGGATGGACAGGATCCGAAAGCAGTTATGAAAGAGGTTCTGAAAAACTGTAAAAAAGTAGAAGACGACTGTGAAATTTATTTATAAGCTTCAGGCAGAAAAATGACCGGGAGATTACTGCGGACAGTGATACCGAAAGCATTTGAGTGCTGAGTGAAATGTGAAAAGGAGCAGATTATGAACAAAAAACAGAAAAAAATGCTGATCCGTGTGATCGTTGCCTCTGTACTGGTTGTAGTTTTGTCAATGCTTCCGTTGGAAGGATACTTACGGGCAGTTTTGTTTCTGATTCCTTATTTTGTGATCGGATACGATATTCTTCGCAAGGCATGGAAAGGGATCAGGAACAGACAGGTATTTGATGAAAATTTTCTGATGGCAGTTGCTACTGTAGGAGCGATCTGTCTGGGAGATTTTAAAGAGGGAACAGCAGTTATGCTGTTTTATCAGATCGGAGAACTGTTTCAGAGCTATGCTGTGGGAAAAAGCCGCCGGAATATCAGCGAGCTTATGGACATCCGTCCGGATTATGCCAATGTGGAAAGAGATGGAAATCTGGAACAGGTAGATCCGGACGAGGTGGAAGTGGGAAGCGTGATCGTGGTGCAGCCGGGAGAGAAGGTTCCCATTGACGGTATTATCATAGAGGGAAGCACAACCTTGAATACAAGTGCCCTGACCGGAGAAAGTCTTCCGAGAGAGGCGAAGGAAGGTGACGAGATCATCAGTGGATGCATCAATATGTCAGGAGTGCTGAAAATCCGTACCACAAAAGAATTTGGGGAATCTACAGTTTCCAAGATCCTGGATCTGGTAGAAAACTCAAGCTCCAGAAAATCCAGATCAGAAAACTTTATTTCCAAATTTGCCCGCTATTATACGCCGATCGTCTGCTACAGTGCGCTGGCACTGGCACTGCTTCCCCCGGTTATTCGCATGCTGCTTATGGGAATGGAACCTCAGTGGGGAGAATGGATCTACCGTGCGCTTACATTTCTGGTAATCAGCTGTCCCTGTGCTCTGGTCATCAGTATTCCGCTGAGCTTTTTTGCAGGTATTGGAGGGGCAAGCCATGCGGGAGTTCTGGTAAAGGGCTCCAATTATCTGGAAACTCTTGCCCAGACAAAATATGTTGTTTTTGATAAAACAGGAACACTGACCAAAGGTGTTTTTGAGGTCTGCGGTGTGCATCACAATACACTGGAAGACCACAAGATCCTGGAATATTCTGCTCTGGCGGAATGTGCGTCTTCGCACCCTATCAGCAGAAGCCTTCAGAAGGCTTACGGACAGGAAATAGACAGAAGCCGTGTGACAGATATACGGGAAATCAGCGGAAACGGTGTGACTGCAATGGTTGACGGAATATCCGTGGCGGTCGGAAACGGAAAGCTTATGGACAGTCTGGGAATCCAATATGTGGAATGCAGTCAGGTCGGAACCATTGTCCATGTGGCCCTGGATGGTCAGTATGCAGGACATATCCTGATCGCAGACGTGCTGAAGCCTACTTCTGCGGAAGCCGTACGTCAGCTGAAAAAAGCTGGTGTAAAGGAAACAGTTATGCTGACCGGTGACATGGAGCGGGTGGCCAGACAGGCTGCTTCTGAAACAGGTGTTGACCGGGTGTATAGCGAACTTCTTCCTGCAGATAAAGTGGCAAAGGTAGAAGAAATGATCTCCGGAAAAGGTGCAAAAGAAAAACTTGCATTTGTAGGCGACGGAATTAACGATGCGCCGGTACTTTCCAGAGCCGATATCGGTATTGCCATGGGAGCGCTTGGATCGGATGCTGCCATTGAAGCGGCAGATGTGGTTCTGATGGATGATGATCCGCTGAAAGTGGCAAAGGCAGTCCGGATCGCCAGAAAATGTATGAGGATCGTATACGAAAATATTTATTTTGCCATTGGAATCAAAATTCTCTGTCTGATCCTGGGGGCAGTTGGTATTGCCAATATGTGGCTTGCGATTTTTGCAGATGTAGGCGTGATGGTGATCGCTGTTCTGAACGCGATCCGCGCATTGTTTGTGAAGAAGCTTTAATGCCGCTGCAAAAAGAATAAGCAGAACGATTTTTGCAGTATTTGATATACCATAATATTTTTGTACAAAACAGCGGATATGTGATATGATGAAACAGAAAGGCGGGATAACTGGATGACAGAAGAAAAAGAAAATCTCTGCTGTGATGCAGTAGAGACTCATGAAGAGCTTTTGAAGATCGTAGAGGAAAAAATGCCGGATGAAACAGAACTGGATTCCCTTGCAGAGCTGTTTAAGGTTTTTGGAGATCCAACCAGGATCCGTATTCTGTTTGTACTGTTTGAAACAGAGGTCTGTGTCTGTGACCTGGCAAAGGCGCTGAATATGACACAGTCAGCCGTCTCCCATCAGCTTCGCATTTTGAAGCAGAACAGACTGGTCAAGAACAGACGGGAAGGCAAGTCCATCTTTTATTCTCTGGCAGACGATCATGTACGTACCATGATCGCCCAGGGGCGGGAACACATTCTCGAATAACAATATAGATTTTTATTCAGGAGCCAGGATCGGAGGATTCGGCTCCTGTTCTGCTTTTTGTGGTGAATGAGGAGTGGATTTTGTTAGAAAAGTATCGTATAATAAAACCATTATTATAAGTGAAAAGAGGGGTAGCAGGTGAAATATCAGGAATTATATAAAATTCTGGAAGAAAATATAGAAAAAAAGAGAAATATACTGGCAACCGTGATTCAGGGACCGGGACAGGGGACAAAGCTGTTTTTCTCCGAGGGTGAACTTCTTGCAAAGAGCAGTGAAGAAAGCTTTGAGCCGGAAGAACTTCAGCGGCTGTCGGAAACGGAAGAAAGCGGAATCCGGGAAGTGGGCTCCAGAAGCTTTTTTGTGGAACTTTTACGGAAACCAAGCCGTCTTGTGATCTGTGGGGGCGGTCATGTGGCGCAGCAGGTGATCCTTCTGGCAAAAAGAATCGGATTTCATGTGACAGTACTGGAGGACAGACCACTGTTTGCAGACCAGGCAAGAAAAGCAGGTGCGGATCTGGTGATCTGTGATGATTTTGCTTCCGGACTGGAAAAAATCCCGGGAAGCACGGATACTTATTTTCTTGTAGTTACACGAGGACACAGATATGATGATATCTGTCTGACCTCCATACTTCGGAAAGAACGCGCTTATGCAGGAATGATGGCCAGCAGAAAAAGAGGAATCCTTCTGAAAAAGAGACTGATCGAAGAAGGAATACCGGAACAGGAGGTAGAGCTTCTCCATACACCTGTAGGACTTTCGATTCATGCAGAAACACCGGAGGAGATCGCCGTGTCCATTATCGCGGAACTGATCATGGAAAAAAACAGTGTGAAAAAAACCAGTGGCTATGAAAAAGAACTTCTGGAGTGTCTCACAGAAGAAACGGACCAGAAAAAAGCGCTTGCTACCATTGTATCCAGAAGAGGTTCCGCCCCCAGGGAAATCGGAACAAAGATGATCGTCCTTCCGGATGGAAGGATCGTAGGTACGATCGGCGGAGGCTGCATGGAAAGCCGTGTTCAGCATCACTGTCTTCATATGCTGAAGGAAGACGCTCCCGGGGGACGCCTGGTATATGAGGATATGACAGGGAAAGAAGCAGAAGAGGAAGGACTCGTGTGCGGAGGAACGATCCAGGTGTATCTGGAGGTGCTTGGAAATTAATGCGGTGCTTTTAGCGCTGGTGTACAAGGGAGAATTTATGTCCCTTTGGTTAGTAAAATGTGAAATACAAAAATGAAGTATAATGTGGTATACTGTAATTCATCAAAAGGAAACAGTTTTTATTGGAGGACAGAAATATGAGAAAAAGAAGTATAATCACAGCTTTGATCTGCAGTGTGTGTCTTACAGCAGGAAGCGCAGCACCGGTTATGGCTGATGCTTCTAAAGTAGTGACTCTTGGTGCAGACCTTACCCAGGAACAGAAAAATACAATGATGCGTTATTTTAAGGCAGATGCAAGCCAGGTTCAGATTCTTACGATCACGAATGAAGATGAGAGAGCCCAGCTGGGTTCCTATATCCCGCTGGAACAGATTGGAACCAGGACATTAAGCTGTGCTTATGTAAAACCTACGCAGTCTGGCGGAATCAAGGTCCGTACGGCAAATCTGAATTATGTGACAGGAAACATGATCGCAAATGCACTTTCCACAGCTGGAGTAACCAACTGCGAGGCTGTAGCAGCCTGCCCTTATGAGGTATCTGGTACGGGAGCGCTGACAGGTGTGATCATGGCATATGAAAGTGCCAGCGGACAGACCTTGGACAGCACGAAGAAGGATCTTGCAACGCAGGAAGTTGTTGTGACTGGAAATCTTTCTCAGCAGGTAGGACAGGATAATGCGACAAACATTCTGAATGAGGCCAAGCTTCAGATTATTGCAAATAATGTCCAGAATGCAGATGAAATTTATAATATCGTAAATAATATAGCTGTTGAGAATAATGTAACACTCAATGAGGAGGAGATAAATACCATCGTTTCCCTTCTTCAGGAGATCGCACAGCAGAATTACGATATTGCACAGATGCAGGAGACACTGGAAAATATTCAGGAGAATCTGAACAACAGTCAGAGCGGTGAGGCTCAGGGCGAACAGGATTATGTAGATGAAGACAGTTCTGATGGGGAAGATATTACAGCCAATGTAGATACGGATGCGCTGGGTGAGGATATCATTGAGAGCTCCACAGAGGATCCGTCCCTTCAGGAAGATACGATGGAAGACCAGGGCGGAGAAGATTATGTAGATGAAGGTACCGATATTCCTGAGGCAACAGAAGATGAAGCGGTTCTGGATGGAACTGCACAGGATGACGGAGTTGTGGATCCGGCAGAAGGAACCACAGAGGATCCGCTGAATACAGATGAACTCAGCGAGGAAGGAAAAGCTTCTTTTGAAAAAGCAAAAGCATTCTGTACAGGAGAATATGAAGGGGATCTTGCTTCTCTTCAGAGCGTAATGGGAGCTGACGCTTATGCATCCGTGACCATTGCTCCGGAAACCGGTGCAACATTATCCCAGAAAGTTCTGGAAGCATATATTTATGTTCTGAAAGATGGTGGTATGAGTTATCTTCCGATGGATTCAGATCCATATATATCAGGAGAACTGAACATGGTAAATGCAGAAATGAAAATCATTTTCAGCATCGAAACAGAGCCGGAGGCAGATGACATTCTGATTAATGAGACACCGGAAACAAGACAGGCGCTTTATGCGGATACCATGAAGTTCTTTGAAACTCTTTATGGAGAAAATATGGAAACAACAGAGACTTCAGGGGAAGAGGCTGTAATCGAGGAATCTATGGAAGAGATTCCTTATGAGGAAGCAGTATACTGATAACAGAAGTATTTAGGACGGCTGACAAGCCGTCCTTTTTTTATCCCTGGTTTTGGAGCGGTATGTGATAATTCTGTGTCTTGGCGGAAATACTGGAAAAAAGATTCCGGCTGTGCTACAATAGATAAAATACTGACAAATACAGTGGAAATACATTTCCGAAGGGAGAAAAACGCATGAGCTTGGCAGTGGTAACGCTGAAAAAGGGAGAGGGACGACTTCTGAAATCCGGCGGTATGTGGGTATTTGATAATGAGATCGCCTCTATAATGGGAAGTTTTTTAAATGGTGATGTAGTGCTGGTTCGGGATTTTGATGGATATCCTATGGGAAAAGGTTTTATCAATACAAATTCTAAGATTACAGTAAGACTGCTAACAAGGGATGAAAACCAGAAAATTGACGAAACTTTTCTTGAAATGAGAGTGAGAGATGCCTGGGAATATCGAAAAAAGGTAACAGATACCAGCAGCTGTCGTCTGATATTTGGAGAAGCAGATTTTCTTCCAGGGCTTGTGGTGGACAAATTTTCAGATGTTTTGGTGGTACAGTCACTTGCACTGGGGATCGATCGGCTTAAGCTTCAGATTCTGGAATTGCTGAAACGGGTTCTTTCAGAGGATGGAATACAGATACGCGGAATTTATGAAAGAAGCGATGCCAAAGTGCGCCGTCAGGAAGGAATGGACCTGTATAAGGGCTTTATTGGCGAAGAATTTTCTACTTTGGTAGAGATTGAGGAAAATGGAGTAAAATATCAGGTGGATGTTCGGGACGGACAGAAAACAGGATTTTTCCTTGATCAGAAATATAATCGTCTTGCGATCCAGAAACTGTGTAAAGACGCCAGAGTCCTGGACTGTTTTACCCATACGGGATCCTTTGCTTTGAACGCTGGAATCGCAGGGGCTTGTGAAGTGACTGGTGTTGATGCTTCTCAGCTGGCGGTAGATCAGGCAACAGCAAATGCAAAGCTGAATGGACTGGATGGCACAGTGAAATTTATTTGTGAAGATGTATTTGAACTTCTTCCTGAACTGGAAGAAAGGGGAGAGAAATTTGATGTGGTGATTCTGGATCCTCCGGCATTTACAAAATCCAGAAGTTCTGTAAAAAATGCCGTTAAAGGTTACAGAGAGATCAATCTGCGTGCTATGAAGCTGGTCAAAGACGGCGGTTTTCTTGCTACTTGTTCCTGTTCTCACTTTATGACATACGAGCTGTTTACGAAAACGATCGGTCAGGCAGCCCGCAGCGCTCATAAGCGTTTAAGGCAGGTGGAATACAGAACACAGGCGCCGGATCATCCGATCCTGTGGTCTTCAGATGAGTCATATTATCTGAAATTTTATATATTCCAGGTATGCAGCGACAGATAAATAGATATTGAGATCATAAATAATTTGCAGTAGAACAGAAGAGGTGTTTTTTCATGAAAGAAAAGTTTATGAAGTTTATGCAGGGACGTTATGGTGTGGACGGATTCGCACGCTTTACGATGGGAGTGGCGCTGGCATGTATTGTTCTTTCGATCTTTTTTCGAAATGGAAGTACAATAGGTGCACTCTTAAATACATTAGGACTGGCAGCTATTATTTATACTTATTTTCGTATGCTTTCCAGAAATCTTTCCAAACGTTATGCAGAAAATCAGAAGTATCTTGCCATGACTTCAAAACTGAGACAGCGTCTTAATCGGGAAAAAAATATGATGCAGCAGAGAAAAACTCATCATATTTATACTTGTCCAAGCTGTGGACAGAAAATCCGTATTCCAAGAGGAAGCGGAAAGAAAGTAGAGATTGATTGTCCGAAATGTCACACAAAATTTATTAAAAAGATCTGAATATAACAGGGACAGGCAGGAGATTTTATGTTTGGTTATGTGGTAATGAACAGACCTGAAATGAAGATAAAAGATTATGATCTTTACAGATCCTTCTATTGTGGATTGTGCCGGGAGCTTCGTGAACGGTATGGGATTTCCGGACAGATCACGCTGACGTATGATCTGACATTTGTGATCCTTTTATTAAGCGGGATTTATGAACCGCCCACAAAAAAAGGAACCAGCCGCTGCATTGTCCATCCAGTACGCAAGCAGCCGGTAAGAAAAAACCAGATTACAGAATATGCGGCAGATATGAATGTATTTCTGGCATACTATAAATGCGTGGATGACTGGAAAGATGAAAAGAAATTTTCCCGTCTGGCGTACAGCCGTCTTCTTGAGAACAAGGATAAAAAAGCAGAGGCTTTGTGGAAAAAGAAGACTTCTGTAATCATTAGTCATTTAAATGAGATTTCTGCCATGGAAAAAGCCGGAGAGACAGATATTGACAGGATATCAGGGTGTTTTGGAAAGATTATGGAAGAAATCCTGGCATGGAGAGAGGACCAATGGGAACCGACTCTGAGACGAATGGGATTTTATCTGGGAAAATTCATTTATCTGATGGATGCTTTTGATGATGTGGAAGAAGATATAGAAAAAGGAAATTACAATCCTTTTGCACAGGATTATATAATAGAAGGGTTCGAAGAAAGAGTCCGTCAGATTTTGATTATGATGATGGCGGAAGCCTGCAGGGAATTTGAAAAACTTCCTATTATAAAATATGCAGATATTCTTCGGAATATTTTATACTCCGGTGTGTGGTGCCGGTTTGAAACGGTATCAGAGAAGAGGAAGGAGAAACAGGAGAAAGAACATGTTTGATCCATACAGTATTCTTGGTGTATCCAGAGATGCATCAGATGAAGAAATAAAAAAGGCATATAGACGGCTGAGCAGAAAATACCATCCGGATGCCAATATTAACAACCCAAACAAGGACCAGGCGGAGGAGAAATTTAAAGAAATACAGCAGGCCTATGACCAGATCATGAAAGAAAGAGAGTACGGTTCCTCCGGAGGCGCCTATGGAAATAATGGTTATGGAGGTTTTGGCGGTTTTGGAGGCTACGGCGGGCAGACGAATACCGGATACCAGGATGAAGAGGCAATCCGCAGGCAGGCGGCAGCCAATTATGTACAAAGCGGTCATTATCAGGAAGCAATGAACGTACTGTCTTCTCTGAAAGAGAGAAACGGGCAGTGGTATTATCTTTCGGCAGTAGCAAATATGGGACTTGGCAACAATGTAAACGCACTGAATCATATCCGGGAAGCTGTCCGTATGGAGCCTGATAATATGCAGTACCGTATGATGCTCCAGCGTATGGAAGGCGGAGGAACCTGGTATCAGGAACAGCAGAACCCATTTGGAGGGATGCCGGTTGGAGGCAATGATCTTTGTATGAAATGCCTGATTGCAAATATGGCATGCAGCTGCTGCTGTCCGGGAAGTGGAGTGATCTGCTGCTGATATTTTTTTAGTATTGATATCAGAAAAGAAAAAAATTGACATTTACTCTTCAGAAGATTAAGATAAAAACAAAGTAAAATGAGGAGGAAATTATTATGAGTATTCGAATTGGAATCATGGGATACGGCAATCTTGGACGAGGCGTGGAATGTGCGATCAAACACAATCCGGATCTTGAACTTGCTGCAGTTTTTACACGCCGTGATCCCGGCACAGTAAAAATCCTTACGGAAACAGCAAAGGTGTGTCATGTGGACGAAGCTGAAAACATGAAAGACCAGATCGATGTACTGATCATCTGTGGAGGAAGCGCGACAGACCTTCCTGTGCAGACACCAAAATTTGCTCAGTGGTTTAATGTGGTAGACAGCTTTGATACACATGCAAAGATTCCGGAACATTTTGCCAATGTGGATAAGACAGCACAGGAAAGCGGTCATGTCGGGATTATTTCCGTTGGCTGGGATCCGGGAATGTTTTCTCTGAACAGAATGTACGCGAATGCGATTCTTACCAATGGGAAAGATTATACTTTCTGGGGCAAGGGTGTCAGCCAGGGACATTCTGATGCTATCCGCAGAATTGAGGGAGTCAAGGACGGCAAGCAGTATACGATTCCTGTAGAAACGGCTCTTGAGGCAGTAAGAAACGGTGAGAATCCGGAGCTTACCACCAGAGAAAAACACACAAGAGAATGTTTTGTGGTAGCAGAAGAGGGTGCAGATCTGGCTCGCATCGAACATGAGATCAAGACGATGCCAAACTATTTTGCAGACTATGACACAACGGTTCATTTTATTTCTGAAGAAGAGCTGAAGCGTGATCACAGTGGAATCCCTCATGGCGGTTTTGTGATCCGTACAGGAAGTACAGGATGGAATGACGAGAATAAGCATGTGATCGAATACAGTCTGAAGTTAGATTCCAATCCGGAATTTACTTCTTCTGTGATCGTAGCCTATGCAAGAGCAGCATATCGGATGTACAAAGAAGGTCAGAAAGGCTGCAAAACAGTCTTTGATGTGGCACCGGCATATTTAAGTGCATTAGACGGAGCGGAATTGAGGAAACATCTTCTTTAAAAATATTACAAAAGAGTGAAGCCTTTAGGGTTTTACTCTTTTTTTGTGGTTGTTTTACAATATGTAATAAAGATATTGACGCATGTAAAAAGATGCGATATAATAAATACACAATATTGTAACAACATTGTAAAGATTATAGAAGTAAAGAAGAGGGAAAGTTTATGAAGAAGGTATGCAAACGGTGGAAATGTTGGGGCTTGTTACTGGGACTCATGCTATTTGCAGCCGGTTTTGCCATGCATTCTACTACGGTAGAGGCTCAGGCGGCAGTAAACGGCTTCCGAACTGTAGACGGAAAAACATATTATTACCAAAATGGAAAAAAAGTAAAGGGCTGGCTGACATTAGGCAAGAGTAAATATTATTTTAATGCAAAGACCGGCGTAATGTATAAAGGCTGGTATAAGATCAGCAATGGAAGATGCAGATATTTTGATTCCCGTACAGGTGCCATGAAAGTAGGGCTTACAAAAGTAAGCGGTTATTATTACTATTTTGACGGAAGCACTGGCTGGGCAAAAACCGGATTCTTGAAAGCAGCGAATGGAAATGTCAGATACTTCCAGCCGGGAACCTATCGTATGGCAAAAGGCTGGATGAAAAATGCCAAAAATGAAAAATGGTATTTTAACACCAGTAACGGAATTATGTATAAGGGTCTGAAGAAGATCGGAAGCTATTCCTATTATTTTGACGGAAAAACAGGTGCAGCCAAACAGGGATTTCTGACAGCAGCCAATGGAAATGTCAGATATTTCCGCGGAGGTACCTATCGTATGGCTACTGGATGGCTTACTACGTCCAAGGGTGAAAAAAGATATTTTTATCCTTCAAACGGAATTATGTTCAAGGGACATAAACGAGTGAATGGAAAATGGTACTATTTTGACAAAAATTCCGGCATTGCCAAGGGCGGCTGGGTAACGGAATCCGGAAAGAAAAGATATTATGATCCTGAAACCTTTGTGATGGTTACCGGAAATCTGACAATCGGAGATGTTACCTATACGTTTGACTCAGAGGGATATCTGATTTCATCTCAGGAAAATGGCGAGCAGCCGGATATCTCCACGCCGACCGCACAGAGAACGGTTAAAAACTACCTTCTTGGTGCGCTTCAGCCGGTAGGAAGAACTCTGTATATGTGGGGCGGCGGACACAGCTGGAGTGATGCGACACGTAAAGGAATCAGTTCCAAGTGGACATCTTTCTATAATAGTCAGAACAGCAGCTATAATTATAAGAATTATAATGATCTCAGCGAAACGAATCGTGCGAAAGGTCTGGACTGCTCCGGTTATGTAGGCTGGTCTACATATCAGGTGATGCAGTCAAAATCCGGACAGGGCTCCGGTTATACCGTTGTTTCCGGCGAGATCGGAGGACTTTATAAGTCAAAAGGCTGGGGAAATATTTATAATCAGAACTATCTCAGCAAAACAGGATATAAACTTTATCCGGGAGATATTGGATATGATGAAAATCATACCTGGATTATTTTAGGTCAGTGCAGTGATAAGAGTGCGGTGATCCTTCATTCTACACCAAATGCCGGAGTACAGATCGCAGGAACACCTACACCAAGCGGCAATTATTCAAGTCAGGCGATTGCACTCGCACAGAAATATATGGCTCGTTATCCAGGCTATCAGAAGATGGGCGCTTCCTTCTATCATACATCTTCAGGCGCTTATATTCGAAGAGGTAACTATTTTAGATGGAGTACTAATACGCTCAGCGATCCAAACGGATACCGATACAAAACAGCAGATCAGATACTCGCCGATCTGTTCCGCTGATCATGATTTAAAAACTTTACCCTTATAAAAAACAGCGGGGAGCATTTCCTATTGGAAGTGGCTCCCCGTTACTGTTGCGCAATCATTAATAAATATTACAAAATTTTAAACTTTTAATCAATTAACACTTGCAATCCCTGTAATCATGTGTTAATATGTAAAAGAACTTGAGAAAGATATTTCACAAATGTTACAAAAGTTGTTAATTATAAGAGGTGAGAAACATGAAAAAACGTATTGTATGTCTGATGTTAGCAGTTATGATGATGGGAACGCAGGTTGCTACAGTAAGTGCTTCCAGAGAGGAAGAACTGAGAGAGGAGCAGGCATGGACAAGCGCACAGCTTGATGCAACTTATGCACAGATCGATCAGTTTTACGCAGCGAAAGAGCAGCTCCAGAATGAAATTGCAGCATTGGATGCTAATCTTGTAAATGTCATGGTCTCCATTCAGACTCTGGAAGGAGATATCAGTAATAAAGAAGCTGATATCCAGCAGACACAGTCTGATCTTCAGAAAGCTCAGAATGCAAAAGATAAACAGTATGCAGCAATGAAACAGCGTATCCAGTACTTATATGAAAAAGGCGGAAATGATGCATGGTTCCAGATGATGGTTAATGCAGAGAACCTTTCCGAACTTCTTACAAAAGCTGAGTATACTCAGAAAATGTACGATTATGACAGACAGAGTCTGGAAAAATACGTAAATACAATTGATCAGGTAACACAGCTCGGCAACCAGTACCAGCAGGAAAAAGCGGAACTGGAAGGAATGAAGCAGGAATATGAAGCGGAATCTGTGAACCTTCAGATTGCGATTGACGAGAGAAAAGCAACATCTGCAAATTATGATAATGAAATCGCATATGCACAGCAGATGGCAAATGAATATACTGCTCTGATTCAGCAGCAGCAGGCAGAGATTGAGCGCCTGGAAGCAGAAAGAATCGCAGCAGAAGAGGAAGCCAGACGTCAGGCTGAACTTGCAGCAGCAGAAGAGGCAGCGCGTCAGGAGGCAGAGCAGCAGGAAGAAACCACCGTATATGATGAAGAGGGAAATGAAATCGATCCTGAGGATGCAGCAGAGAACGGTGATGTAGTATATGATGAAAATGGCAATGTAATTGATCCGGATGAAATTCTGACTGAGGATAATGGAAGCTCAGAGGATGACGGTGAAGTTGAATATGATGAGTATGGTAATGTTATCGATAGTGACAATACTGTAGATCCGGACGAATATGAGAGCTCAGGATCTTCTTCAGGATCCGGTTCCGGTTCTTCAGTTGTAGATTTTGCAACACAGTTTGTAGGAAATCCATATGTCTGGGGCGGTACAAGCCTGACAAATGGTGCTGACTGTTCTGGTTTCGTACAGAGTGTTTATGCAAACTTTGGAGTAAGTCTTCCAAGAACTTCTTATGAGCAGCAGAATGCAGGTACAGAAGTATCCTATGCAGATGCACAGCCGGGAGATTTGATTTGCTATGGCGGTCATGTGGCTATTTATATGGGAGATGGAAAGATTGTACATGCATCCAACTCCAGAGATGGCATTAAGATCAGTAATGACGCTACATACAGAACAATTCTGTCTGTAAGACGTCTTGTGTAGTCCAAAAAGAAACATCGGTATCATTTAGTTAAGATAATAAAAAATAGATCTTCATACTCAAAAGAGTGTGGAGATCTTTTTTTGTAGTCTTGGTAGTGACTATATACAGATATTCCGAGAGGTTCTACCGCTTACAGTGTTTATTCTGCAGGAAAATATTATTTATATAAAATACAATGTATGATAATGCAAAAAGATGAAAGAAATATTTCATAATATGAAATGAAAGTATAATAATATAAAAATGTTTTTAGATTTTGACTTTTTTGTCAATAGAAATTCTCTGTGGAATCATTTATAATAGGGACAGTCAAAAACAAAGAGGTATGAAATACAGAAACAGGATTTTTGGAAATCAGGAGGTAAGAACATGAAGGTTGGATTTATCGGACTTGGAATCATGGGAAAACCCATGTGTAAAAACTTGATGAAGGCAGGCCATGAACTTGTAGTTACCACCCATAACCCGAATACATTAAAGGAAATGGAAGATCTTGGCGCAAAGGCTGTTCATAATGGAAGAGAAGTAGCTCAGGAAGTGGATGTGATTATTACCATGCTCCCCAACTCTCCGCAGGTCAGAGAGGTTGCCCTTGGCAAAGGCGGGATTCTTGAAGGAGCAAAAGAAGGAACAGTTCTCATTGATATGAGTTCCATTGATCCTACTGAAAGCAAGGCTATTGCAGCCGGACTTTCTGAAAAAGGAATTGAAATGTTGGATGCGCCGGTATCTGGAGGAGAACCGAAGGCTATTGACGGAACGATTTCCGTAATGGTGGGAGGTAAAAAAGAAATTTTTGACAGATATTATGATTTGATGATGGATATGGCTGGTTCTGTTGTTTATGTAGGACCCATTGGATCAGGAAATGTGGCAAAACTGGCAAACCAGATTATTGTAGCTGTTAATATTGCAGCAGTTTCCGAAGCTCTGACTCTGGCAACAAAAGCGGGTACAGATCCTCAGCTTGTTTACCAGGCTATCCGGGGAGGTCTTGCAGGCTCTACGGTCCTTGATGCAAAAGCTCCTATGATGATGGATCGTAATTTTAAACCGGGATTTCGTATCGAACTTCATATAAAGGATCTGAATAATGCGCTGAATGCCGGTCATGCAGTAAATGCAGCTCTTCCTTTGACAGCAGAGCTGATGGAAATCATGCAGTCTTTAAAGGCCGACGGACATGAAAAAGAAGATCACAGCAGCATTGTGAAATATTATGAAAAGATTTCCAATGTTCTTGTAGAGCGGAAAAACAGTTAAATCCGAGTACTCGTTTGCTGCATCCCCGGTCAGGTAAGCCATGAGCCTGTCTGGGGATGTTTTGTTATAGTCGGATAAGGGAAGAAAGTGAGAAAAGGAGATATGAGATGTCTAAGATCGCAGTTCTGCTCCCAAAAGAATATATGCTGGAACAGGCAAAAAATGTAATTCGGAAAAAAAATCTTTCTATTGATATTTTGAAAGTTATCAAAACCTCAGATTCTGTATATGAAGCCAGAAAAGCTATGGAGCAGGGCGCCGGGATTATTGTTGCAAGAGGCGTGCAGGCGGCTTATATCCGAGAATACACCAATATTCCCGTAGCAGAGATTATCCTGACAGGACAGGAGATAGGCCTTATGGTGGCGGCAGCCAGGAAGCTGGTACCTGACAAAAAAAGACCTCAGATTGCTTTGATTGGTTTTCAAAGTATGTTCAGTGACACCACATATTTTGACGAGCTGTTTGGAATCTGTTTGAAAACTTATTTTATGATCTCCATGGAACAGGCTGCAGAAAAGGTTAATCTTGCTATTGATGAGGGGGCGGACGTTCTTCTGGGAGGAGATACGGTCAATGCACTTGCGGCACAAAGAGGGTTTCCGGCCTGCTTTATTAATTCTACGGAAGAATCCATTCGTTCTGCCCTTGCTATGGCAGAGCATATGGCAATGTCCGCAGAGGCGGAAAAAACTTATGAGGCACAGTTTGAAACAGTGTTGGATAATTCCAACAATGGAATTTTTGAGATTAATACAGAAAAAGAAATTACTATTGTCAACAGGACGATAGAGGAGGTTCTGCGAAAGCCTGTTCATAAGATACGCGGGGAACAGCTGCGTACATTTTTACCGGAACTGGATATGAAATATGTGGATGACGTGTTGGAAGGACGAAGAGATATGTTTACAACCTCCACAGATATTGGAGGTACGCCGGTTATGATCACAGTGGCACCTATTCAGTATGAGGAGGTGATACGTGGAGCGATTATCAGTTGTTATCGCTATTTTTCTGTCCGTAAGGGAAATGTGGACGAGCTTCATGCTCATTATCTGAAGGGATATGTGGCAAAGGCCAGATTCTCAGATATGAGAATAACAGGAAAAGAAATGGAATATTGTGTGGAACTGGCCAGAATGTATGCTCTTTCCAAAAGCCCGGTTCTGATCCGGGGGGAAGAAGGAACCGGAAAAGAATATCTGGCTCAGTGCATCCACAATAACAGCGCATATAAAACAGGCCCTTTTGTTACCATTAACTGCAGTGGAATGTCAGAGCAGATGCAACTGGACCGTATTTTTGGAAATCCTTTATCAGAAGATGTAGGTATCCAGAAGGGAGGACTTGCAATAGGTGATTTTGGTACGGTACTGATTTCAGAAATTGAAAAACTGACCCCGGTATGCCAGTACCGCCTTTACAGGGCTGTACGCTATGAGGATCTGATCCAGAATGATCTGGAAAGAAGCCAGACCCTGGATAACAGGATTATTACAACCACATCGGCAGATCTGGCAGAGCTTGTGCGTCAGGGGCTTTTCCGGGAAGACCTTTTTTATCTTTTGAACGGACTTACAGTGGAAATTCCACCGCTTCGCAAAAGAAAAGAGGACATTCGTTTTCTTGTGGAAGAATATCGCGGCAAATTTGCCAGAAGATATGCAAAATTTCCCAGGATTTCAGAAGATGCCATGGATATTCTGGAGAGCTTTCCATGGCCCGGAAATGAACTACAGCTGGAGACATTCTGTGAAAGAATGTTGCTGACAACAGCCAAGAAAACAATTACAGGAGATTTTGTACAGTTCCTTCTGGATGAACTTTATCCAAATGCGCAAAGTATTCAGGAGGATGGAAAAGTGGTTATTTACCAGCATCCGGAAGCTGCGGAATTGGCTGAACTTCTGGAAAAATACAGAGGCAGCAGGTCGGCGGTGGCAAAAGAGCTGGGAATCAGTACCACCACTCTCTGGAGAAGAATGAAGAAATATGGTGTAATCAGTAAATATGACCTGATAGAAGGCAGGTAAAATACAGGAGGAGATTATTATGGGAATTCATATTATTGACGAGGCCAATCGCTGTCTGAATTGTAAAAAACCGAAGTGCATGGAGGGATGTCCGGTGCATACACCGATTCCCCATATTATTCAGATGTTTAAGGAGCACAGGGTAATGGAAGCCGGGCAGGAGCTTTTTCAGAATAATCCCATGTCTCTGATCTGTTCCATTGTGTGCAACCATGAAATGCAGTGTGCAGGAAGTTGTGTTCTTGGAAAGAAAGCAAATCCAGTACATTTTTCCAGTATTGAAACTTATATTTCCGATACCTATCTGGACCGTATGAAGGTAACTGCTCCGGCACAGCAAAAGGAGAAGGTGGCAGTAATCGGAGCCGGTCCTGCAGGAATGACAGTTGCAGTGATCCTGGCACAGGAAGGATATGGCGTGACAATTTTTGAACAGCAGAATAAAATCGGCGGGATTATGCAGTATGGTATTCCGGAATTCCGGCTTCCCAAAACCATTCTTGACAGATACAAGAAAAAAATCCTGGAAATGGGAATCCGCATCCGACCAAATACTGCCATCGGCACAACTCTGACCATTGAAGATCTTCTTCGGGACGGATATGCAAGGGAATGGGAAATGCGGCAATGGATGTGGCCAGAACAGCGCTTCGAAACGGAACGCATCAGGTTACTCTGTATGCCAGAGGCAGGCATGTGGCAGCAAGCTCACATGAGATGGCGTATGCAGAGCTGGACGGTGCAGAATTTGTATTTGGAAAGGCAATAGAAAGAATTACAGAAAAAGGTCCGGTATTTAAAACCTCTGTTCTTGATGAGAATAATAAGGTTATTGGATATGAAGAAGGAGAAGAGCAGGTGGAGGCAGATTCTACCATTATTGCCATAAGCCAGGGACCAAGAAACCGTCTGATCCGTACGACAGTAGGACTGGAAGGATCAGACAAGGGGCTTCTGATCGTGGACGATTCCCATATGACAACAAGAGAGGGAGTTTTTGCTGCAGGGGATGTTGTTACAGGATCAAAAACAGTGGTTCATGCTGTGGAGGAAGCAAAAAAAACAGCCAGAGCTATGATACGTTATATGGAGGAAAGAAAAAAGTCCTGAGCCAGGGAAATGAAATCTCTGGCGGCCTGGCTGATATAACGGTTTTTGTGGCAGCAGGCCATAATATTCCAGGAGGGATGATCCGGCAGCGTAAAGTACCGGATGCCCTCCTTGTTTTTTCTGGCATAATATTCCGGTATCAGACCGCAGCACATTTCAGCGCTGACCATAGTTGCAATGGCAGCGTTATTGGAGGTTTCAAAAAGCGCCTGGGGAATAAATCCGGCTTTTTGAAAAATGTGATCGGTAAGCTGCCGCAACGTAGACTCATGGTAGATCAATACAAAAGGTTCTTCCCGAAGCAGATGGAGATCCAGTACACGAAGCTCAGTGAAATCCTGAGGATCTTTGCTGCATGAAGGAACCGGAGATGGGTCAGAAGCTTTGGCCTCGGAAGGCTTTTCATCCAGGGGAGTGGCTATCGGATGCCGGATAGGAACTGCGGCAAGGATTCTTTCTTCTGCCAGAGGAATGTAATGCAGGGAGGCCTTTTGCTGAGAAGGCACAAGTGTTACAAAGCCCAGATCCAGATTACCTGATAAAAGGTGCGCCTGCTGCTTCTGCACACTGAGCTCGACAGGCGTTACGGTAATATTGGGATGGAGTCTGTGAAACTTAGGATATACATGGGAAAACATGGTAATGCCGCGGCCGGGAGTAAAGCCAACAGAAAGCTGCCCTTTCTGGATATTGACAAGATCATGAATTCTGTAATAAGTATCTTTTTTCATCTGCAGCATCTGGCGGGCTGTTTTCAGATAGATTTCACCTGCCTTGGTGGGATGCCAATCTGTTCTGGAACGATGGAAAAGAGGAACTCCAAGCTCTTTTTCAAGCTTCAGAAGCTGCTGGTTCAAGGCTGACTGGGTGATATAAAGCTTTTCTGCTGCCCGCGTAATATTATTTTCTTCGGCAATCTGTACGATATATTCAATCTGGCGTAAATCCATAATAAACTCCTCTCTTTCTGAAAAGCAGGAAATCGATTATCCTGCTTTTATTTTATCTTATTGTACCAAGTCGCTAGCGCGACGGCTAGCCCTAAGTACGTGAAACCACTACTTTTTTCATAAAGAAATAGCAGTTTTTGAATATATGTTGTATTGTTGAGATACCCCTACCA
>JAETOL010000101.1 GCA_021771755.1 Lachnospiraceae bacterium | reverse complement strand
AATTTACTTGAGGTATTTTTTTGTGTCAATCTCTTGACCTATTTAAAGTATACAGGAAGCTTTCTGAGGGATAGAGCTTTCACCTCGATTACGCTGTGCTTCATCTCGGTCACGGCTGTCGCCGTATAAAGCCATCCTGAATTGTACAGTTGTAAGCAAGCTTCCAATGTACAATCAGGCTGCCTTCGCAAAGCTCGTAGCTTGCGTGAAGATTGGGTGGGGTCCCGGTCTTGTGGCGAATGCCCGGAAGTGGAATGTCATGACACTTCCTGTTCTTGCTATTCTCTATCCCTCAACTACTAAATACAAAAATGTCCGGGGAAGTTTAGACACATTTTTGAAACTGCTCTGAGAAAATGTCCAGATAGGGTAGATTCGGGCACAAAACCGCCCGGAGACCGGTTGGTTGTCAGGATTTTTGCACAGCTATTTGTTGTAAACTGGTAGCATCAGAAAAGGAATCAAGGAGGACGGCAAATGAAGGGATATGTTACAAGCAACGGATACATGGGATACGTAGATGGCAAGTACATTTTATTTGCCAGCGATAAAGAATATTTTGAATTCATGGAAGACTAAGGAGGAAGGGCGATGAGTAAGATTTATTTCACATTGACAGGAACCAAGTATTATCACGGCAACGAATTCCTGAAGCCGGGAATGAAACTGAAACTTAAGAAGGAACCGGATAACAAGTTCGACAAAGAAGCCATCGTTGTGAAGATGGAAGGACTTGGCGAGATCGGACATGTGGCAAATAGTGCACATACTGTAATCGGAGAAAGCATGAGCGCCGGACGCATCTATGACAAGATCGGCGATACTGCAAAGGCCAAGGTTGTCCTGGTAACACCGCATGGAACGATCTGCAGTCTCAGTAAGAAGAGTCTGATTGATAACAAACATAAGAAGATGGAGGAAGCAGTCGATGAATAAAGTAATCCTGATGGGACGCTTGACCAGAGATCCGGAAGTAAGGTATGGCGCCGGAGAGAATTCTACTGCAGTCGCAAGATATACCATCGCAGTTGATCGCAGATTCAAAAGAGAGGGTGAGCAGAGTGCAGACTTCATCGGCTGTGTTGCCTTCGGGCGTAACGCAGAATTTGCAGAGAAGTATCTGCGCCAGGGAACAAAGATTGTATTGACGGGAAGAATTCAGACCGGTAGTTACACGAATCGTGATGGCCAGAAAGTTTATACAACGGATATCGTTGTAGAGGGGCAGGAGTTTGCGGAAAGCAAAGCAGCTGCAGGTAATGGCGGTCAGAATAATTACAGCAAACCATCAGCAGCACCCTCGGATGCAGATGGATTCATGAACATTCCGGATGGAATTGATGACGAATTGCCATTTTCATAAAGAGATTTGGGAGGATAAATTATGTTTGGATTTGATAAGATGTTTGATTTTAACCGTGATGGACGTTTGGATGCATTCGAGAGAGCTGCTCAGTTTCAGTTTATGGATGAAATGCTGAAGAGCGGAGAAGCTGATTCGTTCGATGATGATGACGAGCAAGATATCTTTGCTGAGGCAGGGCTTGATTACGATGAGTTAGAGTTTATGGATCCGGAAGAAAGAAGAGAAGTGCTGGAAGACGCAGGACTGGATCCAGATGAGTTTGATTTTTAGAAGAGAGTATTAGTAATGTGAATAGCCGAGGCTGGAAAAATAGTCTCAGTTAATATGTTTTTTATGATAAGTATAAGATGACGGACTGCTGTATGGACGTTGGTTGCGATTTTACCGGAATTCCGGTAAAATAGGGAGCAGAATAAAAAGAAACGGTGGTGCGGGATATGACAGAGCAGGAAGAACTGCAGATGCTCAGGGAACTGGTGAAAAGACAGCAAGAGGCACTGGATGTATATACCGGTCACTTAAGTCATTCTGCACGGTAAAACTGTACCATCAAGCCGCTGATTAAAGACACTCTTGTCGGTTGGATGTAACACCCGGCATTTCACCTCTATAATGATGGTTGGCACACAATTGTGTGACTTTCATTTATTGGAGGCAGATAATTATGGTAAATTATCGCGAAATTCTGATGCTTCACAGCCTCAAATATCCGCAGTGTTCTTCTATCATGATGATACTCCTATCGACAATAAGCCGTCCTTTAGTTGGGATGACTGAAGAAAACTTTTCAAGTGTCACGGTCATTGTAAAATATTTCGAAAATGAATGTAAAGAGGTAGCGTGGCTCGCTAAGCCTATTGCGTATGGCAAAAGAATAAGATAATGAAAATGGAGGATATAGATGCCTATTAGTAGAAATAATCATTATGTTCCTCAGTTTTATTTAGAAAAATGGGGAAGCAACAAGAAAATCTGGAAATATGCGTTGTTGGTTCCTAATGAGAATGTTCCTATGTGGACTTCTTCCTCAATAAAACACACTGCATCACAGGACAATTTATATGTAAGGTGGTATGATGGCGTTGAAATAGACGATTTTGAACAGTTTTTCGGTTCAGAATTCGAAAATAAGGCAAAGCAATCAATAGATAAAGCGGTGTCAGGCGAGAGGTTGTCTATGGATGATTGGCATAATATGATAGATTTTGTTGGTGCTCAAATTGTTCGTACACCTGCTTTCTATCAAAAAATGAGGCCTATTATTAGAAACGCTATGAAGCAGGCACTTGAGGAATCAGTTGAGAAGTTACAGAAGATTGAAGATATCAGTGTTTTAAAGGCCGCTAATCACAAAATCCAGTCATCTTTTGATCAGGAACTTATTCCTATACAATATGTTGATGAAGGAGAATCTAATATTTCGGGATTTGTTGATGTTCGTTTTGAAACCGTTGAAGGAAAAAGCACTTGGCTATGGGCAATGAGGCATTTGATCAAAGAACCATTAAAACAACTACACAATCATAAATGGAGTATTATTACGACAGAGGTTCCAATTCCCACTTCCGACGATCCAGTGATATGTCTCAATTATTACAGCGAAAATGACTACAACTTTGATGGAGGATGGATGCAAAAAGGAACAGAAATCATTTGCCCTATATCTCCTTATAAAATATTGTACACACAAGTCGGTGTACGTCATGAACCACGCATTTGGTATACAAAAGATCAAAGCGCAGTATTTAAGAAAATGATTGTCGAACATGCATTTCGTGAAGTGTATGCAATGGATCAAGATCCTGAAGTGTGTGTGATTAGACCGCGTATTATAAATCAGGAACTGTTTGTTACTGAAAAAAGAGAAGTTGATGGTTGGTATCAGACATATATCGACGGAGAAAGTACCATGCTTAAAAGCAAACATCAAATAATCAAAAATGAGGATAATTTAGAGTAATGTAGATCTCGAGGGCGTAAAAAATCTTGTGTCTTTGGAAAGTAAATCTTTCTGATAAGAATTAGATATGTAAAATTTTGCTGTCGACTTTAAGATCTTGGTGTTGTCGAATCTGTCTTTCTATTT